>NZ_CP007452.1:0-748754 GCF_000597865.1 Peptoclostridium acidaminophilum DSM 3953 | reverse complement strand
GTTATGCCCCTGCCCTTCCTGAAATTTTTGATTTTCCTGCCGATCTCTCGGTTTATTTTTTCCATGCTCAGCCTCCAAACCTAGGTTTCGCCAGATTATTCAATTTGCTGAATAAATAAAAAATCCATTAAACTTCTTCAATCTTAGCATAGGAGAGAGAATTTATCCACTTTAATGAAACTATTTTAAGATTTTGTTTCCCCTAAATAGATTTTAGCTTTTTTGAAAAACCAAATCACTTGTGCGATAATGACTTCAATGAATTAGACTTTTCAAATTGAAACGATAAAATTAAAGAGGAAGGTGCTTTATGAATTACAATTTTGATGAAATAGTTGAAAGAAGAGGCACAAACGCCATGAACACAGACGGATTCAGGGAGTATATTTTCCACGCCCCGCCAACTATGAAGTTTCCTTATGCGGATGATGAATTCATACGCATGTGGGTGGCAGACATGGAGTTTGCAACCCCGCCAGCAGTAGTTCAGGCAATTAAAGACAGGGCCGACAAGAGGATATTCGGCTATACAAAGGTTTTCGACCCGGAATACTATGAGGCGTTTTCATCATGGACACAGGACCGTTACGCTTGGACATTCCCCAAGGAGCATCTTGTAACATCAAACGGTATAATACCTGCCCTATTCGAACTTATAGGACACATCTGCAAGCCCGACGAGAAGATACTTATATTGACTCCTTCGTATGCCTATTTCAAATATGCGGCCGACTTCAACAGCATAGAAACAGTATGCTCTACCCTGCTGGAAAATGACGGCTACTATACTATGGATTTCGATGATATAGAGAGAAAGGCAAAGGACGAGAAGGTCACTCTGTGCGTATACTGCAATCCCCACAATCCTTCAGGGCGTGTATGGTCTGAGGAGGAGCTTAGAAAAGTCGGACAGATATGCCTGGACAACGGTCTTTGGATAATATCCGACGAGATACACTGCGATCTCCTTAGAACAGGGCTAACACATACGCCTCTAGCTAAGCTTTTCCCGGAAACAGACAGAATCATCACTTGCATGGCTCCAAGCAAGACATTCAATATGGCAGGGCTTATGTTCTCGAATGTCATTATACCTAACGACGAGCTTAGGGCCACCTGGAAACAGCGACACTATCCTTTTGAAAACCCTCTGAGCATCGCAGCGGCTCAGGCGGCATACCTGCATGGTGAAGAGTGGCTCAACCAGCTTAAGGCATATTTGGACGGTAACTTTGAATTCACAAGACAGTACCTTGAAGAACACCTGCCGAAGGCTGTCTTCAAAATTCCAGAGTCAACCTACCTGGCTTGGATCAATATAAACGCCTACGTTTCAAAAGATGTCGACCTGCCTCTTTACTTTGCAAACAACGCCGGAGTTCTTCTTGAGGGAGGCAACATGTTTGTTGCGGACTCCGACGGCTACATCAGACTCAACCTGGCCTGCCCAAGTTCAGTACTCGAAGAAGGGCTTAGGAGAATATGCGAGCTTTTGAACAAGTAATTTTAGCAAGTGGACCGGATTTTTCATTCTTTGAAATCCGGTCCTTTTCTGCTTAGAATATTTTCTGACACTAAAAAAGCACCTATCTTTTCAGATAGATGCCTTCGATTTCAAACGACTCTTTTCCATTCGTTTTTGTTAGAGTTTGATAGAACTATATTATCTGCCAAGCTCAAGTACATTGGCAATCAGAGCCTTACATCTCCCACAGCCTTCGCCAGTGCCTGCTCCTGTAACTTCGCCAACCTTATCTACAGTATCGGCTCCATTCTTGACAGCGTCTACCACAGCCTTTAGCGAAACGTCCTTGCAGCCGCATACAGATAAAAGTATTTTATCCAGCTCGCTTTTGCATCCCTCACAGGTAGTGCATACTCCAACCATATCAACTAGCTCTTGCTGTGTTCTCGCTCCCGAACACATTGCCTTTCTTATTGTAGAATAGTCCACATTATTTACAGTGCAAATAGTTTTGTTTCCAGCCATTATCCCCATTCTCCTTTATGCTTATTAATAAAAAACGGCCTAATCATTTAAAATGATTTATATATTTTGCCGCAACCGTTCATAGTATATTATACATCAAGTTTTGGATGTATCCAGCAAAAAAAAATCAAACCCCCATCAACTCTCTACCTGCCCAACCCCCTTGATGCCCTGCAGGTCTTTTCGTAAAGCCCTCTGAATATGTTATCAGGATCTGTTTTGCTCTTTACCAAGTCGTAGTTCTTTTTGTTCCATATCCTCCAGAATTCCTCTTCTGAATACAAATTGGTAGATATGAGAGTCTTTATAGCGCCTAGCTCTATGAGCTTTTTCTCTATTATCCTGTGGTAATAGTCCGCATCTTTTTTTCGCATTCCGTATAGTGCGATATCAAGGAACAGCTCGTCCCTGACATTGCTTATGAATTCATCAGACAGCCATTCATATTTGCGCATCACCCTGTAAGGTACGCACCACAATGGGAAATGACCTATTTCCCTCTCATACCATTCCATGAACTCTTCCATCATTGAAAAG
Source organism: Peptoclostridium acidaminophilum DSM 3953 (assembly GCF_000597865.1). Classification (GTDB taxonomy): domain Bacteria; phylum Bacillota; class Clostridia; order Peptostreptococcales; family Peptostreptococcaceae; genus Peptoclostridium_A; species Peptoclostridium_A acidaminophilum. Next base: position 746,227 of record NZ_CP007452.1, on the reverse strand, counting down.
GGTATGAAAGTATCGACCGTTATAGGTATAGCCGTTGATGGTATGACCTTTCTGAAGGTATTGGCCAGCTTCAATGTGCTGTTGGAATTTATGAACCTCCCCAGCAGTAGCCTTCCGACTAAGGATTTCGGATGCACATTAGTCACGCCCTTGTTGTACCTGAAGAAATAATCAGACGTCCTAAGGTAATCCTCTTTCTGCCTTGCCGTGCTGAGAAAATATATCCTCACCCAGTCATAGCTGTGGGTGTAGGGAGCCTTGTCGACAAAATCGCCGGCACTGAGGACATATTCCTTGGGCGAATGTATAATTCCATCCATAAAATCTATGTCTTTTTTCGTGTAATGCTCCCATATGGCGTTCTTGTATTCTTCAAGAGTCTCGTATTTCTCGTATGTCACCTTAACAAACGGCTTTACTGGTATTAGCCTGAATTTAAGAAGTGTGATTATTCCTAATGTGCCGAAAGCCCAATGCACCATCTGGAACAACAGCTTATTGTCGTTATCAGGTGTGCAAATCAGCACATCCCCTTTTGCTGTCACCACCTCATATTCGAAACAGCTGTCATGGAATCCACCGAACCTGTACGACATGGATTCAATGGATCCTCCTGAAACCGCACCTCCGATTGTTATAGTCTTTAGCTCAGGCACTACAACCGGTGCAAGCCCGTGCCTTATTGTAGCAGCTACAACCTTCTCGAAGGTAGCGCCGGGCTCTGCGATGCAGATGCGTTTTTCCGCATCGATATGAATTATCTCGTCAAGGTCGCTGACGTCCAGCTTTTCGTCCGAATGCTTCTTGTCCTTAGGCTTTGGGACTTCATGGGAAACAGACTTCTTCTTAAGAGTCAAGGGCGCAGAGCTTTTGCGCTCCTTCAGTTGCTCTGCTATCTTCCTTACCTTTTCTTTATGGGACTCCATAGGCATCCTCCTTTAGAGCAGGCACTTACGCACCGCTGCTCTAGTCATATAAATTACTCTTACCCTAAATATGATTATTTACAATATTGGCTACTACATGAGTCCTATGAAACCATAAAAAAAACTATGTTTTCTGATAGGTGCCTTTGACAGTTTCAGAATTTGACTCAATCCCTGATATTGTGGGTATAACATATATCAGCTCTAGATTTATTTGTCCGGAATATTTCCAAGAGATTAGGAGATGATTTCAATGGAAGACAATGTTGAATTTTCAAAGCAAAAAGCCTTTCTTACATGAAAAACAGCTTCAGAGCATTGGGTTTTTTGGCAATCTCCTGCAATGATGTAATCAAGTATTAAAAATACACATATAACCAACTTTATTTCTGGGAGCTGATTTTGTGATTTCACAGGAAAGAGTTAAAATTCTTAATGACAAAAATGTGGTCGATAATCCTTATGTAGTATATTGGATGCAAAGCTCTCAAAGAGCTGAGTACAATCATGCCCTAGAGTATGCAATTCACCATGCAAACAGTCTGAAAAAACCTTTGATAGTCTATTTTGGAATCACAGATTTTTTTCCCGAGGCCAATGAAAGACATTATTACTTTATGCTGGAAGGCCTAAAGGAAGTGAAAACTGAACTGGCAAATAGAAATATAAGAATGCTTATAAGAAGAGTTTCGCCTGAAATAGGAGCTCTCGAAATCTCTTCTCTGGCTGCGTTAATGATCGTAGACAGGGGCTATTTAAGAATAGAGCGGCAATGGAGGGATTTTTTAGCCCAAAATGCCGTTTGCCCCGTAATACAGGTTGAAACCAACGTCATTGTACCAGTTGAGTCGGCTTCCACAAAGGAAGAATATTCAGCCGCCACGTTCAGGGCTAAAATAAACAAAGTACTGGACAGCTTCATATCACCATTAAATGAGACGACCGTCAATCTGCCCTCCACTGATTTGGAAATTCCCTTTGTTGAATTTGATGTGGACGATATTGAAAGTGATGCAGCGCAGTTGGAAATTGACAAAGCAGTTAGGCCTGTAAGCTTTTTCAAGGGCGGCACCAGCCAGGCAAAGAAATTGCTGGAAGATTTCATCTCAAAAAAGTTGCCACTCTATAGCAAATATAGAAATGAACCGGGACTGGATTATTCATCGGAAATAAGCCCTTATCTTCATTTTGGCCAGATATCCCCACTATACATTTTCAGACGATTAGTGGATATAAACCAGGAAGATAAAAAAGACTTTCTTGAAGAGCTTATTGTCAGAAGGGAATTAAGTATGAATTTCATTATTTATAATGAAAAATACGATTCCTACGAAGCAATACCATCCTGGGCCAGGTCAACTCTTGAAAACCATGCGGCGGATGATAGGGAGTATCTATATGCCCTTGCAGAATTGGAAGAATCCAAGACCCACGACTTGTATTGGAATGCCGCACAAAAGGAGATGGTGCTGACAGGAAAAATGCATGGGTATATGAGAATGTACTGGGGCAAGAAAATACTGGAATGGAGCGCAACTCCTGAGGATGCATTTAAAAAAGCTATATATCTCAACAACAAATACTGTCTTGATGGCCGGGATCCAAACAGTTTTGCTGGAGTAGCATGGTGCTTCGGAAAGCATGACAGGCCCTGGAAGGAGCGAGAAATATTTGGAACTGTAAGATATATGAATTCAAAAGGCTTGGATAGAAAATTCGATATGAATAAATATTTGGATAAAATCGCCAAATTACAATAAGTAACCATTCTTAACAGCTCCACAATCGCCTCAATTTAAACAATAATATTCTTTAGTGCTTACAAGTCCAAAAATCGAAAAAAGGGTTTTCGCCTTTATGGCGAGCCCCTTTTTTCTGCGGTTATAAGCTTTATCACTACTGCAAAAATTCTCTTTTTAAATAAAAACAGCTTGAACAAGCACCATGTAGAAAACAGTGCCCGCGCCTATGCTCAAGAGCGCATTCTCCTTGAAATAATGAAGCGCCGCTATGAAAATAACGGCTATCGCCTCCGGAAGCCCGTGGGTCGGGCCGCTAAGATCAACTCCCTTGAGGCAATATACAACCAGCAGGCCTATTGCGGAATACGGCAAGACTTGCCCAAGATAGCTTATATATGAACTGCTTGAATTTGCATTCTTGAATACTGCAAAAGGCAAAAACCTTGTTATCATTGTCCCTACAGTCACCATACCTATAGTAATTAGGGTCTGAACAGGCGTTAAAGTCATTAGGCTCCCTCCTCTACCAATTCACTATCGTAATCATATTCTTCTTCTCTTTTCCTAAACATCATAAGCACAGCAAGTATTGCAAGCATAGAAGGGATAATGAAATTACCCTGCCCGAAAACCAAAAGGCAAGCCAATGAACACACGACTCCTATTATTGCCGGCTTATGGTCCTTCTGAGCTTTCCACTGGCCCACAAAAATTACTACGAAAAGGGCTGTAAGCACAAAATCAAGACCCTTAGTATTGAAAGAAATCATAGAACCCAGCAGTCCTCCAAGAGCCGAGCCCATAACCCAGTAGCTGTGGTTTAGAAAAGTTATGAAGAACATAAACCAGCTTCGGTCGACACCTTCAGGCGGCTCAGTTGAACAGGTGATTGAAAATGTTTCGTCGCACATGCCAAAAATAAGGTATGGCTTTAGCCTGCCGGTATCCCTATACCTGTCCAGCATTGAAATCCCGTAAAATAAATGGCGGGCATTCACCATTAATGTCATAAGAAGTGCGTAAACAGGATTGAAAACTGATGTAAGAAAGCTTATGGCTACGTATTGGGCCGAGCCCGCAAATGTTACCAAGCTGAACAACACACTCCAGCCAATACCGTATCCCTTGCTGTTCATTAGGATGCCGTAGGCAAAGCCTAGAAAAATAAATCCGGTAAATACAGGGATCGTATGGGGAAATGCCGCCTTTAACGCTTTAGTTTTTTCGTTCAAATTTTTCACCTCGCTGTGCTTAATCCACCGGCACATTATCATGGATAAAAACACAATGTTATAACCATATTCCCCGGCGATTAATTATATTTTGCATGTAGGTTAATATAGCACAAAACATTTTGAGCGTAAACCTTTAATCCGTATTTAATTTTTTATATGGCTCAAAACAGAATATATTATTCAGGAAAACGATATCCGGATTTTGCATGACTCTGATAGGTAATTTAAAAAAATAAAAAAAGCCCGTGGTTAATATATAAAATATCTCCCAGGCTTTTATCCGTACGTACTCGTGTTTACATGAATTATTGTCTCAATTATTTTCTCCTTGCTATCATTTCTATCTCAATCTGAGCACCTAGAGGCAGCGACGCCACTCCTATAGTTGTACGAGCAGGATATGGTTCGGAAAATTGTTTCGAATAAACTTCATTCATTTTTGTAAAATTATTCATATCTGTTAAAAATACATTTACTTTTTCAACATTGTCAGAGGTTAGGCCTGCTGCTTCCAATACATTGAAAAGATTCTTAAAACATTGCTTTGTCTGTTCAACAATATCGCCTTCCACAAGCTTTCCAGTTTGTGAGTCTATTGGGGTCTGCCCAGATAAAAAAATCAAATCTCCTGATTCAATTGCATGTGAGTATGGTCCAACAGTTGCAGCTCCAGCTGCCCTAAAGGCTTTTCTTGACATATAAACTCCTCCTTAGATATAACATAATTCATCATTTGTGTAATTTCGCAAACTGCACAAGTTGTGTCTGTGTCCATGCTTATTATTCATTGTTTTGCTCTGACAAGCTCTATAGCTTCCTTGCCCGTTATATATTCAACGTCGATTGCAACAATATATGCCTGAGTGCATCCGGCTATTTCCTTGTGCTGGGCGTCTTCGGGTTGATCGCCTGAATACTTTTTTACTAAAGCCTTGAAAGCCTCCAGCATTTCATCGCCTTCCACTATTCTAGCTTTTTCCAAAGGCTATAACGCTACGGAAATAAGTCGTATATTCATTGCCTACAACTGTATCTTTATCTATTACCGTAAAAGACACCTTTGGATATTTAGTGATGGCCTCAATTTTATGGCCGGCCTTTGCTGAATGAAAATAGATTTTGTCATTGAAATATACATAACTCAAAGGAACAGAATATGGGTACTCTTCATCGCCTAAGCACGCCAGGACACCGTTTGTGCATCTATCCATTACTGCTATTGTATCTTCAGGTGATAATAATTGCTTTTTTCTTCTCATTTCTCTAAACATTAAGCGGTTCCTCCCTTGTAAGATAAATATAGGGTTAGGGTTCAAAAACCCGTCCGAATGTTCCTTGATAACTTAACATTTATTGTTCAGATGAACCAGCGACACTCTTGAATGAAAATCACTAAACTTCGTGCTATAATCTCACTTGTCAGAGAGATAGATGTGCGTTCCTCCTGGATCCCTCACATCATGAGGTCTTATCCGTAAATTAGCGTGTCACTCCACAAGGACGATTCGATGTTTAGCTGGTTGGGCCACCTTCTGGTGTTACCCGTTTCAAATGCAAGGTTGTTTGGCGTCCTCAAACAAAGTGGATACTCTGATTCATTCTAAGCAGAAAGGTTGTGTTACTTTGTCCCAATTTTTAAACGATTTTGTTGTCGGAATTGATGTTTCATCAGAGTTTTCTGTAGTTGCAATGATAGCACCTTCCGGAGAGCTCATCCGCAAGCCTTTCAGGATTGACCATAATCCTGCTGGATTTAACAAGCTGCTCGAGATTCTCAAAAAAGAAGAAGAGCGGTTAAAACGAAAGCCCATCTACTTCGTAGAATCTACGGGTATCTTTCATTTACCACTCTTCTTCTTTCTGAGATCGAATGACCTCAAAGGTTTTGTCCTAAACCCTTTATGTGTCCATTCTACCAAGAATTTCGACATTAGAAAAGTGAAAAATGATAATAAAGATGCCGAGGCTATCGCAAGGCTTGCAAAATACCAGGATGTAAAGTTTTCCATGATGCCCGAGCCTCAAATTCTCGCACTTCGCATGATGGTGAGGGAATATTACTCCCGCTGTGACATGCTCACTGAGATGAAAAACAGGCTCTGCACGGATCTTTACTTGCTGTTCCCGGGCTTTCTTGATGTGTTTTCCAATCCTTTTGGAAAGACCGCGTTGGCTGTTTTAAGCGCTTATCCTTCGCCTAAGGATGTTCTAAATGCAGACCCTCAGCAGTTGCTTGAGCTCATTTCCAAAAGCGGCAGAAAAGGCGAGAAGTGGTCAGCCAAAAAAGCTCTGCAACTTCTTGAAACAGCACAGCTTTCTTTGAGTATGCCAAATGAATTCGCTCTGCTTGACTCCAAAATAAGATTCCATCTTGATGGAATCGACAGCTTTAAAAAGTGTCTTAATGCTATAGAATCACAGTTGCACACTATCATCGACTCAAGCGACTTTCCTGACACCGCTCGAAAGCACATCGAGCTTTTGGATCAAATGCCTGGCGTAGGCTTTATCAGTGCGGTCACTCTGATCGCGGAAATCAACGATTTCAGCCTATTCAAGTCTCCAAAGGCCTTTACAGCTTTCTTTGGCATAGATCCATCAGTCAATCAGTCGGGCAAGTTCACTGGCGACCGCAACAGGATTTCTAAACGAGGCACCCGCATTGGCAGAAGAGTTCTCTTCACAATGGCTCTGTCCTCAATAAGAACCACCAGAAACGGCGATTCCATAAATCCGATTCTTCGCGACTACTATTTGAAAAAATGTGTCAGCAAGAAGAAAAAGGTGGCCCTTATAGCCGTTATGCATAAGTTGCTCCACTACATTTTTGCGGTTCTTCGTGACTTAAAACCGTTTGAATTTAGAAGCCCGCAGGAGCACCAAGCATGGAGAAACAACAAGCTTCAAACTGCACCAAAACATGTTGCTTAAAAATTGCTAAAATGTAGCTTCTCCAAGGTCATTGTTCGGATTTTTCAATGGCTTGGTTTCTCATACTCTTTTTTAAGATTGAAAATTTCTAAAGAAAATCAATCAGATTTATTGACTTTTATTAGCTGGTCTTTCTTTAATTTCCCAGTACCTATCACCATATTTCCAGAAACTTTTCAAAATCCAAAAAATAGAAAGTTATTATAACCTCTATATTAATCATATCCTCAAACGAAATGTTCTACACAACTTACTCCTTTTTTCCCTATTTTTTTATATCTACAAGACAAAAGCACCTACCTTTTCAGATAGATGCTTTCTGTAGTATCCATTGTTCGATTTATGCTTTGCTTCGCTTCATTTGTGTTCTTGAGTATTTTGATTTTATTTCAGTATGCCATCAAGGAACTTAAACACTTTATCAAGATTTTCTGATGTAGTAAATTCCTGAGTGCCGTGTCCAGCGCCTTCCAACAATTCAAGTTTTACTTTGCTATCGCCTATCGCCGCCTTAAGTTGTGTTGCAAATTCAACAGATTGTTGTGAAGGAACATTGGCGTCTGCTGTCCCATGCTGAATAAGAAAGTTTGGAGCAGTATTAACATTTATTGTGGAAATATAGGTTCCAGGGTTTGCTTTTTCCGTTAGTTCTGGATTATTCGTTATCAACTGCCCTATATATTGACTCTCTGGTGAAGATTCACTGCTGGTTTTTCCAAATTTAGGCGTGATTCCTGCCGTTGCAAACTGTTCGTCCATTTTGAGGAAGTCCAGAGGACCAAACCAGTCAACAACCGCCTGAACCGATGAGGAGTATTCAAGATTTTCCTTATTATCACCGTTCAGAGCATCTACATTTGCTGTTGTTCCTACCATTGCTGCAAGGTTACCACCAGCACTATCACCCCATACTGCAATTTTATCGGGATTGATTTTATATTTTGTAGCGTTTGCCTTTATGAATCTGATAGCTGCCTTACAATCGTTGACTGCCGCAGGAAAAATTGCTTCATCGGAAAGTCTATAGTTTATACTTACAACTGCATACCCGTGATTCACACCTTCAAACATTGCCGCAACATCTCCACCACTCGCATTTCCCATTTTAAATGCGCCGCCGTGAATAGCTACAATAACCGGAAACGGCCCCTCTCCTTCGTTTGGTAAATATATATTCATTGTTTGAGTAGCTGATACAGTACCATATGCAACATCAGTATACTGGATTTTGATTGAAGAAGTATCTAGACTTTCTCCTCCGAAACCTCCACCCATTCCTTTGCCTTCTCCCAATGGAGGCTTTGCTTGTGTCGTCGGAGCTGCTGCATTTTCTTTCTCGTCATTTGACGAGCAAGCTGATAATGATAAAATCACAGCGCACGCCAAAATCAATACACATATCTTTTTTGGATTGTCAACACTTAATTGGACAACTTAATTAAGGTGTTGTAATTTATATTCAATCGGACTTAAATATCCAAGTGTTCCATGAATTCTTTTGTTATTGAACCAATTTACATATTTCGATAGCTCTATATTTAGATCTTCTAAGCTTAGAAATCGTTTTTTCCTGACAAATTCAGTTTTGAATATTTTAAAAGTGGCTTCCGCAACTGCATTATCATACGGACAGCCTTTCATGCTCAACGATCGTTTGATTTTAAAGGTTTTAAGGACATCGTCAATCAATTGATTTTTAAACTCATTGCCCCGATCTGTATGGAACAGCTCGATATGACTCAAATTGCCTTTGAAGCTTGCAAAAGCACGACTTACCAGATGTGCATCCTTTTTCTCACCAGCACTATAGCCGATGATTTCGCGATTGAATAAATCGATTAGGATACAAATATAATTCCATTTCTGGCCGACTCTAACATATGTCAAATCACTCACAACAGCTGCTAGGGGAGCTTTGGAATCGAAATCTCTATCCAGTTCGTTGTTCACATCGGACTCATTACAAGCGCTTTTATGGGGTTTGAATTGAGCTAGTGTATATGTGCTGACAAGGCCGTTTTCTTTCATTATTCTGCCAATCCTTCGTCTAGAGGCAGTTATATTGAGCTTTTGAAGCTCCACTTTTATTTTACGTGTTCCGTAATTCTGATGGCTTGCATTGAAAATTTCAACTACTGAATCTGTTATTTCATCTTCTGCAGGTATTTTAGTAGATTCATAGTAATAGGTGCTCCGTGGTATTTGAAGGACTCTACACATTGCTGATACACTGTATTTGTGAGCATTCTGTTTGATCACATTTACTTTCGTCCCATTATCAGCGCTGCTTGCTTTAAAATATCATTCTCCATCTTAAGCTGCTGGTTTTCTTTGCGTAGTTTGATAAGTTCTTCTTCTTCAGGAGTGCGATTATCCTTTGCTTTGAAAGAACCAGAATTTTGACTTTGGTGGACCCAGTAATCAAATGTTGATCCAGTAAGGTCATACTCAGCCAGTATGTCTTTCCTGGGTTTTCCATTTAAATATAGTTGTACCATTTGATTCTTGAAATCATCAGTGAATTTTCGACGTTCTTTCTTTGGCATAGTAATCTCTCCTATTGGTTTATATTTTTAGATTACCGCACCTTAAGTTTTATGTCTAGTTTAGTGTAACCTATCCATTTTCATAATTTTACACTCCTGCTCATTTTATTGTTTTTAATATTCTGTTTACATACTTTAATAATAAAGGAACATTGTGGCATAAAAATGGCATGGAAATGTAATTTTACGTACAATCTTGTGTGTATCTTTCTCCAATAATAATACTTATGCCCTTTGTACAGTAAAGCTGAAAGTGGCACCTTTTCCGTATTCACTAGAAACCCAAATCTCTTCACCCAGTCCACTGATTATCTCTTTTGCGATTGACAACCCGAGTCCGCTTCCACCATTATTGCCAGCATTATCTTCTTTATAAAATCTATCAAAAATATAGGGTAATCCTGACTTTTCAATACCAATACCATTGTCCGAAACTGAGAACTTAATATGCTTACGATGAATCTCTGCATCTACTACAATAATGCCATCCTCATGTATGAACTTTATTGCATTATCTATTAAAATGTTAAATATCTGCAAGAGTCTCTCTCTACTTGTATAGATATCCGGCAAATTCATCGCCGTTTCAGTTACTTTAAAAGCAATGTCAATATCTCCAATAATCACAGAATACTTTTCATATAAATCCCGCATAAATGCGCCGCCATTAATGTTTTTCTTCTCGTAGGCTGTCCTTCCGCTTTGAAGCCTGGACAGTTCCAGCATATCCGAAATCAGCCTCTGCAAATTCCGGCTTTCCTTTAAAATAATTCCATAATATTTAGCTTTTGTTTCCTCGTCTTGTATTACATTGTCTGCCAGTGTTTCAGTCAGTGCTCTAATGGAGGCAATGGGTGATTTAAGCTCATGGCTGACATTGGCAATGTAATCTCTACGGGTTTGTTCAAGTTGCTTTATTTCTTTCAGGTGAAGGTTTAAAAACATTCCAATCAGTGATACTCCTAGTATAAGGGTCACAGAAAATATGAGGTAAAATCCATTCAGTATGGCATTGAAATCACTTGCTGGTTTTAATAGGAAAACAGCGCCAGCGACTTCCCTATTCTTAACAATCGGTGCACCTATCACAATAGATTCCACCGAATCATTTCCGATTCTCTCCAAAATTGCGACTTTGTTCCCTGCAATAACCTCTGGAATATGGTTAACCAAGCTTTTATAAATCACATCTTCCGGGATTTCAAGGCCTTTGCGCACCTTATCGTTGAATATATTCATCTCTGCGCCATAGACATCATATGCCTTTAAAATAAAATCCGTATTTTTGGGGATTGTTGAATTGCCGCTACCTATCTCTCCTGCGATATACATGAGTCGCGGCAACATCTCCTTGATTTTGTAGTTTATAAAGAATTCCTTAATAACAAACGTCCCCATTAATTGACCTAGAATATATAAAAAGATAATAGCCATGAATATAATCTTTTTATTAGAAAACAGCCTTCTCATGGATGGACCTCCAGTTTATATCCAACACCGTATATCGCTTTGATTTCAAAGCCTTTATCTGAAGCTGGGAACTTTTGACGCAATCTTTTTACAAGTGTATCCACCGCTCTTGTATCTCCAAAATAATCGTAGCCCCAGACTCTGTTTAATATCTGTTCCCGCGTAAGCACCTTATTTCTGTTTTGGGCTAAATATATAAGAGTTTCTGTTTCTTTTGGAGTTAATTTTAGTTTTTTGTCACTCACTTTAACTTCATATCCTTCAACATCAATAGTCATTTCACCAATAACAATACACCGCTGCGAAATCTGCGATGCATTTTGAGGCTTAAGTCTCTTTAATATAGTTCGTACGCGTACAACAACCTCACGAGGTGAAAATGGCTTTGTAATGTAGTCATCCGCACCAAGCTCAAGCCCGAGTATGCGATCAAATTCTTCACCTCTTGCGCTGAGCATGATGATCGGGATATCACTCGTTTTGCGAATTTCCCTACATACATCAGTTCCAAACATTTTAGGCATCATGATATCAAGGATAATAACGTCAAAATGCCCGTTCGTGATTTTGTCCAAGGCTTCTGCACCGTCAAAAACCGAAACACATTCCATATTTTCATCCTTAAAGTAAGCAGAAAGGCTTTCATGTACAGCAATATTGTCATCGCATATAAGAATCTTTAACTTATTCTCCATAAACAACACTCCTCACCTTTCACAGTGCCTGTCAACTTTCCTTATTACTTCTATATTAATCATATCCTCAAATCAAATATTCTACAATATTTACTCCCTTTACCCATAGTGGTTGAATGCTAAAAAAGCACCTACCCTTTTAGATAGATGCTTTCGATAATTTTACGTATGATCACTTCGCTAAATACCACAACGACTTCCGCCGTAGAATGCTGCCAATCTCACTTCGCTATATTCCGTTACGACTTCCGCCGTAGAATGCTGCCAATCTCACTTCGCTATATTCCGTTACGACTTCCGCCGTAGAATGCTGCCAATCTCACTTCGCTTCGCTCGTGCTCTTGGGCATTCCTGACATGAGTCGTACATCTGCTTCTTCAGTCGCTTTACTCCTTCACAAGCAGTGTTACGACTTCACAATGCGGGGTATGCGGGAACATGTCTACAGGCATTACCTTTTCTAGTTTGTAGCCTGCTGATTGCAGCTGTTGTATATTTTCCGCCAGTGTCTTCGGATTGCAGGAGATGTATACTATATCCCTTGCTCCGAAGGTTATTATATCAGCTATTGCCTTTTGTGTGGCTCCCATTCTAGGAGGGTCTATTACTATGATATCGGGCTTTTCCTCCAGCTCTCTTACCTTCTCGCCTACGTCTCCTGCTATGAAGTTGCAGTTGGTTATCTCGTTTAGCCTGGCGTTCTCGTTTGCGGCGTCTACAGCCTCTTCAACAAGCTCTATGCCTATTACCTTAGCGGCTTCCTTGGAGAGTATCTGGCCAATTGTGCCTGTTCCGCTGTAGAGGTCAAATATTGTCCTGCCCTTTGATTCTCCTGCGAATTCTCTGGCTATGGAATAAAGCTTTTCCGCGCCCTTTGTGTTTGTCTGGAAGAATGAAAAAGGCGATATCTTGAACCTGAGGCCCAGAATCTCTTCAAATATGTGGTCTCTGCCGTGGAGCACCTTGAGCTCCTCGCACTTAACTGCGTCCGCAAGGTTGTCGTTTACTGTGTTTAGTATGCTCACTATGCTGGACTCTAGTTCAAGCGAAAGTAGCAATTCTACATATCCCGAAAGGTCCAGTTCCATTTGCGAGGATGTAACCAGGTTTATCATGAGCTCGCCCGTGTTTTCACCCTTTCTTATTATGAAGTGCCTGAGATAGCCTTCGTGGGACTTCTTGTTGTAGTGTGGTATTCCAAGGCTCTTGAAGTACTCAAGCGTGGCTGAGAGTATCTTGTTAAAGTCCTCGCTGACTATCATGCACTTGTCTACTGTTACTATGTCAAACGACCTTCCCTTTTTATGCATTCCAAGCATTGTGGGGCCATCTTTTTCATTGTCTCCGAAGGTGTATTCCATCTTGTTCCTGTAGGCGTATTCAGACGGGCTTGACTCTATAGGAAGCGCCTCAAAACCGGAGATGCCGGCTTCCTCAAAGAGGCTGTAAACCATCTCTTCCTTTAGCCTGGCCTGCTTGGAGTACGGCAACGAAAGATACATGCAGCCGCCGCAGTCCCCAAAATGAGGGCATGTAGGCGCTGTCTCAAGCGGTGATTTTTCTATAACACCTAATATGCTGGCCTCGGCCTTGTTCTTTCTCGCTTTCTTGACTCTTGCGCTGACTCTTTGGCCTGTTATTCCGCCCTTAAGCTCCACTTTTCTGTCTTCTGATATGGCGTAGGACCTTCCCCCAAACTCCATGCCCTCTATTTTAAGCTCTACTATGTCTTTTCTCTTCACTTATTTTCCTCCCGGCTGTTAATAGCAAATATGCCGCCCGAACGGGCGGCAGTTTCTGTAATCTGAATTGTTATGCTAAACTCTATATGAATCTTTTCTTCCTTAACTCCTTGATGTCTTCTATCGAGGACTTCCCCTTGCTCTCAAGGAAATCTATGAGCTTGTCTACGCTTGTATTTATTATCTGCTCCTTTGGCATTCCTATATCCATCAGGAGTTTGCCTGCGTACTCGAAATTGCCCACGTCGAATGCTATGTGGCAGTCAGAGCCCAGCACTACCATGTTTCCGTTTTCCTTGGCAAGCCTTGCTATAAGACCGCAGTTCTCTTTGCTGCCCTTCCTTGATGGACCAAATGAGCTATTATTTATCTCGATGAGAACGTTGTTCGTCTTGGCGGCCTTTACAATCTTCTCCTCGTCTATTGGAAACATTGGGTTTCCTATGTGTCCCACTATGTCAACATTCCTGTTCTCCATGGCCTTAATAACTGCATTTGTGTTTTCATCCCTGGTTCCAGGATCTATGCATATATGGTGAAGGCTTGCTATTACGATATCAAGTTCCTTAAGGTCGGCATCCCTCATATCAAGCTCGCCCTCGTAGTCCATTATGTTGGCCTCAACACCTCTAAGAACTATCACGCCGTCTATTATTCTTGGTATTACCCTTTGGTTTTTTATGTGGTAAAGATGCGGCGCTCCCGGCATCTCCGGGGCGTGGTCTGTAAGGGCAAACAGCTTTATGCCCTTCTTAGCTGCTTCCCTGGCTATGTCGTGAACTGTGCTGTAGGCATGGCCGCTAGCTATGGTGTGGCAGTGAACATCGAATATAAAGTCCTTCATAATAATCACATCTCCTCTTCAAGCATAAGCAGTTCTTCTCCTGTCAGCTCCCTGTACTCCCCAAGCTCGAGCGATTCGTCCAGCCTGAGGTTTCCCATGGAAAGCCTCTTGAGGTATGTCACTTTCTTGCCTACGGCTTCAAACATCCTCTTCACCTGGTGAAACTTGCCCTCGTATATAGTAAGCTCTATTCTCGAAGTCTCTCCGCTTTCAAGTATTTCAAGCTGCGAGGGCAGAGTCTTGTAACCGTCTTCTAACTCTACTCCCTCTGAGAAGACCTCTATGTCTTCGCCTGTGACCTCGCCGTCTACTAGTGCAAAATACCTCTTCTTTACGTGTTTTTTTGGCGAGAGCACTCTGTGCGCCAGAGCTCCATCGTTTGTGAGCACTAGCAGCCCTTCCGTGTCCTTGTCAAGCCTGCCTACAGGAAAAGGCTCGAACACAAGGTATTCCACAGCTATCAAATCAAGCACCGTCTTGTCCCTGTTGTCGAATGTGGCGCTGACATATCCGTCCGGCTTATTGAGCATGAGGTATATGAATTCCCTGTACTCTATCCGCTCTCCGTTATACTCCACGATGTCCTTTTCTGGATCCACGTGCCTTGCCGGATCCTTTTCAAGCTCACCGTTGACCTTGACGAGTCTGGCCTTGAGCGCCACCTTTATATCCTTCCTGCTTCCGTATCCGAGGTTCGAAAGCAGCTTGTCGAGTCTCATTCCCTTTGCCATTAAAAATGTTCTCCGTTCTCGTAATACTTTTCCTTCTCAAACACTTTGAAAGCCAGGTCCAGACTTTCTATGCCGAGTCCTTTCATAAGCACGTCAGTAATCGTCCTGGCCACCTCGTCCTGGATCTGCTGGCCCCTGTCGAACCATGCAACCTCCACGAAGGGATACGGCTGCTCTATGATGCCGTTTGTGACCTTGACCGAGCTTATGCATTCTATTTCAAAATAGTCCCTGGGGCAGCCCACTGTCTGAGTCAGCCTGTCTATCAGCTTCTGGCTCACCTTGCATACCTCTTCCGGCTGTATTCCTCTTATAATTATTTGCGGCATGATGTCGCCTCCCGTTCTTGTCATCTATGTTTTTTTATATTAGCCTATGCGTTATACTCTATATCGATATTTATAAGCCTGCATGCTGTTTGCAAATACTATTATACTTTAAATCAAACCCAGTTTACAACCATTACAGTTTTTCCCTGCAATGCCTGCTAATAATCTGTTATTTGCTGAATGCAAAAGGCTCTAAAATGGTATATAATATATGTGGCTATTAAGTGTCACATTCTGAGCTATTCTTATTGAATAAACTATATTAATTACATATAAAGGGAGGATTTACAAAATGCCATTAGTCAATACCGCGGAAATGTTCAAGAAAGCCTATGAAGGCAAGTATGCCATAGGAGCCTTCAACGTCAACAACATGGAAATAATCCAGGGCATTGTGGCAGCTGCAAATGAGGAGAAATCTCCGCTCATACTCCAGGTTTCTGCAGGTGCAAGAAAATACGCCAATCCAATATACCTTAGAAAGCTAGTTGAAGCTGCAATCGAAGACACTAACCTTCCTATAGCGCTTCACCTTGACCATGGCGAGAGCTTTGAAATATGCAAGCAGTGCATAGACGACGGCTTTTCTTCTGTAATGTTCGACGGCTCCGCTCTTCCTTTCGAGGAGAACATAAGAATAACAAGACAAGTTGTCGAGTACGCGCACGCCAAGGGAGTTTCAGTCGAGGCCGAGCTTGGAAAGCTTGCCGGCGTTGAGGATGACGTACAGGTAAAGGCAGAAGACGCCACTTACACAGATCCTGACCAGGCTGTAGAGTTCGTTGAGAGAACTGGCGTTGACTCGCTTGCAATAGCCATAGGCACAAGCCACGGCGCTTACAAGTTCAAGGGCGAACCAAAGCTTGACTTCCCAAGGCTTGAAAAAATAAGCAATCTGCTTCCTGGATATCCGCTTGTGCTTCACGGAGCTTCTTCAGTACTTGAAGAGTATGTGGCTATGTGCAACGCTTTCGGCGGAAACATACCTGGCGCAAAGGGCGTTCCTGAAGACATGCTTGCTCAGGCTTCAAAGCTTGGGGTGTGCAAGATAAACGTAGATACTGACCTTAGGCTTGCTATGACTGCGGCCATAAGAAAGTGCCTTGCAGAAAATCCAAACGAGTTCGACCCAAGAAAGTATCTTGGACCCGGAAGAGATGCAATAAAGCAGGTTGTGCAGCACAAGATAAAGAACGTGTTCAACTGCTCAAACAGAATATAAGCGCGCAGTGCTGCCATAAAAAAAGAGTGCCCATTCGGGCACTCTTTGCTTTTTGCTTTATTTAGTTGAAGTATTTTGAAGAGCCCTGGAGCTGCCTTTTTGCAACCACCCTTGTAAGATCCGCCTGCTGCTTTCTCGGTGAGTCCATGAACGATATGACAAGGACAAACTTCACATCAGTTATGGTCTCGTCCACGTCGTATATTTCTGCGCTCACTCTTATTTTTTCGAATCTGTATTCTTCCCTCAGGTCGTGCTCTATATCCAGGCACATGTCAGCTATATATATCTTTATGTCGTTGAATACCACCTGGAAGTATTCGGCATCCATGCCGAACTCCTCGTAGAATTCCTCGTCCGGATCCTCGATATTGAATATGGTCTCATCAAGCTTGCAGTCGAACACCATTATGTTCTTCTGGCTTATAGAATTGGATATGTCGTTTACATATTCAAAATCCGCACTTTCCCTTAGATCCTGCTCTATGTCCATGCTTTTTAAAACCGTTTTGCCGTTGTTCTTGTTCATAAAAGATACCTTTATCATTTATACCCTCCTGTTCTACTGCCCCGCCATCATATCCACAAGTCCCTTAATTTCATTCCAGCTGTGCACTCTTGTAACCTTGTTCATACTAAGTTCCTTATTGTAGTTGGTGTCTACAAGCAGTACGTTTATGCCGTTTTCAGCAAGCTGCTGCGCGTTCTCGGGATTGTCCTCTAGGAACACGTCGCAGCACAGCTCTTTGGCCGCATCCACCTTGTAGTGGCTTCCAAGGGAATACAGTCTCGCCGGTGGAAGCTGGTTGAGCTGTATCCATTCGAGAGTGGTACTTTCCATCTCCTTGTACCTGGCTGTCACAAAATACATATTGTGAGTTTTATACATCTCCCAAAGTATGTCCCTTGCGTCGGGCTGGACTGTGGCTTCAAGGTGCATCCTTCTGCCCTCTTCCATGTAGAACTTTGTCATTTCATCGCGTGTAACTTCGTATACTATATCAAGCCTGTGATGCGAAAAATCCGTCGGCTTTATTTTCTTGTCGAAATAATTGTTGAAATACTCCAGATAGCAGTACGGGTCTGTGATGGTTCCGTCTATGTCAACGCAGATATTGAGCCTTTTCATACTTTACCCCTCACCCCTTTTTCTCTATATTATTATTGTATACTTTTTCCTAAAATGCAACAACTATTAAATCAAATTTAAAAGGAGCTGATATTTTTGGATTTTATGGAAAAATACATAGCCGAGCTCGAATCAAGCGGCCGAGTTAGTCTCAAGATAAAAGTAACACCAAAGATGTCCAAAACAGAGTTTAAAAAGGAGCTCTCCGACGGAACGCTCAAGCTCAATATAAAGTCGGCACCCGAAAAGGGAAAGGGCAACAAGGAAATCATGGGATACCTTGCCGCCCTCTTTAGCGTGTCTGAAAGCTGCATCACAATCCTAACGGGCGAGACTTCACCGCAAAAGACTGTAATCATTCGAAAAAACTAGTATATGAGCTTTTCTAGTGTCGGTTCTACTCTGAGCATTTCTTTGAGCGCCGTGTAGCTCTCCATGGCCTGATGGTTTGTATCCTCTTTCTTCACAGCCCTTATCATGAGGTTCTTTGGCGTATCAAGCGGCGAGATATACTCAATCGCCGACACCTCGTAGCCGTGACCTTCAAGCAGCAGAGCCCTTAGGCCGTCTGTTATGAGGTCAGCCATCCTTGCCTTAAACACGCCATGCTTTAGTATTGGCGCAAACGCTTCAAAGGAATACTGCTCCAGAAGCTCCTTGTGACAGCACGGCACTGCTATTATAGCGCCGGCCCCGGCCCTCACGCCAAGAGCTATCGCCATGTCGGTTGCAATGTCGCATGCATGCAAACTTATTACCATGTCTACGGTGCGGTCTGCGCTGTATGACACAAGATCCTCCGTTACGAACTCCATGTTTTTATAACCGAGATTTTCGGCCATCTTCCTCGATGCTTCTATTACGCTCTCCGAGTTGTCTATGCCTATGAAATGACAGTTCTTCTTGAGCACGTCCTTGATGTAGAAGTTGAGCACAAAACTCAGGTACGACTTGCCGCATGCGCAGTCTATTATGTTTATTGTTTCCTTGTGCTCGAAACTCTTTATTATGTCGTCTACGAGTTCCACGAAATGGTCTATCTGGTTGTATTTTCTTATTTTGTCGTTTTTAATCTTACCTTCCTGGGTAAGTATGCCTATCTCCTTTAGAAGCTTTGAGGCCGGGCCTACCTTCACTCTGTATTCCCTGTTTCCAAGCATCGACTGCGCCTGCTTTTTTGCTACGGCATCCTCGTCCTCTATGTTGTCGGCATACCTTATGTTGACAGCCTTGCTGTCGCCCTCTATCAGGATTATTGTGCCCCGCTCCACATACTCAATGCCCAGCGCGTCGTAATCGGCGGCCTCCCTGAGTATGAGCCTGCAAATGCCTTCAAAGTCAAGGCTGTCCTTCCTGCCCTTGTATGAAAGCTGGAATACGTCCCCCTTTTGAACCGCTGTGGCTGGGAACTCCTTCCTGCCGGATTTGAACATTATGTTCATGCCTATGAAAAAATCCCTGTTGTCCTGGCTCCTTTGCCTCAGTCCCATGAGCAAAAGGGCAAGCTTGTCTATGTTTTGCTTCTTCATCATAATCCTCCCAGATTACAAAATCTTTACCAGCTTAAAGCCTGTATAGTCACACGCTGTAAATATGTATTCGACTCCCTTTCGCTCTCCCTGGAGGGCTCCCTTGAAGGCCTCCCTGCCATGCAGGTGACCGTAGACCACCTTTTCGACTTTAAATTCCTCGTAGAGCCTTGTAAATCCAGACTCATCCTGTCTGTCATTAGTTGGAGGGTAGTGAGTTGCAACAATGAGCTTCTTGTAACCCGCCGCCCTGGCGCTCTCGAGTGCAATCCTTAGCCTGTTGATTTCACGATTATATATCTTTTCATCGCTCGCTGTGAAATAGTAATCATTCGGGCAAAGCCAGCCTCTGCTGCCGCACACGGCATAGTCCTCATATGCAGCAAAGCTGTTTTGTATGAATATCATGCCCTCAAAAAGCCTGTTGAGCTTGCTTAGCGTTGTCCACCAGTAATCGTGATTTCCTTTTATTATTATTTTTCTCCCCGGAAGCATGCTTATGTCTTCCAGGTCATGGATGGCCTCTTCCATATTTATGGCCCAGGAGGTGTCGCCTGCGATTATGACTGTGTCTTCATCGCCTACAGATGCTCTCCAGCTTTCAATAATATTCTCTCTGTGCTCTATCCATTCATCTCCAAATATGTCCATGGGCTTGTCTACAGCCATTCCAAAATGAAGGTCTCCTATAGCATAAAGTGCCATAAAATCACCCGCCTTATAAAATTTCCATATGCTCGTTAAATCTAAAATGCTCCTATAAAAGGAGCATCTTCTATATTGTCTTTCTTAATTTTTCTATTGCCGTTTCTAGCTCTCTCTTGAAGAGGAACATCCTGTCTATATCTTCAAAACTGCTTATATTGTCGAATCTTTCCTGAAAAGACACTGCCTCCTGTATGAATCCCATGCTGTTTAGCTCTTGTATGTTGTCTAGTATATCCTTTATGGCAATTGATTTCATCTCAAACATAACCTGAGCCCTCACCACCACATCCCTTATCTCGCTCATTTCCTGGTCCAGCAGGAATGCGGCGTCGCCTGCCCTGCTTAGCCTTGCCGCAAGGTCAGATGGTATGTCGTGGTCGTATTTGTATTTTAGCGAATGCTCTATTGTGGCCCAAAAATTCATTGCAAGAGTTCTTATTTGTATCTCCGCCATTATGTTTTTGAGGCCCTTTGCAGTCTGGAAGGGATACTTTATTATCACATGGTAGCTTCTGTAGCCGCTTGCCTTGTAGTTTGTTATGTAGTCCTTTTCGTAGAGAACCTCCATATCCTGCCTGCTTTTTATCAGACTGACTACAGTATATATGTCTTCGACAAACTGGCACATTATCCTTATGCCTGCTATGTCCTCTATTTTCTCCTCGACTTCATCAATGCTTATGTCTAGTTTTTCTGCCTTTGTTATTATGGATGAAATTTTCTTGACCCGTCCGGTCACAAATTCAATCGGCGAATATTCTCCGTTGGCCTTCAGCTCTTTTCTTATGTTCTTGAATTTGCCCTTGAGCTCCTCAACCGCGAATTCGTAAGGGGTAAGAATAATCTTCCATTCCCTAAGTTCCATTTCCATTACGCCTCCTTTAAAAAAACACACAGGAACATTTTATCACTAAACCCCGATATTTTGTATTATTTTTTATAGTAATAGAGCATCCCGGCTTCGAGCTCGTAATCTATTTCGCCATGATCCGCAAGGTATGACACTATGGAGGCCACTGTCGAGCTTGTGAAGTAGTACTGCTTGTAGCCTGCCTCAATGCCGTTGTACTCAATTATGTCGGCGATCAGCTGCTCCCTGGTTCTTGGACCGGTCAAGAACTCCCTCGCCTGGTCTATATACTCATTTATGGCCTGTGTGTTGCGCTTTAGCGTCTCTTCGGCCTCGTCCCGCTCAAGTACGGGCTTTTCATGTCCCATGACCATGTATTCGAAATCCAGTTCACGAAGCCTTTGCAGGGAATCAAGTTGTGCGCCTATGTCATGCAGGAACGGTATACTGTACTTTTCGAGTATGCTGATGTTGAATACGGCATCTCCTATATAGAGCACCTTGTCCTCCGTCATTATTCCCATCTGACCGGGACTGTGCCCGCTTATTTCATGCATGAAAAATTTCTTGTCGCCAAGCTTTACCGTGCCGCTCTCAAGCACGTTGTCCACCCTTATATCCGCTCCCTTTTGGCTGAAGCTCTCCTCGAGGAAGCTATTGGATTTTCCGCCGTATATATAACCCGAAAAAATCTCCGGATTTTCTATTATAAGCTTCGCCTTTGCCGATGAATACGAAACCGCCCCTGTGAAATGGTTCATTATAACCTTTGCGGCTCCATGATGGTCATAGTGCTCATGTGTGAACACTATGTGCCTTGGCCTTATACCCTCGTCTTCGCAGTACCTTATTATCCTGTTTCCCCTTGAATTTGTAAGTCCGGGATCTATTAAAAGCGCAGACTTGTCCTTGAAAAGGTATACTCCTGTGTTTGTCCCCCCGCGTATGACGTAGCTGTGTCCGCTTATTTTCTCCATGTTCAAAACAGTTACCTCCCGATGTTTTCTAATGCTTTAATTATAAACCAAAGCGTTGATTTATGGTATAATACGATTGTCAGCGGGTATTAAAAGGGTCGCAACAAAAATAGAATTATTCGGGAAGGTGTATATATTGAACAGATATACTAAAGTCATAGGCCTAAGAGGCCATTATTTCTTAAAGGAATTCGACAAGAGCAAGAAGAACAAACTCCAGATAAGGAAGGTTGCTGATTTCACCGTAAGGAAATTCTTCCTCGAAGGCAAGTGTGATGTGCTCATATACTTTGAGGAAACAGAAAAGGAAGTTCTTGTAACTCCAGACAGCAGTCCCGAGCTCATAAAGCAGTATCTTGGGGAAGACTTTTTATAATGCTGGAATTTAAACAGGCCTCGCGCTGCAGCTTTTTTAAGCTCAGCTCGAGGCCTTTGTGTTTCTGCCGCAATCTACTCCCACCTTCGAAGCGCCTTGCCGTTTAGGTAGTCGCAGAATTTGCCCTGGTATATGTCGTTTGAGTCCATGTACCTCTCTATCATGTCCTTTATCTTCCACCAGGACGTATTCCAGTTGCAAAAGAGTGTGTCCTCCTCCGGAGCCCTTCCGACAAGCCTCTCTATGACTACGTCCCTCGAGAGGTACCCCATAAAAATGGCCGCCCTTTTCACATATTCATCAAGACTTGAAATCTGAAGCTCTCCACGTTCGTACTCGAGCGCCATCTGGCTGCACTTTGTAATGTAGAGCGAGTGGAGCTTTACTCCGTCAACGCCGAGCGCCGATATTATCTTTGCCGTCTCTATGACATCGAGCATGTCATCCCCGGGAAGATTGAGTATCACGTGGGCGCAAGACTCGAATCCGAATTTTTTTATCCTGATTGCGGCGTCAATAAATTCAGCGAGTGTATGCCCTCGGTTTATGGATTTAAGTGTATGGTAGTTGACTGTCTGGAGCCCGAGCTCTATTGATATTGCTACGCCTTTTTGCTCTATCTCCTTCATTATCTGAAGATACTCATCGCTTATGGCATCCGGCCTTGTTGATATGGCTATTTCAACTACATTCTCAAGCAAGGCCTCCTCCAGATAGCTCCTGAAAGTCTCTTTGTCCGCATATGTGTTGGTGTAGTTTTGAAAATATGCTATAAACTTTCTTGCCTTGTATTTGCCGCCTATATATTCCATGTTGCTCAGCAGCTGGTCCTTTATGCTGACGCTGCTTTCGAAAGCTTCGAATCCGGCTCCAACCTCCGCGCAGAATGTGCAGCCGCCCTCGCCCACCTGGCCGTCCCTGTTGGGACATGTAAGCGGCAGGTTGACAGGGAGTCTGTATACCTTTTCGCCGTATTTTCCAACAAGGTAGTCGGAATATGCATTATATCTTCTGTTCATTTTCTGAAATTCACCCCGTGAGCTTTATTTGAATTTTGTGTTCATGTAAACTCCGCCTATTATAAGAGCTGCAGCCGCGACCTTAATAACGCTTATGGCCTCGCCCAATATAAAAAATGCAAGTACCATAGAAAACGCCGGCACCAGGTTGACATATAGCGATGTCCTGCTTGGGCCCATTTTCTTTATGGACATTTGCTGTATCAGGTATCCTCCCACAGACGGGAAAATGGCCATGTAAAATACAGACGTCCAACCGCCAATTGTAGTGTCTGGAAGAAACTTCATCGGGCTCTCAAATGGCAGGAAGGGCAGGAGCAGGATTGTGCACACCAGAAATGCATATGAAGTCACCTTGATGGGGCTGTACTTGGCAAGAGCCTTTTTTGAAATTATAGCATATGCAGCCCAGCACACAACTGCCACAAGCATAAGCAAGTCGCCTATGTTAAGCCTCATGTCAGAAAAAAATCCAATGCTGCCGTTTGTAACTATAAGCACCACGCCCGACAGAGAAACCATTATGGCTATGATATTAACAATTCTTATTTTCTCCTTCAGAAAAATCACCGAAAGTATTGTCGTGACCAGAGGGTTGATAGCACCTATGAGCGCAGCATTTACAGGCGATGTGTATTTTAGTGCCATGAAAAACAGTATGTGGTAGCCGATCATACCTATTACTCCGAGCGCTATGAATGTGGGCAGGTCCTCCCTCTTTATGCGAATGTCCCTTTCCTTTATGGCCAGTATCACAAATATTATAGCGCTTGCAATCATGAATCTAAAGAAAGTAAGCGATACAGGGGGGAACTCCCTTACAGAAAGCTTGCCTGCTATGAATGCACCGGCCCAGAAAAGCGCCGCCATGACCATGAGTATTTTTATTGCCCCATTTTCTGGATTTAGAACTTCGTTTTCAGCGTTTGTTTTTTCCATGTGCGCCTCCTTTTTTCTTATTGACATAACCATTATACACCAACGCAAAAAACGCCGCAGTGAATATTTTGCGGCGCCCCTTTGTTAATTAATCTTCCACGCGGGTTTTCATAATATTTGCATCAAGCTCGGCAATCTCCCTTGAAATCCTGCCGTTGAGCCTTGAATAAATCTGGTCTCTGAATCTCATTCCCAGATCATTTCTTGTCCTGATGTTGTCTTCGATGACTTCCGACCAGTGAATATGCTTTCTCTTGAAGTACAGGTCGTAGTCGACTATCCTTATGCCGTCCTTTGAATATTCAAGCCCCATGAGCACCTTCTTTATATACTCCGGATCATGGAAAGAGAAAAAGCGCAGCCTGTACACTCCGACTGCCATGAACATCCTTGGATAATCCTTTGTCCACGCCTCCCCGAGCACAAGTCCAAGCTCGAGATTTTCAAGGACTTTTATGAGCTTCTCGTAATGATAGTCGTATGCGCTGTATCTGTCATATATTCTTATCTCCATTTCATACCAATCCATCTTTTCAAGGCCTTCGTTCAGATATTTCAGAGCCTCTATGCGGAATTTTTTGCTGAGCGCAAGATAGTCCCTGTCAATCAATAGTCCATCCCCATACAGGTCGCTCAGGCACATCTTCTGGTTTAACGGTTTTGTGGTAAACATTACTACATTTCCCTTGTTCTTGAATTCAAGCAGCAAGTCGAGAACCTTAAGGCGCTTCGCTTCAAACTCCTCGCTTATTTTTTCAACTACCTTCTCAACGTTTCCAAATACCCTCATTATCATTATTCTGGGGCCGGAAAATACGTTTTTTATCATCTCGCTCTTTTTTTCATTGATGATAGCTCTCAGTATAGTGCCTGTATCGCAGGCCGTTACAAGTATTAGATCCTCTATGTCGCAAGAGTCATTTTGCGATGCCTTGTTCGTAAGCAATATTAGTGAGAACCCTTCTTCCGTGCTTTCAAAAGCCTCATTTAGCTCGTGTTGTTTTGCCGCAAAGCCGTCTTCCAGGAATTTTTTCAGCTCTTCTATATATTCCGTTTCGAATACGAGTATCCTTGGTCCTTCCCTAACTATCGAAAGCATATATTCCCTCCCGTCTATAATCCAAGCTTGCCCTTCTTCATTCTCCAATCGTCAACTACGTATGGATATGGCAGCTTGTATATCTGTCTGCTCTTTATTGTCATAATATTTATGCTCGATATGCCGTTGAGATAAACCTTGTCATCTATCATTTGAGTTTTAAGTTCAAGACTGTGGCCGAACATGAAGTGTTTTGCATCCCCTTCATACTCCATTATTCTCTTTGGATAGTGACTTATTGCTATCTTTATCCCCTCAATTTCTATTGTGTCCATGTCCTCTGTTATTACACACTTTGTACATAGACCCTTGACCGCATTAATGCTGTCATGATTCCCCATGGAAATGAATATCTTCTCTGCGCTTGAGCCTTCCATTATTTCAAGCAATGTCTTAACCCTCAAGGCGTATCTGCCTTCTGACGCCGAAAGAAACTGAAGCTTGATATTGTCCACAAGGTCGCCCGTGTGAACAATATACTTGGGTTTAAGCACCGTCACCAGTTTTTTTACGTCCTGGAAGAAATTTGTGGTTGTATCCGAAATATGGAGTATTATGTCTTCATCCAGTTCTTTCAGATATTGCGGGATATAAACGAATCCCAGGTACCTGTAAAACTTCGTCATGAACATGCTCACATTATCTTCTCCAATCCTTCAAATGCCAAAAATCCCCATATGTACGGGGATTTTTGTATTTAATTCGAAAAATATTCTTTTATTCCTTTCAAAAGGGCATTTGCAAGCCTTTGCCTGTATTCGTCAGTCCTAAGCAGTGCTTCCTCATTAGAGTTTGATATGAAACCCAGCTCCACAAGCGATGCCGTCATCTTCGTCTGGTTGAGCACTACAAGCTTTGGTCTTTCTACAATTCCCCTGTTTGCCGTTTTCATCTCAGCTATTAGCATATCCTGCAGCGTTCTGGCAAGTCCCTTGCCGTCTGTCGAAGGCTTAATATTTGAAATGCTTGCTGCGCCCGATGAAACATCATACAGGTTGACCTCCCCCGAAGAGCTGGTTGTCGGAGGATAGTAGAGCGTCTCTATTCCCGAAACGCTTCTTGTTGTACTTGCGTTTATATGTATGCTCAGGAATACATCGGCTCCCGCTTCATTCGCAATTGCGGCTCTTCTGTAGAGCTCCACAAAAGTGTCGTCTTCCCTTGTCATTATCGTATTGTAGCCTTCAGCCTCTAGAAGCTTCTGGAGCTTGCCTGCAATGTCCAGCACTATCTCCTTTTCGGTGACCTTTGTGTCTATTCCTACTGCGCCCGGATCCTTGCCTCCATGCCCCGCATCTATAACTATAAGAGGCTTGGTGCTTCTTTCCTTGGTTAATACCACTTCTATAGCAGTGCTTGAGCTTCTTATGTCATACTTTGCTCCATCACTCAAATACGCGTTAACATATGTATACCCTGAAGAAGTCTTTGAAACTGTTACCTTCTTGAGATATGTGTCGTTTATCGCAGCCTGCATATCTTCGTTTTTGAAATACTTTGAGTCGAACTTCAGGGCCAGTTTCCCGTCGCTTTTCGAATATTCGCTCCCAAGCAGCTTGACTGTGCTGTCTAGTGCTACCTTCAGCTTTGTCGAGGCTGCGCCCGCGCTGTATGTAAGCGCAAATACGCCCGGCAGCTTGGTTGATGTGAGTTGAATACCTCCGGAGGTCTGCGCCACCTTGATGTCTCCTGTTTTTATTCCACTTGCAAGCGTATAGACCACCCTTGTCTTGTTTTCAGCCTCGTAGTAGTAAGTCTTTATATCGCTGACATAGCTGCCATCCAGCGGTTTTTGAACATCGTTTTCAGGCTTTGCTCCAAACACGTCGAATACCACTCTCTCGGGCGAGCTGAGCACAAGCTTGTTAAAGCTGATACCACCATCTACAGACAACGTATAGACATCGCCTGTACTTGCCTTTGCAGCTCCAATTTTCAGCGTCTTTGTTGTCACCGGAGTTTCTGCAGGCGCTTGCGGCGTCTGCACGGCTGCCTTTTGTTCAAAGCTTATCACAATGCCGTCGCTTGCAGTATTTATTTTATAGCTTGAGCCTTCGTTCAAATCAAATACCACTCTTGAAACCATAGGATCCGTGGCAAACTGCGATGCCCTTATTTGCGAAACCGCCCCGCTGCTTATGCTTGTTGAATAGTCCTTCATGCCAAACTTTGTGTTCTGAAGATCTACAACAAGTCTTTCAGGTCCAGCCAGAACATAATCCTTAAATTCAGGCTTTGCCGATGTGACAATCTTAGCTTCGTTGCCGCTCCATTTTATACTGCTAAGGCTTATACTTCTATCGGCTGAGCCAAAGTCAATCAGGCTCCCCGGGCTCTTTACGGCTACTGTCCTTGTAGCCGAATTCCAATCCACGCTGGCTCCTAATTCCTCAAGTACGAACCTTGCCGGAACCATTGTCCTTCCCTTATCCTTGTATGTAACTATCTTCGCCGGCACATTGTCCGGAAGCTTCTTTTTGACTCCGTTTACATATACGTCCGAACTGTCTATCTTGAGCTTTATTGTCTTATATTCCCTTTCTATGACGACCTCGGATGTCTTCTGGTTCCATGTCACATTGCAGCCTATTCCCTCTGATACGGCCCTTACAGGCAGCAACGTCCTGTCGTTTAGTATTATAGGCGGAACGTCGGCATTTACAGCCTTCCCGTCAATGCTCAGATCCACCACGTATGCACTCTGAAGCTTTTCATCTATTATGAATTTTTCCGTCCTCTCGCCTACGGCAAAAGCCATTCCGGTTAAGCACAGTGTATATATAACAATTGTGGATATAAACCATAAAAGGTTCTTTCTCACAACAGCACCTCCATCCCATGTTTTTTCCTTCTTACCTCAAGAATATACCCCGTAAAAACATGGTGTCAACAAAACTGCACCTATTGTAAAGCCATTGTAACATAATTAACAGTTATTTCAATACCTTGTACAATTCGTCACTTTCGGGCGATTCTATTTCCAATTCCATGCCGCCCTCGACAATTACCCGCCTGTCACCTTCCTCGAGCCAGCCTATTATACAAGATTCTATGCCTGCGTTTGTCAGCTCGCCGCATATTTTTTCACTGTCTTCTTCGTCTGCTAGTATTAGCATTGAACCGCTCGACATGAGCTTAAGCGGATCTATGCCAAAGTGGCTGCAAACAAGATCCGTAACAGGACTTACTGGCACTTTATCCTTCAAGAGCCTGACCCCAAGCTTGCTCAGCACGCTTATCTCCCAGACTCCCCCGAGCACGCCACCCTCTGTAACATCGTGCATAAGCTTGGCGCCGTTTTCTCCGCCTATCACTCCTTCCCTTACAACACTCAGCTTCTCAAGGAACAACTTGCCCTGCTCCACAATGTCGCTTCCCAGAGCCTGCTTTAGCTCATCCTCCTTGTCATAGCATATTATCCCTGTGCCTTCTATGCCTGATCCCTTTGTTAGTATTAAAAAATCTCCGGGAGCTGGTTTTTTGGCGTTTTCCAGCTTGGATTTCAACTTCTTGCCTATGCCCGTTGCAGATATTACTACTCTATTTACAGCATCTGTAACCTCGGTATGGCCCCCTAGTATGTCTACATTTATCTTGTCCGCCTCACAGATTATATCATTCATTATATTCTCAACGTCTGCTTCAGTGGTTCCAGGAGGAAGCATTATTGTGAGCATTATGCCAAGAGGCGCCACTCCGTCTGCTGCTATGTCGTTGCATGTTATATGTACCACGAGCTTTCCTATGTTTGTTGCCGTACCCGTTATGGGGTCGGTGCTAAGTACACACAGCTGCTCTCCGTAGTCGACAACGGCGCAGTCTCTTCCAATGCCTGGTCTTACAAGCACTTCCTCCCTTTTATTCTTAAGCTTTTGAAAAATCATATCTTCAAGCTGCTCTGATCTAAGTTTGCCTATTTGCAATTCAAATTCCTCCCAGATGTTCAAATTCTCATATATCCATTATAAACTAGTTGAGCCAAATATGGCCACCTGGATTTTTTTGATTGAAACCACACAAAAATGGTTAATATAACTACAGGATAAAATATAATTATCGCAGCCGTTTTAACATGACTGCGGCACATCGGACAGGGACCTAATATGCAGGGGGGATGTTATCATGAAAATAAACAAGCTTTTGTCGCTTATGGTCGCGGGTATGCTGATTGCTACATCACTTGCTCCGGCGGCATATGCCGATCCGGGCAACAATTCAAACAATAAGAACAAGTCCATTTTTTCAAACTCCAGATTCAAGGACATTGACGATGACGATGTCAAGTGGGCAAAGAACTCCATAATAAGGATGACCGACAAGGGATTCCTTAAGGGTTATGGAAATGGATTTTTCCAGCCTAACAAACCCGTCACACAGCTCGAGGCAATAATAATGGCACTGAGAGTTGCCGGCGAAGAGCCTAAGGCCATTTCTTATGCCGATCTTATCAGCCTCGGCAAAAAGAACTTCAAATTCAAAAATCTAATAAGTCTCTGGGCAGAAGGCTATGTAGACCTTGCACTTGAGGAAGACATACTGGATGAAGACGATGTTCGAAATCTCAACTCTTCGGCCAAAAGATACGAAGTTGCAAAATACATGGTCAGAGCAATCGGGCTTGAAGATGATGCACAGGACAACATGGATGCAGATTTAGACTTTGAAGACGATGAAAATGTTCCTGATGGCTACGAGGGATATGTATACGTGGCCATAGACAGAGGAATCATGACCGTATATCCTAACGGCATGTTCCTTCCAAACAAGCCTGTCACAAGGGCAGAAATGTCTATAATAATGGATAGGATAGACGGGCATGGAGATTATGACACCGATTATGAAAAATTCACAGGCGAAGTCGTCTCGATAGACAGACAGGACCGCGAAATCACGCTTGAAATCAGAGGGAATGACAGGACATTTGATCTTGCAAGCACTGTGTATGTCATGTTTGACGACACGAGAGGGAGCCTCAGCGACATAGAGGTGGGCGACGACGTTAAAATCACTGTGAACGACGATGACAAGGTTATAAGGATAGATGTAGACAGAGATCTTGAAGACGTCGACACCTATAACGGCAGAGTTCTGGCTATAGATGAGGATGATGTTAGACTTCTGATAGGAGGCAGCGAGAGAACATTTGACGTAGACGCCGATGTCGA
This sequence comes from Peptoclostridium acidaminophilum DSM 3953, assembly GCF_000597865.1. Classification (GTDB taxonomy): domain Bacteria; phylum Bacillota; class Clostridia; order Peptostreptococcales; family Peptostreptococcaceae; genus Peptoclostridium_A; species Peptoclostridium_A acidaminophilum. Next base: position 716,023 of record NZ_CP007452.1, on the reverse strand, counting down.
TGTCGTATTCGACGACAGAGACGGAGATGTTGACGACATCATAAAAGGCGACTGGGTTAAAATATACGTTGACTCTGATGATGACGTAATAAAAGTGGAGCTCACAAGGGATATTGAGGATTTTGACACTTATGACGGTGAAGTCACTTATGTCGACTCCGACGAGATAACCATACAGGACGGCTCTACTGAAAGAAACTTTGACTTTGACGGCGATGTTCAGGTGTTCTTTGATGACGATGAGATGGGTGACGTTGACGACATAGACGATGGCGACGACGTTGAGCTTATAGTCAATGAAGATGACGATGTAGTTACTGTAATAGTAGACAAGGAACTATAGCTTGATTTTTATGCAGCTCCCGGAGCCATTACTGGTCTGGGAGCTGTAAATTCTCACTAGGGCTTCATTTTAAAAAACAAATATTTATTTAATGAAAAAAGAGACAGATAAATGCCTGGATCACCGTATTCTTTGGCGTAAACAATTAAACGCATGTTATTTTAAGGAGGGATTTGTATGAAAACAAAAAAACTTATAGCCCTGACCGTATCAGCGCTCATGGCCACAACAGCATTTGCTCCTTCGGCATTTGCGGCTCCCAAAAACGTCAATGTTAACAAGACTTTTGCAATTTCAAATATTTCTTTCAACGATGTTGATGATGTGCCTTGGGCAAAAAACTCAATTGCGAACATGGCTCAAAAAGGCATACTGAAAGGCTATGGCAATGGCATTTTCCAGCCTAACAAGCCTGTAACTCAACTTGAAGCCATAATCATGTCTCTGAGGGTAACCGGAGAAGAAGTAGAGGCCATTTCATACAAGGAAATGATTGAAAACGGCTCCAAAAATTTCAAGTTTAAAGATCTGGTCAGCTCATGGGCTCAAGGTTATGTTGAGCTTGCTCTTGATGAAGAAATAATCGACGAGGAAGATGTGAAAAACCTCAATTCTGCAGCCAAGAGATACGAAGTTGCCAAATACATGGTAAGAGCTCTTGATCTTGAAGATGAGGCAATTGAGAGCATGGATGAGGACATCGACTTTGAGGATGCCGACAGCATACCAGAGGGATATGAAGGTTATGTTTATATAGCTGTTGACCGCGGGATTATGAAGGGCTATCCAAACGGAATGTTCCTTCCTAACAAGCCGGTTACAAGAGCTGAGATGTCAGTATTGCTCGAGAGGATAGACGAGGACGGCAATATAATAGACGATGACAGTGATATTGATGACACTGAAAAATATGAAGGCGAAGTCGTATCTATAGACAGCGATAAAATAACACTCTCTATTGACGATGAAGATGAAACTTTCGATATTGACGAGGATGTTGAAGTAATATTTGAAGATGATGCGGAAGGTGACATCGATGACATCGAAGAAGGTGACGAAGTTGAAATAACAGTCAACGAAGATGAAGATGTTATAAAAATCGAGGTTGATGACGAGCTTGAAGAGCTTGACGCTTACAACGGCAGAGTTCTTGCAATAGATGAGGATGAAGTTACTCTTCTAGTTGGCAGCAATGAAAAGACATATGATATAGACGAAGATGTTGAAATCATATTTGAAGATGACGAAGATGGAACAGTTGACGATGTAATAAAGGGCGACAGAGTCAAGATATATGTCGATGAAGATGATATGGTAGTGAAAATCGAGCTTTCAAGAGAACTTGAGGATTTCGACTACTATGACGGCGAAGTTGATGCAGTAGACGAGGACGAAATAACAATAATCGACGGCTCTACTGAAAGAACTTTCGATGTTGACAATAACGTTCAGGTATTCTTCAATGACGATGAAATGGGCGACGTTGAAGATATCGATACTGGCGACGACGTTGAACTGATAGTTGATGAAGACGATGAAGTTGTAACTATAATTGTCGACAAGGATCTATAAGAAAAATCACAATTTTTCTGCTAAGTACTTCAGGCTCCCGGACTCTGGTCCGGGAGTTTTTTGTTAAAATCATCCCGGGAAGTATATATATAGTATATATTTGAAAATATAAGCTCAAAAAGGTACAATTAACTTCTGGTTTTTCGTATTATATTTTAAGAGGCGGTGAAACCTTGGCTATTTTGAATTTTTTCAGAAAAAAAGACGAACCAATTGAATATAGGATAAAAAAAGCACAAGATGGGGATAGCCTGGAGCGCGAAAATATAATAAGCGAATACCTGCCCTTTATAATAAAGACAATAACCAAGATCACCCACAAATATGTGGAAACCGAAAACGACGAGGAATACAGCATAGCGCTGGAAGCCTTCAACGAGGCTATAGACAAGTATGATGCCAGCCGCGGAAACTTCATAGCGTTTGCTCAACTCATAATAAGAAGCCGTATAATAGATCATCTGCGAAAGCCGACTCATCAGACAATACCAATAGATGCGGAAGACAAAAATTGCATTGATCCCGGCCGTATTGCAAGCAATGAAGACTTTGTTGGCGGCTTGGAATTAAGCAATGAAATCGATATTTTCAAAAATCGCCTGCTGGAATTTGGCATAACCTTGAGCCAGCTTGTAGATGAAGCGCCAAGACGAAGCGATGCGCGGCACAATTCTATAAAAATAGCAAGGTTAATACTCGACAATGAATCGCTTAAAGCTGAGTTTTACAGAAAAAAAGCCGTACCCGCAGCCAAGATAGCCGGCATGTTGAACATATCGAGCAAGACCGTGCAAAGAAACAAGAAACTGATTATCGCAGCCGTAATAGCACTAGACAACGACCTTGAGGATATAAGGGAATATGTGCTTTTGGCTGAAAGGAGGCTTTCACTTGATACACAAAGGTATTGTAATGGATGTACAAAAGAGTCATGTAATGGTGATGAGTGAGGATTTCGAATATTTTAAAATAAAGCCTTTGAAATGCTCAAAGGGCAGCAATATATTTTTTACAGACGATGACATTATAAGGCTTTCTGGCGGCATGCGCCGATTTATTGCCTCATCTGTAGCTGCAGTGCTTATCATTGCATCCCTATTTGGACTCTCTGGAGGATTTGGATCCCCCTACTCCTATGCAGCCATATTGACACTTGATGACGGCGCCAGCGTGGAGTTTCTGCTCGATAAAGATATGAAAGTAAAGGATATCAAATCAAATTCTCAGGCAACTGAGGATATTACAAAAGATAAGTACCTAGGTCTTGCCATAGAGCATGCCGTGGAATCGCTTGCTGAATATTCTATTCAAGATTCAGAGGCGAACACCATAATCGTGTCTGTAATTCCTCTTAAAAACAAACACGCCAGTAATGAAACCTCAATAAAGAGCGCTATTTACGAACAGCTTCTCAATGACACTGAAATCGAAAATCTAAATATTGTATATGTAAAATCAAGCAGTAAAAATTACAAGAATGCCAAGCACAGCGGAATTAGCGTGCTCGAATACGAGCTTAAAGCAAGCAAAGCCGAAGATGCTTCAACTGCTCCGGAATACAAATCCCTTGGCTTTGAAGTCATAAGCAAAGAAAATGGCCAAGATACTGGAGAATCGTCCAGGACAGCAAATCCAGCTGCTTCTGAAAATGCCGGAAGATCGTCCGAGAACGTCCCTGCAGCAAAAAATGCTCAGCCGGGGAGCAAGTCAGGCAACTCAAAATCAAATACCCAAGATACAGGCAGCGGCTCAGTAGACAGCAATCAAAAGAATTCTAACGGCAAAACTAATAATACAAACAACGGTAATAAAAAATAAAACTAATGAGCAGGAAAGAATATCCTGCTCATTTTGCGTTTAAGGGACTAACCTTCCACTTGTTCTGATTTTTGCTTTGGTTGACTTGCTTATATAGAAAGAGTATACTGAGTACATATGAACATTCATTCACGTGACATTTCTTATCGGAGGGATTACTTTGGATAAAAACATTGAGCTTTGCAGCACCACCCTTATTCACGAGGAGATTGTGGCTGCAGTAAAAGATAAAATGCCCCAGGAGCACACTTTTTATGAGCTTTCTGAATTTTTCAAGGTGTTTGCCGATATGACCAGGATAAAGATTCTCCACGCGCTCTCGTGCTCTGAAATGTGCGTATGCGACATAGCAGCCCTGCTTGGAGCAACCCACTCCGCAGTATCGCATCAGCTTCGCATACTCAAGCAGGCCAGACTTGTCAAGTTCAGGAAAGATGGCAAGGTTGTATACTATTCACTTGACGATGAGCACATAAAGAGCATATTCGATTGCGGCCTTTCGCACATATCTGAAAAATAGCAGCAAAATGCCCGGCAGCGCCGGGCATTTTAATTTGACTCATTGAAATTCTATTTGATTATTCGTTATTCTTTTACAATATCAGCATTGTCAAAGTATATAAATCCAAGCGGCGATACTCTTACATCCTTTACGTATGATTTAAACATCATTGGATTTGTGTAATAGTAAACCGGCATTACTATCTGATCTGCCATCATCATTTCTTCAGCTTGATGCATCATCTGGAATCTCTTTCCCTGATCACTTTCCTTCTTTGCACTGCTTATCAGCGCGTCAAATTCGGCGTTTTCCCATTGCGGATGGTTGTTTCCGCTATTAGATATGAACAGATCCAGGAACGTCATTGGGTCCGCATAGTCAGCCGACCATCCGTCCCTTGCTATCATATATTCACCTTTGGTTATTGTGTCTTGAAACACCTGCCACTCCTGGTTTGAAAGTTCTACATTTATGCCCAGATTTTGCTTCCACATCTCCTGAATCGCTTCAGCAACCTTCTTGTGGTTTTCATCGGTATTGTATATAATCTCTAGCGTATTGAGGCCTTCGCCGTTGGGATAACCTGCCTCTGCAAGCAGCTGTTTTGCCCTGTCTATCTGTGCAGTCTCAGTAATTCCGTAATTTCCGCCGATCTCTCTGAAGTCGTTTCCACTGCTATCCTTTATTCCAGACGGCACAAAACCTGTTGCAGCAGTTTCTCCGCCTTGAGTAATAACCCGAGTTATGGATTTTCTATCTATTGCAAGTGAAAGAGCCTGCCTGACCTTACGATTGTTCATGGGCTCTACATTTACATTAAAAGAATAGAAGTATATTCCGAGGTTGGGAAATATCTTGAATTCAGTTTTATTTTCCTTCTGCAGTTTTGCTATCTGTTCTCTGGGCACTCCGTAAAGCCCATCTACATATCCGGACTCAAATGAAGCCATTGCAGTGGCTTTTTCTTCCATGAAATAATAGTCTATCCCATCGAGTTTTACACGTTTTGCATCATAGTATTTCTCGTTCTTCTCAAAAGAAAATACGTCCGCCTGTTCCAGTTTTACAGCCTTGTAAGGTCCATTTGATATATATGTTTCAGGCTCCAGAGCCCATTTGTCTCCATACTTTTCAATCACATCCTGTCTTACAGGAAAATAAGTCGGGTATGCAGTAAGTTCAATAAAATAGGGAACAGGACCTTCCAGCTTGACCTCAAGAGTCTTATCATCGACAGCCTTTACACCGACTTCATCCGCTCCAACTTGCTTGCCATTGAATTTTTCCCCGTTTTTCAAGTAGAACATCTGGTATGCATAATCGGAAGCTGTAGCCGAATCAAGAACTCTCTTCCAAGAATATTCGAAGTCCTTGGCTGTTACAGGCTCTCCATCAGACCATTGTGCGTCTCTAATATGGAATGTGTATGTAAGTCCATCTTCAGAAACCTCGTATTTTTCAGCCATCCCAGGAATTGCCTTATCATTTTCATCTAGTCTCATAAGACCTTCGAAGGCATTCACTATTATTATCCCCCCATCTATCGAGATATTGAGAGTTGGATCAATAGTTTTTGTAGGGCTTGAAAGGTTATAACGCATTATTTTCTCGTCACCGCCTGCTTTCTCCTTGATGCCGCATCCTACAAACGACATCATTATAAGCATGGCTGCAAGAATGAGCGAAATGATTTTTTTCATTGCCATTACCTCCAGTTTTTTATATAACATGTTCCGGTAAAATCCAGAAACCTGTTTGTCGATTCTGTTCCATAGTATATTTATAGCACTTTTCAATAGGTTTATCTATTATTTCGACAATTCTATTGATTGTTTCTATCTGTCAATAAGGTGGCACGCCACGCAGTGTCCCGCTCCGACATCCCTTAGCACAGGCTCCGCTTCCTTACATATGTCCATAGCATATCTGCACCTGCTCCTGAATCTGCAGCCTAACGGCGGATTCAGCGGAGATGGCACGTCGCCTTCAAGTATTATCCTGCTGCTTTTCTTTGCAGAGTCCGGGTCGGCTACTGGAATCGCCGAAAGCAACGCCTGAGTATAAGGGTGCTGTGGCTTGTAATAGAGCTCATCGCTCCCTGCAATCTCCACAAGCTTTCCAAGATACATTACCCCTATCCTGTCTGATATGTGCTTTACCATCGAAAGATCGTGCGCTATGAACAGGTATGTAAGCCCCCTCTTGTCCTTAAGGTCCTCGAGCATGTTTACAACCTGAGCCTGTATTGAAACGTCAAGCGCCGATATGGGTTCGTCTGCTATTATGAAGTCCGGCTCCACTGCAAGCGCCCTGGCTATTCCCACACGCTGCCTTTGGCCGCCTGAAAACTCGTGCGGATACCTGTTGGCATGGTCTCCGCTGAGGCCTACAGTTTCAAGCAGATTGTGAATTCTATCCATTCTTTCATTGCCCTTTGCTATTCCGTGAATGTCGAGCGGCTCGCCTATAATGTCTCCTACTGTCATCCTGGAGTTGAGCGACGCATATGGGTCCTGGAATATCATCTGCATCCTTTTTCTGTATGGCAGGAGCTGCTTTTGGCTGAGCTTGCCTATGTCCTGGCCGTCAAAAATTATCTGGCCCGCTGTGGGCTCGTAGAGCCTTATTATAGTTCTTCCCGTTGTTGATTTTCCGCAGCCGGACTCTCCGACAAGCCCGAGAGTCTCGCCCTTTTTCATGGTGAATGTCACATCGTCTACTGCCTGAACATTGCCTGTCTTCGAACCCAGAAAGCCCTGCTTTACAGGGAAGTATTTTTTTAAGCCACTAATCTCTAAAAGGTTTTTTGATCCATTTGCCATGCTACCTAACCTCCCCTTCTGCTGAACACGCCAAGCCGCTCTTTGGGGCATCTGGGTGCAGCAGCCAGCATGCAGCCCTGTGTCCCTGTGCCACAAAGTTATATTCAGGCATATTCTGCATGCATATTCTCATGGCGCTGTCACATCTTGATGCGAACGGACAGCCTTTTGGAGGATTCAAAAGATCCGGCGGCGAGCCTGGTATAGGACAAAGCCTTTCCTTATCGCCCTTTTGAGTTATCTTTGGTATGGATTTAATAAGTCCGTGCGTATATGGATGCTTCGCCCTGTAGAATATGTCATCTGCCGAGCCTTCCTCCATGATAAGCCCGCCGTACATTACTATTATCCGGCTGCAAAGGTCGGCCACTACTCCAAGGTCGTGTGTTATGAGTATTATCGACGTATTGAGCCTGTCCTTTAAGTCCTTCATAAGCTCGAGTATCTGGGCCTGTATTGTCACATCAAGCGCCGTTGTCGGCTCGTCGGCTATGAGCAGCTTGGGCTCGCACGAGAGCGCCATGGCTATCATGGCTCTTTGCCTCATACCGCCTGAAAACTCGTGCGGATAGTTGTCTATCCTTTTCTCCGGGGATGGTATGCCGACAAGCCTTAGCATCTCTACAGCTTTTTTCCTGGCATCGCTCTTTGAAAGCTTCTGGTGCTTTACTATGGCTTCTACAATCTGATTTCCAACCGTATACACCGGATTGAGCGAGGTCATTGGATCCTGAAATATCATGCTTATTTCGTTGCCCCTTATGCTCTGCATATCCTTTTCGGCCTTTTGCATGATGTCCTCGCCTCTAAAGAATATCTCCCCGCCGATCACCTTGCCGGGCTTTTGAAGCAGCCTCACAATCGACATTGAGGTTACTGTTTTGCCGCTTCCTGACTCGCCTACTATGCCCAGGGCTTCGCCTTTGTCTATGTGAAAATCTACTCCTCTTATTGCCTTCACCTCTCCGACATGCGTGAAAAACGATGTCTTGAGACCTTTAACGTCTAACAATCTATCTGACATGCTGGTTCCTCCCAAATTCTATTTACGCATACGCGGATCCAGTGCGTCCCTGAGTCCGTCTCCCAAAAAGTTGAACGCCAGCATAGTAACAGATATGGCAAGCGCAGGGAAAAACATAAGGTGCGGAAAAATGCCAAGGCTTGCGAGTGAGTCATTTGCAAGCACACCCCATGAAGCCATAGGCGCTGAAACCCCAAGCCCTATGAACGATAGGAATGCCTCCGTAAATATTGCTGTCGGTATCGACATGGTCAGCGTCACTATTATTGGCCCCATCGTGTTTGGTATCAGATGCCTGATGAGTATCCTCAAATCGCTTGCCCCAAGTGTCTTGGCCGCCATCACATATTCCTGCTCCTTGAGCGAGAGTATCTGCCCTCTTACTATGCGGGCCATGCCTATCCAGTATACAAGGCCAAGAGCTATGAGTATGCTGCCAAGCCCCCCCTTTCCGAATACAACCATAAGTAGTATGACGTACAGCATGAGCGGTATTGTATAGAGTATATCTATTGCTCTCATCATTATGTTATCTATTTTACCCCCGAAGTAGCCTGATATTCCTCCGTAGAGCACACCTATTACAAGATTGATTACAGAAGCCACAAGCCCTACCGTGAGCGAAATCCTAGCTCCATACAGTACCCTCACAAAAAGGTCCCTGCCGTGGGCATCTGTTCCGAACCAGTGCTGCGCGCTTGGCAGCTGATTCGCCATCATAAGGTTCTGGTCAGAATACGAATATTTAGATAAATACGGCCCCAACACCGCAGTTATAAGCAGCAACACAAGAAAATATGCAGATCCCATTGCAACTTTGTTTGCCTTGAATATTCTCCAGACATCCTGCCAATAGGTCATGGAAGGTCTGGCTATTCTCTCAGAATCCTTCTCCTCTTTGCTGACAAGCGCCCACATGGAATCGCTTTTCAAATCCTTGTTTTCAACCGACATAATAACACCTCTTCGCACTATTCTTGTTTATATTATTCTCAGTCAAGCTTTATTCTCGGGTCAATCAGAGCATATATTATGTCGACTGCCAGTATCATCACAACAAGGAAAGCCGCATAGAATATTGTGACTCCCATTATCAGCGTATAGTCTCTGTTGCTTATGCTCTCGACAAAGAATCTTCCAAGGCCCGGCACCGCAAAAATCTTTTCTATTACGAATGAACCTGTCATTATTCCCGCAGCAATCGGACCTATATATGACACTACCGGTATGAGCGCATTCCTGAGCGCGTGTTTGAAAACAACGACCTTTTCGCTGAGACCTTTAGCTCTTGCCGTTCTTATATAATCCTGCGATATTACCTCCAGCATGCTTGAACGCGTAAGCCTTGCAACAAAGGCCATGGAATAGGCAGCCAGTGCAATGCCAGGCATTATCATCTGGTCTGGTCTCCCCCATCTTGCTGGCGGCAGCCAGCCCAGCTGGACGCTAAATACGTATATCATAACGGCAGAAATTATAAAGCTAGGTATCGTTACCCCCACTATGGCCAGGAACATTACTGCGCTGTCCACCCATGTTCCCTGCTTTAAGGCTGCGGCTATCCCCATCGGTATTCCCGCAAGCAGTATAAGCCCCAGGGCTATTCCTCCAAGCTGCGCCGAAACAGGGAATCTGTCGGCTATGATATCACTTACATTCTGCCCCTTGAGCTTGAATGAAGGACCGAAATCTCCCTTTGTAACGCCAAGCAGATAGTCTATGTACTGCTTGTGCAGTGGATCGTTCAGATGGTATTTCTCTTCAAGAGCCTTTTCTATGGCCTCGGGAAGCTTCTTTTCGCTTGCAAAAGGCCCTCCCGGTATGGCATGCATAAGGAAAAATGTCACGGTGATGATCAGGAAAATAGTCACGACCATCGATACGATTCTGCTTAATATAAACCTTGCCACTAGCAACACCCCCTCTTCTTTTTCTGAGCAAAAAATAATAAAGGCGCCTTCCTTTAATTTTTACATATCACGATACATAAAAATCCACTTTATTTCATTACAAAAAAGACAGGCAAATAATACTCCTGTCTTTTTTGTCTGTTTTCTGTTAAATTAAAACTGCCTGGCTGCTATTTGCTTTGAATAATCTCCATTATCAGCTTGTTTGCAAGCTGCGGATTGGCTTTTCCCTTGCTTTCCTTCATAACCTGTCCCACAAGGAATCCGAGCGCCTTATCCTTGCCATTTTTGAAATCCTCTATAGACTGAGGATTCCTGCCAAGCACATCCTCTACTATGTTCTTGATTGCATCCTCATCCTGTATCTGGACAAGGCCTTGTTCCTTTATGATGTCCTCCGGCTTTTTGCCCAGCTCGAACATTTCTCTGAACACCTTCTTGCCCGCGTTGTTGTTTATTGTTCCAGATGCTATAAGCTCCAGAAGCTTTGCAAAATCCTGTTTTTCAAACTTGAGCGCCGAAAGGGCAACCTCTTCCTCATTGACCCTTCTTAGAAGCTCTGTCATAATCCAGTTGCTCACAAGCTTTGGATTGTCTATAAGCTTTAGCATGTCCTCGAAGTAGTTTGACACTTCCTTTGATGCAGTAAGCACCTTGGCATCGTATTCTGGTATTTCATACTCCGCCATAAGCCTTGCCCTCTTTGCGTCAGGAAGCTCGGGCAGCTGGCTCCTTACCTTGTTTATGAACTCATCGTCGAGAACTATGTCGACTACGTCCGGCTCAGGGAAATACCTGTAGTCGTCCGCGGTCTCCTTGCTCCTCATCGATATTGTGATGTTTTGTACATCGTCCCATCTTCTCGTTTCCTTCTTGCTGTCCTCACCCTTTTCAAGCAGTTCAATGTGCCTTTGCTGCTCGTACTCTGCGGCCTTGAACGCAGCCTTGAACGAGTTTAGGTTTTTTATCTCGACTATCTTGGTTCTGACTCCGTCATCCCTTACCACGTTGACGTTTATGTCGCACCTTAGAGAGCCTTGCTCCATCTTGACGTCCGAAATCTCAGTAAACAGGAGCGTCTCCTTTAGCTTTTCAAGGAAGCTCAAAGCCTGGGCAGGCGAGTTCATGTCGGGATATGTAACTATCTCGATGAGGGGCACGCCTGATCTGTTGTAGTCAAGCAGTGTGTCGCCATGAGTATCGTGCATTGATTTTCCCGTATCCTCTTCTATGTGTATCCTCTGTATTCTTATCTTTTTCTTGTCGCCTTCCTCGTCTGTTATGTCTATATAGCCGTCTGTGCATAGCGGTATATCGTATTGGGATATCTGGTATGCCTTCACAAGGTCGGGATAGAAATAGTTTTTCCTGTCCATTTTTGAACGCCTTGTAATTTCGCAGTTCAGAGCCATTCCAGCCATTGATGCATATTCGAGCACCTTTTCGTTTAGAACAGGCAGAGCTCCTGGCAGTCCAAGACATACCGGGCAGCAGCATGTATTAACATCTGCGCCGAATTCATTCTTGCAGCCGCAGAATATCTTGCTCTTTGTTGAAAGCTCGCAGTGTATCTCAAGCCCTATTAGAGTAGTATATTTCAAAGCATTCACCTCCTATATGTCAGCCTTTAAATTTTTGAATCCGCTTACATTTTCATACGCTTTCGCAAGCCTCAGTATGCCTGCTTCGTCGAAATGCTTGCCTATTATCTGCATTCCTATTGGCATGCCGTTCGAGTCAAGCCCGCATGGAATCGAAAGGCCTGGAAGGCCAGCCATGTTTACCGGTATCGTGCACAGGTCCTCCATATACATAGACAGCGGATCTCCTATCTTCTCTCCCAGCTTGTATGCCGTGTTAGGCGCGGTAGGGGTTATTATTGCATCATACTTTTCATATGCGTTCATGAAGTCGTTCTTTATAAGAGTTCTCACCTTGAGCGCCTTTTTGTAGTAAGCATCGTAGTATCCGGCGCTGAGTGCGTATGTTCCAATCATTATCCTTCTTTTTACCTCTTCACCGAAGCCTTCGCTTCTTGTCCTCTTGTAAAGCTCCTCGAGGGTCTCGAAATCGCCTGTCCTGAAGCCGTATCTTATGCCGTCATATCTTGCAAGGTTAGAGCTGGCCTCACACGGAGCTATTATATAATATGTCTCTATGCTGTACTTGAGGTTGGGCATTGATATTTCTTCCCACTCAACGCCTTGCTCCTTGAGCTTTTCAAGAGCGGCCACTATTGCATTTTTCACATCCTGATTGACGCCCTCGCCCAGAAGCTCCTTTGGCACTCCGACTTTCATTCCCTTTACGTTACCTGAAAGCTCGCCTGCATAGTCAGGCACTGGAACATCAACACTCGTTCCGTCCATTCTGTCCTTGCCTGCCATATGTGAAAGCACCATGGCGCAATCTTCAACATCCCTTGAAAAAATACCTATCTGATCGAGCGACGAACCGAACGCCACAAGTCCATATCTTGATATCCTGCCGTATGTAGGCTTGAGGCCCACTATTCCCGTAAATGATGCCGGCTCCCTTACCGAGCCGCCAGTGTCAGAACCCAGAGCGTAGAACACCTGACGTCCTGCGACAGAAGCAGCCGAACCGCCCGAAGAACCGCCTGGAACTCTTGAAGTATCCCATGGATTCCTTGTAGGCTTGAATGCCGAGTTTTCTGTCGAGCCTCCCATTGCAAACTCATCAAGATTCGTTTTTCCAACAAGCACGGCGCCTTTCTCAAAGAGCTTGTCAACTACGGTCGCATTGTACGGCGGAACGAAGTTTTCCAACATTTTTGACGCACATGTAGTTTTTATGCCCTTTGTGCATATGTTGTCCTTTATAGCCATTGGTATTCCGGCTATGTCGGATAGCGCTTCTCCAGAAGCTCTCTTTTCATCGACTGCCTTAGCCTGGGCTAGCGCAAGCTCATCTGTTATGCTAAGGAATGAATCAAGTTTCGGCTCTATGTCCTTTGTTCTTTCTATGCTGGCTTTTGTGAGCTCATATGCGCTTATTTCTCCATTTTTTAACATGCTCGAAACCTGAGCAAGGCTCAAATCGTATATATTCAAAGTTTTCACCCGCCTTATTATTCTAGTACTTTTGGCACTTTGAAGCATCCCATTTCACTGTCAGGAGCATTCATAAGCACGTCTTCTCTTGGCATTGACAAGGTTATAGCATCATCTCTGAATGCGTTGAAGCTGTTGTTTGTATTGTAAGTTATGTCTACATTTTCAGTATTGACGCTTTGAAGATTTTCCACGTATGAAAGTATGCTGTTTATCTTTTCCATGTACCCCTGGACTTCCTCATCCTTTATCTCTAGTCTCGAGAGATGGGCTATGTGGGCAATGACATCCTTATCTATCATTATTTCACTCCTCCCTTTTGTTAAATAACCTAACATTAAAAATTATACCTTTTTTAAGCCTAATAATCCAGTTGCTCGGGACATCTTTCTAGTTACAGCTTAATTTGCTTTCTATGAAATCCATATCAGCTTCAGACATTCCGTATATTATGTATACCTCTTTGTCTATTGCCTTTTGAATGCGCCATGAAAGCTCACTTTCGCCTTCTCGCAAGTCCAAATCCATAAGTTGCTGCACATATTGGCATATTCTAGACATTGCCTGCTCGCCTGCCACCTTTATTGGGATACGCGAGAGCGGCTTTTGATAAAGCTCAAGATAGCAGCCCTTTCGCTTTCCCCTAAAGTGCAGCCAAAAATGCATCAGATTGCTGTTGAGTATCCCCAATATATACCTTGAATCCATTCTGAAGTCGGAGATGTAGTATACATCGGCACTGGCATACCACGGGCAATTGTTGTAGCCGAATGTTGGCCTTTTGGCCCTCTGGGGAGAAACTATCTTTTCGCCTTCGAACATGATTTGATTCCTTGGCCAGTGGAGGCTATACCAAGGAATCGCGCCGCTTTTGGCCTCTCTTCTCGCTTTGAGTATCTCCCTGAACCTTGAAAGATGCTTCCTGACATCCGCGTACTCGTCTATTATCGTATGCTTGTCGGCATATATTATATAAAGTCTATCAGATTCCGGCGCTTTATTCTCGTCTGTGGCGTATCTTCTTATGTTAGGAGATTTGTAAAACGGTTTGATTATGCCGCTGCCTGGATTCAAGCCCAGCTTATCAATTTCATGCTGCCTCAGCACGAATATACCATCGCCTTCTGATACAACTTCTGCAGAATCTGCCGCCGCATTCTGAAGCAGCTTCATGTTTCTTGGGCTGACTCTGTCCGCGCCGGATACTATCCCCTGATTAATGCTTGAAATGTCTCCCAGCACGAGTTCCGACTGCGCATTTATTTTGTCTGTAATCTCTCTAGCCTTGGGATCCATGAAAAGAAACATGCCGTTTTCGTCCCTTATAAAATCGGACTTGCACACATTCGTCTCGAAAAGGCTTTCATCGCCTGCGTCTATCGCGCTTAAAAGCCCTTCTATCTTCCCTTTCGAGGTGCTTACGCTGACATGCTTGAAACTCTTCTGCGCAAGCTCTTTTTCAATTATGAATATCATGTTGTGCTGTCCCGTAGCCTTGCTGAAAAGCTTGAAATCGTTGAAATCAATAACAAGCCTGAACCTGCAGGTGCTTGAAATCTTGTCTCTTAGCTTCGCGGCGCAGTCGGCCATAGTCCAATAGCTTGTAGTCACAAAGCATATGATGCCGCCCCGACCAGCCAGGTCTATTGACTTTTCTATGAAGTAATAGAAATAATCCATTCCCTTTTCATAATACCGATTTCCAAACTCGCTCTTTTTGACACTGTCAAAGAGTTGCTTGTTGCCCTTCTCTCCGATATATGGAGGATTTCCTGCTATTATGTCAAAATCAGTCTCAGCGTATTCCCATAAGAAATCGGCGCAGCTGACATTTGTATCCAAGTCATGCAGGCCCGTATATATTTTTGCCCTCAGCTTTGATATTCGAACAGCCCGCATGTCAATGTCAACTGCAAACAGGTTATTGTTGAAAATCCATCTGCAGGCTTTTTTATACTCAAATTCAGGATCGTACACCCTGTGAAGCCTCAGAAGCTCCCTGAAAAACGCAAGCATGAATGCCCCGCAGCCGCACGACGGATCAAGCACTCTTATCCCCATTATCCTCTCGAGCATGTCCTCCCTTGATGTCTCTCCTGTATACTCAATCACTGCCCTTCGTGCCATGAATCCGGCAAGTATCTCATCCGTATAGACTACTCCTTTTGATTCATCAGCACTGCCAGACAAGGAGTTCTCGAAAATCCGGGATAGAATTACAGTTTTGTCCTCGGCTTCGACTTCAGCTGGACTCTGCTGGCCTATCTGTTCGGACAGCGCCCCTGCAAGTTCCTCTGTATTTTCCTTTTCTGCGGCACTTACCATGTTTTTTAAATTTTCCAAAAAATCAATCCGCATTTTATCCATATATACTCTTGAGCCTTTCAAGCACGGCTTCCTTGGAGCCAAGTTGCAGCAGTTCCTTGAAGGCTTCTTCCGATAACACCTTTACTCCTAGTGTAACCGCCTTGTCCAGCTTAGAGCCCGCATCCTCACCGGCCAGCACAAAATCGGTATTCTTGCTTACACTCGATACCGCCTTACCGCCCTGCGATTCTATTATCTCCTTGGCCTCTTCCCTTGTCATTTCAGGAAGCTTGCCTGTGAGTACAATTTTGAGGCCTTCGAGCAAGCCTCCAGCTGCAGGCTTTGCGGCCTTTTGGCTTTTCATATTCACCCCGGCAGCCCTTAGCTTTTCAACCAGCATGAGATTTCTTTCATTCTGGAAGTACTCTACTACGCTCTCGGCCGTTCTTGGGCCAAACTCCTCAAGCTGCGCTATTTCTTCATATCCGGCCTGTATGAGCTCATCGAGGCTTTCATAGTTTTGCGAGAGTATCTTGGCCGCCTTCGCGCCTATGAACTTTATTCCCAGCCCGAATATAAGCCTGTTGAGGTCGTTTGACTTGGATTTTTCAATTGCGCTTATCAGATTCTGAGCTGACTTTTCCCCCATCCTCTCGAGAGGAATAAGCTGCTCCTTGCCCAGCATGTAAAGGTCTGCAATATCCGATATGAGCCCCGAATTCAAAAGCAGCGTCACTATTGATTCTCCGAGCCCGTCTATGTTCATAGCGTCCCTTGAAACAAAGTGTATTATTCCCCTTCTTATCTGTGCCGGACATGAAACGTTGGTGCACCTGAGCGCCGATTCGCCTTCAAGCCTCATAGTCCTGTAGCCGCACGCCGGACACACCATTGGCATTGAGAACTCTCGCTCAGTTCCAGTCCTCTCCTCTGTCAGCACCATTACAACCTCGGGTATTACGTCCCCTGCCTTTTGGATAATAACGCTGTCGCCTATCTTTATTCCCTTTTCCCTTATGAAGTCCTCGTTGTGAAGCGTGGCCCTCGATACCGTTGAGCCTGCAACTCTCACCGGTTCAAGCACAGCAGTCGGCGTAATGGCTCCCGTCCTGCCCACCTGCACTATTATGTCCACCAGCCTTGTCTTTTTCTGCTCTGCCGGAAACTTGTAGGCAACCGCCCACCTCGGGCTTTTTTCTGTTGCTCCGAGCAGCTCCCTTTGCTCAAGGCTGTTGACCTTTACTACTATGCCGTCTATTTCATAGTCGAGCTCGTCCCTATGCTCACTCCAGTATTCTATGTACTCCGCAACCTCCTGAATGCTTTTGCATACCTTGTTTTGAGGATTTACCTTGCAGCCTATTCCGGACAGAAACTCCAGCGAATCACTATGACTGTGTATGCCTTCGCCGACTTCATTTTCCATATTGAAAATGAAAATGTCGAGAGGCCTTTTTGCTGTAACTTTTGGATCAAGCTGCCTTAGCGAGCCGGCCGCCGCGTTTCTTGGGTTTGCAAACAGCGGAAGATCATTTTCCTCCTGCTCTACATTGAGCTCCTCGAACCTTTCCTTCGGGATGAAAACCTCGCCTCTTACGGTGACGCTTATATCCTTTTTAAGCCTTAGCGGTATGCTCCTGATTGTCTTTAAATTTTCCGTTACGTTCTCTCCCACCGTGCCGTCACCCCTTGTGGCACCGGTTTTCAAAATGCCGTCTTCATATGTAAGGCTCACTGAAAGTCCGTCAATTTTGAATTCGACCACGTACTCTACATTCTCGCCGGCAGATACCCTTACTCTCCTGTCGAAGTCATAAAGCTCCTCAGTTGAAAATGCATTCGAAAGACTGAGCATGGGATTTAGGTGGACTACCTTTTCAAATTTTTCAAGAGCCCTGCCTCCCACTCTCTGAGTCGGGGAATCCGGCCGCCTCAATTCTGGATTCTCATTTTCAAGCTCGATTAGCTCCTTCATCAGCTTATCGTATTCAAGGTCTGATATTTCAGGTTTGTCATACACATAATACATCTCATTGTGGTGGTTAATCTGCTTTATAAGCTCATCTATTCTAGTTTTAACATATTTAATATCCATAGCTTCCTGCCTTTCATCTGTACAAATCTTATTTTTACATCTATATATATTATATTATACAAGACAGGCTCTCAAAACGTTTTAAAAATAAAAAGATCATATTTTCAATAAATGACCCGGAGAATCACCAGTAACGCATGTGCTTATTTTCACAATGAAGCCATGAATTTTCACATGTATTTGCATGTTATAAATTTATGCGCGTTAAGCGCGTTAAATAAGTACACTTAATGGGTATTTTTATAAAGATGTTCAATCAAATCGTTGCCACACACAAAATGAATAATCACAATCAATTTTATTCATTTTTTTGTATGAGTATTTTTTCGTGATTTTCAAATCGTCTCTATATATTCATATGCTAAAGCGCCGGAAAATGTTAATAATTAAACACTTCAATAAGAAATTCCAAACGCTTCCTTCTAAAAAACAATGACATTACAATTGATTCAACTCATTAAAAATGATATAATTTTCCAAGCATCTTTCATTATTCTATATTTTCGAATCTTTTTCAAACAACAAACAAAGGAGGGCATTAAATTGAGTGAAAAAAATTTTTTAGCACCCGCAGAGATATGTGACTACACTTCGCACGTAGGTCTGGGCAAGGTTAGTCTCACATCTTTGAAACAAATTCTTTTGGGATTTCTCGCAGGAGCATTCATCGCGTTTGCTTCAGAAGGATCCAACATGGCAGCATTCAACCTTTTCGCAAATCCTGAGACGTATGGGCTTGGAAAAGTTCTTGCCGGCTCTATATTCGGCACAGGACTTATGCTTGTCGTGCTTTGCGGCGGAGAGCTTTTCACCGGTAACACTCTTATTATGATAGGCTTGTTGCAGGGACGTATAAAGCTGCGAGACATGCTTAGAAACTGGACTTTTGTATACATAGGAAACTTCATAGGCTCTGTGTTCATAGCTTACATGATGGTAGAGTCTGGACTTTTCAACAGCGGAGCCAACGTGCTCGGAGGCGTCACCCTAAAGATAGCATCGTACAAGGTTTCTCTTCCATTCATGTCAGCCTTCTATCTTGGCATAATGTGTAACTGGCTTGTGTGCCTTGCTGTCTGGATGTCATACGGCGCCAAGGACATGATCGGAAAAATATTTTCTATTTTCTTCCCTATATGGCTGTTCATAACTTCAGGCTTTGAACACAGTGTAGCAAACATGTACTACATACCGGCCGGAATACTTGCAAAATCAAATCCTGACTGGGTTGCAGCTTCTCATCTAACTCCAGAAAAGCTTGAAGCTCTAAACTGGCAGAGCTTTTTCGTAAACAACCTGCTTCCCGTTACTTTGGGCAACATAGTTGGCGGCGGGTTGCTTGTTGGCGGAGTATACTGGTTTGCATACCTTAAGGACCAGAAGGTTTGTGAAGAGAAATAATACTCAACAAATAGAACTCTTTTAAATTCAATGTGAAGTCTTTTAATTTCAATAAAAAGACTTCTTTTTTTATTTCAAAATCGAATCCCACGGAATAAATGGCCTTCAACTTTCTTTTAAGGAACAACAATTAATATTTAAAACATTGGAAAAGCGATAGTAATTGGAATTAGCATTTTCAAAAATAAGTGTCCAGGGTATAAATAGAAAAGCTGCGCATCAAACATATTGAGAATATGCTCGAGGAGGAATATATATGAGCGGAAAAGTACTGATCTATGGTGGAAGCGGCGCTGTAGGATCGGCAAGCGCCAGGCTTCTAAAAGAAATGGGATATGACCTTCACCTTGCAGGATCAAACGAAGAGAAGCTTGAAAAAATTGCCAATGAGCTTGGAGCCGGCATGAGCGTAGCGGATATAAGGGATCCAGAGTCATTCAAAAGGGTGTCTGAGGAAGCGGGAAAGGATCTGGCCGGACTTATATACGCAGTAGGGACTATAAACCTCAAGTCTGTGAGAAGACTCGAAGCGGAGGAATTCATGAACGACTTCAAGATGAATGCCTTGGGTGCAGTTCTTGCGGTTCAGGCGGCAATTCCCGCGCTTAAAAAGCATCAGGGCTCGTCTGTGGTGTTCTACTCAAGCGTTGCTGTTCAGCAGGGACTGTCGATGCACTCATCTCTCAGCATGGCAAAAGGCGCGGTGGAAGGGCTTGTCAGGGCCCTGGCTGCAGAGCTGGCTCCTCAGATACGTGTAAACGGAATTGCTCCTTCGCTGCTTCAAGACAGTGACTTGTCTTTAGGAATACTTAAGGACCAGAATGCCATAGATTCGATGGCAAAAAACCATGCCCTGAAGAGGCTGGGGAAATCCAAGGATATAGCGAGCCTCACCTCATTCCTGATTTCCGACAGGGCAGGCTGGATAACCGGCCAGATAATAGGAGTTGACGGCGGCCGATCGGTAATACAGGTTTAAATACAGAGCTTTTGCATTAAAAATCGAGCTTACAAGTGCGTTTTTTAAACCACTGAGCTTTACTAAATTTTTAGGCCCTTTAACGGCCTTTTTTTTTGCCGCATACAGACTATATAAAATGTTTTTTACGCTCGGATTGTAATTATTTGTATTTTAGTGTATACTGTTTACATAATAACTTATCCTAGCTATTTGTTTTCGGGTTTCAATTAAATTGAGGTGATATTTATGAAGAAAAACATGTTGGCAGACATGTCTCTTTTTTTGATTACTATTCTTTGGGGTTCCACGTTCGTGCTCTGCAAAATTGTGCTCGAAACAACAGGAACTTTCAATTTTCTTGCGATAAGGTTTTTCATAGCTTTTGTTATTCTTGCTGCGATTTTCTGGAAGAAACTTGTGTCTGCAGACAAGTCGACATTAAAGCACGGCTTGATTATAGGCATCGTGCTCTTTTTTGCATACGCCACCCAGACTCTCGGGATTTTCTATACCACCGCTTCGAAGGCCGGCTTTATAAACGGCTTTTCAATTGTGCTCGTTCCAGTTATAAGCGCACTGATTTTCAAGGATTCACCCAAAGCCGAAAACATAATAGGGATTGTCATGGCAATAGCCGGTTTGGCGTTCCTGACTTCAGGTACGTCAGGAAATTTTTCAGTAAATGTCGGTGATATAATCGTTTTCATTTCGACTTTCGGATATGCTCTCCAGATTCTTTCAGTGAGCCACTACTCGAAGATTTCTGATCCGATTATTTTATCCATAATACAAATCGGCGTAGTGTCTGTGCTGTCGGCAGTTTTCAGTATTGTGTTCGAGGTTCCTGCAATACCCCAGGGAGCGACCGTCTGGTCATTCATTATAATAATGGCTGTTTTTGCAACGGCCCTGTGCTTCCTTGTGCAAAACACTATGCAAAAGCATACTACTCCGACAAGGGCAGCGCTTATTTATCTTGGGGAGCCTGTGTTTTCAGCATTCTTTGCATTCATAATACTAGGCGAAGTGCTCTCCGGCCAAGGTATCATTGGCTGCATTCTGATATTTGCAGGCATGCTGGTGTCGGAGCTCGAATTCATGTCATACTTCAAGCAGAAAATAAATCCATTGGAATACAAAAAGGCCTCGTAGCAAACGAGGCCTTTAATATTCCAACATTCCAGTCAATTTACATATTGTGCTGCAGCTAATAGCCCCTTTTCAGATCAACCATGTTGACAAGAGTTCTATTGTCCCTGTATCTTTTGAGGTTTTCGAAAATCATCTCAAAACGCCTTTCATCCCTCATCTGTGATACCCATGAATTGTGCGGAGTCACAAGCACGTTTTGCATCTCCCAGAGCTTGGATGACTTGTCTAGAGGCTCCTGCTCAAATACGTCGAGTGCCGCCCCGAGGAACTTGCCCTCCTCCAGCTTTTCAATGAGAGCATCTTCGTCCATTATACTTCCTCTGGATATGTTTATTATCACGGAGCCATCCTTCATCATTCCCAGCTTTTGCTTGTCCATAATATGATGCGTGGAATCAGTATAGGGAATCGAGAGCACGAGAGTGTCGCACGCTCGAAGGAACTCTTCAAGTTCTTCGAGCGAATAGCAATTTTCAAAGCCCTCTACATCCCTGCCTTTTGTATTCAGACCGATAAGCCTGGTTCCAAAACCAGAAAGCCTCTTCGCAGCCTCCTGGGCAATTGTGCCTGTTCCGAGAAATCCTATTGTGGTGCCGTAGATTTCATATACATTCTTGCTGAGCTTCCATGTTTTGTTTTTCTGATTTTCGTAGAAAAAACGGCTGTTTTTGTATATTTCGAGGATCTTAAGGACTATCCACTCACCCATCGGTATGCTGTAGCCGCCCCTGTTGTTTGTAAGCAGGATACCATTTTGGGTTATGAAATCGTGCGATACCTGGTCCACTCCTATGCTTGAGAGCTGGACCCACCTTAGCCTTTTCATCCTGGTTATGTCGAATGTGCGGAATGGATCATAGCATATCAGGATTTCAGCGTCATCAGTCTCTTCATCGTTGACCATGTTGTCTTCATGCCTGTATACGAGCTCGTAACCGAGCTTTCTTAAGGCATTCATCTTTTCATCGCCGTAGTTGTAGGTTATCAGGGCTTTCATATTTCCAATCCCCCGATTTTTATTTTATTCCGTTCTGGAGCTCTTCCGGTAGGTATTTAATCAGTTTTGCCGGCTCGGTAGCGCCCAGAACTTTTGCAAGTGAAAAAAATCTCACGAAAACGTCTGAAACGTCTTCTTCCTTCCCAAGTCTTTGCGCCCTTGCAACATACATGGCAAGCTCTATAGCTACGTCAAACTCGTTCCTTTGTATTGGGGTTGGTGTTAGTGTTATATTGTCACTCATCTCTTTTCCTCCTAATGTTTTATATGCTCTTCTATTTATTTTACATGAAAAATGTAATTTTGAAAGCAACAAGTTGTTTTGCCATCGGTGTGGGTAAGTAAATAATAGTGCTATAATATTCATATGAAAATACACCAACTCAAGTACTATATAATTCTCCAGAGAGGTAATCCACTATGAAAAAATCACTCGCATCACTCTGCATTGTATCAATCCTTTTTATTTTCAGCGCCTGTCAAAGCTCCGATCTGGACTACTATACAGGCTCTGTCGAAAGTGACTCCTACAGCGTCTCCACCGAAGTCGGCGGAATAATCGAGGAGATATATGTCAAGGAGGGCGATACCGTCAAAAAAGGCGACAAACTGGCACGTATAAATGTCGATTCACTGCGACTGGAACTCGGACGTTTACAGGCTCAGTCAGGAGCCTCAAAGGCTGCGCTCGACAAGACCTTTAAAGGCTCTAGAAGCGAGGAGATTGAAAAAGCCAGGATACAAGTTAACCAACAGGAGACCGTGGTAAGCAGCAATCAGCAGGACTACAACTACAGGCTTGAAAACCACAATACCATAGCCCAGCTTTACGAATCTGACGCTGCGTCCGAGCAGTCTCTTAAGGACTCCAAAGCGGTGCTTGATGCAGCCTCCTCTAAACTTGAAAGCTCAAGGCAGCAGCTTGCATACCTAAGAGAGCAATTGCAGCTTGTGCAAAATGGCTCCACAAAAGAGGACATAGATATTTCTAAGAGCAATCTTGATGCTGCCCAGTGGAGCATTAAATCGCTCGAGGATAATATAGCCAAAGAATTCGTCTATGCAAATTCAGACGGCGTGATAGAGTCGCTCAATTACCTCGGCGGAGAATATGCACCGATATTCACAAGAATTGCCAACATAAACAATCTGTCAAATCTGTGGGTCAAGATATATGTCGAAGAAAAGAACCTTGGCAATGTCAAGCTAGGAAAAGAGGTAACAATGGATGCCGGCCTTGACGGTGCAGACAGCATAAAGGGCAAG
Source organism: Peptoclostridium acidaminophilum DSM 3953 (assembly GCF_000597865.1). GTDB lineage: Bacteria > Bacillota > Clostridia > Peptostreptococcales > Peptostreptococcaceae > Peptoclostridium_A > Peptoclostridium_A acidaminophilum. The sequence continues at coordinate 692,779 of NZ_CP007452.1, read as the reverse complement.
GTGGTCTACATAGCCTCCGAAGGCGAGTTCACTCCCAAGAACATCGAATCCAAGGAGAACAAGCAGGAGATAGTCTACGAGGTCAAAATAAAGGTGCTTGACCACATTGATGCTGTCAAACCCGGCGTGCTTGTGGATGTGTATCTGGGGGATTCCAAATGACGAATGAAAATATGGCAGTCTGGACAAAAGGCCTCACCAAGCGCTTTGGCGAGCTAGTGGCGGTCAACGGCGTAAGCCTTGAAATACCAAAAGGCAGCATATACGGCATACTCGGGCCTAACGGAGCGGGTAAGTCGACTTTGATACGCATGCTCTGCGGCGTGCTGACGCCGACTTCCGGAGAGGGTGAGATATTCGGATATGACATTGTAAAGGAGTCCGAGAGGATAAAGCAGAGCATCGGCTATATGTCTCAAAAATTCAGCCTCTATGAGGACCTTACGGTTCTTGAGAATATAAGGTTTTATGCACAGGTCTATTCAGTTCCGGATAACATAAGAAACGAAAGAATAAGCCAAATTGTTAAAATGGCAGGTCTCGAAGGCAGAGAAAAGCAGCTGGCCGGCAATCTTTCCGGGGGCTGGAAACAGCGTCTGGCCCTTGGATGCACACTACTTCACAAACCCAATATGCTAATACTCGACGAGCCAACCTCAGGAGTCGATCCCGTTTCACGAAGGGTATTCTGGCAGATAATACACAAGCTTGCAAAGGAAGGTATAACAATACTTGTAACCACGCACTACATGGACGAAGCCGAAGGATGCGACGAGCTCATATTCGTCTTCAGCGGTCACATAATAGGCAAAGGCAGCCCCAAGGAGCTCATCGCTGAGAAGAACGCCAGGAATCTTGAGGATGTGTTCATTAAATATGTCGAGGAGGACACCGGCAAAAAGGTGGAAGCTTCATTTGAAGATATGAAATTCATACTCAAGGATAAAGAAGGTGACGGGCATTGAATATAAAAAGGCTGATGGCCGTAATAAAAAAAGAGCTTCTACATATACGGCGCGACAGGGCAAGCCTCATCATGGCTGTCATGATGCCGCTTATATTCATTTTTCTGTTTGGCTATGCAGTAAACACCGATGTTGAAAATATAGACATGGCAGTCCTGGATATGGACAAGAGCATGGAAAGCCGTGAACTTGTCAAAAAGTTTGAGGCCTCCAACTACTTCGTTCCATCTGTATATGTAAAGAATACAGGAGAGATTGAACGGCTCATTGACACCGGCAAAGTAAAATGTGCCATAATCATACCTTCCGGATTTTCAAAGACCGTTAACGGTTTTGGGGATTCCAGTGTGCAGCTAATAATAGACGGTGTCGACCCAACGATAGCAAGAACAGCGCTTCAAAGCGGTTTTTTGCTGTCTAAAAATTATTCGTTAGAGCGGCTGCCTCAATTGCAATCCAGCCAGCTCAACACTGGCGAACCGGGCCTTGATGTACGCACTAAAGTCTGGTACAATCCCAATCTCGAAAGCACGAAATTCACAATCCCCGGCCTGATAGGGCTTATTATGCAAAATATCACCGTTATACTTACGGCCTTTTCACTTGTAAGGGAAAAGGAGCGAGGCACCATAGAGCTCCTAATGGTCACGCCGATAAAGCCTGCTGAGCTAATTGTCGGAAAGATGGTGCCATATATTCTAATTGGCACGCTCGATTTTCTCATAGCCCTATTTTTCGGCACATACTGGTTTGACGTGCCCATAGCCGGCAACACCATGCTCCTTATAATCCTTGGGGTGATTTTCGTTATATGCTCGCTTTCCATAGGCATACTCATATCCACAATAGCCCAGACACAAGCCCAGGCCATGCAGATGGCTTTCCTATTTTTGCTGCCGAGCATACTTCTCTCGGGCTTCATATTTCCAAGAGAATCGATGCCTTTTCCCATAATGGTTGCAGGATATTTTATACCCCTGACCTATTTTTTGAAAATATTGAGGGGAATTATTTTAAAAGGCTCAGACTTTACAATACTTGCAAACGAAGTCTATATACTCCTTGCCTTCGGGATAGCTTTACTAGCTGTTGCATCTATAAGCTTCAAAAAAAGACTCGATTAAAAAACACTCGATCTAATTCAAAAACAGGCAGCCCCCACATTGTTTTGTGAGTTCTGCCTGTTTTTACTGTGTTGTTCTTGTGTTTATATCTTCATGCAACTGTGCATCTGGCTTGGTCTTGTTGAATATCTTGTATGCAATTATCATAACTATTAGGTATATTGCTCCGGAAACTCCAAAAGTCATTAGGCCTGCAAATATAGCAGCCAGCAGCAGCACAGGATGTATTCCAAGCGACGTGGAAACGAGCTTTGGTTCGACTATGTATCTAACAATAACCACAAATACGTAAAGTATCATTATGCCTATAGAGGTCCTGTAGTCTCCCAGTATTGCGTATATAACCACGAGCGGCCAGTATACAGCTCCTACTCCAAGGACGGGTATTATATCGAACACTGCCGCCACGATGCTGAGTATTACAGCGTACTTAATTCTTAGTATGAGCGAAAATCCTACTAGTGTCTCAACGAATGTTATCATATATATAATGGCATAAGATTTTACAATCTTGACAAACAGACTTACACCTTCTTCCAAGACATTCAGCACTCTTTGCTGGCCTTTTTCCGAGAATATTCCAAATGTGCTATTCTTTATTTTGTCCATATCCCTAGTGAAAAAGTATGTCGATATGATAGTTATAAAAATCACTGCTATCCAAAGGGGTATTGAACCTGCGGCTGAAAGGAATTTGTTAAGGACCCTTCCGAGCATTCCAAGGGCGTTCTTTACTATATCCGTGATCTGGCTACTGTTTTTATTTATAAAGTCAGGATCTATATATTTCAAGTATATGTCAAACCTGCTAATCCACTCCTTAACAAGCTGTGTGACATAGTTTATGTCTATCGTTGTCAATGTCGAAAGCATCTGCTTTGCCTCCGAAACCATCTTGTAGGAAAGCAGAAATATAAGGGTGAAAAAAAGTATATATACAAGCACAGAGGCAATAAGCGATGTAATTCCGTTGGAAATTCCGATCCTTTCCTTTAGCAATTTGACAAGCGGCTGAATGGAGAGGGCTATTATGAATGCTATTATAAACGGAAATGTATATGCTGCGGTCCAAAAAAAAGCTACAAATGCTATCGTGTAGAATATGGCAAATATTCCGAATCTCCGCGCGCTCTTCATGAAACTCTCGCTAAAAATATCATTAAAACTGCTTCTTATTTTATCCATCATATTATTTATCTTAAACCCCCGTGTATGTTTTAACATATCAGCAATTTGAAATTTTTGCTATTTTCTTTAGCCCTAATATATTACATCAGAACCTGCATGTCAACATCTACAGAGCTCTTATCATTATATTCTAATCTTTGATATGCATGAAAAAGCGGTGTCATATGCAGTTCGAGTTTTTTTCTGCAATAACACCGCCGCATATTTTAGTCTCCATCCAGAAGCCTTCCAAGGCCTCCCAGCAAACTGCCCTCGTCCTTGGATGTGCCTCCGCCTCCCATATGGCGCGATGCCGATATCATCCTGTCGGCAAGCCTGCTAAAAGGAAGCGATTGGAGCCACACCTTGCCTGGCCCTTTGAGCGTCGCAAGCACTATTCCCTCGCCTCCGAATATAGCGCTCTTTATATCGCCCATGAACTGGATGTCGTAGTCGACTCCACTGGTAAACGCCACCAGGCAGCCTGTGTCTACCTTAAGCAACTCTGCTTGGCTGAGTTCCTTTTCTACTATAGCTCCGCCGGCATGAAGGAATGCGAATCCATCGCCTTCTAGTCTTTCCATTATGAAGCCTTCTCCGCCAAAAAGTCCTACGCCTATTTTCTTCTGAAATTCCATCTGCACCGATATTCCCTTTGCCGCACACAGGAACGCATCCTTCTGGCAAATTATCCTTCCGCCGTATGCATTCAGATCAAAAGGAACAATTTTTCCGGGGTATGGAGCCGCAAATGCAACCTTCTGCTTTTGGCTTCCCTTGTTCGTAAAGAGCGTCATGAAAAGACTCTCGCCCATTATTACTCTCTTGCCTGCTCCGAGCAGCTTGCCCATTAAGCCCGTTCCTTCTCCCTTGCCTGAAGCGTCGCCAAGAACAGCCTCCATCTGTATGCCGTTCTCCATGTAGAGCATGGCTCCCGCTTCCGCAATGACGCTTTCTCCAGGATCAAGCTCTATTTCCACAAGCTGAAGATCGTCTCCGTGCAGCGTGTAATCTATTTCATGCGCTCTTTGCATCTATTCTTCCCCCTCATGTTCTATGGCACCATCACCATAACTGATGTGGCCTTGATTACTGCAGTAGCTTCGTCACCCACCTTGATGCCCAAATCTCTTAGCGCATCCATTGATATGGTAGATGATATACGGTTTCCTTCGCATATTTCTATTACAACCTTCGCACTTACCACGCCTTCTTGAATCTCAACTACTTTTCCTTTAAGCTGGTTTCTCGCACTCAGTTTCATAATTATCACTCCTTATATACTTAATCATATGCATTTCCATTAACGTGTCCACACATTTATTATTTACCCATTTTATATGATTTACACACTGATTTTGGATTAACACTCTACAAATATAATATGAAGTATTAATCATTTTTGGGGTAAAAAATATATAAAGCTTGAATACATCGGCAAATACCATTATGCAGTACAGTATGTGCTTATGAGAATTATATGTCTAAGGAGGGATCATATTATGAAATCAGAGCTTGAAAACAAGAAGTGCGTTCCCTGCGAACTTGGAACAAATCCGCTCAACCACTCTGATATAATGGTGTTTTCAGACATTCTCAGCGACGGCTGGGAGGTTATTAACGACGTTAAAATCGAAAAAAAATTCAAGTTCAAGGACTTCAAGGAAGCGCTCGAATTCACAAACAAGGTTGGCGCACTAGCCGAGGAGGAGGGCCATCATCCCGACATACAGCTGTCCTGGGGCAAGGTTGTAATATCTCTTACAACCCATAAAATACATGGGCTTTCCGAGAACGACTTCATAATGGCCGTAAAAATCGATAAGCTATAACCATTCGGGCATCAAAAGAGGGCATGACTACTCATGCCCTCTTTTTTGTGCCTATTCCATCCGAAAAAAATATCCATAAAAGCATTCCTGATAGAATAGCCATTATAACCAAATAAAGTCTCGGCTGCCACATCAGGTAGTTTGCCTGCGCCGAGTTGAATTCCCTCAGGCCGTGGTTGATCGTCCTGAAAATCGTGAATGCAAGCGAGCAGGCTATGAACACAATACCATCCTTTAGGCTTTTTTTATTAAGATATACGGCCAATAGCATTATTGCCGCCGCAGCAAGCAGCTCGTATATCTGCGTGGGATGAACGGCGTGCGATTCTAAAGGAATATTGAGTATTGTGAAGTTCGCAGCCTTGTCTTTGAAGTGGTATGAATAGGCTGGACTTCCCATGGGGAATCTAATTCCCCATGGAAGCTCTGTCTCCTTACCGTAACAGCAACCATTAAAAAGACATCCTATTTTCATAGTCCCAATCCCGACGCATATTGCAGGCACGAGAATATCGGCGATTTTCAAAAGCCTCAGCCTCATAATGATAACAGCCAAGCCTCCAAGCAATGCGCTCCCTAGAATCCCGCCATAGAGTGCAAAATTAGTTGCCGAGATATCAGTTATCTTGAAAGCCTTTTCAATGTAAAGCTCCCTGTTGAGCATGTAGTGCAGCAACCTGGCTCCCAAGAAAAATCCCGCTCCTATCGTCAGCGTAAGCGCAACTGCTTGCTTCACAGTTAGTTTTTCCTTTATTAAGGCCATATAACATATCGCCATTGCCGCTGCTGCAGATATGGCCATGAAAAGCTTGTATGAGTTGAACGTCAGCATTTTCAATCCCATTATGCTTATTTGAGGATCCATAATTTATGCCCTTTGTTTAATTTCACTACGGCTGTGCAACTACGGCCGGAGCCTGCTTCGACTTCGAGACATTCCATGTGCCGCTCATGCTTAGTCCTGCTTTTTCAAGAGACTCTGGAAGTTTAAACTTGAAGCTTCCATTAAGTCCATATGATGTCTGATCCTCTGACGCATATCCTATAAACACAACCGAGCTGTCGCTTTCATCCGAAATGGTGAAACTCACCTGTCCGCTCTTGTAGCTTATAGGCATAGGACCATTGCTGTCTCCGTCCAAAGTTATTGTCACGTTACCGCTGCCCGACTTATCCATTGTAATGTTCAATGACATTGGTCTTGCAACGCCTTTCATGGCTTCAAGCTCCTTCTTGATGGCGTTCCAGTCCAGGTTGAAATCACAGCCGGCTTCACTCTCTATCTGCTGTTCCTGCTCTTGCGTTTCAAATTCAGGGAACGTGATGTTCGTAATGGTCATGTTGCCATTCCAGGCGCCTGCCATGGCTTCAGCCGGCGGATATATCTCTATATTGAAATTGTCCTTGATGTATTTTGCATATCCCGAATAGCCTTCTGTGTACCATATCATCGTGAGGCTTATTATGTGGTCCATGCCTATCTTACCGTTGTTATAGCCGCTTGCCATAAGCTCCTTGCTCTTTGTATCCTTTAGTATCTTCTCCTTTAGGTGCATCAACACATCAAGCCTTTGTTCCAGGTCGTAGCCCTTGTCGAAACCGAATGAGCCCTTCTCGAGAAGCCCCTTCTCCTTGTATTCCGCTACAAGCTGCTTTATCTCCTGCTCCTTCTTTGCCAGCTCTTCCTCCTGTTTTAGCCTTCTTTCAAACTGGCTCTGCAGATCCTTGCTTACCTTGTCTTTTATCTTGTTTTCTTCTTCAGCAGTCAGCGGCGGATGTCCTGCCTCGGCCCTTATCTGGTTTTGCTTTTTAACCGCTTCTATCTCGAGCTGTCTTGCGGCTCCCCTCATCTGCTCATATACCGAGTCAAAATCTCCTTTTTCAACGTTGTAGCCGCCCCACCACCATTTTTGAGAGGCACCGTTTTTGAAGGCCTGGTATGCTGCTTCGACCTCCTTGTTTTTCCATGATTCGATTTCGTTTTCCACAGCAGCTATGGCAACCTTGCCTACAGTGGTTATTACAAACTTATCTGCTATGTTCTCACCTATTATCTTGGCAGCGTCGTATTTTCTTCCCTCAGCAAGATATCCCAGGGCTGTAGATGCAGCCTTGACTGTTTCTATGCCGTCATCCGCTGTAACGCCCTTCAAAAGCTTTGAAAGAGTTCCTTCAGACACGTTGTCCACTATCTTCTTGCCAACAAGCACGTTGAAATTCTGGTTGAATGTTATGTAATCTCCATCTTTAACAGACTTGGCCATGTTGGCCCATTCGTCGTCATTGAGCAGGCTGGCAAGCACCTTCTTCTTGGTGCTCTCGTCGCTCATGCCGAGCTTATCCTTAAGTATGTGATCCACTGCCTGCTCTACAGCCTTGTTGACCTTGTCGTCCATTCCCTTCTGGGTCCAGTCGGCAAGCGCCTTGTTCTTTGTGTACTCCTCTATCTTTTGGTCCACGGTGATTTTTCCGTAGCCGAAAAGACTAAAGTGGCAGGTTGTAAATGTCATTGTTCCGGCATCCAGATCCACGCTGTCAGGCTTTATGTACTCCCATTTGTTGCCGTCGTAATAAGAAATCCAATAATCCGAGGGCATTGTGTCCTCGCTTATTGTGCTCTTGTCGAGCGCGAATGTCACCTGAACCGGATTGTTAGTCCTTGTGAATTCGGCATCGCACTGTACCTCAACTGGCGCACCTATCGGCTCGAATTTCTTTGAAACCACATTGGGCACCTTGTCTGGTGTGTATATCTTGAGCTTTGTCGGACTGTCAAATGATTTTCCGGGAATTTTCACCTGAACCTTGTCCTTTTCAATGCTGCCAATACTCAGCTCCTCGTCCGCCGCGCTTATCTCTATCGGCGCTTTTATAGCCTTCTCATAGGACCATTTGAGATCCCCCTTTTCCTTGCCGCTATCACACCCTGTCTGCAGGAGCGCTGCACCTATTGCAAGCGCAAATAGGCACGACTTGAGTAATGTGCTCTTTTTTTTCGCCATATGTATTGTTCCACCTCCATTGTTTGGTTGGTATTTATTATACCAGACCGTTTCAACTATAATCAAAATTTATTCGCATTTGCCAAAAACAAAAAGATCCTGCCTATTATAATATTGGGCAGTATCTTTTACGTATTTTTTACGGTGCAGTATGCTATTTTTTGCCAACCCTATCCAGTGCCTTCAGTATGCCATAAAGTATGGCGTGCGGCCTTGGCGGGCAGCCCGGAACGTAAACGTCGACAGGCACTATGCAGTCAATGCCATTCCTTGTGGCGTAATTGTCCCTGAATATGCCTCCGCTGCACGCGCATGCACCTACGGCAACCACAAGCTTCGGATCAGGAGTGGCATTGTATGTCTTTATGAGCGCAAGCTCCATGTTCCTTGTTGCAGTTCCTGTCACAAGCAACATGTCGGCATGCCTTGGCGAAGGCACGAAACGAATTCCGAACCTTTCTATGTCGTTGAACGGATTGTTGAGTCCGTTTATCTCATAATCACAGCCATTGCATGAGCCGGCATCGACCACTCTTATCTGGAGGCTCCTGCCGTATATTTTCTTTATCTTCTCTTTTACTTCTCTTTGTATGAGCTCGTACCTCTCGTCGGGTATATCCCGCTCCTCTATCACAAGCGGCGTTTTTCTAAGCAGCCTCCTGTCCTTCTGTGCAAGCTCGAACTCGCTGGTCATCCTGGCCGCCCCGCTTGCACATACATCTTCACACCTTGCGCAGAATATGCACTCGTCCAAGTTTATACCGATGACGCCTTTTTCGTCCCTCACTATGCAGCCAGAAGGACATGCGCTTATGCACTCATTGCAGCCTGTGCATTTGGAATTGTCTATTTCCGGTTTGCCTATGAAATCCGGCAAATCCAGCGGCTTTTTAGGATATTTTTGAGTGAGCCTTGGGTACTGAATAATTTTTTTAATCATTCCAAACAAAGTATATCACCTCTATAAGTCATTCCCAGCATATGATAGGTTGAAGCTTTTGTTTATAATAGGAAAATCCGGAACTATGTTTCCCCTTACCGCTTCGCAAAGCGCCGGCCAGTTGCAGAACGATGGCGTCCTTACCTTGTACCTGTATATATCGTTGTTTTCGCCCGACATTATCCAGTGAATGTTCTCGCCTCTTGGCGACTCTGTATATCCAAGAGCCGAAACGTAAGGAGGAAGGAAGTCTATTTTGCTGCACATGCTACCACTCTCAAGCATGTTTATCCCCTGCATTATGAGTTTTATTGACTGAATGCATTCCTCGAGCTTTACATTCAGCCTGCAGTTTACATCGCCGTTGTTGTGCATTGAAACTTCAAATTCCATATCGCCGTAAGCCTCATAAGGAAATGACTTCCTGACATCGTAGTGAACTCCAGAAGCCCTGCCTGCAGGCCCTGTCGCATTCAGGTCTATCGCCGTCTTTTTTTTGAGTGTGCCTGTATTTTCAACCCTGTCTATATAGAGACTTTTCGCCTTTATTATGTCTATAGTTTCAAGCAGCTCCTTTTCTATCTTTATCATCATTTCAATTATCCTTTTCTCATTGCCTTCCAGAAAATCCTTTCTTACCCCACCCGGGGTGTTGACACTCCTTAAAAACCTAGAAGTACAAACAGCCTCAACAAGCTGGTATGTCCAGCCCCTCATCATCCTGAACTGGAATGTGGCGAATCCATAGCCTATATCCAGGCAAACGCCGCCTATATCTCCAAGATGGCTCGTAAGGCGCTCTAGCTCTGCAAATATCACCCTTGTGATCTGGGCCCTGCGCGGAATCTGAACACCTGCTATCTTCTCAACAGCCTGGCAGTAGGCCAATGCGTTTGAGAAGGTCTCATCTCCCGAAATCCTCTCCGATACATAAAAGCACTTTTTAAAGTCCATGCCCTCGCACATTTTCTCTATGCCCTTGTGAACAAAATATAGCTGGGCTTCCAGATTAATTATGGGCTCTCCCGCAACGCTGAACCTGAAATGCCCTGGCTCAATTATGCCAGCGTGCACAGGCCCTACTGGAATCTCGTACACCCCTTCTCCCTTAACCTTCATGAATTCCTGCCTTCTTGAAGCAAATGCAGGTTTCCTGCTCCTGTCATAGGTCTTTCTCAAAGGATACTCGCCCTCAGGCCAGTTTCCGTGAAACACCATGGGCTTTAAGCTCTCATTGCCCTCCGCCTTAATTCCGAAAAGATCATGAATCTCCCGCTCATAAAATGAAGCCGAATGTATAAAGTCTGAAACTGAAGGATAGCTCATTTTCTCGCTGTCGACCGCCATCCTTGCAATTATGAAAGCTCCTCTTTCTGCATCCGCAAATACATAGTAAATTGCAAACTCACCTGATGGAAGCAGTGTTTCGTCGCTGGCAAACATGCAGGCAAGCTTCATGCCTTTGTCCCTGCACAAAAGCTCGGCCATTCTTCTGACATCAACCTCATTAACACCAATTCTCATTTCATTTTCGTGCACTATATTGTAATTTAGACAGCTTTCACCAAAGCCGGCTCTTAGCTCTTCAATAATGTCTTCCATTTTCTTCATGTCCTATCCCCCGGTAACAATTCTTTGAGCGTCCATAAGAAGCTTCAGGACGCCATTAGGCATAAACACCCCAGTCACGGTTATTACTCCAATCATGGCAACGAGCACAGCGTCAGCATATGGGCTTGGTTTCAAGCTCTTTTGCTGTTCTCCTTTTGCATTCCCATAAAAAATCTTAAACAGTGTCACAGCAAAGCCCACAAACACCAGCGCAAGCAGGAAAAGAAACGCTGTTCCCGCAAGATAGCTGCCATTCTTGAACAATGCCACAACCATGCCAAGTTCGCTTGAAAATATGCTGAATGGCGGCATGCCTGTAATCGCAAATATCCCCAGCATAAACACAACTCCGGTTATAGGCATTGACTTGAAAAGCCCCTTAACTTTGTAGATATCCTTCGTCCCGTACCTTTGATATATGTTTCCGGCCGAAAGGAAAAGCATTGACTTTGTAAAGGAGTGGTTTATCATGTGCATTAGCGAGGCGAGCACTGACGCCGGAGTGAACACGCCAAGTCCGAGAGCTATTATCCCCATATGTTCTATGCTCGAATATGCAAGCAGCCTCTTGTAGTCTCTTTGCGTAAGTATGAACACGGCAGCCGTAAGTATAGAAAGCAATCCAAGAGCCATGAGCGCTGCTCCGGCAAAACTGCCGCTCCCCATTGCCTTGTTTAGTATGGCAAGGCCTCTCATTATCCCGTACATGGCGTTGTTGAGCAAAACCCCCGAAAGCATTGCACTGACAGGAGATGGAGCCTGGCTATGGGCATCAGGAAGCCATGTATGCATAGGTGCCAGACCTGCCTTTGTTCCAAATCCGACAAGCATGAATATGAATGCTAATCTAAGCAGATTCAAGTCAAGCTCTTTTGCATGCTCGTACAGATAAGTCCATGATAGCTCCGTCCCGGCATCCTTTATAATTCCAATGGATGAAATATGAAGCACTATTATTCCCAAAAGCGCTATGGCTATCCCCACGGAGCATATGATTATATACTTCCACGAAGCCTCAAGGGAGCGCTTGTTATTTTCAAAACCCACCAGAAACACGGATGCCAGCGTCGTAGCCTCAATGGCTATCCACATTATCCCCATATTAGGCGTGGTAAGCAACAGTATCATTGAAAATATAAATGCAAACAGCAGTGAGTAAAACAGCCTTAACCGCTTTAAGTCTATCTTGCCGCGCTCGAGCTCTTTTTTGAAATACCCAGCGCAATAAATCACTACAAAAAACGAAACCGCCAGCACAAGTCCCAGCACTATCATGCTTAGGCTGTCCACATAAAAAAACATCAAAACTCTTGATTCGACATGCCCAAGAGCGGCTACATCTAGTGAAAGTTTTATCCCTGCAGACAGCATTATCAAGGCTGCCGCAATTCCAAGCACAAAAATATGGCTTTCGCGCCTTGCCAGCCAAAAGGCTGCTATAGATACAATAGGTATCAGCAACAAATATGATATCATCCCTTTATCCCCTTAACCTCTTGAGTTTATTTATATCAGTAGTTTCCAGCTGCTCATTTATCTTGAACACCATAATCCCCATTATTATAACTGCAGTTATAAGGTCTATGAATATTCCAACATCCACAAGCACAGGCATGCCCCCTGAGGCAAAAAGTGCTGCGGCGAATATGCCGTTTTCCATTACAAGCAGTCCCACTATCTGTCCTATCGCCTTTTTCCTGCTTATCATGAAGAAAAAGCCTATAAATATAACGGATACGGAATTTGCAAGAAACATGCCAAGCTCGCTGGCTTCAGCTCCTATTGCCGACGATATCGAAAAATAGTTGAATACCGCTATAGCGCAGCAAACAAGCACCAGCAGCGGTATGTTATAGAAAAAATTCTTTTCAACCTTGTAGTCTACATTTGCAAATGTGCGTCTAAGAAGCCTTGGAATGTAGTAGACCTTAAGGGCCACTATCAGAAAACATACAAGCATTATTTCAACCGCTCCGTGACCCTCTATGTTCTCAAAACCAATCATGAATGCCGCAAGCGCCAGAAGGGCAGACTGAGCCTGGAAAGTCTTTATATATGAGTTTGTCCTCTTGTTGGATACAAGCACAAAGCACGACAAGAGTATGAGCACCGACAATATCTGCATTATCTCCAAATCAAATACCTCCCCCTGTGAAATGCTGAAGGAATCCTACGAAAGACGCTATGAACGAAAGAGCCGCAAGGTTCGGTATGCTGAAAAACCTCAGCTTCACCGTACCAGCCTCTATTAATGCCACAACAACTGAAATGACTGCCACCTTTGCAATGTAAACAAACAGCGAAGCCATGGCTCCCGCAAATCCGAGCCCCGCATAGACGGCCGTGCCTGCAGGTATGAATACATTGGCTATTATTGTTATGAATATGAGCTGCTTTATAAATGCTCCAAGCTCCATCAGTGCCAGATGCCTTCCAGAATATTCAAGGATCATGGCCTCGTGCACCATTGTAAGCTCTAGATGCGTAGCCGGGTCATCAACAGGTATTCTTGAGGATTCAGCTATTAGAACCAGTACTATGGAAAACAGCAAAAGCATGTACGAAGGCTGCACTATTGCAGGCCCCAGCTTGGCCGAATGAAGCATAATCTCGCTGAGCGATGTGCTCTTGGCTGCAAATCCCAACGTAAGCACTGCAACTATGAGCGAAGGCTCAAAAAGCGCGCCTATCATCATCTCCCTGCTGCTGCCCATGCCCCCGAAAGTGCTTCCAGCGTCAAAGCCAGATATGGCCATGAAAAATTTCCCGAGCGCAAGTATATATATCACAATGAATACGTCACCTGCCAACGGCTTTGCAGCAAGCCCCGGCAAAATCGGCACAAAAGCGCATGCCGCAGCAGAAGATGCAAACATTATGTAGGGAGTGGCATTAAACACCCATGATGTCTGGTTTGATACAACCATGTCCTTTGTAAAAAGCTTTATTATATCCAGATATATCTGGTATATGGGCGCTCCCTTTCTCTTTTGTGTAAATGCCTTTATCTTGTTAATAATCCCGCCTACTAGCGGCGCGACGAGTATGAACAGTGCCATTTGAATGGCATAGTATGACAAATCCGCCAATTGAATCCCTCCGTTAAACCAAGCTGTTGTATATCATGAAGACAAACACCGTCACAAAAATATACATGAGATAACCGTGTATGCTTCCCGTCTGTACTGAAATCTTTGTTATAACAGATATTCTACTGAAAAACTCCGCAATAGGTCCGTACATGTATTTCTCAAATATGCTCTCTGTCTTGAGCGTATATTTGATGCTTTTGGGAGTATATAGTATACTGCCACTGTCTATCTTCAGCTCCCTTACAGGTCTGAAAAGAAGCCTCAGCACTATGCCAATTGGATTTGAAAATCCTGTCGAGGAGTACTGCATCCTCGGATTGAGCCTTTCAAAACCGCAGTCCCAAGTGGTGTAAATTCTTTTTTCTCGCTTGCCTCCAATAGCTGCAATCACCGCTGCCATTGCTATCGCGGCTGCAACGCCTGCTATTACTGCTGCAACAGGCGTTATTTGCGATGCATCGAGGCTAAGGCTGTAAACCGGCGCCACTCCAAACCCGTTCATGCCCTGCATTATGGAGCTTCCGCTGAGCGTGTAGAACGCTTTGGCTGCTACTCCTATGAGCAGCTTTGGAAATATTCCTATACCGATGCAAAGCAGCGCGAGAAATCCGCTTGCCAGTGACATTGACACCGGAACCTCCTTTGCCTTTTGAGCACTTGAGCTCCTAGGGCTCCCCATAAAGCAAATTCCTATGAGCTTGACAAAGCAACCTGCCGCAAGCGCACCTGCAAGACCAAGCGATGCTGCTCCCAGCACCAAAGCCACGTTGATTGTGCCCATTTCCGAACTTATGCCCATTATGAATGCCTGGTATGTCAGCCACTCTCCTATGAAGCCGTTGAAGGGCACCGCAGCCGAAATAGCCAGCGACCCCACTAGCATAAAAAGCCCCGTAAGCGGCATTGTCTTCATCAGTCCCCCAAGCTCGTTCATCTGCTTGGTTTGCGTTGAAAACTCAATTGAGCCAGCCGACATGAAAAGCAGTCCCTTGAAGACCGTGTGGTTGAAGCAATGAACCATTGCCGCTGTAATTGCAAGTGCTTTGAGCATGTAATCTCCGCTGTGGCTTGCTATCCCTGCTATGCCTAAGCCCATGAGTATTATTCCTATGTTTTCTATGCTGCTGAAGGCAATCATACGTTTTATGTTGCTCTCCATGTATGCATATGCAACGCCGATCACCGCAGAGAGAATTCCTACAGCGAGTATTGCCATGCCCCACCACATTGAATCAGCCTTCAGGATATCGAACACAAAACGCAGCAAACCGTATATTGCCGTCTTCGCCATTATTCCCGACATAAGCGCCGATATGTGGCTTGGCGCCACTGGATATGCTGATGGCATCCATATGTGAAGAGGCACTACGCCGGCCTTTGCTCCAAATCCTATAAGAAACAGTACAAAAAGTACGTTCTTAATTGTACTCGGAACAGCGGCTGCCTCCGAAGCAAACTCAAAGCTGCCTGTATAAGCATATATTATTGTAAACGCCGCAAGCAGGAATGCAGTTCCCACATGCGTCATAATTATATAAAGCGTTCCAGCTTCAACGGTCTCCTTCTTTTCAGATTCGTACATAATAAGAAAATAAGAAAGCAGAGCCATGAGCTCCCAGGACATATAAAAAGTGACCATATTCCTGGCTACAAACACAAAAGCCATTGAAATTATAAAAAGTGCATAAAGGGAATTGAGAATATGTGTGTTGCTCTTTCCATAATACCGAGAAACGTAACCTACCGAATAAATCGATACAGGTATTGCCAGAACTGAAAGGGACAGGATGAAGAATGCAGATATGTTGTCTATTCCTATTGTAAAAGACAGATATGGTATATTTGTATTTGCTATGTTAAACGCCAAATCTCCGGCATTTCCAAGAAGCTTCATGAGAGATAAGACTATGCCAATAATTCCTCCTATGCTGCATAGAATCCCCGTGATATGATTGGCCAGCTCCTGGTGTCTTTTCATTAATAGCGGAGCTCCTGATGCCATTAGATATACCAAAATCATTATTGAAAATAATTTTTCCAAACTTGCCATTTCCATTGCTGCTCCTCCTGTCATAATTTCGTGCAATTGCTGCAATGGGCATTAGCACATCTTGATTAGAATGTATTGAAAAATGTGCAGCAATGTCCACTAATGCTTGAAGATATGCTCTACTATTGCTATGGCATACCTATTGAAATCCGAGTTTTTTTGATTTATAATTGATTGAGTGATGTCCACTAATTTAAAATATCATGTCCACTAATATTAGTCAATACTCGGAGGTAGCTTTTGAATAAAATGCGTGAAGTCTCAAACGAAGGCAGGGAACTGATAAACAGCTTCATATCGTCTCTTTCTGAAAAAAATCTCAACTCAAAGACGATCCAGGAATATTCTGCCGACCTTAAACACTTCATCGGCTGGCACGAATACCAGGGCATGGACACATGCCAGAATATGCTCATATTTTCTTTCGACCAGATATGCGTCAGGGAGCTTGAAACATACAAGGAAGCAATGCAAAATCTGAAGCTTAAGCCCTCGACCATCAACAGAAGGATTTCAACGCTCAAGCTTTTCTTTGACTGGGCCTACCACTGCGGCCTTTCGGTCAGGAATCCTGCAAAGCATGTAAGGCTAAACCCCGTGCAGAAGGGCAAGCCTCGTGAAATCACTCAGGACGAGGAAAAAAGGCTCCTCGACACCGTAAAGTCCCACGGCACCCTGCGAGACCAGGCTATGCTAAAGCTCATGATACATACAGGAATTCGCGTCGGGGAGGCTTGCAGCCTTATGATATCCGACATAAGCGTATCGAAAAAGAGCGGCTCGATAAGCATTGTTTCGGGGAGCCAAACAAGGAAAATCCCACTCAATTACGCCTGCGCCTCCGCACTTGAAAGGTATGTCTCTTCTTTAAAAATTGCCGGAGACGGCCCACTTTTCCGCTCCGAAAAGACTGGGGAAAAGCTTACCGAAAGAGCCGTGAGGTATATAGTGCGAAAATACATGGTGCTTGCGGGCCTTGAAGGCCTCAGCGCCTACTCCTTCCGCCACAGCTTCGGCTACAAAAAGGCTCAGAGCACGAGCCTGCACAAGCTTGCAGACATAATGGGGCATAGCAATCTCAGCACCACCATGTCATACGTTAAAGCTTCTGACGAGGAAAGCAAAGGTAACGAATAGATATCTGTCTCTTTTCAGGAAATCAACTCCTGAAGGAGACAGATTTTTTTGCCTGGAAAATCGAAAAAGGCAGACTCAAAAGAATCCGCCCCTAAAATATATTGCGACACTACATGTGCTTTTTATGCTTTTGACTCCACGTACTTTTCATAGCCATTCCTTCTAAGATTGCATGCCGGGCATTCCCCGCAGCCGTCTCCGATGATGCCGTTGTAGCATGTGAGAGTCTCATTTTTTATGATATCCAACACGCCAATCCTGTCTGCGAGCCCCCAGGTCTGGGCCTTGTCGAGCCACATCAGAGGAGTGTGTATTACAAAATCGTATTCCATGGCCAGATTTGCCGTGACGTTGAGCGATTTTACGAATATGTCCCTGCAGTCAGGATAGCCGCTGTAGTCGCTTTGGGACACTCCTGTGACTATGTGCTTTATGCCCTTTTGCTTTGCGAATATGGCCGCAAATGTGAAAAACAACATGTTCCTTCCGTCCACGAACGAATTTGGAAGGCTGCCTTCCTCTACTTCCTTGTCAACATCCATGTCCAATCTTGTAAGCGAGTTGGATGTGATCTCGCCCAGCAGTCCCAGGTTCATGGTGTGGTGCTCAACTCCGTATTTTTTGCATATGGCTTTTGCACAGTCGAGTTCAAGTACGTGCTTTTGACCGTAGTCGAATGAGAGAGCAATTACATCTGCGAATCTCTCTTTTGCCCAAAAAAGGCAGGTAGTGCTGTCCTGCCCCCCGCTGAAAACTATAAGCGCCTTTTCATTTTCCATATGTTATACTCCCCTTTTATCGCTGTCCCATATGAATTTGTGCAGCTGCAGCTGGAGGCTGACACCGTTCATGTAGTGGCTTTTCATGTACTCTACTATTTCGACGGGATCTATTTCGCCAAACACAGGGCTGAAGTAGACTCGGGTCTTCTTGTCAAGTTCGTACTCCTCTATAACATCTTTCGCCCTGTCTATGTCGTCAAAGCTGCCCACCACAAACTTGACAGCATCCCTCTTTGATACACAGGTCAGATTCTCAATATCCATATATGATTCCATGCCGCTGCTTCCAAGCTTGTAGTCGAGTGTGAACGAAGGCCTCCTTGGCGATATGTTCAAGAACGGCTCTATATCTATGCTTCCGTTTGTCTCTATCTCCACGTCAATTGAGCTGTCCTCTGCAAGCCTCTGCAAAAGTTCCATTATGCCGTATTGATTGAGCGGTTCTCCTCCCGTGAGTGTTACATTCGATATACCTGTTGATTGAATGTATTCATGGATATCCTGCGCACTCATCTTTTCAGCTTTTACGTCTGCCTCATTTGCCCACTTTGTGTCGCAATAGCTGCAGCTTAGGTTGCAGCCTGCAAACCTTATGAACACAGCCAACTGCCCCGTCTTTGCGCCTTCGCCATTTATACTTGCAAACTTTTCAACTACATTATACTCCAAGATGTCATCCCCCTAATCTTCGTATGTCGCGCAGTTTTTTGGCGTTTCGTATACTGTAACCCTTTTTACCGTAAAGCCCGTCTCCTTTATCTTGTCAAAGAAATACCTGGCAAAATTCTCGGCTGTAGGGCGAAAATCAAGCTCTATAACTCGGAAGCCGTCCCCGACAAGGCATTCAAGTGTCTTGCTCCTCATTGAGCCTTTTTGTATCAACAGGGCGTGATCAAGCGAATCTACCAGCCCCTTCAGGACAGTCTTGATGTCCGAAAAGTCCACTACCATGCCGTCATTTTGCCCTCCCTGGAGAAGTTCCTGAGATGAGATCTCCGCATGGACGTTCCATCTGTGTCCGTGTATGTTAGCACACTTGCCTTCATACCCTGAAAGAAAATGCGCGCTGTCAAAGCTTTGCTGCGTTTTAATTATATACATATTATTCCACGTGCCTTTCCAATACTTTTTTTGACGCCAGCCTGGCAGCATAGTGGCAGCAGCCTATAGCGCCGTTGAACTGCGGATTATCAAGTTTTATGACCGTGTCATAGTCATTCGCAAGATATCCCGTGAGCGCTGCATTATTTGCCACTCCGCCCGATACCACCAGCACTCTTCCCTTGAAATTGGCAAGCATCGGCTGCAACCTCTTGTACATCGAGTGGTTCACGCCGGCGCACAGCCTCTCAAGCTCTATCCCTTCAGCTATCTTGCCAATAAGCTCTGATTCTGCGAACACCGCGCATGTCGAACTGAGCTCTATTGGATTGCTCGAGCAGTTCGCCATTTCATCAAGTGAAATTTCAAGTACATTTGCCATATTTTCAAGATATCTGCCGCACGATGCCGCACATTTTTCATTGAGCTCGATGTCGGTTATCATTCCCTTTTCCACCCTTGTAACCTTTACATCCTGCCCGCCTACATCAAGCAGCATAAAATCTTCAAGGCCTGTCTGTGCAAGCGCGCCGTATACATGCGCCTTTATCTCATTTATCTGTACAAAGTCAGCCATGTTGGTGTTGTTCTTGCCATAGCCTGTCGATACGGCCATATCAAAATCACTAAGCCCCAGAGCCTTTGTGTCAAGGCGTATGCCTTCTCTGTAGCTGCAGTAGTTTCTGTAGAATGACATTGTGCTATATGAGCGCATGTCTTCTAGTTTGCCATCTTTCATCACAGCAAGCTTGACCTGCCTGCTGCCAAGGTCTATTCCGAGTGCCCTCATTACAGAGCCTCCTTCCTGTCGCACAGCATGTCGAGAAACGCCTCGAGTCTGAGCCTTGTCCTGGCGTCGAGCCTATCGGACTTGTCTCCCTCAATGTTTATGATTGGGATGTCTATGCGGCTTTTTATTATTATGTCGTCGAGTGCCCTGTGGCAAAAAGCCTGGGTATAGTGGACAAGCCCGTCGAGCTTTCTTTCCTCAATCTGCTTTTTTATCTCCTTCAGCCTGAAGTCTATATCGTACGGATACGTGTAGTCGGCATACTGCTCGTATATATTCTTGGCATACCCTGCTCTTGGGAACGCAAACTCGCGCTGGACCTCGTTGTAGACCATCCTTGCCCCCTGCTGCTCAGCGAATTCGTACAGGTCCGCCATCATCGGCGGCACTCCTATATAGCCCAGCCTTAGCCTCGGCTCGTCAGCCTCCCTGTCCTCAATTTCGCAAAGCTTGCTGTCGAGCTCCCCTTCGAAGACCTCGGGATCCGAGTTGAAATCGCTCATGCTCACCTGATAGAGATGGTTTTCAAAGCCGCTTGCCTTTGATTCCCTCCATGTAAGCTCATCGAGCAGTATCGCCTTTCCCCTTATACCTTGAAGGCTTGCCCTTACTGCCTCTACGGATTTCAAATCTACTCCCCACAGCTTCATAAAGCGATCTAATTCGTTCTTTACGTTTTCAGCGCTTCTCTCGTGCGGGTACGAAAACGGTATGACATCTATTCCCCTTAGCCTTAGGACCTCGGTGAGCGACGCTGTATTCGAGCAGTCGCCCTGGACGACGCCTACGATTTTCTTTATGCCGTTTATCATGCAGGCTCCGTAGAGGCCCTTTATCCAAGCGCACATGCTCTTTGGAAACCCGTCCCTTTCGGCAGCCTCGATGTAGCCCTGGCAATCATTGCTTGTAACAAAAATATTGTTCAGATCTACCGGAGCAAAGCCAGCTGCAATAATTGCTTCCACCGGAACCGTTGTTGTTATTCCTATTTTTTCTTTCAATTAATGTTCTTCCTTTCAGCATACTGTAAGGCTTTTTGAAAATAAAAAAGGGCATGAGCCCCCGTTAATAAACAAAAAATCCATAAGCTACGCCGTATGGATGAGCCCTAGTTTTATTTATAGACAGGATGGTTACGATCGAACTGTCTTATATGGTTTTTGAAATGACTTTTGAAGCAATCTGAGTATAACACAAAGGAGGATTGCGTGCAAGTTTGATTGAGTTTTCTGCTTATTGCAAAGCCTCTGACATGATATTTGCGCGCCCTCTTCCGTTTTGGGATTTCCTTCGCATCTTATTCAGCCTGTATGCCGGCCGCTTTGAAACTCGCTAGCGCTCAAACAGTCAAAGCTTTATCCCGGCAACAGGGCTGAATTTCGCTGAGGAATCCTGCAAAACTTCATGGGATCACTCTACTTTTATTGTAACTTCCTTGCTATCGGCAGGCTGGTTTGTCTGGGAAGGCTTCTTGGCAAGTATTATCCGACCTTCTCCAGCCTTCAAAGGGATGAATGAAATTTCCAGCAGTTCCCCTGCTGTTTCTGCCCCTACTGGTTCCAGGACATCGCCCTGGACGCTGTAGCTCCATTCACCGCTTTCAAGTGTTATTTTAAGCATGTCGCCCATTCCTATTGTAATAACCTCTAAATTCGTTGATTCGCCATCGACGTTTACCACGTTTGGAGCTGTAAATGGTTTTGCTGCGAATTTTTCATATACCGGGGGCTCGTCTAGCGAGTCCGATTCTACAGTCATGTCCGACTCCAAGCTGGACATTGCGATTGTCTGTTGCTGAGCAGGCTCACTCTCTGCTGGCACAGGTGATGCATTTTCATTTTGCCCCTGGCCTCCTGCAGTTTCATCGCTTCCATCAATTTCCTTCATAGTGTTTTTTCGAGATGAATCAGCCAATTGCATATCCTTGTCTTCTGCAGCAATGCTTTGCTCACTCTTATCCTTACCTGGATACTCTTGCGCCATATCCGCAGCCGACGAATCGCTCTCTACTTCAGTTTTCATGGAAAGCTGTTGATCTGGTTTATCCGGCACTTCCACATTTTCGAATATTGCGTAGCTCCCGGCCATCACTAAAAGGCTTGCTGCCACGTATGCCATCCATCTGTATGGCTTTCCTTTGCCTTTCGGTCTTTGGGAAGCTATAGGCTGATTAATTTGTTCCAGACTCGCTCTTAGTTTTTCATCAAACCCCGAAGGAAGCAGCTCCTCGTCGAGGCTTTGCAAGCCTGCTATTATGGCTGACAGTGATTCGTATTCTGCCTTGCATGCTTCGCATTCTCCAATATGGCTTTCCACAGCTTTTCCCTCTGCCTTGGAAAGCACTCCGTCTATATACAGGTCCAGATTTTCTATGCATTCCCTACAGTTCACTCTTATCACCCCTTTGCGCAAGCTCCGTGTATATCTCCCTCAATCTTCTGCGGCCTCTGCTTATGCGCGACTTCACTGTTCCTATGTTGGCATTTGTGATTCTCGATATCTCGTCATAGCTAAAGCCCTGTATGTCCCTTAGGACAACCGCCGCCCTAAAGTCGCTATCAAGCAATTTGAGGGCCTTTTTTATTTCATCCTGCTTTATCCTGTTTTCCATTACGCTCTCCGGCGTTTCATCTGCCCTCAGATTCTCTATGACGCCAGTTCCCATTCTGTCATCCCCCACATCTGATATGTACTTGTACCTGCCCTCTTTTTTGAGGTGGTCAAGACAGCAGTTGACAGTAATTCTGTAGAGCCATGTGGAAAATGACGATTTTCCCCCGAATTTCCCTATCGACTTATACACTCTTATGAATACCTCCTGTGACACGTCAAAGGCATCCTCCCTGTTTTTAACCATACGCAGGGCTATGTTGTATACGCGCTGCTTATGAGATTCAATAAGGCGCTCGAAGGAGTCGACATCGCCTTCCTGAGACAGCCTTACGAGCCGCATCTCATCAAAATTGATATTGTCCATATATATGCCACCCCGTGTGCGGTAATTTTTCAAGCCTTATGAATTTATAATATCATTATATGACCTTGGCATTATAAAAAAAGTTCCCTGTATGCAAACAAAAAGCGCATATTCATTTGCTGTCGAATTCTGCGCTCTTACTAGCCTGCTTCAATTATTCATATTGCATTTTCAGTCTGGCAAAAGACTCAAGTGTCTGCTGTATTCTGCCTTTAAGCCACTTCTCATCAAATTCGCTTTTGTATAGGAATCTTGTTTCGTTCTCTATGGTCCAATCGTCAGCGCTTATGCCTGATACTCTTTCATACAGCTTTGAGCCAGGGAGCGGATATGGGACGTTGAACGATATCTCGTCAAGGCCAAGCGAAAGCGAAAATTCAAATGTATCCTCTATTGTCGCCAGGGTTTCTCCAGGATACCCCACGATAAAGAAGCCGGCGCACTCTATGCCGTTTCTTTTGAACACCTCTACTCCCCTTCTTACAGTTGCTGTGTCAATCCCTTTGCCCATCAGCTTTAATATATCATCATTGCCCGATTCAATTCCAAGATACACCTTGTAGCAGCCTGCATCCTTCATGGCGCATGCGACTTCGTCGCTTATAGTGTCAACGCGCGACAGGCAGCTCCAGGATATATTAATATCCTCGTTTATAATTCTGCTGCAAAAACCCATCAGGAATTCCGAATCAAAAGTGAAAAGATCGTCTGCTATCCAAAGTGAATCATAGCCATACGAGATTATGTCCCTTATCTCTTCAATTACCCTATCAAGGCTTCTGAATCTAACCTGATTGCCGAATACGGGCTTTGAGCAGAAATCACACGAAAATGGGCAGCCGTAGGTCATCATTATGGATGCCTTTTTTTTGCCGGAATGCATATGGCACAGCTCCTGATATTTATCGTGCGCAAATGCCTCACGGTCGGGCAGCGGACAAGCGTCTATCTCATCTTTAGTAAGATGCTTGGCTATTGAATCAATCATCCCCCATTTATATCTGTGTATGCCCGGATAGCCTTGAGGGTCAATTCCCTCCAGGAATTCAATTCTGCTTGGAGCACCCAAATAGTCTCGGCAGAAATCAGGAAAGCTTTTGGCAGCCTCTCCCTTGAACACATAATCGAATTTCTCTGCAAACCTGTCTGGGTAAAGCGTCGGCAGCGGCCCCCCTGCAGCATAGATGCTATTTGGATTTATGCATTTTAACTCTTCAAGCAATTTCAAGGCTTTTTGCGCAAATGTCGTCATAATATATATTCCGGTAATATCCGGATTGTAATCCCTTGCCTTTTGAACTGCCTCCTCGAAAGTCAAAAAGGTGCAATCAAGCTTCATAACCTCGATACCCTTTTGCTTTAGCAAAGCTGAAAGCAAGGCTATCCCAAGCGGCGGGAATAGCTGGTCTTTAATTATGCCTGTGTAAAAATACGGATATACAAGAAGCACCTTTCTTGAAATCATAATCTCACCTCTCTGAACGCTATGGAATAACTATAGTTTTCAAACTCTTTCGATTCGCAAACAATCTCGCTTTCAAATCCAGCCCAACAGTATCCCTTGGCCATCTCCCTCCCCCAGTAGAGCTTGCTTGCGACACCGTCCGGAACATGACTTTCTGAAATTGTAAATGCAATAGTATGGGAACTGCTGTACAGCTCGCAATGACCGTTCATTTTCTGCCACCCCGTTGGCGGCGCAGATATGCTTCCGTTTACGATGCCCTTGTCAAAAATGCTTGCTCCAAGCTCATTCATTACAAAAAAACGGCATCCCTTCATTTTCATTTTGCAGCTCAAATCGACAGATACTTCATTTCCTGCGATGCCATACAATATCCTGACTTTGCCCTGCGATGGCACTTTTACAAAGCATGACTCCACATGAAAAAACCTTCTTAGGATCTCTCCCGCCTCAAGAAGCTTGCATTGGTTTTTCTCCCGCTTCATATATATATTTGTGCAGATATGTTCGAGTACCTTTGTTAACGGCTTGATTCTCAAACCAAAAACCTTCCAATCAAGTCTTTTGTCTATATCACAAACAACTTCGAAGCATCCACTCTCTCTTTTTACACTTTTTACAGACGAAAAATAAGTGTATCCTCCGCTTTGGACTGCTACTGCTCCAAACCCCATACCCTCTTCGACCAAAAGGCTTCCGTCCTTGTATGCAACAAGACCCCTATCGAGTCCCTGTGAAATTCCAAGTCCCTTATAGCTATCCAACATGTCGAACTCGAGCATTTATAAATCCACCTCTTCCAAAAGCCGCTTCAAGGCAAGTATTTATTTAATTCTACCCAATTGACTAGCCTTTTATCCGCGCATTAGAGCTTATATCTCTGCATACATTTATTTTAGAAGCTGAACGTGCATCTGCTTCTCATAAAATTTTCAAATATTCAAAAAATTTGCAATTGAAATAGCTTATAGACACCCTTCTGATTCATGATAAAACTGTTAAAAATAATTTAAACCTCGCCTTATAAAAATCCGCATTCTTATTTGCCGATGAATTTTCTTGATATGGCATTACTCGGTTTAATGCAAGTTTTGACTTGATTCTCTGGAATCGCGAGCAACGACCGCAAATAGAATATGTAAAAATATTGCATATTGCAGCTTTGCGGTTGTTAGATTTTTCACTATTTTTTAAGGCGCCCCTTGCAAATCAGCTTATTATGCCGGTTTGACTTATATCCAAAAAATGTTATCATATAATCTAAGATAAACAACAATCCAAAATCAGAGCTCTTCTCTTATAATCGATACTGCTATACAGAGAGTTTCTCTAAAACTAAAAGACGGGGGGATTGGTATTAATGAATCCAATGCTTAAAAAACTTGTAGATCAGAATTTCATGACAGAGGCTCAGGCTACTTATCTTGAAGAGGCAGTAACAAATCAGGACACTGTTATAGTGTCTGGCCACAAAGGCTGGGGAATACTTCCGCTCATGGCAACGCTAAGCGCCGTAGCCAAGAGCAAGTTCAGCATCAAACAGGTCAAAGGCTTCGATGACCTGGCCGATGAAGCTCAGTACTATATAATAGCAGACCTTTCAGATATTGATTTCGCAAAGCTTATTGCCGACACGATATCAATCAAGAATACATCGATGATAACAATAAAAGATCCTGACCACCCATTCTCTCTATACAAAATACTAGGAGATGTTTATAAGGCTACAGGCGACACAGCTAAAACATTCCAGGTTGCTGAATGCTGCAAGGAAAACGGCGAAAAGAAGCTTGCTAAAATCACTAAGGTTACATACAATGAAAGCGGCAAGCTTGTAAAGGTTGATTTTAAATAGAAACACTTTCCACATGAACAAAAAGTGTGCATCTTCATTGAGAGGATGCACACTTTTTGTTTTTCAAACTCGACAATGTAATGTTTGAAATATTGACATCTATTTTATAATTTGATATATAAAATATAGGAATTAGCACTCGCCATGCAAGAGTGCTAGGAAATGTGACTTCAAAAGTATTGTATTATAACAACTTGAATATTTCTTGGAAAAATCATTTTTTAAGGGAGGTTCTTTTTAATGAAACAGACAAAACAATTTCAAGCCGAATCCAAAAGACTGCTGGATTTGATGGTCAACTCCATATACACTCACAAGGAGATTTTCCTGCGGGAGCTCATATCCAATGCAAGCGACGCTATCGACAAGATATACTATGCAGCGCTCTCGGACGATACCGTAAGCTTCAACCAGGATGACTACTACATCACCATAACTCCTGACAAGGAAAGCAGGACGCTGAAGATATCAGACACTGGTATTGGAATGACAAGGCAGGAGCTTGAGGACAATCTTGGCATCATTGCAAGGAGTGGCTCTTTTGCGTTCAAGAATGAAAATAAGCTAAAAGACGGCTATGACATAATAGGCCAGTTCGGAGTCGGCTTCTATTCGGCTTTCATGGTGTCAGACACGGTCACAGTAGTAAGCAAGGCACTGGGCAGCAGCGAGGCCTACAGATGGGAGTCATCCGGCGCAGACAGCTACACGATAGAGTCCTGCAATAAGGCTTCTGTTGGCACAGACATAATACTCAAAATCAGGGGAAATTCAGCCGATGAAAACTATGATGAGTATCTCGACGAATACAGGTTGAAATCAATAATAAAGAAATACTCAGACTTCATAAGATACCCCATTAAAATGAATTTTACAAAAAGCAGGCTCAAGGATGGAAGTGAAAGCGAATACGAGGAATACAAGGAAGAGCAGACTGTAAACAGCATGGTTCCCATCTGGAAAAAGAACAAGAGCGAGCTAACGGACGAAGATTACGACAACTTCTATTCAGAGAAGCACTTCGGCTTCGACAAGCCAATAAAACATATCCACATAAACGCCGAAGGCACCGTAAGCTACAAGTCCATACTTTTCATTCCAGAGAAAATGCCATACGACTTCTATACAAGGGAATATGAAAAGGGGCTTGAGCTATATTCAAACGGCGTCCTTATAATGCACAGATGCCCGGAGCTGCTGCCTGATTATTTCAGCTTCGTAAAAGGGATTGTTGATTCCGAGGACCTCTCGCTCAACATTTCAAGGGAGATGCTTCAGCATGACAGACAGCTCAATCTAATAGCAAAAAACATAAAAAACAAGATCAAGAACGAACTGGAGGAAACCCTCAAGAATGACAGGGAACTTTATGAGGAATTCTACAAATCCTTCGGACTCCAACTCAAGTATGGAGTCTACAGCGACTTTGGCAGCAACAAGGAATTCCTTCAGAGCCTTCTCATGTTCTACTCGTCAAAAGAGAAGAAAATGGTTACACTAGACGAATACATTTCCAGAATGCCAGAGGAGCAAAAGTATATTTACTACGCCGCCGGAGAATCTGTCGAAAGAATCGAGAAAATGCCTCAAACAGAGCTGTTACTTGACAAGGGCTATGAAATACTATTCTTTACAGACGATGTTGACGAATTCGCAATAAAGATGATTACGACTTACAAGGACAAGGAATTCAAGTCTGTATCTAGCGGAGATTTGGGCATAAATAGGGAAGAGGGCGAAGACTCTTCTGATGCCGAAAACGCTGAAAACAAGGAGCTTTTCGACTTCATGAAGGAAATGCTTTCGGGCAGGGTAACTTCCGTCAAGGCGTCGAAGATACTAAAGAACCACCCCGTGTGCCTTTCAACCGAGGGTTAGCTCACTATAGAAATGGAGAAGGTGCTAAGCGCCATGCCAAACAGCGAAAGCGTAAAGGCCAATAAAGTTCTTGAAATCAACACAAGCCACGAGGTATTCAAAGCCCTCAAAGAGGCTTTCGCACAAGACAAAGATAAGCTAAAGCTTTACACTGAGCTGCTTTACAACCAGGCACTTCTTATCGAGGGACTTCCTATAGAAGACCCAGTGGATTTCACGAACAGCATCTGCAAAATAATGAAGTAGAAAAGCTGATGCGTCAGAACAAGCAAAAATGGAATGCCTGCATAGGAGGCATTCCATTTTCTCTTTACTTTCACTCCGAATACCGCACCAGCCATCATCCGTGAAACAACACCCGGTTCTACTGCTCCGGCGCAGGAGGTCTTGTAAATCTGATTACATATGATTTTGTAATTGCTCCATCCGATGACTGTATCCTAAAAGTTACAGATGTCGTTGACGGGCTAATGTTCAAGGTTGTGTCTTCACCGCTTTCAATCTGATAGCCATCCAGTAATACTGCGGCATTCGGATCTTCCGGAGTTATATTGAGTACAACAGATGAAGTATCATATGACTCAAGCAGATAGTTCGTCCCCGGCGTGTATGAGTCTCCGTTGATAGTCATTTTATCCAAATCGGCGCTGCCCGATTCTATTACTGTTGCAGTATACCTTACGGCCGTTTTTCCTGTTTCCTGTATTGTAACAGTTATTGCCGCCCGGCCGTTCACAAGCGGAATCCTCGCCTTGGCGTCACTAGTATCACCGTTTATTGAAATCGTGCCTACAAATACATCTGCGTTTGCAGCTGCAGTGACGTCTACGGAATCAGTTCCGTAAGGCACTGATACATTTCCATAGTCTGTTTTTTCAGGACTAAAGCCTGTAAGGACATTTTTGCCGCCGTCTATTGCCGGAACTATAGCAAGGCTCTTGAGCAGCAGTGGTCTTGTAGCAGATGATATGTTGACTACGTTTGAAACATTTCCGCTGCCGTCATACAGCACAGCGTATATTTTATACTGGGTATCTGTTGAAAGCCCGCTCAGGGTGATTGTCTTTGCACTTGAAGCTGTCACGCTAGCGCTTTCAAATGCCAGCGCTGCATTGCCTGAGCCATCCTTGCCGCCTTTGATTGCAGCCGCATCTGGAGCAACGGCGCCTGCATCTACAGCAACCGCATAAATCATTCCGTTCACGCTGGGAGTGGCTTTAAAGTCAATCGACTTGTCATGAGGGATTGTGCTTACATTGCTCAAGGCAGGCGCTCCGGCTGTGGTCCATGTGGCGCCAGCTGCAGGCACAGCTTTTCCGCCTTCGGTTTTGAGGGTGTTTGATTTTATACCCACATAGTATTTTGTGTTAAGCAGAAGGTTCGCACTTGGAGTTATAGTAATCACCCTGCGCGTGCTATTAATTGAGACCGAATAGCTGCTGGTGCTTACACTTTTGCCGCCTTCCTGGAATACAACCACGCTGTCCCTTAGATATCTGTCTGTGCTTGATGTGATTGAGCTTCCGTCATATTTCACGACTCTGTCCGAGAATGTGATTGTGAATGAAGCTGTGTCAATTGGGACACCGGTTGCTCCGTTTGCCGGCGAAAAAGTGATAGTCAATTTTTCAGTAGTATCCCCTGTGTTGAAATAGCTTGATTTTGCTTCGTTGTAGTTGCCGTACGAATCCCTCATCGCATCTTTCTCAACCTGGATGTAGTACCTTGTGTTACTGCTTAGGTTTGAGGAAGGCGTTATAGTTATGAGGTCCTTTGCAGTGTTAATAGTGGCGCTGTATTGTACTTCAGTTCCTGTAGAAGATCCTTTCCTCAGTGTTACAATATCCTGTATGTCTGAGGCTGTAATGGCATTTCCGTTGTACTTTCTCATGGCCGTGCTGAATTTTATCGTAATCTTGGTGTCAAGATATACGCCAGTTTCGGCGTTTTTCGGGCTGAATGTCATGTCCAGCTCAGGCTCAGTCTGTGTTGGCGTAGAGCCTCCTGTGCCAATAGTCCATGACTTTGGCTTTGTTTCATAGGTGATGTTCCTTGCGTAAACCAGCATGTTCGATATCGTTCCTTTTCCATGGAAGTACGACTCCGCATACACCCTTGCAGTCTTTACGGTCGCGCCGCTCTCCACTGTTATGTCTGATCTTCTCGACTCAGAAGATACATAAAACTCATTTATTGTCCCTGACTCAAGCTTGACATTTGCATACGAGCCGTCTACTGAAACATACGGAAAATTCCCCCTGAGCACCGCACCCGCAGAACCTGATATGCGTATTTTTTCAAAGCCTGCGCCGTAATCCCCTCCACTAAGGCTCGAAGTCTGCAAAATGAAATCCTCTGAGCCTTCAGTGTTCCCAATGGTTGTCTCGCCTTTTGCCAGAAGCCTTACAGCAGAATCCTCTTTTTCTACAGCCGCCCTGGCTATACGGGAGTTGTTCACTGTTATAGTGTCTTCTCCACCGCCCTGTACGTTCAAGCTTCCAAGTATTATGCAGTTGTCTATTGTAGCGCTGTCGTCATCGAGATCTTCGTCAATCGTTACGTTATTGGAATATATTGTTCCCGAGAGCTTTGTACCGTCCTTTTTAACAATTGTGTTGGACGTTACTATTTTTTCTTCTTCTAGTATTTCACTTATTATCTTTGCAGCCTGGGCACGAGTCAGATTGTCCAGAGGATGAAGTCTTCCATCTGCATATCCGCCTATATAGCCCTTGCCGTTGACTTTTGACATGGCCGTATAAGCCCAATCGGCAACGGATCTATAATCAGAGAAATTCTGCAGCCGTCCGCTCTCTCCATATGTCGGAACAAACTTTGAAATCATAACGCAAGCTTCCTGCCTGGTAATTGATCTGCCTGGCTTGAATGTAGCATCACTATAGCCTAGGACATATCCTGCGCGCACCGCTTTGGCCACGTCTTCATAGTACCAATCGCCTCGTGATACGTCTGAGAATGAAATACTCGCCGTGCCCGAATTCTCCAAGGCCCTGTTTATCATGCTTACAAATTCCGCGCGCGACACCTGTGCATCAGGCTTGAAGCTTCCATCCGGGTATCCTTTTATGAAGCCTTGACTTACAGCTCTGTTGATATACTGCTCCGCCCAGTGGCCTGCAATGTCATTAAAGGCTGCAGCCGCATAAGTATTAGTGTTAGTAGAAGAAAGAGACAACACCATTGCTATTGCTAAAAGCAGCACGCTCAGCCTTTTGATAAATTTTTCTTTTTTCATAATATGCCCTCCTTACCCTTCCAGTCGGCTAATCTTACTAGACATTCACTGTATTGCTTCCTTAAGTTACCATTACCCATTAAGGCTAAATGAAAACAATCCCAAAAAAAAGAGAACGCCTGCATTAAAGGCATTCCCTCTTTAGATGTTCCAGTCAAATTGCATGTTTTCAGTTTGCTGCATATATTTCTGTGTTTTCAGGCGACTTGAAGGCCTTGCGCTTTATCAGAGGTACGCCAAGTATTTCAGCCAGCATCCTCGCCAGATCCCTTTGATCCTTGCCCAGCTTTTCATGCATTACAATGCCCTTTATGCCGCCGCTTATGGTGTTTATGCAGTCCATGAGGTGCAAAAGCCCTTCTTCACCTGTATACATCTCGTTTTCCAGCCAGCGGCTCGGCAGTATATGAGTGAGATTTACCGGGTGTGTAGGATGGAGCACCGCATTTGTTATTGTGTCTTCAAAGTGCATGCCGCCCATATAGAGTACAGTCGGATATTCTGCCGTTTCTGCGAAAACATCGGCCAGGGCCCTTGCGATTGTCTCTACAGCGATTGGATTATTGTAGCTTTCAGGTGTGCTTCCGATTTCAACATCAAGGAACGAAACCTTGTAATCGTTGATCCACTCGGCCTTTCCGCCATATACTATGCCCGACCAGTGCGTAGCTTCCGTCGTGACATTAAAGTCTTCAAGTCCAAGCAGCCTTCTGTGCTTTTCGAGAGCTCTTGCCAGGCCAGTCGACAGCTTTGGCTCGCTCTTTCCGAATATTCCTGAACTTACATCACCTACTGTATGTATGCATATTACTTTATCGGGCGCATTGCCGCCGCCGTGCCAGTTAACCATCACGGCCAGATCGCAGTCAGCAAAATTCGCATTCAGTATGGGCAGATACCTTCCGTAGTCCATGCATATTACTGTGCCAGTTCTGACATAGTATATAATGTTTCCGTCCCCGTCCGTATATTCCAAAACAGGGTAGCCGTCTACCTCCATGTCCGTTTCTGAAAGCTTTAGAATTTCACTTGACTTTTCAAAGACCAGCGGTGCAACCTCGTCCTTTTCAGCATCCATGCAAAAGAAATATACCGCCTTTCTATTTTCCACAGTATCACATCCTCACGCTAAATTTTTACAAATATCTCGTCTGCGGCTATACAGATTCAGCCTCATCATACTCTAAATCGAATTTTTCTTTACTCTTGTCCTTCTCAACAAATGCTGATGCAAAAGCAGTTATTGGAATTGCAAATATTATTCCTATGCTTCCCGCAATCGCCCTAAGGACCTCTGAAGCTATCATGTCCCAGTTTATGATATGGACAAATGGCGTTTCATGAGCCATAAGCAGCAGCATCAGATGAAGGGAACCGCCAGCGTATGCGAGGATCAGCGTGTTGGCCATTGTAGCCATGGTATCCCTTCCCACATTCATTCCCGCCCTGATTAGTGCTGATGTTTTTATTTGAGGACTGTTCTCTTTGATTTCATGCATGGCTGAAGCTATCGACATCCCCACATCCATCGTGGCACCCATTGTTCCTATTATTATTCCAGCAAAAAGCAGTCCTTTAAAATCAAGCTGCACATCCTGTGGAATATACATAAGCATTTGTGTTTCATCATTTCCAAACCCTGTTAGATTTGCAAGCGAACCAATTATAAGGGCTACAGCTCCTGCCGCAATTACGCCTCCGGCCGTTCCTAAGACTGCAGAAAAAGTCTTCCTGTTAAATCCGCTAATGATAAGCATAGTGGCACTTATCACACCCACGCACACTACTACCGAAACTATAACAGGATCCCAGCCTTTTAAAATCGCAGGGAGGAGTATTTTTATAACAGAAAATGCAGTCAAAACAAGAGATAGTATCGCTTTCAGACCTTTCATCCTGCCTACTGCAATTAAAGCGATAACAAAAACGGCTGTAAGATAAATCAGATATTTATCTCTTGCTATTTCAGCAACATATGCATTTTCCACCTCGCCTGCTTCGTTTTCTTCCAAGTAAAGCAGCACTTCATCGCCTTTGGACAGCTTGACGTTTTTGTATTCACCGCCAGAACTGAAATTGAGTTCATGCTCTGCACGAATTTTTTCTCCCTTGTGAGGCCCTTTTGTTATAAGCACATCAAGCAGCTGGATATTCGATTCGATTACTCCGCTCGAGTAGCTTATTTCATTGTTTATTTCATCGACCACATTAATGATTTTGGCCCTCGAATAAGGGGTCTCGGAATCAGTATTTTCAGTTTGAGTTCCGTCAGTTTCAATGTAATCCGCATCTTCGCCATATTCATATTGTTGCTGTTCATCTATGACTTGCTCATTGACACCCTCGCAATATACCATTTTAGGATTAAAAGTAACAGCAAAAACGCATAATAACATACTAATAAAAATTGTTGTCTTAAGTTTGAAACGCATATCAAATTCTCCTCCACATATAAATCACATAACACCATATAAATTAAACCTGCTTATAAAAGCTCCACCCATTAATTTTATCACATATGCTTGATTCCTTTCCATAAAAGCATGCTTTCCACAAAAAAAAAAGCCCCTTTGCGCAGAAAAAATATTCTGCATTCAAGGGGCCCATTTGCTATATATTGTATTATGCTACCTTTTCATCTATATTAATTTCTTTTCCTTCTTTACGCCATTTTGCAAATTCAGCAGTTGCTGTAAAAAGAACGTCAGTAGACGAGTTAAGTGCAGTTTCACAAGAATCCTGCAGAACTCCAACTATGAATCCAACACCAACTACTTTCATAGCTATGTCATTTGGTATTCCAAACAGGCTGCATGCCAGTGGGATAAGCAGCAGCGAACCGCCGGCAACACCTGAAGCGCCGCATGCACATACGGCTGAGAGTATGCTTAGTATAAGCGCCGTACCAATATCCACCTGTATTCCAAGTGTGTTGACTGCAGCTAGTGTCAATATTGAAATTGTAACAGCCGCACCACCCATGTTGATTGTGGCACCTAGTGGGATTGATACAGAATAAGTATCCTTGTCTAGTCCAAGCTTTTCACAAAGACTCATATTTACTGGTATGTTTGCTGCTGAGCTACGTGTGAAGAATGCTGTTATACCGCTCTCCCTTATGCATCTAAGTACTAGCGGGTATGGATTCTTGCGGATGTACATAAACACGATCATCGGATTGACAACTAGTGCCATAAAGAACATAGAACCAAGCAATACAGCAAGCAGATGTCCGTAGCTAAGCAAAGTCCCTATTCCATTAGTGGCAATCGCTTCGAAAACAAGACCCATTATTCCAAGCGGAGCAAAGTTTATGACCCATCTTACCATTTGAGATACCGCGTCAGAGAAGTTGCTTATAAGAGTTTTTGTGGATTCTGCCGCGTTTCTAAGTGCCAAGCCAAGAACCAAGGCCCAGGCAAGTATGCCTATGTAGTTGGCATTGAAAAGCGCTTTGATTGGATTGTCTACTACATTCATAAGCAGTGTTTGAAGAACCTCTGAAACGCCTCCCGGAGGTGTTATGTCACCTGCTCCTGCTCCTGCAGTAAGCGTAAGCGTAACCGGAAACACGAAACTTGCAATAACAGCTGTAAGTCCAGCCATGAATGTTCCAAACAGATATAACACCACTATGGACTTCATGTTTGTTTCATGGCCGCTTTTATGCTGAGATATAGCCGACATTACCAGGAAAAATACAAGTATAGGTGCAATACCTTTAAGCGCACCTACAAAAAGTGATCCCAAAATTACTACTGGTTGTGCAGTTTCAGGAATCGCTACTGCAAGGATAATGCCCACTATCAGGCCTACGATTATCCTTTTAACAATGCTGAGCTGATTCCATTTGTTAAGTAGATTTTTCAATGTCTTTCCTCCTAATGATGAATTATATATGATAAGAATAATTGCAAGCGCATATACTCAATATACATATGCGCCAACCCGCGAAAACGTTATCCCCACAAATAACGTTTTGCCATTGACAAGTATATCACAGATTGTAGGCATATGAAAAACAAAAAATACCAAAATATAAATCATTCTTATAATTCAAATTAATTATATAGTTCTGTTTTCAAAGTCTTCCACATTTTTACCGCATGAAATGTTTTTTGTTTTTTAAATTTCATTTCCCCATAAAAAAACCACCTGCAAAATCAATGTCTGCAGGTGGTTTTAAAACTTATATTTTTAATGACTATGCTCTTTTAGCCTCGTATTGTCTAAGAAGCTTAACGAACAGCTCTGGCACCTTCGCCATTTTCTCTGGTGATTCTACGAACGATATACGGAACTGAGTTGTTCCTGGATTGTATTCGCCCTCTACACTCTCATAGAAGCCCTTCATAGGCGCAACAAGAAGTGTTGTTTCAACTCCGTCTATAACTGCAGAGCCTTCCTGCGCACAATATAGAACGAAATCAATAGCATCAAATCCTGGCTTTACAACGTTTCTAACATCTATAACCGAATATATAGAAGCATCCGGGCTAGAAACTATAAGCTTAGGCTCCTGCTCTTTCAAGCCGTTATAAACATTCAAAATTATTTCTTGGTAATAGTCGCGAATTTCCTTCGCCCATGCTGCAATTTCATCTTTTGTTTGATGTGCCAATGCACCAAATATATACTGGCCGATGGCATTTGCGCATAGGTTGGCAGTATATTCAGCAACTGCACGATTGTAGAATTCTTCATTGTCAGTGATTAGAGCACCGATTCTAAGTCCACAAGCATTCCATACCTTTGAAGCAGTGTCAAGGCTTATCCTTCTGCCTTCGATGCCAGGAACATCCGCATCGCTTAGGTTCCAAACGCTTATAAGCTCCTTGTCTGGATCATAATATAGCTCACGATAGGCTTCGTCGCTAATCATCCACATGTTGTATTTAACGCAAAGCTTTGCAAGGTCCTTCATCATCTCGATAGTATAAAGCTGTCCCGTAGGGTTGTCATAAGGAATTACAAGCAGTGCTCCTGGCTTGTTATTTTTAATAGCTTCTTCGATCTCATTCATTTCAGGAAGATTGAACTTTCCGTCATCTCCCATGTGACGCTTAACAGAAACCGTTTTGCGTCCCAATCTTTCTCCGAAAGATATATAATTCGTATAAGCTGGATCAATCATCATCAGTGGCTGTTCATCCGTACCTGCAGGTCCGCAAACACCGACAAGAAGAAGCTCCATACCTGAAGATCCGCCATCTGTAACTGCTACGTGCAATTTGCTTGTGTCATAGCCCTGACATCTTAGGATATTCTTGAACGCCTCTTGGCACTCTGGAGTGCCCGCAGTTCCTGTATATCTGATAACACCTTTGGAAAATGGACTTTCAGGAGCATCAAGTGCAAACATTCTCTTCTGCATCGCTGGGTTGGTAGGTAGGGAAACGTTTCCAATGCCAACGTTGATAACTTCCTGAGGCTTAACCTTACGTTCATCGTATTTCATCTGAGCCAATCTAACATCCGATGGTTTTCTTGATGCAAAATGCGCTGAAACAACTGGTTTACTCATAATACCACTCCTCCGAAAAATTGTTATATTAAAAATTATTGCATTTAAAATTTGAGCATATCCGTAAATTATATGCTTTACTTAATTATATCATTTTAGAACAGCAACTTCACGTATTTTTTCACAATTTTATAAAAATTAAAATAATAATCTTTGAACAGCTTCAGGGATGGAGCTTATTCCCAACAACAGTTTCACTTCGTATAAAAGTGCTCAAATCGTTATATTTGTGACATTTTAGAGGGCTGGTTTTCTATATCTATTAACTTTTTCTTCATTTCAATCCCTCCGCCATATCCTACAAGCCTCCCGTTTGATCCTATGACTCTATGGCAAGGGATTATTATCGAAATTGGGTTTTTATTGTTAGCCATCCCTACTGCTCGGCAGGCTTTTGGATTTCCTATCTGCTCAGCAATTTGCTTGTAGGTTCTGGTTTCGCCGTACGGAATAGACTCGAGCGCCTCCCAAACCTTCTTTTGGAATTTCGTGCCTTCAGAGCAAAGCAGCAGCTCAAAATTCTTTCTTTCTCCCTCAAGATACTCTTTTAGCTGCTTTGCCGTTTCTTTTAAAAGCTCTGTTTCTTCCAGAACCGAGCCCTTGGGCATGTCAACTTCGTCAAAAAACAAATCCGTTATTCCGGCACCGTTTTCCGCTATTCCAATTCTGCCAATTGCCGTATCGTAGAAAAATACTTTTTTCATGATATCCATATCCCTCCAATATTTGTATTTGACATAATACTAAGTTAGTCTTACCTTCACAAGCGATTCTGGATTTATAGCTTCCTCTGTAACCGAGCAATCGATTGCTAAAATTTTTGCTCCCTTTGAGGAAAGTAGTCTTAGAGCATTTCCAAACTCCGGATGCATCCTCTCGTTTGGTGTCATGTAGCGTACCCCTTTCATTTGAACAACAAAAACGACCATTGCCTCGTAGCCTTCGTCAATGCAGGCCGCAAGCTCCTTTAAATGCTTGACACCTCGTTCAGTTGGCGCGTCAGGAAACAGTACTACTCCATTATCTTCAAGGGTTACACCTTTCACCTCGACGAAAATTTTTCTATTTGATGTCTCCAGATAATAGTCAAAACGCGAATTTCCATACTTTTGCTCAGGTTTTATAAGCTTGAGATTTCTGATATATTTGCCGGATTTGAGCCACTCAAGGAATATTGTATTAGGTGCTTGGCTGTCAATATTTATAAGGCGCTCTCCTTTCCAAACCGATATCAAATCATATCTGGTTTTCCTTCCGGGATGCCCGCAATCCTGCACAATCACATTAGCACCTTCCGTCAGCAGCTCCTTGCAGCGCCCTGTGTTTTTCACATGGCAAATTTCAACTTTACCGTCGATTTCCACATGGGCGATAAAGCGATTCGGCCTGCTTATGAAAATTCCTTTTTTAATATTGTCATATATCATATCCTTTTCTCCTCTAGTGGTTAAACGCACTATAAATCCAAGTTTTCTCTTATCATCCTCTCACGCCCCCAACTGTAAATAACTTCTAATGCAGGCACAAGTTCTTGACAATTATCCGTTAACGAATATTCAACTTTTGGCGGAATTTGGTTGAATTCAACTCTACTCACAAGTCCGCTTTCTTCCAAACTACGCAGTGATCTTGTAAGCATAATATTCGTAATACCTACCAAACTTCTTTTTAATTCATTATAACGCATAGTTTTATTTTGATATAGTTTCCATATTATTGGCAGTCTCCATTTTCCGCCTATAATATCCATAGCATGTACCATTACACAATTGTTCTTGTTGATAATTTCAAATTCATTAGTCTCTGTCATACATTTCTCCTTTACAGGGCACAAAAATGTGTGTACTTGTATATTTGTTATTACTTTTATATATTTAGTATAACATCCAATGTTTTAATGGAAAAGCGAAGCTAATGTAATAATTAGAAAGGGTGATGAAAATGGAAAAAAATCAAATTCACACAGACAAAGCGGGTAAAACTGTAGGACCTTATTCGCAAGCGATTGAGTACAATGGAATTGTATATGTTTCTGGAGTTACTGCTATTGATCCTCAAACAGGCTTTCCAACCGGTACAGTTGAAGAGCAAACAGAAAAGATACTAACCACCATTGAGGAGGTACTTGAGGCAGCGGGTAGTTCAATGGAGAAAGTGCTTAAAGCAACGATATTCCTCAACGATGTAAATGATTTCGCAAAAGTAAATGCAGTTTATGCTAAGCATTTTAGAGAACCGTATCCTGCGCGCATCTGTGTGCAAGTAGCAAAAATACCATTAGGAGCCTTAGTTGAAATCGATGCTATTGCTCATAAATAGTTAAGGGAGGTAAGGATATGTTGAAATATTATGTGGTCGATGCGTTTGCAGACAATATTTTCGAAGGAAATCCAGCTGGTGTGTGTATAATGGATGAATGGATATCTATAGAAAAAATGGAGAAAATCGCAATAGAGAATAACCTGTCAGAGACAGCTTTTGCTGTGAAGGAAGGAAATGCTTATGGATTGAGATGGTTTACTCCGGGTGGAGAGATAGACCTCTGTGGTCATGCTACACTTGCAACTGCTTATGTTTTGTTTAGGTTTGTTGAAACAAATGCCGATGTACTCCACTTTAATACAAAGAAAATAAATCATCATCTAATTGTTACAAAAAAAGATGATTTGTACGAAATGGATTTTCCTACCATTACACCTGAAAAGTATCACTTAACTGACCTAATGGTTGATGCTTTAGGTGCAGTTCCAGTGGAAGTTCTTAAAACTAGTAGAGATTTAATATTCATTTTTGATTCAGAGGATACCGTGAAGAATTTAACACCAGATTTTTCAAAGATAAAGCAATTTCCAGAAGGTTTATCTGCATATGTAACCGCAAAAAGTGAAGAATTTGATTTTGTTGCAAGAGCATTTTGGCCAAAGATCAATATCGATGAGGATCCTGTTTGTGGTACGATGTATTGTTCACTTATTCCTTACTGGAGAGAAAAAAATGGACTCGATAAAATGGTCGCAAGGCAGGTATCTAAACGTGGTGGCACGGTTTACTGTGAGTTTTGCGGCGAAAGAGTAAAACTCAGTGGCAGAGCAGCACTTTATTTGATTGGAAATATCTGTGTTGATGAAAAATAGAGAATCGTAAGTTTGCTGAACCCAAAGTATTGAAATGTCAAAATTGATGATAAAATTCTCACAAAAATCAGTTAAATAATCCCCATAAAAATTGGTATAATCCTCAAAAAATAAGCCCTTGAAAACACCGTTAATACGCGATTTTCAAGGGCTTATACATCTATTTTATTGTCAGAAGACAGACGGTCTCAGCCGTAGGCAGGGCG
This sequence comes from Peptoclostridium acidaminophilum DSM 3953, assembly GCF_000597865.1. Lineage (GTDB taxonomy): Bacteria > Bacillota > Clostridia > Peptostreptococcales > Peptostreptococcaceae > Peptoclostridium_A > Peptoclostridium_A acidaminophilum. Next base: position 652,891 of record NZ_CP007452.1, on the reverse strand, counting down.
TTTACTCCTTCACAAGCAGTGTTACGGCTTCAACGTGTATTCCAAAATACCACAGAACTCCAGACAGCTACATTAATATAACTGTAGCCTTCGGTAATGGCGATGGAATGATTCCATTGGATAACCTTGGCGCTTTTAGCAACAGGCTTCCTCTTACTAATATAGCCTCAAAAGCAGAGGTATACAAGCCAAAACCCAAAACAACTTACAATATGATTAAGGACTATGTCCTAAATAAATATAGCTTCAATGTGCATACCGCATACATTGCTGAAGTCAAACGTAGTTTAGGACTTCCTATGTTCGATGCACCAAATGCAGTCGAAACGCTAAAAAGCCCTCGAAAGCACCCCACTCCTATTCAAGTCGTTGCTATTAAGGAAGCGCTTAGTCATTTTGAAGTCATTTAGACCTGAAATCGCCTTTTGCATTTTGCAAAGGGCTATTTCTGTTTGTACAAATAAGATAATTTCAATCTTTTAACGCTAATCACGAAGGAGGAACAAAAGTGAATGCTAATGTAATCGCCATCACCAACCAAAAAGGCGGTGTCGGGAAAACAACCACCTGTGTCAATTTAGGTATAGGGCTAGCACTTGAAGGAAAAAAAGTCCTGCTGATAGACACTGATCCTCAAGGTAGCTTGTCCATCAGCTTAGGATATCCACAACCTGACAAACTCCCTATCACCCTCGCTACTGTCATGAGTAATTTACTGACGGACAAGCCCATTGATTGTAAAGACGGCATCTTAACGCATGCTGAAGGAGTAGATTTACTCCCTGCCAACATTGAGCTTTCCGGCATGGAAGTATCTCTCGTCAATGCCATGAGCCGTGAAACCGTCTTAAAGCAATATATCGACACTTTAAGAAAGCAATATGACTATGTGCTTTTAGACTGTATGCCTTCCCTTGGAATGCTGACCGTTAATGCCCTTGCTGCGGCAGACAGTGTGATTATTCCTGTGCAGGCTCAATATCTTCCTGTTAAGGGATTGGAACAGCTCTTGCAGACTATTCATAAGGTTCGCAAACAGATTAATCCCAAGTTGAAGATAGATGGTGTTCTGCTAACGATGGTAGACAACCGTACCAATTTTGCCAAGGACATCGGCGCTTTGCTCCGTGAAACTTACGGGGGCAGTATGAAGGTTTTTTCGGTAGAAATCCCCCATTCTGTGCGAGCTGCTGAAACCAGTGCTGAGGGCAAGAGCATATTTGCCCATGACCCAAAAGGGAAAGTTGCTGAAAGTTATAAGGACTTGACGAAGGAGGTGTTGAAAATTGAAAAGCTCCGCCAAAAAAATAAGTCTGACATCGGTAGATGATTTGTTTTCTACTGAAGAAAGTCGTGTCGATGAACAAAGAGAAAAGATTGTTGAGATACCCCTATCAGAACTCCATCCCTTCAAAGATCATCCCTTTAAGGTGATTGATAATGATGCAATGTTCGATACTGCTGAAAGCATCAAACAATATGGTGTGCTTGTACCTGCCATTGCAAGACCTAGAGAAGATGGTGGTTATGAACTTGTATCAGGACACCGACGCAAAAGAGCTTGTGAGCTGGCTTCGCTTGAAACCATACCGGTTATTATCCGCAAACTTGACGACGATGCTGCCACGATTATTATGGTTGACAGCAATTTGCAGCGAGAAAACATTCTGCCTAGTGAACGAGCTTTTGCTTATAAAATGAAGCTATCAGCAATGAAACAACAGGGACAGCGAAATGATTTAACTTGTTCCCAAGTTGGGAACAAGTTGCCCGGTAAAAAATCTAGTGAGATTTTAGCCGAGCAAGTTGGTGAAAGCAAAAACCAAATATTTCGCTATATTCGCTTAACCGAGCTGGTCCCCGAACTTCTTTCAATGGTGGATGAAAAGAAAATTGCCTTTAACCCGGCAGTGGAACTGTCCTATCTGAAATCAGATGAACAACTCCTTTTGATTGATGCAATGGATACAGAACAAGCTACCCCTTCTCTTTCACAGGCTCAGCGTCTCAAAAAATTCAGTGCAGAAGGCAACTGCACCCTTGAGGCGATGTGTGCCATTATGAGCGAGGAAAAGAAAGGTGAACCCGATAAAGTTACACTGACTGGCGATAAAATCAAGAAGTATTTCCCTAAGAACTACACGCCACAGCAAATGGAGGCTACGATTATCAAGCTGCTTGAAGGGTGGCACAAAAAACGTACACAAGATCAAGAAAGATAGAAAATCCGTTGTAAAAGACCAGCTAGTTATTGTCAACGGTTAATACGAAAAAATATTTGATTTGTTGCTGTCCTAAAAAAGGGTAACCTAAATAAACGTAAATCCATTGGATTTTCGAACAAGTGGTAGTTATGCATATGTCGGACGTGTATTTATGCAGCCATCTGAGTTGGTCTTTTATATTGCTTGCAATGCTCCTGAGGTGAACGGAGCTCAAAACCCTTTTCATCACGAAGGACTGCAAATATGATGTTACAAATTTTGTGCATGATAGCACCAAGAGCAACCATCTTAGGTTTCTGAGCGGCTTTTTTCATGTAGTAATCGCAAAGATACGGATTGATTGCTTCACCATCTCGTTTCCTGCGGATAGAAGCCAATGCAACAGCGAAAATAGCGCGTCTGGCAATTCTGGAGCCACGTTTGGACATATGGACATCAGTGCCGTTGAAGTTGCCGGACTGGTTTACCTCAGGATCCAGGCCAAAGAAGGCAAAAAGCTGTTTAGGACTCCTAAAGGTTGAGAAATCGCCAATCTCACACATGATGGTTACAGCAGAAAGAAATCCAACGCCTTTGATGGAGTTAAGCCATGAAATCTGTTTGACAAATTCCTCATTCTTATTGAAGGCAACCAATTGCTGGATACGCTCCATAATGGAGTTAATGGCACAAGCCAATCGTTCAATCAGATCAAGCGTCAGTGAAATATTGAAGTAGACACTTTCAATCTGGCAGCCAAAGGATTTAGCAGCTAGCGCGGCCTGATAAAGCTTTTCATAACGATCAGTAGCTTTGGAGATACCTTTTCTTGAAGCTTTTGAGATTTTAGAAATCATGGTTTTTTTATGGCCGCGAAGTATTTTATCCGGAGTACCATACTGGCGAAGAATCATGGTGGATGTGGTGCCGGTAATATCGTTGAAAATACCAATGTACTGTGGAAACACAGTATGCAGATAGCCCTTTAGCCTGTTGATATGAGCAGATTTTTCATCCGTAAGGTCATAGTATTTTCGAGTGAGGGTGCGAAGCTCAAGAACGAGCTTTGCTGGAAACTGAGAAACCGGCAAATCATGAGAAAGACCAAGTTTGGCAATACCGAGAGAATCGATTTTATCATTTTTCACTTTTCTAATGCTTGCATTTTTCACAGAATGTGTGATAATAGGATTGATTATGGACACGTCAAAGCCAGAATCAACCAAGAAGCAGAAGAGTGGGAAATGATAAATCCCTGTGGATTCCAGAAATATTCGACATTTCATGGAATACAGCTCTTCTGCTTTTTTTAGTGCAGAAACAGCCTTTTCCAAGGAATTCGAGTTGTTATGTGTGATCTTAAAAGGTTTTTGGATTGCAGTCCCGCTCTGGTCGACGATGGACATCCAGCTGAAGGCTGAACCGACATCGATACCAGCGGACAGATAATTACGGTTATTCATAGTAAACTCCTTCCGATAGGGTTCCATAAACAACAATGAATACACAACCTGGCATGTGATACGGGTATAGCTTAAGGGCTCCCAACCAGCCTAAAACATAAATTTTCATTGAATGGAATGACTGTCTTAGTTACGGGTATCGTTGAACGAGAGTCAACTCCCTAGGAGGTGAACGTCCTTTTCCCTATCCAATGGAAAATGATACCTTATGTAGCAGACAAAGTCTAGGAGTAAGTAACTATACAAAAATCTTGAAACTTTAAACACGTATCAATGGTTGGATGACATATCCGAGGAGAACCCTCTTACCAACCTTGATATAGATTAGAAATGATGTAGAAGACTACTATTTGTCTATGACTGCATCATACCAGGAGGTGATACAATTGGCAGTTTTCAGAGTAGAAAAGACAAAGGATTACACCGTGATGGCAAATCATCATTTGCGAAATGTTGCGCTTTCCCTCAAGGCAAAAGGACTGCTCTCCCTAATGCTTTCTCTGCCGGAAAACTGGGATTACACCACTAAGGGACTTTCCTGCATTTGCAAAGATGGTATTGATAGCATCAACGCCACCATCAAAGAACTTGAAGAACATGGGTATGTTGTCCGAAAAAGAACACGAAATGAAAAAGGGCAACTCACCAGCATAGAATACACAATTCTTGAGCAGCCTCAACTCCTTGATAATAGCGAGCTTTCACCTAAACGGGAAAATCCAATCTTGGATAAGCCAACATTGGATAACCCAACACTGGAAAAACCTATATTGGAAAAACCTAAACTGGGTGAACCTATCTTGGTAAAACCCCACCAATTAAATACTAATACATCAAAGACTAATTCATTAAATCCTGATGTATTAAATATTGATTCATCAAATCCTTATCAATCAAATCCTAATCCAATAAAAAACATCCCTCAAAAGCGGATTGGATATGAGGAGATAGGATGTGATACTGCCCAAGAAGTAAAAGAAATGGTCTTGGAAAACCTTGAGTATGAGTGCATCATTCAGCGCTACAATGATGATCGCCTCGATGAAATTGTTGATCTCATGGTGGAAACATTATGTTCAACCAAGCCTACAATCAACATTGCGGGCGAAGAATATCCTGCACAGCTTGTCAAAGAAAAGCTTCTTCGGATAAACAGCTCGCATATCGAGTATGTGTTTTTCTGCCTTGATAAGAATACCACTTACATCCGCAATATTAGGCGTTACCTTCTTGCCACCCTTTTTAATGCGCCATCCACCATTGACCATTACTATACTGCACTAGTGAAACATGATTTTGGTGGCAGGCCATAGTTCATATTTTTAGAAACCACGAAAGGAGGCAACCTCATGCAAGAAGAAGTAGAAAATAAAACAGTGGCATTGGCTATCAATGTTACTAAGCTCACCGCTAGAGAGCTAAAGACAGCCATTCTCAAATATTTAGAATCTCAAAAAAATAGGGCCAGAAGTCGTGACAGTCCTAAAATTCCCCATGGCAAGCAGAGCGTCAAATCTCTTGCCAAACAAAATCAAGGCATGACAAGCATTGAGATAACGGATCAGAACATTAAGAGCTTTGAGCGAGTGGCAAGAAAATACGGTGTAGATTTTGCAGTTCAAAAAGACAAAAGTGTGATACCACCAAAGTACATTGTGTTTTTCAAAGGGAGAGACGCCGATGCCATCACTGCTGCTTTCACTGAATTTACTGCCACAGCTGTTAAAAAGGCAGCCCGTCCGTCTGTGCTCTCACAACTCAAGAAGTTCACCGAGCTTGTTAAAAACACCGTTTCAGACAGGATCAAGAACAAAGATAAGGAGCAAAGTCGATGAACGAAAAGACAAAAAGGCTGCTCCTTTTGAATATCCCATACCTTGTTTTAGCTTTGCTTTTTACAAAAGCATCTCAGGCATGGCGGTTTGCAGCAGGGTATGACTTTGCCAGTAAGTTTTTAAACCTGACAAGCGGTTTTGCTCTAGCCTTTGAAAATCCCTTGCCAAGTCTTCACTCCCAAGACCTGCTCATAGGCTTTCTATTCGGTGCTGTTCTTCGCCTTGTGGTTTATGTCAAAGGCAAAAACGCTAAAAAGTATCGTAAAGGTATCGAATATGGCTCGGCAAGATGGGGCAATACGGAGGATATCCGCCCTTTTGCCGACCCCTTATTTCGCAACAATGTCATCCTGACAAAATCAGAAAGTCTCACCATGTCGAGTCGTCCTAAAAATCCAAAGCACGCAAGAAATAAAAATGTGCTGATTGTAGGTGGCTCTGGCTCAGGTAAAACACGGTTTTGGCTAAAGCCCAATTTAATGCAGTGCCATAGTTCTTATGTGGTCACTGATCCAAAGGGCAGCATTGTAGTGGAATGTGGAAAAATGTTGCTTCGAAACGGCTATAAAATCAAAATCTTAAACACCATCAATTTCAAGAAGTCCATGCGCTATAACCCCTTCGCCTACATAAAAAGCGAAAAGGATATCTTGAAACTCGTCACAACTCTGATAGCCAACACAAAAGGTGAAGGTAAAGCGGGTGACGATTTTTGGGTCAAAGCTGAAACCCTGCTCTATACAGCACTCATTGGCTATATTTACTTTGAGGCTCCAGAAAATGAACAGAATTTTTCCACTCTCATCGAATTTATCAACGCCTCGGAGGTGCGTGAAGATGATGAGGATTTTCAAAATCCAGTTGACCTCATGTTTGAAGCATTAGAAAAAAAAGACCCTCAGCATTTTGCTGTAAGGCAATACAAGAAGTACAAACTAGCCGCTGGCAAAACAGCAAAAAGCATACTCATCAGCTGTGGCGCAAGGCTTGCTCCATTTGATATCAAAGAGCTTCGTGAGCTGACTGCTTACGATGAACTGGAGCTTGATACCTTGGGAGACAAAAAGACCGCCCTCTTTATCATCATCAGTGATACTGACGACACCTTTAACTTCCTGGTATCCATGGCATATACGCAGCTTTTTAATCTCTTATGTGATAAGGCTGATGATGTATATGGTGGCAGGCTGCCAATTCATGTCCGATGCCTGATTGACGAGGCGGCAAATATCGGACAGATCCCCAAACTGGAAAAACTCATGGCTACAATCCGTAGCCGTGAAATCTCTGCTTGTCTTGTATTGCAGGCACAAAGCCAGTTAAAGGCTCTCTACAAGGACAATGCTGATACTATCATCGGCAACTGTGACAGTATGATTTTTCTTGGGGGCAAGGAAAAAACTACCCTCAAGGATTTATCTGAAACCCTTGGCAAGGAAACCATTGATATGTTCAATACTTCCGACACCAGAGGTGCACAAAGAAGCTATGGGCTTAATTATCAAAAGCTGGGAAAGGAGCTAATGAGCATGGATGAGCTTGCTGTAATGGATGGCGGCAAGTGCATTTTACAGCTACGAGGTGTTCGCCCGTTTCTCTCGGAAAAATACGATATAACCAAGCATCCCCAGTATAAATACCTATCCGATTTTGATAAAAGAAACACTTTTGATATTGAAAAATACCTATCTACAAAGCTAAAACCAAAGCCTGATGAGGTCTATGATGTGTATGAAATCGACCTCACAGACGAAAACGGAACCGCCTAATGAGCGGTTATTTTTATTTAAAAACTATGATAAGAAATTAGGAGGATACGAATTATGGCGTTTTTTAATGAAGCAGTAGAAGTATTGCAGACACTGGTTATTGCACTTGGTGCAGGTCTTGGAATTTGGGGAGTTATCAACTTGCTCGAAGGTTACGGAAACGATAATCCCGGTGCAAAATCACAAGGGATGAAACAGCTCATGGCAGGTGGTGGCGTAGCACTTATCGGAATGACACTTGTTCCCCTACTCTCTGGCTTGTTCAGTTAGTTGGTAATACTATATGCAAAGCATCATCGACAGCATTACCGAATGGTTAAAGGAGCTGCTTATTAGCGGCATTACATCGAATTTGTCGGGGATGTTCGATACCGTCAACAGCAAAGTTGGCGAGATTGCAGGCGAAGTGGGCAAGACACCATCGGCGTGGAACGGTGGTGTCTTTTCCATGATCCAAAGCCTTTCCGATAACGTGATCATCCCCATTGCCGGTATTATTCTGACCTTTGTGATGTGCTACGAGCTGATACAAATGGTCATTGAAAAGAATAACCTTCACGATATTGAAACTTTTATGTTTTTCAAATGGATTTTTAAAACCTTTGTGGCTGTGCTAATCATCACAAATACCTTTAATATCATCATGGGAATTTTTGATATGTCTCAGCATGTTGTATCAAATGCCGCAGGTGTAATCATTTCAGACACCAACATCGACATCACCACTGTTATCGCCAGTATGGAGGAAAGGCTCAAGGAAATGGATCTTGGCCCTCTGTTGGGACTGTGGTTGCAAAGCACACTAATAGGCATTACGATGCACGCTCTATCTATTTGCATCTTCGTCATCATCTATGGACGAATGATCGAAATCTATTTGATGACCTCCATGGGCGCAATCCCTTTTGCCACAATGGTTAATCGAGAATGGGGCGGCATGGGTCAAAACTATTTAAGAGCCATGTTCGCTCTTGGATTTCAGGCTTTTCTAATCATGGTTTGCGTAGGCATATATGCCGTGCTCGTCCAGTCCATTGCCATCGATGAAGATATTATCAAGGCCGTATGGACCTGTGTTGGCTATACTGTACTGCTGTGCTTTTCCCTGTTTAAAACAAGCTCAATGGCAAAAAGCCTGTTTAATGCTCATTAAGAGCAGAAAGGAGTTTTCATGGCTTATGTATCTGTACCCAAAGATTTAAGTACCGTAAAAACAAAAGTCGTATTCAATCTAACTAAGCGGCAGCTCATTTGTTTTTCTGCTGCACTTGCAGTAGGATTGCCCGTGTTTTTCCTCACAAAGGATAGCACAGGTACAAGTAGCTCAACGCTTATGATGATTTTCACTATGCTCCCTCTTTTCATGTTAGCCATATACGAGAAGCATGGGCAGCCATTGGAAGTCATCCTAAAACACTATATTGAGGTGCGTTTTTTGAAGCCCAAACAGCGCCCTTACAAAACTAACAATTTCTATGCCCTACTCATACAGCAGGATCAATTGGACAAGGAGGTAAAGCACATTGTCGAAGGCAGAAAATCAATCTCGTCCAAAGCTAACAAAGGCAGAACGACAGAAAATTAACGCTGCCATTTTAATGGCAAAAAACAAGAATAATAAAAAAGAGAAAAGCGCACAAGATACAATCCCCTTTCAAAAAATGTACCCTGATGGCATCTGTCGTGTTACGGATAATCTCTACACCAAGACTATTCGCTTTCACGATATCAACTATCAACTTGCTCAAAACGAGGATAAAACCGCTATTTTTGAGAGCTGGTGCGATTTTCTCAATTACTTTGATAGTTCCATTTACTTTCAGCTTTCATTCCTCAATATGACCGCAAACGCAAACGACTATGAAAGTAGTATCTCGATCAATCCACAGCAGGATGACTTTGACAGCATCCGAAGCGAGTACACAGAAATGCTTTTTAATCAGCTATCTAAGGGGAATAACGGTTTGATGAAAACCAAGTATCTTACCTTTGGCATAGAAGCTGAAAACATTAAAATTGCAAAACCAAGGCTTGAGCGAATAGAGAATGATCTATGGAACGGCTTTAAGCGTCTTGGCGCAAAGGTAGACTCCCTTGACGGCAAGGAAAGACTCAAGCTCTTTCACAACATCCTGCGAATGGATGGCAACGAGCCGTTTCACTTTGACTGGAAGTGGCTTGTCCCATCTGGACTATCGGTAAAGGATTTCATTGCACCCTCATCTTTCGAGTTTCGGGAAGGCAGAGTATTTAAGACCGGTGGCAAATTTGGTGCCGTATCCTTTCTACAGATCCTTGCGCCTGAACTGAATGACCGCATTTTAGCAGACTTTCTCGACATTGAAAGCAATCTCCTTGTGACCATGCACATTCAATCAGTCGATCAGACCAAAGCAATTAAAACAATCAAACGTAAGATCACCGATTTGGATAAGATGAAGATTGAAGAACAGAAAAAAGCTGTCCGCAGTGGATACGACATGGATATTATCCCCTCAGATCTTGCCACTTACGGAGGTGAGGCAAAAAAACTCCTAGCGGATTTACAAAGCCGAAATGAAAGAATGTTTCTTGTTACCTTTCTAATACTAAATACCGCAGATACAAAACAGCACCTTGAAAACACAGTATTTCAGGCATCAGGCATCGCACAGAAACACAACTGCACACTGGTCAGACTTGATTATCAACAAGAGCAGGGCCTTATGTCCTCTCTCCCACTTGGTTATAATCAAACGGTGATTCAGCGGAGCTTAACCACCTCAGCAACTGCGATATTCGTTCCCTTTACAACACAGGAGCTTTTCCAATCCAGCGGGGAGTCGCTTTATTATGGCCTGAATGCCCTTTCCAATAACCTCATCATGGTAGATCGCAAAAAGCTCAAAAATCCGAACGGTTTGATTTTAGGAACTCCTGGCAGCGGAAAAAGCTTTTCTGCAAAACGTGAGATTACCAACATATTTCTCATTACTACAGATGACATTATCATTTGCGATCCGGAGGCAGAGTATTATCCCCTCGTTAATCGTCTCAATGGCCAAGTTGTAAAAATTTCGCCCACAAGCACCGACTTTGTCAATCCGATGGATATCAACTTGAATTACAGCGAGGATGATAGTCCGCTTTCCTTGAAATCCGACTTCATCCTCTCCCTGTGCGAGTTGATTGTGGGTGGAAAAGAAGGCCTTATGCCTGTAGAGAAAAGTATCATCGACCGCTGTGTCCGTCTTATCTACGCTGATTATCTGTCTAACCCTGTCCCAGAGAAGATGCCAATTCTTGAAGACTTGTACAATGCCCTCAAGGAACAGGACGAAAAAGAAGCACAGCATATCATGGCTGCTCTTGAAATCTATGTTACAGGCTCCCTCAATGTATTCAACCACCGTACCAATGTGGATATTAATAATCGACTTGTCTGCTTTGATATTAAAGAGCTTGGTAAACAACTAAAAAAGCTGGGGATGCTCGTGGTGCAGGATCAGGTTTGGAACAGAGTGACCGTCAATCGTTCAGAAAAACGCTCCACCCGTTACTATATGGATGAGTTTCACCTTCTTTTAAAAGAAGAACAGACTGCCGCCTATTCAGTGGAAATCTGGAAACGCTTTAGAAAATGGGGCGGCATTCCCACAGGAATCACACAAAATGTCAAAGACCTTCTTTCCTCTCGTGAGGTGGAGAACATCTTTGAGAACTCTGACTTTGTGTATATGCTCAATCAGGCATCAGGCGACCGTCAAATCTTAGCAAAGCAGCTCAATATCTCTCCTCACCAGCTTTCCTATGTGACCCATTCCGGTGAGGGCGAAGGGCTTCTCTTCTATGGAAATGTGATTCTACCCTTTGCCGATAAGTTCCCGAAAGATACTGAGCTATATCGCATAATGACGACAAAGCCGAATGAAACAGAAAAAACTTAGGTGATGGGCAACTGGGGGACAATCTATCCCCCTGTCGCTATTCAAAAGACTCACTTTTCATTTCACAATATGGTAAAAAATGATACAATGAACGAAAGGTGGTGAGAAAAATGGCAACACTTATAGCAGCAGAATATAAGCAATTTGAAGATATAAAGCACGCTGATGAAAACGGCGTTGTGTTTTGGTATGCCCGTGAACTTGCCAGTGTCCTTGATTACACCCAATGGCGAAACTTCACAAAGGTCATCGATAAGGCGATGTTGTCCTGTCAAAACAGCGGTTTTGAATGTGCAGACCATTTTGTCGAGGTCAGCAAAATCGTAGAGGCAGGCGCAACCTCAAAACCGATAAATGATTTTGAGCTTTCACGCTATGCCTGTTATTTGATTGTTCAGAATGGTGATCCACGCAAAGAGCCTATCGCCCTTGGTCAAACCTACTTTGCGATCCAGACCCGCCGACAAGAAATAGCCGATAGATTCAATGAGCTTGATGAGGATAATAAACGCCTTGTTATCCGTGGCGAGGTCACAAGTTGGAATGCAATGTTAGTAGAAGCAGCACATAAAGCTGGTATCACTGACCAATTAGAATACGCTCAGTTTCAAAATGCAGGCTACATGGGATTATATGGCGGATTAACCGCAGCAGATATTCACAGACGGAAAAATCTCAAAAAAAGCGATAAAATTCTTGACCATATGGGCAGTGAAGAACTAGGTGCAAATCTGTTCCGCATTACACAGACCGAGGCAAAGCTCCGACGTGAACAACCTCAAGGTCTGGAACCAGCAAGCGGCATCCATTACCAAGTCGGACAAACTGTCCGTGAAGCAATCATAAAAAACAATGGTACAATGCCAGAGGATCTACCAACTCCCGAAAAGAGCATTGCTGAAATTGGCAAGGAACAGCTTAAAAAACTGAAAGAGAAAAAAGAACCGCCTATGCTTGATGAATAGAGCATTCTTACGATTTTGCTGACCTCAGCAAAATCGCAATATAGAAAAAATTGATTGTTTGAAAGCCGCTTGTAGAGATACAGGCGGCTTTTTACGTGGAAGGAGGATTATTGTTTGAGTAAAAGGCAACAAAAACCTTTCAGGCCTGCTGGAAAAGTATCTCGCCTTGCCTTTTCAGAAGAAGAGCGCGCTGATCCAGCCCTCGAAAAGCCCCTAAAAAAAGCAGAGAAAGCTGCTGATAAACTAGAAAAATCCCATGCAAAAATACCAAAAAAGAAAACCCTCGTTACAGAACGCACCCTAGATGCCAACACAGCAAAAAGCAAGGTGCGTTTATATTTTGAAGAAACCAATAAGCCAAAGCCTCCCTCTAAGCTTGCCCACAACATCAAGTCTGTTCCTCAAAAAGAGCTACTTGCTCAAGTTCATAAAGAAATTCGAAAAAGTGAGCAAGACAATGTAGGCGTAGAAGCAGCACATAAAACAGAGGAAGGTGCAGAATTTGTGGCAAGTAGTATGCAAAAAGCCTATCGCAGCCATAAGCTTAAGCCTTACCTACAGCTTGCAAAAGCAGAAAAAAGCACAGTGAAAGCCGAGATTAACTACCTTTATCATAAGAATTTGAAAGATAGTCCTCAGCTCTCCTCAAACCCGCTTTCAAGGTGGCAACAAAAACAAAGGATTAAAAAGGAATATCTCGCTGCAAGGTACGACAAAGGAGCAAAAACCACACAGCAAACAGCTTCTCATACTAAAAAGGCGGCTACGACTGTAGCAGAAACTGCAGATAAACTTATTCAGTATGTTATCAGTCACCGGAAAATGTTATTAATGCTGCTTGCCATTGCTGCTGTGATAATTGTAATAATGAGTACGGTTTCCTCCTGCCAACTCATGCTTCAGGGTGGCTTAAACAGCATTATTGGTACTTCCTACACTTCTGAAGATGCGGATATTGTTGCAACCGACAACAACTACACGGCCCTAGAAGATGCCCTTCAACATCGGATCGACAACATTGAAAACGAGTATTCTGATTATGATGAGTATCGCTATGATCTTGATACCATCGGGCATAATCCCCATGAGCTTGCAGCCTACTTAACCGCACTGCTCCAAACCTACACGCCCAACGAGGCACAAAGCGAATTACAGCGTGTCTTCGATTCCCAGTATAAGCTGACCTTAACACCTGTGGTTGAAGTCCGTTACCGTACAGAAACTAGGACGGACACATGGACGGATGCGGAAGGTAATAGGCACAGAGACACTTATACTGTTGAAGTTCCTTATGATTACTACATCTTAAATGTAAAACTTGATAATTTCACTATCACGCCTATTGCAAACAGAAAACTTAACAGCGAACAACTTGAAATGTATAGCATCTATCTCGAAACACGAGGCAACAAGCCATTTATTTTTGGCGGTGGCACAAACAACTCTGCTCCTTCTACTGATTTAAGCGGTGTAAGGTTTCAAAACGGCACACGTGTGGGCAATCAAAACACTGTGAATATCGCAAAGGATCAGGTCGGAAATCTAGGTGGCCAGCCCTATTGGTCATGGTATGGCTTTAACAGCCGTGTAGAATGGTGCGCCTGCTTTGTGTCATGGTGTTTAAATCAAGCCGGCTACAGTGAACCAAAGTTTGCCTCCTGCAACTCTCAAGGTGTCCCTTGGTTTCGTGACCATGGGCAGTGGGCAAATGGTAACTACAAGGACCTAGCTCCCGGCGATGTCATTTTCTTTGATTGGGAAGGTGATGGCAGTGCAGACCATGTTGGCATTGTCATCGGCACAGACGGCGAGCGCGTTTACACTGTAGAAGGCAACAGCGGTGATTCCTGCCGCATCAGGGATTATGATCTAAACAGCAATGTCATCATGGGCTATGGATTAATGAATTGAAAGGAGACCACATATGAACAAGCTTACCAAACTCCAAATGGAGATCGACAAGATTAAGCAAAAAATATCAGAACAGCAGATGAGGCTTCGTGAACTGGAACAGCAGAAAACCGAAATCGAGAATACTGAGATTGTAGAGCTTGTCCGCAGTATGAAGATGAATACCAGCGAGCTTTCCACTTTCCTAAAGGCGTATCGAGAGAAAACCGACGCGCCTATTTTAATGCACGCGACACAGGAGGATATGGACCATGAAAAAAATTAGAGCAATGCTTTTTACCGTGCTTCTTACGGTAATGATGAGCACTATTATATTTCCAGTCGCTGCTTTTGCAGGTGGTGGCGAGAATATCGATACAACCCCCAAGGTACCTGAAGAGTCTATTCCTGTCACTACACCTTTAACCCCTGACGGAAACCTGACTCTCGTGGATGATATTAAGGTTGAAGAATCCAAGGACAAACAGTTTGTGACACTACAATCTAAAAACGGCAACTACTTTTATTTAGTCATTGACCGTTCTGGCGATAAAGAAAACGTCTATTTTCTGAACCTTGTAGACGAAGCTGATTTAATGGCACTTATCGAAGACAATAGCAAAAAGACCGAGCCACCCAAGGTGTGTACTTGTAGCGAAAAATGCGAAATCGGGAATGTTAACAGTAATTGCCCCGTTTGCACAAACGATCTAAACCAATGTATCGGCAAGGCATCAGAGCCTGTCGATAAAGTTCCTGAGAAAAAGAACAACGCTGGCAGCCTACTTGTCATTCTGCTCCTTGTAGGCGGCTTGGGTGGGGCATTTTACTTTTTAAAAATGCTTAAAAACAAACAAAAGACCAAAGGTGATATCGACCCTCTTGATTATGATTACGATGAGGATGAGGATGAAGACGATAACAATGCCACCGAGGAAGAATACGAAACTGAAGACGACGCAGAAAGCGAGGATGATGTTAAGTGAGTCCATTTACTGAAAGCATCAATAAGAAATCTACGAATAGAAAGCCTCAACCTGGGCAGGAAAACAAACCCCCTGCCTCTTCCATTGAAAAGTGTTCAAAAAAGGAGGACAGATCTCAGCATTATCGTGGAATCATATTCCTCCAAAAAGAAAGGAAAAAAGGCGAATGAATTTAGTCATAGCAGAAAAACCATCTGTTGCGCAGAGCATTGCTGCCGTTCTCGGTGCAAACAAAAGGCATGATGGATATATGGAGGGTAGCAACTATATCGTATCGTGGTGTATTGGACATCTGGTGGAGCTTGCCACAGCCGATACCTATGATGAACGCTATGCGAAGTGGGATTATGCCGATTTGCCTATACTCCCTGAAAACTGGCAATATAGCATTTCTAATGGCAAAGAAAAGCAGGTAAGAATACTAAAAGAGCTGGCAAATCGTAAGGATGTAGCTGTTATCACATCCGCCACCGATGCAGGGCGTGAAGGTGAGCTGATTTTCCGGTTGGTCTATGAAAAAATAGGCTGCAAAAAACCTGTAAAACGCTTGTGGATTTCCTCAATGGAGGAAAGTGCCATTTCAGATGGCTTTAAAGCCCTCCGTGACAGCACCTATTATGATGACCTCTATCACTCTGCACTTTGCAGAGCAAAAGCCGATTGGATTGTGGGCATCAACGCCACGAGATTGTTTTCCGTTCTATATGGCCAAACCTTGAACGTGGGCAGAGTCATGTCTCCCACACTTGCCATGATTGTGGAACGTGAGGCAGCGATCTCAGCATTTAAGCCTGAACCATTCTATACCATTCAGCTTGACTGCGGAACTTTTATACTCTCAAGTGAAAAGTTAACGGATAGGCAGGCGGCAGAAGCCTTACTTAAAGACTGTGATGGTCAAACTATTGCCATTCATAGTGTGGAAAGCAAAAAAAAATGTGAAAAGCCACCCAAACTCTATGACCTCACCACTTTGCAACGAGAAGCAAACAGAATGCTTGGCTTTACCGCTGAACAAACACTTTCTTACGCACAAAGCCTATATGAGAAAAAGCTTATAACCTATCCTCGTACCGACAGCCGCTATTTAACTTTAGATATGTCCGAAAGTACCCCTGCCGTGGTAAAAGTCGCAGCAGGGATTTTTATGCCCCAAAGCTTTGAGTTTTCTATATGTATTGAGCAAGTAACGGATAACAGCAAGGTATCAGACCACCATGCTATTATTCCAACCATTTGCATACAAGACTGTGATTTGGCATCGCTGCCCTTTGGTGAGCGCGAACTCTTACTGCTTATTTCTCTGCGTTTAGCGTGCGCCGTGAACGAGAGCTGCAAATATGAAGAAACCACTGCCACTGCAATTGTTAGTGGTGTTGAGTTTACCACAAAGGGCAAAACAATCCTTTCAGAAGGTTTTCATGACATTGAAAAGCACTATCACGCCATGCAAAACGATAAGCAATCATTAGAAAAGGAAAAAGCGCTTCCAACCATTACGGCGGATGAATCCTTTGTAGTAAGAGCAAATATTAAAGATGGCAAGACCAGTCCACCTAAGCACTTTACTGACGATACCATTCTTGCAGCAATGGAAAATGCAAATAATGCACTTGATGATAGCGAGCGAAAAGGTATTGGCACACCTGCTACCCGTGCAGGCATTTTGGAAAAGCTGATAAAAACCGAGCTTTTAGAGCGAAAAGGTGATAAAAAAACGAAGCATTTCTTACCTACCCAAAAGGGCGTTTCTCTGATTACCGTATTGCCAGAAGCTATCCAGTCTCCACAGCTTACTGCCGAATGGGAGGAAAACTTAAAACGAATCGAACACGGTCTTCTCTCTCCTGACAGATTTTTGGAGGATATTTCTCAAATGACTAAAAGCCTCATCAATACCTATACGCCAATAAAGGGATCTGATGTCCTGTTCCCTTCCAATCAGGAAGCAATCGGAAAATGTCCTCGCTGCGGAAATGATGTGACAGAGAATAAGAAAGGCTTTTGCTGCCTAAACAAGACCTGTGGCTTTGCTCTTTGGAAAGACAATAAGTTTTTTACCGCAAAGAAAAAGAAACTCACCAAAGCCATTGCCATTGAACTATTAAAAAACGGCAAGGCCAATCTCAAAGGCTGTTATTCCGAAAAGACCGGCAAGACCTACGATGCAGTTGTTTTGCTCGATGATTCAGGCGGCAAATATGTGAACTTCATACTGGAGTTTGCATCCGACAAGGCATAAAAACGATATGGTATGCCATCCTCCACCAATTTGAAAAACGAAAGGAGTACCGCCTTATGGCAGACAACACTACAACAAAAGAACGCTTAAAAGAGATTACCGATAGCATTGAAACCGGCATAAAGGGGTTATTTGAAAGTGACAAATATATGCAATATCTTAGAACCATGTCCAGGTTTCATAGCTATTCCCTCAACAATACCCTTCTCATCTCTATGCAAAAGCCAGATGCAACCCTTGTGGCAGGCTTTAATAAGTGGCGTGACCAGTTTTCCCGCCATGTTAAAAAAGGAGAACGTGGCATTAAGATTATTGCACCTACTCCATTTAAGATGAAAAAAGAGCAAGAAAAGATTGATCCCATAACACATGCGCCTATGCTTGATGAACACGGCAAAGTACAGACCGAAGAAGTTGAAGTCAAGATACCTATGTTTAAAGTGGTTTCTGTATTTGATCTCTCCCAAACTGAAGGTGAACCCTTGCCTGCCCTTGCAGCTGATCTGACAGGTGATGTCAACCAGTATAAAATTTTTATGGAGGCATTGAAACGCGCCTCTCCTGTTCCCATCACGTTTGAACCTATGGGAGCCGGACAAGATGGATATTTCAGCAGCCGTGAACAGCGAATTGCTCTACGCGATGGCATGAGTGAAGTACAGACCGTAGCTGCTGCTATACATGAAATCGCTCATTCAAAGCTCCATAATTATGAAATTGAAAAGCTTTCGACAAAAGTTGATGAAAGTGCACCAATCCCAGCGCCTAAAGATCGCCGCACCGAAGAAGTTGAAGCCGAGAGCATTGCCTTTGCAGTATGCACATATTACGGTATCAAAACTGATGAAAACAGTTTTGGCTACATCGCTTCGTGGAGTAAGGGAAAAGAACTTCCGGAACTGCGTTCATCTCTTGAGCTTATCAACAAAACTGCATCTGCTCTCATTGGAGATATCGACAGGCATTTTGGCGAGATTGCAAAAGAGCAGGGCTTGGAACAATCTCCCGAACACTTAGCCTATCAGGTAAATGAGTTGTTTTTCGCCATTCAAACAACCGAAGATGGCTATGATTATTCCATTTACGATAAATCCTATAACCTACTTGATGGCGGTGTTTATGATGATCCAACCATTTCAATCCATGAAGCCATCGACTCGATTGTCGAAGATGATTCCATCATTGGCATTTCTGCTCTATCCGACCGCCAAAACGCAATGCTCATCGACTATGAAGAGCTGACTGCAAAAGCGGATCAGGTGTGGCAGGAAAGCATGAGAACGACAGAAAAACCACGCTTATCAAAAGACAGCGTTCACATCGAAGTAGCTGGTCATATCGGCACTTGGTATGTTATTGATACTACCAATATCGATGGGAAGGATTATTTTCTATTGGAGCATGAAGAATACGGAGACGAAACATCTAATGTCATCATAAACGCACAGTCCGAGCTAATTATTGACGGTGTTTGGAATGGCTTTAGCGACTTGGAAGATCATTTTGATAGTATTGATATATTACCTTCTGCAACAAAACATCCTTTACCGGAGCCACCTTCAGAGGAACACAGCTATCCTCTGCCTGACCCCGTTGTGAGCATTGCAGACCGCAACTCATACGGTTACCTAAACGATGAAATGCTTCCCCTCTCACAAGAACGTGCTGCTGAGTTATTCGATCAAGACTTGACCGTGTATATGCTTTTTGAAGATGATACCGAAGCAATGGCTTTTGACCGTGAGGATATCGATAACCACAGTGGACTATTTGGCATTGAAAAGAACGATTGGACCGCACTTCAAGATTATGAGGAACTGAAGGGCGATGGTAGACTCTCCCCTGAAATACTAGAACAGCTCTTTATAGAAAGTCCAAAGGATGCCTTTGCCATTTATCAGTTAAAGAGAGGCGAAGAATATCGTGATTATCACTTTGAAGGACTAAAATACTTACAAAATGCAGGACTTGAAGTAGCACATGAAAATTATGATTTTATCTATTCGGCAACCCTCTCTAATTTTAATGGCGATGTTAATAACACCTTGAACAAGCTATACGAGCAGTTTAATATAAACCACCCTACCGGATTCACTGGACATTCCCTGTCTGTCAGCGACATCATTGTCTTAAAGATAGATAATGTTGTATCCTCTCATTATGTAGATAGCTTTGGCTTTCAGGAGTTACCACAATTTTTAGAACTGACTCCCCTAGTTCCAGATCATTTTCTGATTGGGGAAAAGATTGATACACCACGGGGAAGTTTTTCTTTGACCTCCATGACTAAGGAACAGATGGAGGCAGCTGGTTATGGCTTTCACCATTCTTCAGATGATGGCAAGTATCATATCATGGGAAACGGCACCCGTGCATTTGCCATTAGAAACGAGGACAACCCCCTTCGTACTGTTGAAATATCTACAGAGCAAAACTTCAACAAAATCGATGGCATACTAAACAATCAACCGACTGTAGCTGAGCTTGAAGCGACCGTAAAATCAGGAGGCACAATCTCCCTATTAGACCTTGCAAACGCTGTACAGGCAGAAAAGCAGGACAAGCGTGCTTCTGTAGTTGAACAGTTAAAGCCCAAGCCGTTTCAGGAGAAAGAAAAATCAAAAAAGGTACCCACTGTGGGTGCGGAAATGGAGAGATGATTATGAGTAGATTTACAGTTGAAGAAACTAATTTGATGTGTATTTACAATGTTGGTTCAAGGACAGATTTATTATCTGAGCTTTCTGCGATGCAGAAACACCTTCAATCTGACGAAACTGAGCTGCTTGATCTAACCAAATCGGTTATAGATAAGCTAACTGACATGAATGACACTGAGTTTGAAAGTATTTCTGACGAGCTAATAGGCGACTTTGAGTTGATAGAATGACAAACAAATAAAAACATACCAAACAAATATATATTTGTACTTGACGAACAAAAGCTCGCGTGCTATACTAAGGCTATAAATCCAGAGGAGGAATTAGTATGGCATATAATTATGATGTTAAATTGGAAATTGCTAATGACAAGGTAAGGGATGTGTTTGATTTTAATTCTATTGAGCCTCAGATCAAAGAGGCAATAGAAAAATACCACGCCCTAAATACTGTTAGAAACAAAAAAAATCTATCTTATAAGATTTCTCCAAAAATCTTGGAGATAAGCATCAGCTCACCAGTTAAACTTGATGTTCCAAGTAAGGCTCTGGCAAAATTCACAAGAATTCTTATTGAACTTTCACCCGAGCTTGAGGGAACAATTGCGAACGGAAGAGTCTTTCAATCGATACAGATTAGTATCCCTGTTAGCGATATGGATAATATCTCTTCTAGTGAAACGCTCAAAAAGTTAATTGACATCTTTTGCGATGATTTAGAATCAGAAGACATACAAAAGAAACACGAGAGATTAAAAATCCAGCGGGAAATCAAAAAGATAATATTCAATGTACATTAGTCAAAACTATTTAAAAGCACTTCCTTGCCGAAGTGCTTTTTTCTTTGCGAAAGGAGGTTTAACACATGCCAACAAAAGCGCAATCCTTTGCACAACTTGCAGAGTATACCGCCGAGCACCTGACAAGCAGCCTTGCCAACTGGAGTGGATTTCTTACCACCGTAGGGCGGCTATATAAATATCCATACCATGAGCAGTTAATGATTTACGCACAAAGACCTGATGCAACGGCTTGTGCTGATTATGAGCTTTGGAATAACAAAATGAACCGATTTGTTCACCGTGGCTCCACAGGCATTGCACTTCTTGATTCCACAGGTGACAAGCCAAAGCTTAAATATGTATTTGATGTTTCCGATACAGGCGGCAGAGAAAATTCTCGCCGCCCTTTTCTTTGGGAGATGCAAAATCACCACACCGAGCCTGTTCTTGAAATGCTTTCAGATAAATTTGATGTAGAAGAAATTACTCTTTTCGAGGCGTTTGACATCATTGCACGAAATCTATCGAAGGCGTATTATGAAGACCACAGAGATGATATTCGTTATCTCACAGGAAGCAGCTTTTTAGAAGATTACGATGAGCTTAGTCTCCAAACTGCTTTTGTAGATGCGGCAACTGTCAGTACTTCTTATACCTTGATGAAACGATGCGGACTGGATACAGAGGCATATTTCACCCATGAGGATTTCCTCCCTATTTTCGATTTTAATACAGCTGATGCCGTTTGCCTTTTGGGTACAGCCGTCAGTGAACAATCCGAAAAGATATTTAGACAAATAGCCATAACCATTGCAAAAACAGAACGTGAAAGGAGCAGCGAATATGAACAACATCACTTATCAGAAGAACGGGGATTATCAGATACCAAACCTGAGCATAGCGCCACAGGATCAGCCTTTGGGGAAATACGGGAGGATGCGAAAAACATATCTTCAGAAGCATCGGACAGCCTTGTTCAATTCCCTACTCCTGAGCGAGAAACTCTACCCTCATCTATTGGAGATAGATCACACCGCAACCAGACGGATGGATCAAATCATGACCGATTTACAGAAAAAGCAGACACCTCCCGACAAGATGATCTATCAGATGGAATGGGTAGGATACATGAACAACTTGAAGGCGCAAGCGGAGGAACTGATACTGGCGGAACTTATCTACAACTAAATCTTTTCCCAACAGAAGAAGAACAA
Organism: Peptoclostridium acidaminophilum DSM 3953; assembly: GCF_000597865.1. GTDB lineage: Bacteria > Bacillota > Clostridia > Peptostreptococcales > Peptostreptococcaceae > Peptoclostridium_A > Peptoclostridium_A acidaminophilum. Next base: position 630,956 of record NZ_CP007452.1, on the reverse strand, counting down.
ATACAGCGTATAGCAGAGAGCGAAATGCCCTCTGCTTTTTCTTTGTCCTTATCAGAGATAGAGCACGAGCTTGTGCGTGGCACAGGCACACAGGATGGGAAATTCCGTGTCCAGCAGCTCTATCAGACCATGCCAGACCGCAAAACTGCCATTGATTTTTTGAAACAGGAATATGGATATTATGGGCATAGCCACACCTTTACCGATGGCACAAGTGGATTTGTTGATTATCAACCATCAAAAGGCATGGTGATACAGCACTATGCCTCCAGCAGTAATATTGCTTTAAAGTGGGACGATGTTGAAAAACATCTTCGTGCCATGGTTCAAGCTAATCGCTATTTAACCACTATTGAAAAAGACGAGCTTGAACACCATGAAAGAGCTTCCATAGGAATGGATAATGCCATCCAAGAAAGTGAAATGGAACAAACGCCACAGCCTGATCCCGTAGCGCAAGAAATCACTCAGATGGACATAGACGCTGCCTTACAAAAGTGGAATGGCAATTTAGAGAGCAAGCAAAACGTTGCCAAATATATGCAAGAACACAGCCGTGAGCGAAACACAGCCGAATGGCTGAGAAATGAGTATGGAAGTAATTCTGCATCTTTTACCATCACCAAGGGCGATATGACACTGGAACTGCCGTGGGCTAAAGCACAGCGGTACGTGGCAAAGCTCATTGCGGAAGATGTCTTTCTCACAAAGCCTGAACATCCTTATACTGATGTTGAATCCGAACCCCAACACCCAACCGCGGAACCTTCCCCTATTCCATATGTCCCTGGCGACACGGTCTACCTTGAAAATAACACGGCATTCATCATTGAAAAAATCGGACAACATGACATTACCCTTCGTGATCCCTCACTCTTCTATCCAATCCTTAGAGCAGAAAGTAGAGAAAGCTTCTTGCAGCTTTTGGAGCGCTATCCTCAGCCCGAAACCGAGCATGAAAAGGGTGAAAATTTCCGAATTACCGATGCGCATTTAGGCGAAGGCAGCAAACGTGACAAGTTCCAGAGAAATCTAACTGCTATCACGACCTTGCTGACACTTGAAAAAGAAAACAGACCTGCTACAAAAGCAGAACAGGAGATCTTGTCGAAATATATCGGCTGGGGCGGCTTATCAGAAGTATTCGATAAGGATAATAATAGCTTCTCAGGAGAGTTTGCACAGCTTAAAGCCATCTTGTCTGAGGACGAATACAATATGGCACGAGCCTCCACACTTAACGCTCACTATACCAGTCCTACCGTAATTAAAGCAATCTATAATAGCGTTGAACGCATGGGCTTTAGTACGGGCAACATCTTAGAACCAGCTTGTGGTACAGGCAATTTTTTTGGCCTCCTCCCCGACAGCATGGCAGATTCAAGGCTATATGGGATTGAACTGGACAGCATCACTGGCAGGATTGCAAAACAGCTTTATCCCAAGGCCAATATTGAAGTAACTGGATTTGAGAAAGCAGAGCTGCCTGATAGCTTTTTTGACCTTGCAATCGGTAATGTTCCTTTTGGTAATTACAAGCTCAATGAAAAACGCTACGACACCCAAGGTTTTCTCATTCACGACCATTTTTTCGCAAAGGCACTCGATAAAGTTCGTCCCGGGGGCGTTGTCGCTTTTATCACCTCGAAAGGCACAATGGATAAGCAATCCCCTGAAGTTCGCAAATACCTTGCACAACGTGCCGAGCTTTTAGGGGCAATCCGACTTCCCAACAACGCCTTCCTTAAAAATGCAGGCACGGAAGTCACCAGTGATATTCTGTTTTTACAAAAGCGCGACAGGCCGATTGATGTGGATCGAGATTGGATTTACCTTGATACAAATGAAGATGATATAACCCTCAACAGATACTTTGCCGACCATCCTGAAATGGTTCTTGGAAAGATGGAGATGAAAAGCGGTCAGTTCGGTATGGAAAGTACCTGTTCGCCAGTTCCCGATGTTGACCTTTCCGAGCTGCTAATGACAGCTATGGCAAACATCGATGGCATTATTCCTGAAGCAGAGCTGCCTGATATCGAAATAGGTACATCTACTTCGCTTCCTGCCGATCCTACGGTAAAAAACTTTTCCTATACCCTTATAAATGGTGAAGTCTACTACCGCGAAAACAGTCGCATGGTGCGCCCTGAGTTGAATCAAATGGCTAAGGAACGTATTAATGGATTGGTGAACCTAAGAGAGTGTGTTAATGACCTTATCCGATATCAGCTTGAAGATTATGGGGATGAGACAATCCAGCAGGAACAAGCTCGTTTAAACTACCTTTACGACAGCTTCACCTCAAAATATGGCCTTATTAATAGTCGTGGCAACAGTCTTGCCTTTGGCGAGGACAATTCTTATTATCTCCTTTGTTCTCTTGAGGATGTAGATGAAAATGGCAATCTGAAGACAAAAGCCGATATGTTCACCAAACGCACGATCAAAAAACGGGCTGACATTACTTCCGTTGATACTGCAAGTGAAGCATTGGCTGTATCCATTGGAGAAAGGGCAGTAGTGGACATGTCATTCATGGCAAAGCTCACAGGCTTAACGGAAGATCAGCTTGCTGAAGAACTACAGGGCGTTATCTTTCGTCTGCCAGATCTACAGAACGAAGATAAGCCCACCTATGTCACTGCCGATGAGTATCTTTCTGGAAATGTCCGTGAAAAGCTTAGAACTGCAAAGCTTGCAGCAAGGCTATCTGATACTTATCTACCCAATGTCTCTGCACTAGAAGCAGCGCAGCCGAAAGACCTTGAAGCATCAGAGATAGATGTCCGACTTGGTGCAACTTGGATTGACAAAAGCTATATCGAACAGTTCATGTATGATCTATTTGATACCCCATGGCGGAATCAAGGCGATATCGAAGTAAAATACGCACCTTTTACTGCTGAATGGAACATCACCAATAAAAATAGTATCGGCTATAACAATGTAGCCGCTTATGTAACCTACGGCACCGACAGAGCAAATGCCTACCGCATTTTGGAAGACACTCTAAATCTTCGTGACATTCGTATCTACGACACTGTAACAGATCCCGATGGAAAGGAACGACGCGTGCTCAACAAGGATGCTACCACCTTGGCACAGCAAAAACAGCAGACTATAAAAGCGGCTTTTCAAGAATGGATTTTCAAAGATGCAGACAGGCGGCAAACCCTTGTCAGGCAGTACAATGAAAAATTCAATTCTATCCGCCCCCGTGAATATGATGGTCAACACATTAAGTTTGGCGGCATCAATCCCGAAATCGCCCTCAGACCCCACCAAGTCAACGCCATTGCTCATATTCTTTATGGCAACAACACCCTCCTCGCCCATGAAGTCGGTGCAGGAAAGACTTTTGAAATGGTAGCTGCAGCAATGGAAAGCAAACGCTTAGGTTTATGTCAAAAGCCTCTCTTTGCAGTGCCCAACCATTTGACCGAACAATGGGCAAGCGAGTTTTTAAGGCTTTATCCTGCCTCAAACATTTTGGTTGCTACAAAAAAGGACTTTGAAACAAAAAACCGCAAAAAATTCTGTGCTAGGATTGCCACCGGAGAGTATGATGCAGTCATCATCGGCCACAGCCAGTTTGAGCGCATCCCTATGTCCATAGAACGGCAGGAACGCTTACTCCGTGAGCAGATTGATGAAATCATTGATGGTATTGAAGAAATCAAGGCAAGCGGTGGTGAACGCTTTACAGTCAAGCAACTTGAACGTACCAAAAAAGGACTGGAAGAACGGCTAAAAAAATTGGAGGCTCAAGAGCGCAAAGATGATGTGGTGACATTTGAGCAGCTTGGTGTTGACAGACTCTATGTTGATGAAGCACATAGCTATAAAAACCTATTCCTATATACCAAAATGCGAAACGTGGCTGGACTCTCCACTTCTGATGCTCAAAAGTCCAGTGATATGTTTCTAAAATGCCGCTATATGGATGAGTTGACTGGCGGCAAAGGCATTGTATTTGCCACTGGCACACCTGTCTCAAACTCCATGACTGAGCTTTACACCATGCAGCGATATTTGCAGTACAACACATTACAGAAAAATGGGCTTACCCACTTTGATTGCTGGGCAAGCACCTTCGGTGAAACAGTAACAGCAATAGAGCTAGCACCAGAAGGCACTGGATACCGTGCAAGAACACGTTTTTCCAAGTTTTTTAATTTGCCTGAGCTTATGGCGATGTTCAAGGAAGTAGCGGATATCAAGACTGCTGATCAATTAGACTTGCCGACCCCAAAAGTAATCTATGAAACGGTTGCCGTAAAGCCTACAGAAGTTCAATCGGAGATGGTTAAGGAGCTATCAAAACGGGCAGCCGAAGTCCATGCGAATAAGGTTGATCCATCTATCGATAATATGCTCAAAATTACATCTGACGGTAGAAAGCTTGGGCTTGACCAACGGATCATCAACCCTCTCCTACCCGACGATGAAGCAAGCAAAGTTAATGCCTGTGTCAACAACATCTACCGTATCTGGCAAGAAGGCTCTGCAGATAAGCTGACGCAGCTTGTGTTTTGTGATATCTCCACGCCTAAAGGAAGGGCCATCATGCAGGACGATCGGGCGGCAAAGGCAGGTTCACAGACCATTAACGGTATTGAGCTTGCCGCACTTGAGGATAGTATGCCTGATTACGTTACTGAAACTGGCACTATTAGCTTTAATGTTTATGATGATATTCGAAACAAGCTGGTGTCAATGGGAATGCCAAAGCATCAGGTGGCTTTTATCCATGAGGCAAATACAGAAGTGCGGAAGAAAGAACTCTTTGCTAAGGTACGCACTGGCGATGTTCGTGTTCTGCTAGGCAGTACGGCCAAATGTGGTGCGGGTACAAATATTCAAGACCGTCTTGTCGCCCTACACGACCTTGACTGTCCGTGGCGTCCTGGAGATTTGACCCAGCGTTCAGGCAGAATTGAGCGTCAAGGCAACCTCAATGAACAAGTTGGGATCTACCGCTATGTTACTGAGGCGACCTTTGATGCATACCTTTGGCAGACTGTCGAAAACAAGCAAAAATTCATCTCACAAATAATGACATCCAAAAGCCCTGTTCGTTCTTGCGAGGATGTAGATGAGGCTGCTCTCTCCTATGCCGAAATCAAAGCGCTTTGTGCAGGCAACCCCAAAATCAAGGAAAAGATGGACCTTGATATCGATGTGGCGAGGCTCAAACTTTTAAAATCAAATCATCAAAGCAGCCAGTACCGTCTTGAGGATAATTTGCTGAAATACTTCCCTGAAAACATAGAAAAAACAGAGGCTACATCAAAGGCTTCGAGCAAGATTTGCAGACCCTGAAAGCACATATTCCAAAGGACGGGGAATTCATACCAATGCTCATTAAGAACGATACCCTAACAGATAAAGACAATGCAGGTGCAGCCCTCCTAGAAGCTTGTAAAGAAGTAAAAGGTAGTGAATCTGTAGAGATTGGAAGCTACCGTGGATTCTCCATGCATCTATCCTTTGACAGCTTCAACAGGGAATTTCAACTCACACTCAAGGGAACAATGAGCCATCCTACTAGACTAGGTATGGATGCCCGAGGCAATCTCATTCGTATTGATAATGTTCTTGCTTCTATGCCCGAGCGCTTAAAGGCGGTAACGGATCAACTGGACAATCTCTACAATCAGCAAGCAGCTGCAAAAGCAGAGCTAGGCAAGCCTTTCCCTCAAGAACAGGAGCTAAAAGAAAAAACCATACGGCTCTCTACCCTCGATGCTGAGCTTAATATGGATGCAGGCGGCCACGCCCCCTCCATTGATGCTCTATGCAAAAAAGACCGTCCCTCCATCTTAGACTGCCTAAAACAACCTCCCAAAATCGGCAAAGAGCTAAAGGTAAAGCATGAGAAAGAAATGGAGGCACGATAATGGCAAAAAGGGCACGAAATATTCAACTTCACTTTATGGTGACAGAACAGGAACGCAGTTTTATAGCAGAAAAAATGGAGCAGCTTAGCACGAAAAATTTAGGAGCCTATCTTCGCTGTGAATGCTAGTATAAGAGTGAGCCATTTAGTGCCTTTGTGCTAACCAAAAAGTGAGCCACTTTTCAAAAAACCTGTATACTAATCTCAAAGATTAGTGCAGGGAGGATGAAAGGTGTGATCATTGACGTGGACATTTACCAAAAGATTAGAGAAATGAGTACAATCCAGGGTATGTCTCAAAGGGCTATCGCTAAAACGCTCGGCATATCTCGCAATACCGTCAAAAAATATTGTGACGGTGACAGCGTTCCATGGGAACGCAAAGAATACAATCGTAAGGCAGACATTCTGACTGACGATGTATTAAAGTTCATTCTTCATTGCCTTGAGGAAGACAAATCCGAAAATATAAACAAACAGCAGCATACTGCAAGGCGCATATATCAACGGCTTGTAACTGAAAAACAGTTTGCCGGCGGCGAGTCAACAGTAAGATTGGCTGTAAAAAGGATTAAAGGGAATATTCCCAAGTCATTTATCCCATTGGAATTCGATCCGGGGGAAGCTCTCCAAATTGATTGGGGAGAAGCCACCGTGTATCTTGACGGGATTAAAAACAAAATCAATCTCTTTTGTGCAAGGCTATGCTTCAGTTGCGCAATTTTCGTAATGGCATTCAAGCACCAGAACGAGGAATCCTTCTTGGAAGGTCAACAGAAGGCATTTGAATTCTTTGGCGGTATTCCTCATAAAACAATATTTGATAATGCTAAAGTTGCAGTAAAAGAAGGCTTTGGCCAATACGCAAAGATTCAAAACAGGTACAAGGCCTTTAGCGCCCATTATGCATTTCAACCGTTGTTTTGCAACATTGCAAGCGGAAATGAAAAGGGCCTGGTTGAAAACCTTGTAGGATTTTCAAGAAGAAACTTCCTGGTTCCTGTTCCAAGGATAAAAAACTTATCAGAGCTGAATAGTTTACTATCAGAAAAATGCAACGAGTATAAGCAGCATATGATACAAGGACGTGAGGGAACTGTCGGTATGCGGCTCTTTCAAGAAGCATCATACTTCTACTCACTTCCAAAATACAGTTTTGATACAAGCAAAACTGCGATTGCAAAAGTAAATGAATACTCCACAGTAAGGTTTGATAAAAACAATTATTCAGTTCCGGCAACACTGATAGGCCAGGAAGCCACAATAAAGGCCTATGGCAACGAAATCAGAATACATCACAAGTCTGCAGTCGTGGCATCCTATGACCGCATCTATGGTCCAGGGGGCTACACCAGCTATACTCTGGAGCACTACATGCCACTTCTGGAACGAAAGCCACGCTCCGTATTCAACGCCAAACCTGTAAGGCAGGCTATTCAGAGAGACCTGCTTGAATGGGGAATGAAATTCCCAAATGCAAACAGGGATACTGTCAAACTTCTTCGATTGTGCCTTGATTATGGCACTGACAGGATAATCGGCATTAAAAACCAAATACCTGCTACGGTAAGTCCCACAATCGACCTGGTACGAAGTTACTTGGATGGTCCTGTATCAAACGGCGTAATATCGGTTGCAACGGATATCTCAGTTGATAATGTGGACCTATCGGCTTATGATGCCAAATTCAAAGTGGCGGTGAACGGATAATGGGTGAAATAAACGTGAAGGCACAGTCTATTTCTCTTTACTGCAAGCAGCTCAAGCTCCCTACCTTTTGTGATTATGAAAATATGATCCGTCAGATGGACACCAATATGAGCTATGAGGATTTCCTCCTTGCGCTACTAAGAGTTGAGAACGACCAGCGTCAGGAAAATAATCGCAAAAGGCGGATCAAAGCTGCAAAGTATCCATATTTGAAGACTCTTGATGAATTTGATACAAGCCGGCTTAAACATGTAAAAGAACCTTTTATTTTTGAGTTGTCTGAGTGCGACTACATAGACAAACATCAAAACATTGTAATGATAGGGAATCCCGGAACAGGCAAGACGCATCTTGCAATAAGCCTTGGCTTGAAAGCCTGCACCCTCGGATATTCCGTCAAGTTTTATAACGCCGCATCACTTGCAACTGAATTGGTCGAGGCCAGCGAGTACAAAAGGCTGGCAAAGCTTGAAAAACAGCTGTCTAAAGTTGATCTGCTAATACTAGATGAACTCTCATACCTAAGCTTTAACAGGCATCAGTCAGATCTGCTTTTCAAGGTAATCTCTGATCGATCCGAAAAAGGCAGCATCATAATAACCACAAATCTTGAATTCTCAAGATGGACAGAGCTTTTCGATAATCCAATAATGGTCGCAGCCCTAGTTGACAGAATAACATTCCGCTCCTATGTATTAAACATGAATGGCGATTCTTATCGAAAGGACAGCAACAGCAAATAAAAGATGAATTAAGGGAAATGAAGGCTAAACCCAATTTCCCTTCTTTATTACAATAAGTGGCTCAAATATTCATTAGCACAAATATGAAAATGGTATACTTTTTCATTAGCACAGGTGGCTCAGAAATTCACTAGCGCCTGGCTCAAATATTCATTGACATTCAGACTTCGCAAAATGGCGGTGGACGGCTATGTCATACAGCTTGATCTGTCCGATATTCGTGAATTAGTAAGTCTTCTTCGACGCACCAGTAACAGTTTAAATCAGCTCACAAAGCGCGTACATGAAACAGGCAGTATTTACAGTGATGACATTGAGGAATTAAGAAAAAGCTACGATAAACTTTGGGAGACGGCAGATGAAATACTCTGCCGCCTTTCTACAATTTAAAATCTGTATCATGGACAGACAGATAAGGCTTTGGTACGCTTGTCTTATAGAAATGGAGGTCGGTCTTATGAGAATCCTACTTAAAATACTTCTGTTCCCCATAACCCTTATGGTATCTATCCTATTACTGGTGTGCGAATTTATCTGTGTATTTAGCTCGATGCTGCTTTCAATTTTGGCATTTATCTTGTTCGCAATTGGACTTGCTACAATGTTGCTGTTGGGTGAAACAAATGAAGGATTAAGAGTCTTATTCATTGCATACATTATCAGCCCTTATGGTATCCCGATGCTCGCCGCTTGGTTCCTTGGTACAATAGGCGGGATCAATGAAAGGCTCAAATCTATTTGATACTAAGCACTTAGATCGGTGAATCTAGGTGCTGTTTTTTTGCAAAAGGAGGTGTTATCCTGGCTACCACACGTTTGATATCCATGCACCAAAACAAGGGCAAATCCATAGCCGATTGCCTTGCGGATCGTACTGATTATGCAAAGAATCCAAGCAAGACAAACGATGGCGAACTCATCAGTTCTTACGAGTGTGATCCCAAAACCATACAGGGTGAATTTCTCCTAGCAAAGCGACAGTATTCTGATATTACAGGCAGGCAGCAAGAGAATGATGTGATAGCCTATCAAATACGCCAGTCCTTTAAACCAGATGAGATTTCACCAGAGCTTGCCAACAAAATTGGCTATGAATTAGGCATGAGTTTTACGAAAGGAAACCACGCTTTTATTGTTGCAACTCACATCGACAAAGCCCATATTCACAATCATATTATCTTTAATTCCACTTCCTTGGACTGCACAAAAAAGTTCAGGGATTTTTTAGGTTCTGGAAAAGCAGTCCGCAAAATTTCTGATCGCCTTTGCCTTAAAAACAGTCTGTCTATCATCGAAAATCCAAAGCGTGGAAAGAATCATTATGGCAAGTGGTTAGGCGATAAAAAGTCTCTCTCCCACTCCGAAAAGCTACGCCAGATTATTAACGAAGTTCTTACAAAAAAGCCTGCGGATTTTACAGTCTTCTTAAAAGAAATGAAGCTGGCAGGCTATGAAATAAAACAAGGAAACTACATATCCTTCAAGGGAGAGAATCAAAAGAAATTCATTCGCCTGCGTTCTCTCGGTAATGGTTATTCTGAAGATGAAATCAAAGCAATAATCAGTGGCGAGAAAGCCCCGCCAAACAAGAAAAATTATCACCAAAAACCTCAGTCACGTGTCAATTTACTTGTTGATATACAGGCAAAATTACAGGCTGGCAAAGATGCTGGCTATGAGCAGTGGGCCAAAATTTTCAACCTGAAGCAGATGGCGCAAACAATAAACTTCTTAACAGAAAACAAGCTTCTTGCCTATGAGGATTTAGAGAAAAAATCTCTGAACGCCACCGATAATTTCAATCGCCTTTCTACAGAAATCAAGGCTGCTGAAAAGCGTATGGCAGAGATTGCTATACTTAAAGCCCACATCATTAATTACGCCAAAACCCGTGATGTTTATACTGCCTATCGCAAAGCAGGATACTCTAAAAAGTTCTATGAAGAACATGCTGCTGACCTTCTTTTACACAAGGCATCAAAGGCGACCTTTGATGAGCTTGGGCTTAAAAAGCTGCCAACGGTTAAGTCTCTGCAAGCAGAGTATGCCGAGCTGCTTTCCAAAAAGAAAAAAGCCTATGGGATCTACCACGCAGCAAAAAAAGAAATGCAGGAGGTACTAACCGCAAAGGCAAATATCGATCGCCTTTTACAGAGTGACCCTCCAGTAAAAGAGAATGAAAAAGCTCCAAATCAAAGATAACATTGCCCATATTATTTCAGCTCACGCAGTGAGCGTAGCCACACAATTCATTGTGTGTTCAGTGGGGATTGGGGATGCTCCCCAACAAGCAAAATCGCAAGGTGTGTACCACCTTGCCCTGCTTGCCACTTTTGTTTCAAGAATAAAAGGACATAACGAAAGTGCAATTGCGATTAATCTAAACATATTCATATTCACATCATTGCAACTGCAACCATTTATCACAAGATGTTGTGATTTTATTTATCTATTTGGCATGAAATCTTGTAAACATACGAAGTTTAATTTATACTATAATGGCTATAATGGTTATCACAACGCTAAAAAAACAGAGTCCTTAAAAGCTCTAAAAAGCGCTTATGAAGCAAAGTCAGCGATAAATGGGGAATAGATATGAAGATTAATTATAAAAAGTTATGGATCGAGCTTATAAATCGGGATATTAAGAAAAGTGATTTAAAGAAACTGACTGGACTATCAGCAGGAACAATAACCAAACTGAATAAAAACGAACCTGTTTCTATCACCGTATTACTATCAATTTGTGAAGCTTTACAATGTGACATCGGTGATATTTGTTCAGCGGTTTCAGATGGAAATGTTACAGATGACAATTGAAGTGTTCATCAAAAATGAAATGAAATTCATCATATATGGGAAACAAAGCAGCAATAAGAATTTTAATAAAGTTCGGTGTAAAATAAAGAATGTAGAATTACTGCTTGTTTGATCATATAAGGAGCATTCAACGATATGGTAGGTTTAAGCGCAATGAGCTATTTCACTTGTAAACTACGTACCGATGACTCCGAACGGAGCCTACACAAACAAAGCATATAGCCGAACTACGTACTGCCATAGAAAACGTCATATCACAAAAAAATTAGACACCGTAACTCAAAGGAGGGTTATGGTGTCTTTTCGTCTTAAACTCAAATCAAGATTTCTTGTTGTGTTTAATGCATCGGACCATTTTGGCTCGGTGCGTTTTTTTATTCAATCAATTTATAGGTTTTTCAGACTAAAATCCGGGCGTTCACCGCCGTCTGTCCTTTCAATCAGATTTTCAAAAATTGAAAGGATGGTCATATATGAAAACCATAAACCTAAGAAATATTTACCCTTATTACTTCACAGAAGATAAATGGATTGATGTGCCGGACGAACTGGGATAAGGTACAATAAGTTGCGCAAATTGGAAAATGGATAAAAAGAGACAAGGTTTGCAGCTCTCTGTTAGAATGAAGTTACCACACCACCATTCTGAAAGGAGACAGCAAACCATGTCCGAGAAAATTGTACAGCTTAACGAGGAAGTAATCAAGGGGCAAATCAGGGAATTAGTCCGTGGGAGCGTAGAAGAAACGCTCAACGGGTTGCTGGAGGCGGAGGCTTCGAAGCTAACACAGGCGGCGCGGTACGAGCGCAGCGAGGAGCGGCAGGGGTACCGCAGCGGTCATTACAGCCGAAACCTCGCCACCACCTCCGGCAATGTCACCCTCAACGTGCCCCGTCTCAAGGGGATCAGTTTTGAGACCGCCATCATCGAGCGCTACCGCCGCCGGGAGAGCAGCGTGGAAGAAGCGCTGATTGAGATGTATCTGGCCGGCGTCTCGGTGCGCCGGGTGGAGGACATCACGGAGGCGCTGTGGGGTACCAAAGTGTCACCCTCAACCATTAGTGAACTGAACAAGAAAGCCTACGTCCATATCGAGGCCTGGCGCAACAGACCGCTGCAGGGCGGGAAATATCCCTATGTCTATGTGGATGGCATCTATCTGCGCCGCAACTGGGGCGGCGAGTATCAGAATGTGGCCATTTTGGTAGCAATCGCAGTCAATGAGGACGGCTACCGTGAGGTTTTGGGCGCCGCTGAGGGCATGAAAGAGGACAAGGCCAGCTGGGTCAGCTTCTTTCAGTGGCTGAAAGGCCGTGGTCTGGACGGCGTGAAGCTCATTGTAGGCGACAAGTGCCTAGGGATGCTGGAGGCCAGCTACGAAGTATTTCCGGAAGCAAAATACCAGCGCTGCACGGTCCACTTCTACCGCAATGTGTTCTCTGTTGTGCCGAAGTCTAAGGTGAAATTAGTCGCCAAGATGCTCAAGGCCATCCACGCCCAGGAGAGCAAAAAGGCTGCCAGAGATAAGGCGAAAGCGGTGGTGGCCGAGCTTCAGGCAATGAAGCTCAAGGAGGCTGCCAAGAAAATTGAAGACGGCATAGAGGAGACGCTGACCTATGCGGAGTTCCCCTCAGAGCATTGGACGCGCATCCGCACCAACAATGTCATTGAACGGCTGAACCGGGAGATCCGCAGGCGCACCCGAGTGGTTGGCTGCTTTCCCGATGGCAATTCGGCGCTCATGCTAGTCTGTGCCAGACTTCGGCACGTGGCCGGCACCCAGTGGGGCAACAAGAAGTATATGAACATGAAGCATCTGGAGGCGGCTGTCGAAGACGCTTCCTTTGCCGGCTGACTTCATAATTTCAGAGACTGCAAACGAATTTGCGCATAAAGCTTGACGCTACCCGAACTGGCACAGATATTCGCAGATTATGCCAAAGCAGAGGAAACCTATGAACGAACAAAACGTCGCTATAAAGCTACATACTCCCTTGATCGTGAGGATGGGATTGAGCGAAATATTCTCTTCGTCTCGCTCTCTCCCCATGAGCTTTACGAGCGCAAACTGACCCAAGAACAACTTCATTCAGCGATAGCCTCATTGCCCGACAAGCAAGCAAAACGAATTTATGCTCATTTCTTTTTAGGCATGAGCAAAACAGCAATAGCAAGGGCTGAAGGAGTTAGCAAAGTATCAGTTTCAGAATCTATTGAAAGGGGGTTATGCTCAATAGAAAAGTTTTTGAAAAAGTTCCTCTAATCTCTTGGAGTAATAGTAATCCATAGGGGGCGTCATTGCTTCCCTGTGGATTTTCTATTCTGAATAAAACATCAAATTTTATTCTCTTCCAAGATGTCCAACATACAGCAATCTTAGGTTTGCAAGTCACGTTTGCCTGATGATTGTGCATCATGAAACTCTTTCAGGGTTGTCCAAAACGGTGATGGATCTTTAGAAAACCATCTGCCATATTTGTTTGGTAATTGCTTAGATCTGATCAGAACACACGCCTTCCTTGCTCTACTAACAGCCACAAAACAAAGCCTCCTAGCTTCATCAATCTTCCGTTGCGTTGTATCGTAGTAACCCGGGAAACTGTCTTTTTCCATACCAAGCATTATTACCACATCAAATTCTAGACCTTTTGCACTATGCCTTGTCGATAAAACAACCTGATTGTCAGGTATACCAAGACGTGTTAAGAATCCAATCGTCATAGCCGGTTCTGCTTGTTTCACGACTCTTATTAATTTTTTCATATTTTCGATTTCATCAGGAAACCGATCTGAACCATCAAAAACTTTTTTAAAATCAAGTTCCGTTAATACATGCCGTAGCCATTCAAAAAGATTATCTTTATACTGCCTGCTCACTTGTAAAACTCGTAATAGTGTTCGCCTCACAATTAGATTAAACTCATCGGAAATCATGTTATCCTGTTGGTGTGATATAAAATTCATCCAAGTCAGAAATATTTCATCAAATGACACCTGTGTCTTATTCTCAACCCAAGATGCACATTTCTGAAGCCATTGAATAGTTTCTGTATTCCTAAATTCTTGACGGGCCAAATATACAGCAATTCCTTCACTGTCAAACTTATCCTTCAATGCGTTCACTTCATCGTTTTTACCAACGAGTATTGCAATTTCGTGATAAGGAATTCCATCCGAATGAAATCTTTTAACCATTTCAATTGTTTGCTGATATTGTTCATCCATTCCACTCTCACACTCTATAAATTCCATAGAAGCAGGATAGTCTTTCAATACACCAGATGCTACGTAACCTCGTTGGGTATTTAAAACAAATTCCGAGGCATTTATAATAGTTTGTGCGCTTCGATAGTTGTTCAACAAGCGGATACACTTGATTCCTTTTCTTTGCGAGAGTTCATGGAGATAATCTGGAGCTGCACCCTGAAAATCGTATATCGACTGGTCAGCATCACCTACAGCGAATATTTTGATGTCAGACACGTCTAGTAAGGACAAGACTATTTCGTGTAATGGCCTGCCTAAGTCCTGATATTCATCAATAACGAACCAAGGAAATTTTGCCTCAATTGCCTTACGCACATAAGATTCATTTTGAATAAGCTCAACAGAAAATTTAACCATGCTAATAAAATCAATATAGCCGCTCTTTAATAACTTCTCTTCAAATGCAATTGCCGTTTTAAGCGCAACTTCATAACTTTCAATAGCAACTCGACTAATACCACTTATATTGCGAGTTCGCTCTTTATCCATTTCGGTTATTGAAGTCCCTCCTGGCGGATTTACATCGTCAAACAGCTTCTTTTTTTCCGCTTCCGATATAATCCGTATAGGATTTGGTATTCCATATTTAGGATATAGTTTAGCGAATGGAGTTAAGATTTCCGCGAGGCAAAAACTGTGGACTGTGCCCAAGAAAACATTTTTACGACTCCTTATTCCCAATTTTGAAAGCCTTGTTTTGAATTCACGAGCTGACTCAGTGCTATAAGTCAAACAAGCCAAGCCTCTCGGCTCAGCTATTAAATTCTCTAATAGATGCATGACTTTTAGTGTCAGTACTGTTGTCTTTCCACTTCCGGGTCCAGCTATAACAACTGTGCTGTCGGTCGATTCGTATGCTCGAAGCTGGTCTGCATCATTGGAGAGATCTTTCACCTTTTGTTTGAAATAATCATTCAATTTGACCTACTCCTCACGAGCTCAGTTATCTTAGCGATAGCTGCTTCAATGTATTCTGGCATCATATTATGCGTTACGCAGGATGAGAGCCGCTGCGAAAATCGTCCTTTCCCAATTTGACTATTGGAAGCCTCAATTTGCGCTAAACATCTATCGTATTTGCCTTCTGACATATTATTCTTAAAATTCTGCTTCTGCTGAGGGCCACCTGCAGTCAAATCATCAAAAACACTAGATATAATTTGCCCTTCAACTGTATCTGGACCTCCAGATTTACAGAAAATGTCAACTTCAAAAGTATGCTTTCCGATGAAAACCCCAATACTTTCAAAAAAATCAATCTGATCGTCAGTATCCAAATCTTCAAAGACTGTACCTTCTTCATACTCCGAAGTTACAAATGATTCAATTTTATCTTCAACTCCTGAAAAGGCTTTTGCACGGTCTATTCCAGCATAGCCGTACTCAACATCGTCTTCCGAGGCCATATCTCCGTACTTATTTTTCTCATCAACTCTGTGGTAATAGTCTCCATCAGTCACAATAATATATGGCAAACCCAATGCCCTAGCAAACTGACGATATGGTTCGAAATTTGTGGAGTTAATATTACAAACCACAACGCCTAAACGGTCTAAATCGTACTCCATGGTCTTAGCAAAACTAGGAATTAGATATTCCTCTGAAACACCTTCAACAAAAATGACACCTTTAGCCAAATAAATCTCTCCACGCTTAACATCGATATACCTCTCTAAATCAGCAAAATCTGAATCTGAAAGCCTTAATTGTGCAGTTGTCTTTACACTGGTGCCAGTGCTCTTGGATATCAGATGAACTATTGAAGTAATTGGCGCAACAGAAGAAATATGAGTTGAATGCGTTGTTATGATGACAGAGGCGTTTGACCGATTCATCACATGACGGTAAAGTAGTCGCTGATATAATGGATGCAGATGAGCTTCAGGTTCTTCAACTGCAAGAATGGTTACACCATTTGCGGTAGGAATGGTTTCAGTCATGAAATCATATAAATCATCTCTTTTTGCAGAATCCGTCAATACGGTATCATTTAAAGTGTACCCATTGATTTTTTCCACTTCAGAATAACAACTCTCAATAAGGTTGTTTTCGTCCTTTTCGACTAATTCTTCATAAAGCTCCTTTGGCAGATATGTCTTAATCGTCTCATCCTCAATTAAAAGAAGAATGAGTGCAATATAGAGTAGATTGTTTATCCCTAGACTGGTGTTTCCTGATTCCCTACTGTCAATCAAGGGGCGTAAGGCATACAGAAGCTTTGTCGCGTCAATATTCATCGTTTTCAAAGAAACGTCAAACTGGTCTTGGTTAAACGCCACCATTTGATTAAGCAACATATGAATTCTTGATTCAAGATCTTCAACTTGACCTATTTGAAGTGTATCTGCACCCTTTTCTTCAAGCGCTTTTGAGATCTCAGCGAGGACATCCTTGCTTATTGTATATTTCTGCTTGATAATCTGTGTTAACGGTGAAGTTTTCGAATTACGCATTTCAGATTCAACATCACGAATCGCCTTGATAACACGGATATTCAAATATTTTCTATCTTCATATGAGAATCGGCGAGTTTCGTCATCACCTTTAAAAATAATGAAATTATACTCGTTAATTTCACCATATTTTCGGTATGGATAGAACTTGTATGTTAACTTCAGCATTTCCTTCTCATTAAGTTTTACTGTAGCATCAGTCAGTTGAGCGAGCACATTCTTATTCTCTTCAAAGTTCGCGAACCAAAGTTCAATAAGAATCTGCTCTCCATTTTTCATTGGTTCATCTACACCTTCCCAAAAATCCGACTCCTCAAGCATTCGGTCCTTATCGGAAAGATTAGGATCAAGTATTAATTGCAGTGCATACAGCAAATTGCTTTTCCCAACTGCGTTTTCACCAATGATTACTTGTTTTTCATTTAACCAGAAGTCAGCGCAGCGAAAATTCCTGAAATTTTCGATATGCACTTTGCATATATATGGTTGTGTATTCATTATTCCACCTCTTTAAATTTCTTACTAACTGGCTACTGGCAACAAATTAAACAACTAATTGGAGTATCAATTTGGAAATCTGATTAGCCCTTGAGAATAGAAGTTGTTATTCCTGTTACAGCTGTACTAATAAACGCGTTGGCAACCAATTTGATCGTTTCTATGACCATAGGCAATCCTTTTTCGGTTATTGCATCTTTAATCTTCTTCCACTGAGAATCGTCTCGAATCTTATCTAAGAAGTCATTTCCATCCCAAGTTAGTGAACCAACTCCAAAACCATATAACTTATTATCTGCATACTGTGCCTTATAGTCTGAAATCAATCCAGCTTCATGTATGATTTTGCAATGGTAAGCAACCATTTCAGCATCGTATCCATCAATAGTCAAATTGTATATAGCCGTTGATTGATATATATTTTCTATTTCCAGTAATATAAGCCGGACTAGATCCATATTTCGCTTCATTTCATGATCCTCTTCTTTCACAACATCAAGTCATTATAAACATCACGTTAACATGTACAGGAAAGCACTTTCCATTAAAGTTTAACCTACAACACTTTTTGCCATCGCCATATACTCGTTCTTAACATCTATCGGTGCCAGGATCGACATCTTGTTGCCAAATCCAAACACCCAGCCATAAAAAGTAGGGCTAATTGATATATCCACAATAGCCTTAAAGCAATTGCTGCCAAGCTCATGCGTTTTTACATTTTCGCCAAATCTATCCACAATGACATCCATTAGATCATTTGTGCATTTTAGTTCAACAGTTTTTGTTTCTCCGTCGAACATTTCAAAAACGCTCTTGGCATACTCAGCAATATCGAAGTCTACAGGTTTATGAAGAATTTCGTTCTCAGTGATTATGGTATTTGCCATTCGGTCAACACGAAATTTGCTGACTTTTCCGTGCTTATCACAATAGCCGATTGCATAATAATGATCTTCACTCCAAATGAGTGCATATGGGCTTAGACTATATACAAACCCGTTATTTTTGAAAATCTTCTCTTTCCTGCCTGTATACTGATAATACTTAAACTCAATTTGCTTGTTACTATTGATTGCGGAGTGAATTGCATCTACTGTGTAATAGATTTCTTCATTCTCGGGCTTAATTCGTTGATCAACATAAATATGTCCATGCAGCTCTGATGCTTGATGCATACTAACCAATGTTGTTAACTTACGAATAAGGTCTGTACTCTTTTTTTGAGTAATGAGCTTTGAAGATTCGACAGCATCAATTAGTAGCTTAATTTCAGCTAATTCAAAGTCTCGATTGCCGATAAAATATCTATTCTGTGTAGACTTAATTGTGATAACGTCTACTCCGGATTCCTCAATAGATTCAATATCAGTCATAATAGTTCTTCGGTGCGCTACAATGCCTTGTTTTTCAAGCATTTCAATAATCTCAGTAATTGAAATTGTATTCTCTTCGTCAGTGCATTCATATAGGATTTTAAGAATGTATAAAATTCGCGACTTATTATTCGTACTCATATGTTATAGCCCTTCATCTTCAAAAGTTGGATATTCATCATAAGTTTTACCTTCAAGCAACCTACCATTTTTTTTCTTATTGAAGCCTCCCCATTGCTTAAAGAAGAATGCAACTTTTGATTTTTTCGCATTGTCTCTTAATTTTATTACCCATTCTTCTTTTATTGGTCTACTTCCGTGCCCCGATTCTCCACCAACAATTAACCAGTCAATACCATCAAGATTTAGCGAATCCAAATCTGATAATAATGGCTCAGCTGATATAAACTTGACCGCTGCGGCCGATCCCTTTAAATGGTCTGCTCGATTTAAATATTCCTTGCTCTCAATAGTTACTCCCATCCAAATGTTCGACGTCCAAGTTATTTGAGGTGCCAGCTTAGCAAGACGCTCAGAACGTTTTGTCAATACTTGAAAGGTATGCCATGATGCTTGATTCATTGTGTCAAAAATGCTCAATATAACTTCATCTGACAATTCTTCATGAAAAATATCCGACATCGAATTCACAAAGATTTTTCTTGCAGCTTTCCATTCTAAGGGAGCCGTTATTAAATCAGAATGTACAGTTACTTCAAACTCATTTTTGTATCTTGGGTTATGCATTGCTTTTAGTCTTTTAGCAAATGTTGCTGCGTAACAATGTACACAACCTTCAGATATTTTGGTACATCCCGTAACTGGGTTCCATGAACACTCTGTCCACTCAATTTTCGATTTATTTGACATTTTTACACCAACAATTCTTGTTTTATTTTGAATTCTCTTTTATCTGTAATGTTCTTTCTAGCACTCTTACCTTTCTCAATAATAGGAGTAATCTTTCCCTTACAACACATATTTTCTAATGTTCCTTTAAGTTCATCAAATGTGTACGGAGTTACTTGATAGTGTTTTTCCATGTTATATCTGTCTAGCACTTCAAGGAGAGATGCAACTGTCCATGTATTGTTGAAATAATTTGGTCTGTTTGTAAAGCAAGTTTTTATAATCTCGACAATTGATGAATCAATATAATCTGCACGATTAAACAAAGAAATTTGCAACTGGTCTTTGCTGTCAAATCCCAAAAGGTCACTATAAAAATTACTATGCTTTACCATGACCTTCTTCATTTCTAAAATTGCTTTATGGCTTTTTGTAATAAATACTATGTGATGACTTAATTTTTCCTTGTCATCCGCTTCGAACCCGAACGGAAGCACATATAACTTATAACCTGAGTACTTATCTTTAGCCATAACTTCATATAGGTTTCTCGAGAATAGCTCGACAATCATCTGAGTTTTCTGTTTCTGACCATACGACGAAGAATTTACCACATTCATAACATTTTGCAGCTGATCACCGAAAATCATTTTAAAATGGCAGTTCTGAGACTCTTTAGGCATATCCATCAGACATCTATTAGAATTGAAAAACAGTACACAATCAGAACCAATATTTCTAACTAAATCCCAAACGTGTTTTGCTGATACATCTTTATAACCCCAAGGGTCAATAAATGAAAATATTGGCACTTTTCTATCTGTATATTGCTTTATATTTACTTCACCCGCTCTTTTGTTCATAATAGTGGGTTTATATTTCAACCGACTCATTACTTCATGATCAGATATATTTTTATTTAAAAGACTTACAAAGTCCTCATTTTCATCATTAAATACAACTTTTAGTTTATTTCTAATATCATCATTTTGGAAATTGTTGACAAGGTCAAGTAGTGCTAGAGGAGTTGAATTTGCACCATCGTCAAATTTTCCCGGGCCGCAAAATAAGTCCAAATAAATAATTTCGTTTGAGTCTTTCCTAACGGAGTTGTTAATAATCGGAAAATAAGCTTTGAAGAAATCGGTTACGATTAATGTTTTTATTTTTGACTTTTCCTGTTGTTGTCCGAAAAAATTATCAGTTGTTGACATTCAACTTCCTCCTTGTAAGATAAATATAGGGTTAGGGTTCAAAAACCCGTCCGAATGTTCCTTGATAACTTAACATTTATTGTTCAGATGAACCAGCGACACTCTTGAATGAAAATCACTAAACTTCGTGCTATAATCTCACTTGTCAGAGAGATAGATGTGCGTTCCTCCTGGATCCCTCACATCATGAGGTCTTATCCGTAAATTAGCGTGTCACTCCACAAGGACGATTCGATGTTTAGCTGGTTGGGCCACCTTCTGGTGTTACCCGTTTCAAATGCAAGGTTGTTTGGCGTCCTCAAACAAAGTGGATACTCTGATTCATTCTAAGCAGAAAGGTTGTGTTACTTTGTCCCAATTTTTAAACGATTTTGTTGTCGGAATTGATGTTTCATCAGAGTTTTCTGTAGTTGCAATGATAGCACCTTCCGGAGAGCTCATCCGCAAGCCTTTCAGGATTGACCATAATCCTGCTGGATTTAACAAGCTGCTCGAGATTCTCAAAAAAGAAGAAGAGCGGTTAAAACGAAAGCCCATCTACTTCGTAGAATCTACGGGTATCTTTCATTTACCACTCTTCTTCTTTCTGAGATCGAATGACCTCAAAGGTTTTGTCCTAAACCCTTTATGTGTCCATTCTACCAAGAATTTCGACATTAGAAAAGTGAAAAATGATAATAAAGATGCCGAGGCTATCGCAAGGCTTGCAAAATACCAGGATGTAAAGTTTTCCATGATGCCCGAGCCTCAAATTCTCGCACTTCGCATGATGGTGAGGGAATATTACTCCCGCTGTGACATGCTCACTGAGATGAAAAACAGGCTCTGCACGGATCTTTACTTGCTGTTCCCGGGCTTTCTTGATGTGTTTTCCAATCCTTTTGGAAAGACCGCGTTGGCTGTTTTAAGCGCTTATCCTTCGCCTAAGGATGTTCTAAATGCAGACCCTCAGCAGTTGCTTGAGCTCATTTCCAAAAGCGGCAGAAAAGGCGAGAAGTGGTCAGCCAAAAAAGCTCTGCAACTTCTTGAAACAGCACAGCTTTCTTTGAGTATGCCAAATGAATTCGCTCTGCTTGACTCCAAAATAAGATTCCATCTTGATGGAATCGACAGCTTTAAAAAGTGTCTTAATGCTATAGAATCACAGTTGCACACTATCATCGACTCAAGCGACTTTCCTGACACCGCTCGAAAGCACATCGAGCTTTTGGATCAAATGCCTGGCGTAGGCTTTATCAGTGCGGTCACTCTGATCGCGGAAATCAACGATTTCAGCCTATTCAAGTCTCCAAAGGCCTTTACAGCTTTCTTTGGCATAGATCCATCAGTCAATCAGTCGGGCAAGTTCACTGGCGACCGCAACAGGATTTCTAAACGAGGCACCCGCATTGGCAGAAGAGTTCTCTTCACAATGGCTCTGTCCTCAATAAGAACCACCAGAAACGGCGATTCCATAAATCCGATTCTTCGCGACTACTATTTGAAAAAATGTGTCAGCAAGAAGAAAAAGGTGGCCCTTATAGCCGTTATGCATAAGTTGCTCCACTACATTTTTGCGGTTCTTCGTGACTTAAAACCGTTTGAATTTAGAAGCCCGCAGGAGCACCAAGCATGGAGAAACAACAAGCTTCAAACTGCACCAAAACATGTTGCTTAAAAATTGCTAAAATGTAGCTTCTCCAAGGTCATTGTTCGGATTTTTCAATGGCTTGGTTTCTCATACTCTTTTTTAAGATTGAAAATTTCTAAAGAAAATCAATCAGATTTATTGACTTTTATTAGCTGGTCTTTAACAAATACTAATTCAGTTCATTAGCTCAGATTAATAATTTTCAATATATAGTTAAAAATTTTCAGTTAGTTTTTTTAATTTATCACACACTTCAACGATTTTACTTTCGCCAAGATCGATGAATCTAACTCCGTTATACTCCGATATTTCTTCTAGAAATTTATCGATACTCTCAACGTTTTCTCCTTGATAGTGTTTCACCAACCCAGCACAAATTGCTGTTACCATTCCACCATATTCGATAAAGTCAGAATTTACGATTCCGCCAAGAGCGTATCTTTCAGTACCTTTACCAATTAAGCTTCGCACTCTCTGTTCAATATAAACAGCATATTGATGTAAATTCATATAAACCCCTCCTTAGGCAATAAAAACAAGACACGCAACTATAATTATCACTATAGGTATACTTTTTAGTATCACATTTTTAACATCTATGGCTCTGATGGTTCTTTTTTCATCTTTTCCAATTATTATGTGAAATACTAATAACAAAATCGAAAACAGAACAATGTAAGGCAAGTCAATTGCAAGTATTGTTTGAGCGGCTTTTAGTGGTTCATCAAAATTGATTTTAACCGAACCAATCAATTGAATATTAAACACTATCATTGCAACAGCAGTGATTATTAACGTTAAAATTTCTCCTATTCTTCCATAGAACGAACTGATTTTGCCATTAATGTTGCTTTCCATTTCTAAAAACTTATCCTCATAATCTTTTTTTAAAGCTTCAATTTGTTTTTTCATTTCGGCAATTTCATCAAGTGTTTCTCTTGCTTCTTTGTACTCCTCAAAAGAAAATGATTTCACCTCACTGGTATGATGCAGTCATAGACAAATAGTAGTCTTCTACATCATTTCTAATCTATATCAAGGTTGGTAAGAGGGTTCTCCTCGGATATGTCATCCAACCATTGATACGTGTTTAAAGTTTCAAGATTTTTGTATAGTTACTTACTCCTAGACTTTGTCTGCTACATAAGGTATCATTTTCCATTGGATAGGGAAAAGGACGTTCACCTCCTAGGGAGTTGACTCTCGTTCAACGATACCCGTAACTAAGACAGTCATTCCATTCAATGAAAATTTATGTTTTAGGCTGGTTGGGAGCCCTTAAGCTATACCCGTATCACATGCCAGGTTGTGTATTCATTGTTGTTTATGGAACCCTATCGGAAGGAGTTTACTATGAATAACCGTAATTATCTGTCCGCTGGTATCGATGTCGGTTCAGCCTTCAGCTGGATGTCCATCGTCGACCAGAGCGGGACTGCAATCCAAAAACCTTTTAAGATCACACATAACAACTCGAATTCCTTGGAAAAGGCTGTTTCTGCACTAAAAAAAGCAGAAGAGCTGTATTCCATGAAATGTCGAATATTTCTGGAATCCACAGGGATTTATCATTTCCCACTCTTCTGCTTCTTGGTTGATTCTGGCTTTGACGTGTCCATAATCAATCCTATTATCACACATTCTGTGAAAAATGCAAGCATTAGAAAAGTGAAAAATGATAAAATCGATTCTCTCGGTATTGCCAAACTTGGTCTTTCTCATGATTTGCCGGTTTCTCAGTTTCCAGCAAAGCTCGTTCTTGAGCTTCGCACCCTCACTCGAAAATACTATGACCTTACGGATGAAAAATCTGCTCATATCAACAGGCTAAAGGGCTATCTGCATACTGTGTTTCCACAGTACATTGGTATTTTCAACGATATTACCGGCACCACATCCACCATGATTCTTCGCCAGTATGGTACTCCGGATAAAATACTTCGCGGCCATAAAAAAACCATGATTTCTAAAATCTCAAAAGCTTCAAGAAAAGGTATCTCCAAAGCTACTGATCGTTATGAAAAGCTTTATCAGGCCGCGCTAGCTGCTAAATCCTTTGGCTGCCAGATTGAAAGTGTCTACTTCAATATTTCACTGACGCTTGATCTGATTGAACGATTGGCTTGTGCCATTAACTCCATTATGGAGCGTATCCAGCAATTGGTTGCCTTCAATAAGAATGAGGAATTTGTCAAACAGATTTCATGGCTTAACTCCATCAAAGGCGTTGGATTTCTTTCTGCTGTAACCATCATGTGTGAGATTGGCGATTTCTCAACCTTTAGGAGTCCTAAACAGCTTTTTGCCTTCTTTGGCCTGGATCCTGAGGTAAACCAGTCCGGCAACTTCAACGGCACTGATGTCCATATGTCCAAACGTGGCTCCAGAATTGCCAGACGCGCTATTTTCGCTGTTGCATTGGCTTCTATCCGCAGGAAACGAGATGGTGAAGCAATCAATCCGTATCTTTGCGATTACTACATGAAAAAAGCCGCTCAGAAACCTAAGATGGTTGCTCTTGGTGCTATCATGCACAAAATTTGTAACATCATATTTGCAGTCCTTCGTGATGAAAAGGGTTTTGAGCTCCGTTCACCTCAGGAGCATTGCAAGCAATATAAAAGACCAACTCAGATGGCTGCATAAATACACGTCCGACATATGCATAACTACCACTTGTTCGAAAATCCAATGGATTTACGTTTATTTAGGTTACCCTTTTTTAGGACAGCAACAAATCAAATATTTTTTCGTATTAACCGTTGACAATAACTAGCTGGTCTTGCCGGTATTAGAGTTATTGAAAAGACTTCCAGATAATTGCGGCCTTCTGAAGTAATTAAGTACTTCGTCCTCTTTCCTTCTTGTTTGGCAATTAATAATTTTTTATCTCTAAGAGAACTTAAGTATTTTGAAGTACTGCTACGTGAAGCTTCCAAAAAGTTCGAGATTTCATTACTATCTACATCACTATAACCAGTGTTTATCTCTTTGGATCTGAGATATGCTAATATTTTTTCTTCTGTACTTGTCAATTTAAAATCCATGCTGCCCCCTTATTCCACTCCCAAAGCTTTAAAAACAGCGTCTTCTGGGCTATTGTAAAAACTAATTTGAAACTTTGAGAAAAGCTCAGGAGGAACGGTTCCAATATCTACTGCAGATGACATTGGCAGCAAGAT
Organism: Peptoclostridium acidaminophilum DSM 3953; assembly: GCF_000597865.1. Classification (GTDB taxonomy): domain Bacteria; phylum Bacillota; class Clostridia; order Peptostreptococcales; family Peptostreptococcaceae; genus Peptoclostridium_A; species Peptoclostridium_A acidaminophilum. Next base: position 605,311 of record NZ_CP007452.1, on the reverse strand, counting down.
TCGTTTTCCACCAGCATCAAAGCATGCTTGTAGGGTATTGGCGAGCTCTTCAACCTTATTTATTGTCCCACCAATACTCATACTCCCCAGTATCACCATCTGGCTCTGAACCGGCTTTTTAAGTGCTCCTGAGCATAATCCAACAAATGCTGCTAGTGACAGTTCGTCTGTCATACCAACACCTTGACAATCTTGAACATGCATTAAAAAATCACTATTTTCAACTGAGATTGTACCGGAGATATTCTTCTTGTTAGCCTTGAAGTAATTAAATGATGTCGTGATGCTTTCTTTGACATCTCTGCCACCACCAAGACCTGTCTTCTCAAATTTACCTGAACCACTTACAACTTCAGTTTCAATTTTGTATACCCCAAGCATACCTGAGTCTCCGTGACCTACGGTGTAGACATGACCCGCTTTTCCCATTCCTTCTGGAATAAGCTTGCTTCCACCTTGTTCAGGAACCGATACAAACTTTTCTTCCATTGACTCGTTATCAATGTATGAGAAATGCACATCATAGAATTCCATGCCGCCAATTTTTTTAAGTTGCTCTTTAACACGACGGCGACCTTCAAGGGCATATCTTAATACAGTTTCCACATCATCTTTTGTAAACTCCCCATTAGGGTACAGAAGTTTCATTAATCCGGATACTGTTTTTCTTACTGCTATTACATCTCTTTGATTTAGGTTATTACCAAGCTTAAAGTATTTATCAACCGAATCAGAGAATGAACGTTTTCGCATTTCTCTCATGAACTCAGATATATAATCAGTAATGAACCCATATTCGTTGGTAAAAAACTCTGGGCGCATCTTTGGTATTTCCCAGCCTGGGATATAATAATGCATCCTGTCAAAAAATGCAGAATCATATGCCATAGCCTCGGGGAACGGATCAAATAAGTGAGATGTCTTTAAAAGTACTTCAACACTCTGATTGATGTTTCCGACAAAAACCATTGAAGCAGATGCTTGTTTCTCTTCTTTCCCTCTAGCAAATGACCCCGATGCCATGAAGTCTTTCATAATCTGAATTCCGTCTTTATCTTTGAAAGTTATCCCTGCAACCTCATCAAATGCGACTGTATCCCACATTCCTACAAGACCAATTTGTCTCGATGACATATTGTAGAAGAGATTGGCTACAGTTGTCTGTCCACCAGAAACAAGAATACTGTTTGGTGAGATTTCTTTATAGATATGAGACTTACCAGTACCTCTTGGTCCTAGCTCGCAAACATTGTAGTTGTTTTCAACTAGAGGAATCATACGAGCGAGCAGATGCCATTTTACTTTGTCCGTAAACTGTGTTGGCTCCATTCCAACGGAGCGAAGAAGAACATCTATCCACTCTTCAGAAGTAAACTCTTTACGACCATTAAAAATTTCTTCCAAATCTAAATTAGGCATCTGAATAGGCGTCAAGCTAGTAATGTTAAATGGACTTGCTCCTTTGATTTCCTCATCAAAGTAATATTCCAATTTGACAATGCACCAAATGCCACCACAAAGAAGTTTTTCATATTCCTTAACATAGTTTGGAGATACCGCAATTCCTTTTATTCCGAGATTTGAAAATTCCGCTTCATAAACATCCTTCTTCTCATTTAATGAAACAGTTACCTTATCTATAACGGTGTAATTTCCAAGCTCTCTAACTTTACTCTTTACCTTTTCAGCTTCATCTGGTCTTACATAGTTCTCTGCCAAAATCCGTTTAACGCTATCAATACCTGTTGCTATAGCTTCATCATCTGTTGTTGCACAGTACATTCCGAGCAAATACTCAAGAACATATACAGGTACATTGGCACCTTCTTTTATCATTTTCGTCAAATCTTTTCTAACGATCTTTCCCGCAAAGTAAGAATTCAGTTTTTCATTCAGATCCTTTTCATATGTTTCCATTTATCCACTTACCTCTCTTAAAGATTAAATCCGAAGTCGTCTGCAAAAGCTAAGTCCATTTGTACTTCATGCCTTAAGACTTCAAGAGCATTTTTTTCATCATAGGCAACCAAATAGTACTTTCGAGACTTATCGTATTTCTTGTTCTTAAATGTAAACTTCAGTCTGAAAACTCTCTTACTCGCATCCTCGTCCTTCTTATCAGCCACGTACATATTATCATTGGATATTTTCTCATTATCACCAGATATAAAGTACACCTTGTATGTTGTTTCTTTATTTACATCAGAAACGGCTTCTGTTTGAATGAAATCTAAATTGGTTGTCAAGTTGGTTATTTTGTGAATCAAACTCACAAGTGCAATACTGACTGATTTTGTTTCTGTATGAGCCTTGCTCGTCTTCACGTCAATGACTGGAATCAACATTTCTTGGAGTGACGATCCACCATGCACGAAATTTTGTCCGCCTCCAGCTACTTTGAAAATATCACTTCCAATAGGAACTGAAATGACACGTTCGTCATGATTGCCCAATATGTCTCCCAAGGTCACACTACCTATGCCTTCAGCAGCAACAGCTTCATTGGCTATAACATAACGTCTGCCCACAAAGGCATCTTTTTTATCAAATCCACCAATCTTATCACTTTCAGCCAACTTATCACGTTTATAAATGAATCCATGATCAGCAGTAATAATAAAACGTGTGTTGTTTGCACTGGTCAATCTCTTGATCATTGTATGGATTTCATTGATGGCCTCTTCACAAGCACTAAATACTTCATTCTCAGTATTTAGTTTATCCCCTCTGGCATCTATTTGATTGTGGTATACATAGACCACATCTTGTCCAGTGAAGATTTCCTTCAGATCTGCGATCTTCATTGTTTTGATGTCATCGAACTGTACTGTACGACTATTTAGTACGGCACTCTGGAGAAGCTGCTCTCTAGTCTTTAGATCATCGCAGATCTTTCCATCAACAAGTACTTTAAAATCTTCGCTCATTGTCAGCTCTTTGTGTGGAAGTAGCGCCGACATCCCGAACCTAGTATATGATGGCAAAACGCTCTGCATCATATTCATGGATGCATTACATTTCTCGTCGGACATGAGTTTCTTAAGTAATGTCTGCCCAACCTCAAAACGAAGCGCATCGGAAATAATCACGACTATTCGCTCCTTTGCATGCCGGATAAACTTGTTATAGAATTCATGCTGCTTGATTAATCCGGTGTCTCCTTTGCACTCTAAAAAAGATCGATTCCATGCGACTGACAGCGGATCCAGGTAGCGGTTGGTATAAATATTCTCGACTAAGTCTCTCACATTCTCATAAGGAGAATTGCTGGTCAATTGATCATAATGATAATAGAAATACCTATACTTTTGGTCAACTATATAGTCTTTTGCAACATAGCTCTTCCAAATATCGAGTGATGATTTTTGAGGTTCAAACCTTGAAGACATTATAATGTGATACGCATTTTCCAAAATGTAATAGTGCGGATAGTACATTTGACCAAAGTGCATTTTTCTTCTCATTTTGCACAGTTCAGGTATTGAGTGTCCATTCAATTTAGCTGCAGTATCTTCACCTTCAAGTCGATCAATCATCCACTTAAGAATAAATACATCTGTTTTCTTGAAGAGCTCAAGTTCTGTGTAATCATTGACATTCAATTTGTCAAAAATGGCATCCCCATTCAGTGTGCTATAAACCAAATCTGACAAAGCATCAAAGTTCTCTTTGTAAATTAAGCTATTCATCAAGCTATCGAGAAAAGCAATAATGTTTCCCGACTTATGGGCGCAATAATTTTTCCAAGCTTGAGGAAGTTCTATACGAATCACCTTTGAAGTATAGGTTGCAAAGAGTGTATAAACCATTTTACTTAGGGTTGGAGAAACATCCGTATAGCCAAAAGTCTCCTCGCACATCTTCCAAAATGGTTGAAGTAGGTCAAACTTATTAAACTCAGCTAGATACTTGTTGTCTTCTAAATCACCATCTGTGATTACTGTACGAACGATTTCCTCAAAGGATACAATCTTAGTCTTACAGAGAACTCCCATCAGGGCCGTTTCGATGATGCTTTTGCTAAAGTTCTCTATTTCAAGCTCGTAAAACTTTTGAGTCCTTTCTTTTGATCCAAAAAACTTTATATAATGCTGCAGCACTGGTTTGTACTTTTCATCAATCCCTAAGTCAACTGCCAGTAAAGAAGCTCGATCCGCGAAAAATTCTTTAGAATACCGAATCGTGTCTGCAAGATGATTATCCTTAAGGGCAGGTTTCGGAAATGGAGCATATAATAAGTAATTAGTTGAGGTATCTTCACGCTCCAAGAAATACTTGATTTTAAACTGATTATCACGCTCTTGCTTCAATACCTGCGCATTTTCAAGTTCTATGGCATCTATATCTGAACTGAACTCAGCGCTTGCATCATACCAAAATATCAATTTTCTTATGTCAGACGCAAACTCAGCATTGAGTTTATCTGTAATTTGTTTTAGGTTAAGCTCTGCCATCTCATCACCATCCGTGACATTAGTCACCACTATCCTTTCTTTCAGTTTTCTTAGCTTGATCTTCTGAATACTGCAGTATAGTAGATAATGGCTTTGTTTGTACTGTCTGCATCGGATTGTGCTGGGGTCCACTATTTGTGTTACCAATATTCTCTGTTTTATTTATATTATCCGCTTCAACTTTGCTTTTATCGTTATCAGACATAATCATCCTCCACGTTCTATAATATTTTACATATAGTTACCACATACCAAAATACCGATAATATCAACGCAGCCGAGAAAGATTTCATTGACCACATAATATGCTTTACTCTTTTATCATTGATTTGGGACTTGCTCTTCTGAAGCTTACCAATGACGTTAACCCATTGCTTATCCTGTTGTGCTTTTGTCACAAACGACTGATAGTTGTCGCTGATTTCCTTCTCTATCACTTCAACATCCGGGAACGCTTCATGAGCGTATCGCTTCTGAGCTAAAGAAGCAAAAGCCAAACTTAATAAAAGAAACGCTGTAATAGAGGAGAAAGCTGCCAAGAAAAAGTGTACTGAAAGATTTCCTCTGTATTCCAGGGCAATTGGAGCAATCATAAACAACGCCGCTGTAGAAAAAGCAAACGCAGTCTGCATATTCGATGACTGCTGAATTAATGAATCTTCTCTTCGTAACTCACCATCGTATTTAAATTGTGCAAGTTCTCGAACATGTGCATATAATTTCTCTGCTTGTTCTAAACTTGAATCCTGTTGTTTATTGTCACTTTGCATAATTCGTCACCTTTATTATATTTTTGCAAGAATATCAAGTTTCTTTTCATCTTGACCCGTCTGTACCTTATCATAGTTCACTTTTACGCCATCATCTAAATCAATTGCGATACGACTTAAAGCAATATGAGCAATTTTTTCGTCGTATTCTTTGGTTTCTTTCAACTGCTTGATAAGTTTTTCTCTTCTCTTTTCAGCTTGAGCAACTTCTCTTGCGTTATTGCTATTTTCTGCCATCTCTTTCATACGATCAATTTCATTCATGTATATTTTCTGCATCTTATGAAGATAATCAACTCGGACAATACCGGTTGTATCTGCAGTATAACGATGCATATAGACCAAGGCTTTAAATCCATCTTGTTTTCCACTATCATATTGCCAATAAATCGGGCGTTTTTGATAAACTTTTACATGATCTTTATAAAAGTCCTTCACAAAGTAGTTTCTAATAATCTCTCTCGAAGTATCTCCTCTGTTATCAAGACCTTTTGCTATGAAGTTTAAATTTTCTTCAAGAGTCAGATTACCATATACACATTTTATAAATTCAATAAATCTACCTACGATATCATCAGCAAAGTACTCTTCATCGGTTATCGGAATACAGTTATCTTTATCTGGAATAAACTTATTGTATTTAGACTCATCCCATTCACCACCTGCATATGCTATTCCTTCAACATCTATTGAATATCTCCCCAACATACAGCCAACTGCATAGCTGATAAGGCTTCTAATTTCACGACTTAAATTGGCACGGCACACAGTTACATCCTTATCCTCAATTTGCGGTGTCAGTTCATTCTGAAGTCCATAAATTTCAATAAACAGACGGTTAATTTCTTCTTCGTTTGCTTTAATTTTATTAAACCGCTCGTCTGTCTCACATGTCCACTTGTCGAATGCATTCTCAATAGTATTCTCATTACTTATAAGCGGATGACAGGCAAAATCCCATGAAGTTTCAAATGAATCCCAATCAAGTTTGGATATTAAGATACATTCTTTTGCAATATCAGCCAGAACGGTATTGCGTTCATCATTTAGAAAAGGCAGTGAAATTATATTCATTACCTGATAATTAATTGTTGGATTTGTAATATCAAAGAATAATTGTGCTACTTTCGAGTTCATCAAAGCACACATGAATTCAATATTCAATTTTCCAGATGCAAAAATACTTGAACCTGCCACATCCCAAAGAGATCCCTCTGGAAAGTATCTTGCTGAGAACGTTCCCGAAGTAATAAATGACCACGTTACACCTTCTCTAAAATAGTAATTTACATTTTCTGTTCTTGCCCTAGTTAATGTTTTACCTTGATTTATCCAACGTAACAAGTATTCATTATTACCATACCATCTTCGAAATCCACCGCCCTTATTGTAAGGGACCCATATATTGTTATAGACACCTCTTTCGCTGTTCCGTGTGTTTGTCTTCATCGAATTCATATTAATTTCATACCATAGACGCAAAAAGTAATTATTGTCTCCTGTAATAATCCCTTGAAACGAATACGCTTCTGAATCCAGAGGTTTAGACTTTTCTATTGCATGAACAAATTGGTTTGGGACCCAATAAGCTATAGGGGAACATGCAATCTTTGCAAAGTTTAATTGATCTGCCTCATAAAAGTAACTGCATTCATTATCTGTAATCGCCTCAATTACTTTTTGTTTCTGAACATCCATTCCACCTTTGAATTCTGATAGTTTAAAGTATAATCCTTTCTCATTCCATTTCCCATTTTTAATAACAAAGGAACAAATCGGAACTGTAGCTTCTTCAAAAGCTGAGTATTCCATTTGAACAAGTGTTGTAATTGACTTTTGATTAATTATATACTCCCTTATTTGCTCATAGGTTTTTATGAACATCCATACAAATGGCGTCATGAAAGAAGAGTATCCATTAGGTCTGCAGTATTCAAAATTCTTATACATAAATACCGAGAACAAATCCCCACTGTATGGCTTGTATTCTTCTATTACAAACTTCTTTAGTTGCCCTTCTAACTTATTCATGTAAGGTGGATTTGTACATACGACAGCATACTTTTCTGACATAATTGATGCTTGTTTTGCCAATTTCTTCATTTCTGGCATGACAACTCTAAGCCAGTGATCACTTTCCATAGTGAGTTGGCCAGATAAGCTACAGTTGCCAAGATATGTTATGAATGACTTGTAATCATGCTTATCGACTGAAATCAAGCTACCAATTTCTTTGGCATGCTTATATACGTGAATTAAGTATTCACCAATTTTATTTTGTTCCTTATCATCTGTGATACCATCACATGTGAATTTTGATATATTGTTTGTTTCATTAATTGCCAGAACATTTGGTACGATTGCTCTTGTAAAGAATCTTTTATCATAGCTTCTGGCCTTCATCATCACAGCAAAATAAGCAAGCTGGTAAGCTCGATTATCTATATCTAAGCCAAATATGTTGTTCTCAATAATCGCTTGAGCCGCATCTCGATCAACAAAACCGCATTCTCTATATATTTCCATCAAAACATCAAAAGCATAAACAAGAATATGACCACTACCCATGCAAGGATCGAAAAATGTGAGTTCCTCTGGAGCAACCTTTTCATTCACAAAATGGATATGACCATCTTTAGGGGTTACAAAGTACTGGAGCTTTTCTTTGAGCTTGCTCTGAGGATTTCTTTCAATCCAATACCGTCCTAATGAGTTATCCACCATGTAACGAACAACCCAGTCTGTTGTAAATAACTGAGTAGCCGCAGGAATATCCTCTTTTTTTATAGTACCTTTGTATATATTTATAACTTCGTTCTTTCGCTCTTCATTATAGTATTGGTACATCCAACCTATAACTTCAACAGCTTCAGTGAAATCTTCCTCTGTGATATCATTTACCAAGTGATTTACCATCCCATCACTGTCCGTAAAAGAAATCGTCAAAAGCAACTCTGTGTAATCAACTGTCTTCTCAAACAGTTCTGGCAATACTTCGTTCAACTTATTGCATTGCTTAATAAAGAGCATGCGGAATAACTCATCTAATTCATTTTCATGTTTGAGCTGCATGACTCTGTCTTTTTCATATGCCGAGAACAACATGTCTGTATCAAATGGTGTTGTTACCATATCTGGCTCAGATTTACCCGGTGTTTCACTGGAAAGCACTCGAATGCGAGACGGCAAGTAGTCATTGACTTCCATAAACCGAATTGCAATCAATCGGTTAAACCATGTATAAGCTACCTCTTCGATCACAAATTGAAAGGCGGTTTTATAATCAGAAGTACCCTCTTTTTCTTTGATTCGGTTAATTAGTGCTTCTCGCTGCTTAATCTCATGATCTGCTATTTCAGTGGGTTTTCCGGTACCAATATCGAAAAACTGAATATTGTCGGTAGACGTGGAAAGGGGCTTTGAGATTCCCTTTTCCGTAATCCCAATTAGTCCTGCTTTATATGTGATTTCGCTGATGAGTTTACGTCGTGCCCATACTGCGAAATTTTTAATTGCTGTTTTATTCATGTTGCCCTCCACTAAAATTCTACGTTTAGAATAATATCGTCTTGGATGCGTTGTTTTAATTTGGCCTTGAGAGCGTCTATATATCGCTCTACGTCCGCTTCAGTCTCAATTCTCCAAGTTGCTTCTGTATTAATTGTTTTAATGCTGACAGTCTTTTGCTTTTTGACTTTTGGCAATTCGTAAGTTCCAGGTGGATCAACTACACCACCAGTAGGAGGAACTACAGGAATTATTGGTTTTCTCTCCGCAATTATTCTAGCTTCCTCTTCACCTATCTCATTTAACAGACGTACCTTTAGTGCATCTGCTTCAACTTTAATGTTCTGAAGCGTAGCCACGTTATTACAAGATTCAGCCTTTTTATGCAGCTCATCAAAACGTTCTGCAACTTTCTTTAAGAAGGATTCTTTACACTCTTTTGAATCCAAATCCTCAATGACTCTCTGGCGTGCTTCTTTTATGGCAGCAAAAATCGGCTTCTCCATCTCGGTCAACATACTGCTATAGAGATCCGTGTAGCGATCCAGCAGCTCGGGTATCTTTCTAATTTCACCGAATGGAGTAGATTTCTTCATAATACTTTTAACTTCTTCAACAACTGATTCTATCTCACCATTTACTATGAAAGTCTTACTTTCATCGTAAATCTTAATTAACTTAAGGCTTCGGTTCCAAATATCAATTTGATCCCCTTTAAAGAAGGCTTTAATCGGCTCATAGTCTTCAGCAAAATCTAAGAGTGCATCTTGTTTTTCATCCACAGTTTTAAAGAACTCAGCGGAGTACTGGATGTCTAGTAAGCTTAAAAGTAATGCTTTGCCTTCTTTAACGACATTCTTACCCGGATAGGTTGATTCGTTTTTATAGTGGATTTCAAGTTTTTCTAAATCATTCTTCAGGTGGGAAGCATACTGTTGGAAGCTCTTTAGAATCGCATCATCTTCATCGCTTGAGGGTGTGATATTAAAGAGCTCCTTCATAACGTCTCGTACCGCTTTTTTCTGTTTATCGTTTGCTTTCTCTCTTTTTTCTGTAAGCAGTTTTTCGAGATATTCCTTACGGCTTAGGTAACGATACACTTCATCTTCAGATTTAGTCAAAAGCGTAACCACATCATTGTTCACAAAGAAAGCAACATCGCCGTCTTTAAATAGCTTGGCAATGAGCCACTGAACATCATCTTCAATGAATCCATATGGTGGTTTTGTAAAACGCTCTATAATAGACTTCATTGAGGTCTTTGCATGTCTTACCGAGTTCATACTGATGAAATCAAGGACATCATTCAGTGCAAGACGGTTTGGGGTTTGTGTTGTACCTTCAAGTGAAATTTGGCTGTTATTTGTTCCTTTTAGAACGGCCCGAATGTTAGCTTCTCCCATTGGCGAATCTATGTAAGACAGCTTGTGGAAGGTCGTATTGACCAACTTTCCCAAGGCTTCATTGATACGAGCTGTTATATCCTTGGCACCAATAGGCAGTTTATCTCCATTCGAATAGATATCAGAATTTCTAAGTGACTGCTCAAGGAAAATCAGGGCATTAGATTTTCTATCTTGCATCTCAATTTTCTTCATTTCTCTGATTTCCATATGTTTAGGAATTGCATTAGATGTATTTAGTTTTAGATACTTTTCAATTTTCAACGAACTTCTAATTTCATCAATAAACGCCTTGTCATCTGGAAGTACTACAATAACACTTTTACTTTGTCCACTCATAAGTCTAAGGGTGGTTTCATCTGTTCCCATTTCATAATTTGGAGTTAGTATCTTCAGAGAAATATCAAAGTTTTGATTTGCCTTATAGGGCCTGTCATCTACAAATTGATTGAACCCAAAAGTATACCGACCATTAAATGCTGGATAGCGGTATTTCTTCTCATCATAAAGCCCATCAAAAATTAACTCTGATACCTTACCAACAACTTCAGAAATTTCAACATTTTGACTTTCGATTTCTCTGTTGATTTCTTGTTCCTCATCAGTAAGGAACACATAGACTTCTCCGTTTTTTTGAATCAATGTTTGTCTTACAAGTCGTTTTAAAGCCTCTTCGACTTTATTTTTCAAAGCAATTCTATCATTATCAATACTAGAAACCATCAAACTTGTAATGTTCTCTAGGTTTGCAACAACTTCTTTGACATACTTAATCATGAATAGTGTTTTAAGTACATTTACATCGAAGCATTCCTCTGCTTTATCTGGATTTAAATACTCATTGTCATAGGCACGGATAATGACTCCCTTATGACTGTGATCCAAAAACTGTTCAAGCGCATCATAAAACATATTGAATGGCACAATGGTACCTTCAGCCTTATCCATGATTCTAACGGCAGATTCTTTGAACAGAGCAAGCATGGATCGCTCACCCTCAGCTAAGTGTTTTCCACTCGCTCCATGTGTCCTGATTGATGTGAGTACGCTTGCAAGAAGATTAAACTGATATGGAACAAAAGGATAAACTGCAGAGAAGTTAACCCTATCAGAGTAGAGCTTCTTTTCGATGCCATCATTGAATATAATCAGGTTTTTGATTATCGTGTCCTTTTCATCATAGAGGAGACCTAGTGTTTGTCTTCCACTTTCAGTTTTCTCGAGAATTCTTTTTCGAATTACTTCATCAACATTTGCAGATGAAAGAGACAGTCTCGTGTCAAATCTGCCTTGAATCTTCGAAAAGTCATTTCCTTTTGTTTTCGTAATACTGTCAATATCTTGTTGGCTCGTTACTACTACCCAAGCTTTACCACCACATGCAGAACCCAAATCCTCAGTAACTGTTTGAAGATTTAGCATTAGCTTTGAGTCTTCACCAATGTACTGACCGATTTCATCGACAAGGAAAACCACATGATGGTTGTTTCCTTTCTTGTCGATGTAATGCTTCACCATATTAGCAAAAGTTACTACATCAATGTTATAAGCGCCTGTAGAGCTTTCGCACCAATTCTTAGCAGCATCTTCACTCATATAGCCAATTTTCACTAAGGTTTTGACTACTTGATCTTGTACAAATCTAAACTGATGTCTTGAATCTTCCCATTCCTTGCCTCTGATTTCAGCAAATGTACTTTTAAACGCTTCATACTTCCCTTCGTCAGATAGATGCCTTTCTAGATCTGCAAGAAATGGATTTGCGCCATAAAATCCAAGATGTTGATTGAATACCTTGAGGAACACAGAAAGAATTGCCTCTTTGTTGTTTTGAGCATCTGACATGCCACTTTTTGAGTCTATATTAAACAGGATAATATCACTTGATACATTTGCAGCTAATCTCATATCTGCAAGTACCATTTCATCCTTTATTTTTCGGTCTTCAATAAAATATTCAAGAGCAGTTTTTCCATCAACAACTCTGTTTTCTAACAGATAAGAAAGTATTTTTAAGAAGTGAGATTTACCGCTTCCAAAGAAGCCTGAGATCCAAACACCCATTTTGTCAGTATTGCCAGTTATACCTTTTTTGTAGCTTGAAAAGAAATCCGCAAAGTGTTTTTGTAACTCTCTAGTTACAACATATTCTTCAAGCTCTTGTCTTACGTTTTCGTCATCGCCTTGTCCAACTTTTATAACACCTTTAATATCTCTGTCGATTGCTTTGGCAAACATATTTTTTACATACATAGTCTTCTACCCCTTAATCTACGAGCTTGAATGCTCTGTAGTAATTATCGTCTTTGATTTCTGAGAAAAGCATTAAGGATTGACCATCATACTTTCCAGGGAAAAACATAATAACCGGTACGTCATCAATGAATTGATGCAGATTGTTTAAAATTTTATGGGACCGCAGCATTGGGAAACACTTCCCAACACCCTTTAAAAACACAACAGAATTACTTGGTGTGTTGTTCTTAATATGGGCCAAGATTTCATTACTCTGGTTGTCTTCTTCCATTCTCAGCATTTCATTAACTGCCTTGGTTATTTCAGAAAACCCTTTTGATTTCTCAAAGTCCATGCATATCTCCAAGAAGCCTTCTCGGATCAAATTGTCTATAATGATGTCGTACAGATCATAGACAACAATTCGGAAATCATGATTCTCGTTTTCATATTTTGAAGCAAGGTATTCAATACGCTCTCTTACCAACAATTCATATTCTGCTGGATAATCAAACACATAATAACCGACTTCATTTCCTAGCCCTTTGTTTTTTTTGAAGTTAGGCTGCTTGATCTTTTCCTCAAGCTTGTTCAATCTGTTTTCTAATTCGATCATCAGTTCACCCCCGTGATGGCTTTAATCATTTGATTATCACCATTATCTTTCAGGTAGTTTTCAAGCGTTATATCCAATATGGGAGGGGTTATTTTTTTCTCTTTACCACCGACAGTTAAAAGGCCTGCATCCGTCAAAAAATTCATGTATGTACTTCTAAGCCTTCGAAGTGTAACATCTGTCCAAGTGCTCATATCGTCATCTTGGCTTTGTTTGTTCTTAAAGTAGATGCTAATATCACTATCTGTTAAGACGGGTGCTCCTAACTGAACTTTTTCTCGGTAAACCTCATAAAGGAACTCATAGAATAGCCTATTTTTTTTTGCTATGGCAACTATGTTAATAATCTTCTGAGTATTCAAGTCAGCATTAATGAATAGCTCCATCAAACCCTCATCGAGCGTATCTATTCTATTTTTTAGATATCCATAATTACGCTTTGCTCTATAATCCTTGGAAATACCAAGAAGATTATCAACTAAGCATAAGTCTTTTATTTCATCCCATGTCTTTCTGTCATATTTGAGTTTAATAATTTTCCTAAATTCTATAAACCAAAAGGACTCTGACACAAGACCCGAACTGTATTTATCCATCGACTATCCTCCGTAAACTAATTCAAAAATATAGAATTCAATTTCATTGTTTCGGTTGAAATTCTATTCTCTTTTATCTTTAACAATCTCAACAACATCACCAATTTCACAATTGAGCACTTTACAAATCCGTACCAATACATCAAGTGAAACTGATTCATTTTTCCCCAGCTTAGCCATTGTTGCTGTACTTAGCTCAGCTTTTTCTTTAAGATCTTTTTTAATCATGTGGTTATCTATCAGCAGCTTCCATAACTTGTTATAGCTGATCGCCATATAGCAACACCTCTCCTGTATTTTTTCCATATTACACTATCTTGATTTTAACATACCGATACAATTACTACAATCTGAGTTTTGCATTTGCAAAGCATATTTAAGATAGGTGGTATGTTTTTTTGCAACCTATATAATGCTATTTTACAATTCTGCTCAATTGAACTCCCGAGTTATACAACATACTTTTTTAGACAAGATAGGCATACCAAATCACTCCATGAATCTTTCAATCACCATTCCACTTTATTGTAAGTGAGTAGATGGTGATTTTGTTTTTCAAACAACTTCCTCTTTAAAAAAACATTATTAGTTTTAATCGACTCAAGAATTTTAAAAAATTTTAATTCACCCCTTACTTTTGCCTATTATTTGTCCTGATTAGTGAGACGGCCTAAACGTCATGCAATTTTGATCCTTGAAAACTAAATAGACGGTATTTTGAGTACGAATCCTGTGTGGCTGAAAAGCAAAGCATGGATTGTCAACACTTAATTGGACAACTTAATTAAGGTGTTGTAATTTATATTCAATCGGACTTAAATATCCAAGTGTTCCATGAATTCTTTTGTTATTGAACCAATTTACATATTTCGATAGCTCTATATTTAGATCTTCTAAGCTTAGAAATCGTTTTTTCCTGACAAATTCAGTTTTGAATATTTTAAAAGTGGCTTCCGCAACTGCATTATCATACGGACAGCCTTTCATGCTCAACGATCGTTTGATTTTAAAGGTTTTAAGGACATCGTCAATCAATTGATTTTTAAACTCATTGCCCCGATCTGTATGGAACAGCTCGATATGACTCAAATTGCCTTTGAAGCTTGCAAAAGCACGACTTACCAGATGTGCATCCTTTTTCTCACCAGCACTATAGCCGATGATTTCGCGATTGAATAAATCGATTAGGATACAAATATAATTCCATTTCTGGCCGACTCTAACATATGTCAAATCACTCACAACAGCTGCTAGGGGAGCTTTGGAATCGAAATCTCTATCCAGTTCGTTGTTCACATCGGACTCATTACAAGCGCTTTTATGGGGTTTGAATTGAGCTAGTGTATATGTGCTGACAAGGCCGTTTTCTTTCATTATTCTGCCAATCCTTCGTCTAGAGGCAGTTATATTGAGCTTTTGAAGCTCCACTTTTATTTTACGTGTTCCGTAATTCTGATGGCTTGCATTGAAAATTTCAACTACTGAATCTGTTATTTCATCTTCTGCAGGTATTTTAGTAGATTCATAGTAATAGGTGCTCCGTGGTATTTGAAGGACTCTACACATTGCTGATACACTGTATTTGTGAGCATTCTGTTTGATCACATTTACTTTCGTCCCATTATCAGCGCTGCTTGCTTTAAAATATCATTCTCCATCTTAAGCTGCTGGTTTTCTTTGCGTAGTTTGATAAGTTCTTCTTCTTCAGGAGTGCGATTATCCTTTGCTTTGAAAGAACCAGAATTTTGACTTTGGTGGACCCAGTAATCAAATGTTGATCCAGTAAGGTCATACTCAGCCAGTATGTCTTTCCTGGGTTTTCCATTTAAATATAGTTGTACCATTTGATTCTTGAAATCATCAGTGAATTTTCGACGTTCTTTCTTTGGCATAGTAATCTCTCCTATTGGTTTATATTTTTAGATTACCGCACCTTAAGTTTTATGTCTAGTTTAGTGTAACCTATCCAGCAGCTAATGGGCAGCGCCATGATGACAAGATTGAACAGTCGGAGCGATGAAATGCAGCCATTAAAGCAACCGTTGGCATGGTTGCGCGATGACACACATCAGGAATAATGATACTTTCTCACGACCTCCCACAGACTTGAGGGGGAGTTCCTGTGATATTTGCGGCCTCTTGAAGGGACAAGGCTGATCGGTATTGCGGGGCTATGATGTCAAGCCAATGACAACTCAAGATATCCCCCTTTGCCTGGGTGCGTGGCAAATAAGGCGCATGAGTACATAAGGCACACCACATTTTTGCATAGCGCAATATGTGGTGTGCTTCTATATGATACTGCGACAAACTTCTCACAAAGATAATTAGTGCTTATAATCAAAATAAGCAACTCACTTGGAGGTGATTGCAAATGGAAAATATCAAAAACTTACCCGAAACCACGGTTGAAGCTACACTACCTAAAGAACTGTATGCGCCGAGGGCATCAAAATCATTTCAGGATTTCATAAAGGTGCTTTCGCAGATTATAGAAAAACATGGTGCAGATGTTCTGGAAGAAATAAACCGTGTCGAGTAAATGACTGTAATGAAAAATCGATATTTTCCAATATTATATTGGAGGTATGACTATGAATAGGAGTGGAAAAAAGTGTGTGCTTTATCCCCGAGTAAGCACTGAAATGCAAGTAGATGGTTTCAGCTTGGATGGGCAGAAAAGCAACTTAAGGCGTTTTGCCGATAGAGAAGAAATGGAAATCGTAAACATCTATGAAGATGCCGGAAAATCCGGTAAATCCATCGAAGGCAGACCGGCCTTCAAGCAAATGCTGCTTGATATTGAAAACGGCTTAGAGATTGACTACGTGTTGGTTTACAAGCTATCTCGCTTTGGCAGAAATGCAGCTGATATTCTGAACTCCTTGGAACACATTCAATCCTTTGGTGTGAATTTGATTTGTATCGAGGAAGGCATTGATTCATCGCAAACAAGCGGAAAGCTTTTAATTTCCGTTCTATCTGCCGTTGCTGAAATAGAGCGTGAAAACATCATTGAGCAGACAATGAACGGTCGAAAAGAAAAAGCTCGACAAGGCGGCTGGAATGGGGGATTTGCTCCTTACGGCTATTTTCTTAAAGACAAACAGCTTTTTATTCAAGAGAATGAGGCTGATGCTGTTCGCATTATCTTTGATAAATTTGCTAATACGAATATGGGATTTACGAAAATCGCAAAATATTTAAACCTACAAGGCATTGAGAAAATCTCACGAGCAAACGGTTCACTGACACAATGGAGTACACATTTTGTACGAATGATCATTGATAACCCGGTTTACTGCGGCAAGATCGCTTTTGGCAGACGTGCCCGCGAAAAGGTGAAAGGTACAAAGAACGAATATAAGCAAACGCCACAGGAAAATTACATTTTAGCTGAAGGCCAACACGAGGCAATTATTAGCGAAGAGTTATGGAATATGGCACACGAGAAAAGAGAACTGACAGGCGTTAAGTCCCCTTCTAAAATAGGTCGGGACAGAGCACATCTGTTAAGTGGTATTTTGAAATGTCCTAAATGCGGTGGCCCAATGTATACCAACAAGCACGCATGGACTAACAAAGACGGTACCTATAGAGAAATCTATTATTACGTGTGCAGCAAAGCTCGTGCTGAACGGGGGAAATCTTGTGATTACACTGCAACACTGAAAAAAACTGACATTGAACCCCTTGTCATTGAAGCAATCCGTGAACTAATTCAAAATCAGGATTTTGCAGGAGAAATCAAATCAAGGATTGGTAAAGAAATCGATACATCCACCTTGAACAGAGAACTGAAAAATTACGAATCCAAGCTAAGAGAGATCGAACTGAACAAAACACGACTTGAAAATGAAATCGACAGTTTGCCTGAGGATACTCGTTTCAGGGAACGCAAAATCCATGACATGACCCTCAGACTTGATGGACTATATGACATAATTGTAGAGCTTGAAGAAAAAATTGAGGATGTTCTACTGCGCCGAAAAGCCGTGGAGCAAGATGCAATCACCTTGGAAAACATCTACACCCTGCTGGCTAACTTCGACATCGTATTCGACAAAATCACCGATGACGAGAAAAAATCCCTAATTTCTTCGTTAATCAAAGAAATAGAGATTTTTCCACGTGACGAGGCAGAACTGCCCCTAAAGTCTATTTTATTTAATTTTCCGGTCTATAAAGACGGTGAAGATGCCTGTGATTTTTTGTGGGATAAAAGTACAACCGTCTCGACATGTTTCGAGTTGCCTTGATAGCTATCAAAACCGCGTTCTCAACCCCTATGGTTATGGGGAACATATCCACACTCGTAGTTGGAAACATATCCGATATTGGCTCTCGTTTGTGGGAACAAATCAACGGTTTTGTCTGTTCGTGAGAACATATCAACTCAAATCATTTCATGGTTAATCCCTTATCAATGGCTTCCTGAATAATTTTATGGCAACAAGTCCCTAGAGGGTTGTTTTCTTTACAATTAGAATTTTTCATTGCTCCAGTGATAGTGTTTACCTCTTTTACTGTTTTCGCACCATGCTTTACTACTGCTTCAATTACCTTATCTTCTGTGACTTTACTGCAATAACAAGCATACTTAGGATTGGCATCTTTCTTAAACCAGATAGGAACTCTAACTTGGTCTTTTAAGAATCTTATTTCATTATCTGCGTTATAGTAAACAACGTCGCAGTCCTCATTCATGCAAATCTTATATTGCTCTCCCTCAACGGCATTACGATAATCATCTGACACTAGATGTTCAACAGTTACTTTACTTACGGAAATTCCTTTATTATTACATACAAAACAATTGTCCTTATTTTGATCTACATTTTCTGTTTTGCACTCACAGCAACATTCATTAACTTTTTTCATATATAAACCTCCTCGTAAACACGATATATAATTTAAGATCTCTAACCTGCGCAACATGATAATTTGGAAACATCTTTATCAAATGTAAGTGCCGCTAATTTTAAACCTTCAGCCATAGTTAAATATGGGGCCATGGTTCCTTTCAAATCTTCAACTGTTAAACCAAACTTAACAGCTAATGTTGCTGTATAAATAACCTCACCTGCATTTTCAGCAACAATATGAGCTCCTAATAACCTTGATGTCTTCGCATCTGCTATTAACTTAAAAACACCATTGGTTTCGTGATTAGCTATTGCTCTAGGCACAGCATCTAATTGTAAAACCGATGTTTTAACTTCATAGCCTTTTTCTTTTGCCTGCTTCTCCGTTAAACCTACGCTAGCAATAGATGGATGTGTAAAGATGACGCTAGGTACTACTGATAAATCAAGTTTTCTATTTAAGCCACCAATCGCATTATCTGCTACGACCCCACCTTCGTGTGCCGCAACATATACGAATTGTGGTCCATAAGTAACATCACCCGCAGCGTATATTTTCTCATTACTTGTCTGTGCAAAATCATTAATTATTATTTCATTATGTGAACCAACTTTAACGTCCGCTTTGTCTAAATTCAATGTCTCGGTGTTAGGTTTTCTACCTGTAGCAACCAAAAGTTGTTCGCTTTCTAGTACCATTTCTTCAGAGTTTACAGTGATATAAACACTTTTTATTTCTCCAACTTGTTCAACTCGATCATAATGAGCACCATTAATAACAGTAATGCCTTGCTCGATTAAGGCATTCTTTACGGCATCCGAGATTTCCGGATCATACTCTTTAAGTAATTGTTCACTTCTTTGAATGAGTGTAACTTCAGATCCTAAATTATGGAAAAGTTGACCAAGTTCTAATCCTATATAACCTGAACCTATTACTGTCAATCGTTTTGGAATCACTTTTAAGTCTAGTAATGAAGTACTAGTTAAATAATCTGCATCTGCGAGACCCTTAATCTCTGGTAACGATGGTGATACTCCTGTCGCAATTAAGAAGCGATTAGCAGAATATATCTTTTCATTAACAACAATTTGGTTCTCATTAATAAATGATGCATCACCCTTTATAAATTTAATACCATATTCAGCTATTAAATCAACATATTTCTTACTTCGCATTTCACTGACTAGCTCATCTTTTTGTTCAATTAAAGATGTTAAATCTACTTCATTCGCTGAAGTATGTAATCCATGAAACGGATTGTTTTTTGCTAAATAATTAATTTCACTTGCTCTTAACAACGTCTTAGAAGGTACACAACCGATATTTACACACGTACCACCAACTGTTCCTCGTTCAATCATACCAACTTTTGCTCCGTATTCGGTTGCCTTAATTGCTGCTGAAAAAGCCGCACTCCCGGAGCCAATGATAAGTAAATCAAAGTCACCTTCGTCATCTATATCTACGGTATTTTGTAATGAAACTTCCTCAATTTTTCCAGGCTGATAGTTGACTTCATCAATCGCCATTTTTACATGATCAACTACTTTATCTTCAGGTAATTCAAATACTGCCTCTCCTTGACGAAAACTTGCTTGAATGTTCTTTGCTCCTATTTTTTCAAGTGCATCGACTATATGTTCTTCACATGCTGAACAAGACATTCCTCTTATCTTTATTCTATATTTTTTCATAATCTTACCTCCTCAACTTCACATTTTTTATACCAAATAAAAATAGTTTATGCATATATTAGGATTTTATCGGTTAATTTACACCTGGACATAATAAAAGAAGAAAATACAGTCAGCAAACTTGTTAATTTTTCTTTCATTTATTTCGCCTTTCTTGCTTTTTGTAAAACAACAATATTTTTGTTATTTTTTTCTTTAGGATGCAATTGCTTACTCTGATTGTAAAATAGTTTCCAAAGTGTATGAAACAAGTGACTTATATACATTAAAAACCCTTAGATTGTACCAGAAAGCAATGCAATTAAAATAATAAATGTTATCGTGACTCATCCATCCTTACATTCTCGTACAGCAACGGATATGATCTGCGTTATCTAAAACAACTTCGCGGGCAAGTTCAATAATTTTACGAATCCGTTCATCGCTTATTTGGTAATAAATGAATTTTCCCTCCTGACGCATTGTAATATAACCACACCATTTTAAACATGCAAGTTGGTTAGAAACTTGTGCTTGTTTCATTCCGAGCAAATCTACCAATTGGCTAACATTTTTTTCAGAATCAAGTAATGAAAGTACAATTTTTAAACGTACTGGATTAGATAGTCCGTGAAAAAGTTTAGAAATTAATTCACTATTTAACTCTTCTATTATTTCATTTGATAACTCAGACATAAAAAAACCCCTTTCATTAACATATTATAATATTTTAATATGAATTGTCAATGATTATTCTATCTAGCGATTGCGAAGCGTATTGATAATAACAATGGTTTTGTCAATATTGTCGCAATTATAAACCAAAATAAAACCCACAACTCTACCCTAGAGTCATGGGCTATTTCAATCCGTTTTTCATACTTCAATCTCAATGCCAGATTTAAAGCTGATCACAAAGTGTTCTTCGTACACCGTGACGTTTTGGATCAGCTTCCTTACTAAAGTGTCATCATACAGTAGGGTGCGATATTTGTTCCTGCGGATAAATCCTATCAGTTCGTCAATCCGCTCATTCTCACCACTTAAGGATGCATCTTCCACAAGTAGACTCTGACGCTTTTCACGAAGCCTATCTATCTCGTCTGCGAGAAAATCGTAATCCTTCCCCTTATTGGAGTGTGTAAAATAAAGTGTGTATCTTCCTTGGAATTGATATAATCAAACTATCATTCAAGGAGGTATGCACTTTTTATATGGGGATTTTAAGTAAAGATCAAATAAGACAAATGATAAAGCATTACGGAATCAAGGATGCAAAGGACATCCATGAGGCTCTTAAGGACATGTTTTCAGAAACAATCCAGGAGATGCTTGAGGCTGAACTTGATGAGCACCTTGGATATTCAAAATATGACTATAAAAACAAGGAAACGACTAATAGCCGAAACGGCAAAAGAAGCAAGAAGATACTATCAGACCTTGGGGAGTTTGAAATCGAGGTGCCAAGAGATAGGGACGGTGATTTTGAGCCTGTGGTTGTAAAAAATCATCAAAGAAGCGTATCAGGAATAGAAGACCAAGTAATAGGAATGTATGCAAAGGGCATGACAACAAGAGACATAGCAGCTCAGCTAGAAAAGATATACGGGATAGATGCTTCTCCCACACTAATATCAAAGATAACAGATAAGATCCTTCCACTTGCTCAAGAATGGCAAAATCGGCCGCTAGAGCCGATTTATCCGATTATATTTATGGACGCGATACACTATAAAGTCAGGCAGGATGGCAAGGTTATCTGCAAGGCCGCATACGCAGTAATAGGAGTCAACATCGAGGGCAAAAAGGATGTACTTGGCCTTTGGATAGGGGAAAACGAGACAGCCAAGTACTGGCTGCAGGTTCTAAACGACTTGAAAAACAGGGGCGTAAAAGACATCCTTATAGCATCAATAGATGGGCTAAACGGCTTCTCTGATGCGATAAGAGCGGTTTTTCCAAACACGGACATACAAAGATGCATAGTCCATCAGATAAGAAACTCGCTAAGCTATGTATCATACAAGGACAGAAAAGCCTTCGCAAAAGAGCTCAAGGAAGTGTACTCGGCCATAAACGAGCAAACAGCCCTAATAGAGCTTGAAAAGCTCGAAGAAAAATGGGGTGAAAAATACTATATAAGCCTAAAATCATGGAGAAACAACTGGGATGAGCTTTCGGCTTATTTCAAGTATCCTGATGAAATCAGAAAAATAATCTACACGACAAACTCCATGGAGAGCTACAACAGGCAGCTTAGAAAAGTGACCAAAAGCAAGAGTATATTCCCAAGCGATGATTCTCTATTCAAGAGCCTGTACCTTGCAACGGCTGATATCACGCAGAAATGGTGTACAAAACTGCGAGACTGGCACCTGATTCTGGCCCAGTTAAGCATATATTTTGAAGACAGGATTAACCCGTATTTGTAAAAAAAAAGACCATTAAATGTTGGCACTCTAGTTATTTTCACCAAATGGAAAAATATTTAATTTAAGTAATAAAAAGCCTGGAAGGCTCATATTTAAAAGCTTTCCAGGCAACCAACCAATAAAACAATATATCTTTTTTAAGGAATCATACACATAATTATTGACAGACTCCCTTATTGGCAAGGCTGATAACTTCTTTCTGCTTTTCCTCTAGTAGTTTGTTAATTTCTGAAATCTTATATTCTGTGGTGTCACCAATTACCGCATGGATGTTATCTTCTAGTGTTCTTATCATGTTATCTCCACCGGCAAGGAGCTTGTTAATGGCCGTCATTACCGCATCATATAATTCAGCTTCTTTTACCGTTCGGTTCTTACACACCTCAAGGCCTTGCTCAATTCTTGTAACGCATCGCCAAACAAATTCTTTTCTACCGTGAATATTCCAATAGACCCGTCTGTATATGTCACCACAATCTCCACAGAAGGTTATGGTACTCAAAGCGTATTTACTACTATAAATTCTTTTATTCTTGTCTGCACCTGTGTAAATATTACTTCTGCGATGAAGCTCTTCCTGAGCCTGTAAAAAAAGTTCCTTCGGTATGATCGCCTCATGGCTATTTTCAACATAATACTGCGGGACATGGCCTTCATTCTTGACTCGTTTCTTTGTAAGAAAATCCACTGTGAAAGTCTTCTGCAACAGGGCATCGCCGATGTATTTCTCGTTTAGAAGAATCTTCTTCATGGTTTCTGGTCTCCATCTTGGTTTACCTGCAGCTGTTAAAATGCCGTCTTTCTCTAGATCCCTACCGATGCCCACTAGGCTCTTGCCCTCAAGGTACTCTCTGTAAATACGTTTAATGATTTCAGCCTCTTCAGGAACAATGATTAGGTTTCCTTCTTCATCTTTTGTGTACCCCATAAATCGATTGTGGTTGACCTGGACTTTCCCTTGTTGATACCGATACTGAAGTCCAAGTTTAACATTCTGTGAAAGACTCTGACTTTCTTGCTGAGCGAGGGATGCCATAATGGTCAGCAGCACCTCCCCCTTGGCGTCCATTGTATTAATATTTTCCTTCTCGAAAAATACGGATATGTTCTTATCCTTGAGCTGCCTAATATACTTTAGGCAGTCCAGAGTGTTCCGGGCAAATCGACTAATGGATTTTGTAATAACTAGATCGATGTTCCCCTCCATGCATTCGTCAATCATGCGATTGAACTCTTCTCGTTTTTTAGTGTTAGTGCCTGAAATGCCGTCATCTGCAAATATGCCTGCAAACTCCCATTCAGCATTTTTCTTTATAAACTCTGTGTAATGAGCAACCTGCACCTCATAGCTTGAGTTCTGCTCTTCAGTTTCTGTTGAAACTCGGCAATAAGCAGCAACACGCAGTTTCTTTACTTTTTCTTTTGCGGCTGTACTTCCCACCCTTTTTCGTGCTGGAATTACAGTTATGTTTTTCTCTGCCAATTTAAACCTCGCTTTCTATCAGACTATATAGGTACTCCGCTCGTGTAATAGGATCATCTGGAAGCTTACCTTCTGATTTTCTCATTTTAAATCTTTCTATAGGTGGGGGAGCACTGAAAGCTGCAAGCTCTGCAATCCTCCCTAGATTCTTCGCACGTTTACTTCTAACTTCTTCAGCCTTATCAAACGTCTCTTTATCAATGATTGCGGGGTATACGCCATTTCCAAGATAATTGACGTTTTTCAAAATAAGGCCCATTGATGAATGAGTCTTCTGAATACCAGCCTGCTCACCAGCCACAGCAAGGGAAAGCCCGGAAATGTACTTTTCAAAGAAATCCCTTACTTGATCCGCAGCCCTTTCATCAACGGTAACAACTCCGTCCGTAATTGCATATCCGTATGGTACATAGGCCATTTACCTCACCACCCTTTCTTTAAGAGAAAGCCTACATTTTAATTTAAATGTCAGTTCATCCCTTGAATTTACAATGATGTTTTCTACAAACTTTTCAAATACCTCGTCCGTATAATTGCCATCAAACTTATCTTTTGACACATGCTCAAGAATCGTCTTTACCTCATCAGCCTGTGATGTTCCACTTGTAAATGACATGACCAGGTTTGTCTTCTCAGTGGTTAGATTTTTTATTTCGCTATCCAGAGCATTTCGTTCCTTGCTAAAAAGTGCTGGTTCAAGAAACCCTTTTGTCATAAGGCCAATAAGCGTATTGCGCTCTTCGGTCAATTGCTCCATTCGCTTATCGATGGCATCAATTCTTTCAAGGTCGCACTCTTCTTGGTTTTTACTTATAGCATCATAAAGTGGCCCAAGGATAATCTTTCTGCTGTAGGCAAGCTTATTCATCATGGTGGCAAAGGTTGCCTTTATCTCTCCATCACGCAGGAACAGCATGGAGCAGCTGTTCTTGTCTTCAATATGCCCTTTGCAGCTCCAGGCGATATAACTTCTGCCAGCAGAGTAGTTTGTTTTTCTTCTAAACGTGGACCCACACTCTCCACAGATGATTCTGCCGCTTAATACATATCTATTTTGATAAGCTTTTTTGTTAACAGCCTTACTCTTCGCTCTTTGTGTGATCAGCTTTTGTGCCTTAGAAAACACTTCTTTGCTGACGATAGGCTCATGATGATTCTTGCAGTAAAATTGGTCTTTCTCACCTTTATTAGGTCGTCGATTGAAGTTGTTATCCGTGTAAGTCTTTTGGAAAAGCGCATCCCCTTTGTATTTTTCATTTCGGAGCATATCAATCACTGTTCCTGTGCTCCAATGATTACCTCTTCTTGCAGGAATCTTGTCCCTGTTAAGGCCCTTTGCAATCACACTTCCACCTTTACCTGAAAGGCACTCTGAAAAAATGCGCTTAACAACTTCTGCTTCTTCTGGAACGATGACCATCTCACCATTCACATTGGCATAACCATAAGGGGGACTGCCAATAATGAAACTGCCATTTTGAAATTTTTTGCTGATTGACCATGTCATGTTCTGTGAAATGGATGCGGACTCTTCTGCCGCAAACCCAGATAAAATGGAAAGCATTAACTCACCTTCCATATCACCTGTGTTTAGATTTTCCTTTTCAAAATAAATGAAAACACCGATATTTAAGAGCTGTCTTACCAGTTCTAAACAATCCATGGTATTACGTGCAAACCGGCTTATGGATTTGGTGATAATAAAATCAATCCGATCACTTTCACAATCACGAATCATACGAAGAAGCTCAGGACGTTTTTCCTTCTTGGTACCTGATATGCCTTCGTCATAATAAAGCCCTGCAAACTCCCATTCTGGATTGGATTTGATGTAGTTTTCATAGTGCTCCCGCTGAGCTTTAAGGCTTTCTAACTGTTCATCGCTATCTGTCGAAACCCTGGCATATGCGGCCACTCGAAGTTTAATATTTGATGACCGTGTTTTATTCACTTCATCGATCTTCGTTATCTTTTTCATTGTCTCACCTCGCTGGTATGATGCAGTCATAGACAAATAGTAGTCTTCTACATCATTTCTAATCTATATCAAGGTTGGTAAGAGGGTTCTCCTCGGATATGTCATCCAACCATTGATACGTGTTTAAAGTTTCAAGATTTTTGTATAGTTACTTACTCCTAGACTTTGTCTGCTACATAAGGTATCATTTTCCATTGGATAGGGAAAAGGACGTTCACCTCCTAGGGAGTTGACTCTCGTTCAACGATACCCGTAACTAAGACAGTCATTCCATTCAATGAAAATTTATGTTTTAGGCTGGTTGGGAGCCCTTAAGCTATACCCGTATCACATGCCAGGTTGTGTATTCATTGTTGTTTATGGAACCCTATCGGAAGGAGTTTACTATGAATAACCGTAATTATCTGTCCGCTGGTATCGATGTCGGTTCAGCCTTCAGCTGGATGTCCATCGTCGACCAGAGCGGGACTGCAATCCAAAAACCTTTTAAGATCACACATAACAACTCGAATTCCTTGGAAAAGGCTGTTTCTGCACTAAAAAAAGCAGAAGAGCTGTATTCCATGAAATGTCGAATATTTCTGGAATCCACAGGGATTTATCATTTCCCACTCTTCTGCTTCTTGGTTGATTCTGGCTTTGACGTGTCCATAATCAATCCTATTATCACACATTCTGTGAAAAATGCAAGCATTAGAAAAGTGAAAAATGATAAAATCGATTCTCTCGGTATTGCCAAACTTGGTCTTTCTCATGATTTGCCGGTTTCTCAGTTTCCAGCAAAGCTCGTTCTTGAGCTTCGCACCCTCACTCGAAAATACTATGACCTTACGGATGAAAAATCTGCTCATATCAACAGGCTAAAGGGCTATCTGCATACTGTGTTTCCACAGTACATTGGTATTTTCAACGATATTACCGGCACCACATCCACCATGATTCTTCGCCAGTATGGTACTCCGGATAAAATACTTCGCGGCCATAAAAAAACCATGATTTCTAAAATCTCAAAAGCTTCAAGAAAAGGTATCTCCAAAGCTACTGATCGTTATGAAAAGCTTTATCAGGCCGCGCTAGCTGCTAAATCCTTTGGCTGCCAGATTGAAAGTGTCTACTTCAATATTTCACTGACGCTTGATCTGATTGAACGATTGGCTTGTGCCATTAACTCCATTATGGAGCGTATCCAGCAATTGGTTGCCTTCAATAAGAATGAGGAATTTGTCAAACAGATTTCATGGCTTAACTCCATCAAAGGCGTTGGATTTCTTTCTGCTGTAACCATCATGTGTGAGATTGGCGATTTCTCAACCTTTAGGAGTCCTAAACAGCTTTTTGCCTTCTTTGGCCTGGATCCTGAGGTAAACCAGTCCGGCAACTTCAACGGCACTGATGTCCATATGTCCAAACGTGGCTCCAGAATTGCCAGACGCGCTATTTTCGCTGTTGCATTGGCTTCTATCCGCAGGAAACGAGATGGTGAAGCAATCAATCCGTATCTTTGCGATTACTACATGAAAAAAGCCGCTCAGAAACCTAAGATGGTTGCTCTTGGTGCTATCATGCACAAAATTTGTAACATCATATTTGCAGTCCTTCGTGATGAAAAGGGTTTTGAGCTCCGTTCACCTCAGGAGCATTGCAAGCAATATAAAAGACCAACTCAGATGGCTGCATAAATACACGTCCGACATATGCATAACTACCACTTGTTCGAAAATCCAATGGATTTACGTTTATTTAGGTTACCCTTTTTTAGGACAGCAACAAATCAAATATTTTTTCGTATTAACCGTTGACAATAACTAGCTGGTCTTTCTTTCATTACATATATCACTCTAAAAGCCACTAATAGCAAGTGATTTAGGACATAATCTCGGCTAGCTTTGGTGAGAATTTCTGTCTGTTTAATGTAGATATTTTTTGTCGTTCATCATCTGTAATCATGCCTTCTTTATGGAGCATTCCGATAATGCTTTCTGCTATATAAAAGTCATACTCTCTTTGCAACTGTTCCTCTGTCATCGGTTCTACCTCACCCTTGATCGGGCTGCCATCTTTCACTTCAATAATCTTCATAAAAAAAACACCTCCTACCTGGTAGCCACGGCAAGAGGTGAAATCTGATGTTTTAACTAATCTTTCTTATAAAATTCGCATTCATAACCATCGGCATCAAGGAGCAACCCCTTTGCCCAGGGAGGGACTCTACTCATCTGCTGGCACACCCTATCAAGTGACATGCTATGATCCGCCTCAATAATAACTTCATCATGCACATGAGCCACAATGCGGTAAGAGCTTAGAGTCTTTATGGCATGCATCAAAATATCACGAGAGATTGCTTGGACAATGTTTTCTACAAACTTAGGCCCATAGCTTTCAAGTCGATCCCATTTTTTAGTAGCACCGACACCTTCGTAAGTGACCGATTCACCACCGAAGATATTCTCACCAATCTTTGGTTTAACATAGGCAAGCTGCCTACCAGAAGGAAGCACAATAAAGAGCATTCCACTCCTGTAATGAAACTTGATATTTTGTGTTTCTTGAGATTGCTTTTCTTTGATGCACTTCTTAGCAGCTCTATCCACATCCCACCAGAATTTTACGATGTATGGATTGGCCTTCCTCCAGGCATTAACCAAGGGTTTTAATTCTTCCTCCTCAAGGCCCATATCCAGTGCGCCCATAGCCTTTAAAGCTCCCACTGATCCACCATAACCTAGGGCCAGTTCTGCGATCTTGCCTTTCTGCCTTAAATGCCCATTCACACCATGCTTTTCTACAGGGACACCAAACATCTGTGATGCGGATGCACAATAAATGTCACCGCCGCTTGCAAATACTTCACTTCTCCAATCTTCACCCGCAAGCCATGACAGCACACGAGCCTCAATGGCAGAAAAGTCGGCAACAATAAACTTACAGCCTTTCTTTGGCACAAAAGCTGTCCGAATAAGCTGTGAAAGTGTATCTGGTATGTCTTCATAGAGCATTTCAAGGGCTTCAGAATAACCATTTTTTACGATGCCTCGTGCCTCTTTTAAATCCAGCATATGGTTTTGAGGTAGGTTCTGCAGCTGCACTATTTTTGAGCTGAAGCGTCCTGTACGATTGGCACCCAGAAAAGTAAACATGCCCCGAATCCTGCCATCACAGCAAACTGCATTTTCCATTGCAGCATATTTCTTAACAGAGGACTTTGCCAGTTGCTGACGGAGTTTAAGCACCTCAGCTAGATGCTCCGGTGCATCTTTTAGTAGTTCTGCCACAGCCTTTTTACCGAGGGTATCTGTTTCCACGCCATTATCAGCCAGCCAGTCTTTCATCTGCTGTACTGAGTTGGGGTTATCAAGTTCTGTTATTTCCTGCATCTGATCCATTAGCTTGGTGCGTGACATCTCATCCATAGTAATGGCCTGTTTTACGAAGTCCAAGTCTACCTTGATGCCTCGATCATTGATTTCCTGGTCAAGATGGTACTCATGCCATATTTCATCCGGTACAGGAAACTTATTAAGCCTCTTTTGTATCTCAATTTCCGTTTCAACATCTCGCTTGTTATAGTCCTTAAAACTCTGCCATTTCTCCTCATCATCACCTGGCAGATTACGAGTTCTTCCACCGTTTGTTTTCGTAGGCATACACGGTACACAAAAATATCTAATAAGATCTTTACCTTCTGTCAGCTTCTGCTTTTCAAGACCAAGGACTGCACCCACACCTACTAAGGATAAGGAAAGCCCCATATAGGCAGACCATACCATTGAGCATTTCCATGCGGATGGATTTAGATATTCTCCACATGGATGTCCAAGATATCTGGATAGACAGACACGCTCAAACTGAGCATTAAAAGCCCACTTGGTTACTTTTTCATCGGTCAAGGCATCCAGTATGATCTGTGGTATCTTTTCATCTTTCGCAAGGTCAACCACCATCACATCTCCACCGTCAACAGAATAACCAAAGAGCAGTATTTCAAAATCATCCGCCTCCACATAGCGATAAACTCCACTCTTTTGTAGGTTGATAGATGAGTAGGTTTCGATATCAATTTCAAGACTTCTCATAATATACCTCCGTTCCTAAAAAAGCAGGTGGCAGAGGAAATCCCCCCACCACCGTAAATTGGCCTTTTCTATTAGGCAAGGAAGTCATCTTCTGCAAGAGTTGTAAAATCATCTGCTGCAGAACTCTTTCCACCAAGAGGCTCGCCATCTTTAATCTTTTGAATGTTGCCAAGCCCACAAGCCACACCTTTATTTCCATTGGAATTGAATGCGAAAAAATTCAGAGAAACTCTAGCAAAGCATCCACTGTACACCTCACCACGATCCATGATTGGCTTTACGCTCTTGTCCACAATCTGTGGTGGGGTTTTACTGTTAGCATTGATAAAATAATGCCCTTTATATGCTTCATCATCGCGCTCCACATCCCCATCACGCAGAGGAATTTTTATAGCAGCCTTGTTGGGCTTCTTTCCACCAAACTTAGCGATGCCTTCTTCAATAGCAGCATCAATAGCAGCATTTACTGCGTTAATGGTTTCTGTATCGTCCTTTGGAATGAGTACGGATACGCTGTATTTTTCAGCACCACCGTTAACGGAAACCGGCTCCCAGCCGTGGAAGTAAGAAAGTCTTGTGTTCACACCTGTAATAACCTTAGTTCTATTCGTATTGTTTTTCATAATGATCAATCCTCCATAATTTCGTTAAATTCGTTTTTTGCATTCGTTACGTTCATAGCGACTCTTTTATCTGTTTTAGGAACAAGCGTTGGCTTGCCTGGTGGTTTTACTATGAGGCTTCCTAAGATTTCCTCAAATTTGGTTTTGCCCATCAGTTTTTGCATCTCGGTCAAAGGAATAAGGCTCTTACGGTAAATATCCTTATATCCACTCTCTACAGCTTTTTGTGCTACAGTATCTTCATCTTTGTACTTACGAACTGAGCGACCTTCCACAACTTTAAAACCACTCCACTCTTTCCCATGGTTAACTGCTGCATCTGTGGCATAAGCAGTTATTTCACCCGCCCACTTCGTGAGATCAGGAATAATGTTTAGAATTTCTTCAATCTCACTATCTGTAAGCAGTGGTGGCATCTTAAACTCCTTCTGGGCCAGTTTGAGCTTTTCATCAGCTCTTGCACGGCATCTTATGGATGCTCTGCAGAAAGTACACCACGGGCCAGGGATATATTCACCTTCTCCTTGATAGGCTTTTGCTGCCTTAGGTTTTAGTTCTTCTTCTGCCCAGGCTTTAAGTTCTTCTACAGGAAGAGTCCAGGTGCTGACGTTTTCTCTTCGCGGCTGAAATATTGTCATTGATACTTCTTTGATGTCGTAGAGACTGTCATAGATTTCAAGAGCCCCTAATGCATAGAGTTTCATCTGCGGATTGTTTTCTGCGTCCACAAGGACTCCAATTCCGTATTTGAAATCCACTATGTGAAGCCTGTCATCTGAAATGATTACACAATCTCCCGTACCAAATCCATCTGGTACATAACAAGAGAAGTCAAGACGTTGTTCAATAAGAACGATAGGGTCAGTACAGGACTTTCTTGCAAGTTCTACCTGCTCCATGATGAAGGCAACATAGTCATCTGTGCATTCTTCCATTTCATCTGAATCATACTCTGACACGGGCCTCTTACTTCTGATGTGGAGAGCCTTTTTCAGTTTGTGTTCTGAGAGTTCATGTGCTGCAGTACCTGCTTTTGCCGCCTCTCCACTTGTGTTTTCAAACTCAAGTTCAAGCCTTGCAGATGGCAAGCAGTGAAGCCATCTGTGTGAAGAAGATGCAGATAGTATTGCGTGATTACCCATTGCCAAGAACCTCCGCATCTTTCAAGATGTCAGCATAGTAGGCCTTGTCAACTGCACTGAGCTTATCCGCACCATACTTCCCGATAATAGCTCTGACTTCCGCAGTAAAACCAAGCTGGCTTTTTTCAGCAAGGATCATACGCACTTTTTCAAGTGGGATATCCGGCTCTTTTGCTGTTTCCGACTTTGTGTCAGGCACTTCTTCAGGTGCAGCATCAACTTCCGTCATTGCCTTACATACCACTTCTATGCTGTCTGCAAGGCTTCGCATATCGCTTACCACATCAAGCAGTAACTTTACTTTGCTCAAGTTCCTTTCCTCCTTTCGTAGTCTCACAGATAGCAAGTTCCTGGACGCTATCTCCTGGAATCAGAATTGTTACACGCTGTTTATCTCCAAGGAGGAAACGTAGAATGCGCTCCCTTACGGTGACATTACGGCAAGTAACGATTCCGCCTGTCTGTGGCATTTTTGAAACACTGATCTTCAGGTTGTGTTTCATATCCTTCACCTCTTTCTGAAGGGTCATTATTTGTTCCCCTCTATCTGGTAGCCATGAGATGGATGGAAATCTGACGCTTTTGGGAAAAAAAATAATGCCCTCAGAAGTTTTAAACCTCCAAGGGCATGTTGCTTACTTATTCAATTTTGATAAAGGCATCAGTAAAACCAGCAGCTTTTACTCTGGCTAGCATGGCATCTGCATTGGACTTAACACTATAGGCTCCTACCTGAACTCGGTAAAGCTTTCTAGGAGTTGAAGACGCAGGAATCGTCAGTAGTTTTTTTACATCAGCCCTAAAGGTATCCATGCTTTCTCCATGCTTCTGGAACCAATGAATTGGGTCTGCATGATTGCTTGCAATTCCCTTTCTATGACCCTCCGCGTGGCCAATTATATCCTTTTCTGTCAGACCATACTCCTTACAGAGATGAGCACAAAGATTCACTGCATTGTTCCAGGCTTTTCTGAAGTATGTTTCGTTCTTCTTCACATCATAATCCACCATGTTTGAGCCTCCGGAGTAGCAGAACCCACCTGGCTCGCACATCTCAATGCCGATATGGGTGTTATTGGCCTCCCCTCCCGCATGCCAACCCCTGTGGTTCCATGGCAGGTACTGCCAGATTTCCTTATCATCCACAAATGCGTGGACACATACCTGCCGCTTTATCTCTCCGGCTTTGTAAGACCTGTTCCACCTGACATACCAGCTTGAGGCCATCACTCCCGGTGTGGCAGTGGAGTGGACCATGATTCCCTTTGGTGATATTTTTCTTCCTGCAGTGTAGCAGTCATTCCTTGTCATGTATTTTGTTTTCAAATTATCTGGTGCCATCCTTCTCCCCTCCACTCTTGAGCTGCTCCAGGACATCCCTGATTTTCTGCGGTACGGGCAATCCCAATCTTGTGGAGTTTTCTATTATGCTTATCCCTTCATTGGACAGATAAAAAAAGATGACCGCCGTGCGCAATGCACTGCCATCACCTATGATATTGCTGTCAATTACGTGGGCAATTCCTACAAGCGTGAATATGACCACTTTCCTGAAGATCCCTTTCGCTCCGACATCACTGGAAAGATGCTTCTCAAGGACTGCACACATCACTCCCAGCAGATAGTCCACTATGACAAATGTAATCAGGGCATACAGAAATCCATCGTATCCTCCCATAAACCACCCCAGCCAACCCCCTGCAGCCGCAAATGCCATCTGTGTAAAATTCCAAATCTCCTTCACCATTGTCCCCTCCTTTGCTTATCCGTTTTGCTTTTTAAATTCGACATTAAGAAACCCTGCAAAGTCCGATTCCTACAGGGTTAACCATGTGTAGTTGTCGCTGGAATCCTTTATGCATATATATGCCTGATCGGATATCCCAACGTTTCCTTCCAAAAAGAACATCTGACCGCGCAACTCCTCTATTGGTGTTGGAAGGGATATCCCACTGTTGATCCCTGCTGATATCATTATCTGCTTGTTCAGGGTTTCCTGGGTCACAGAAACGTTCACTCCCGCGGCTATCTCCACGGCTCCAGTGAGTTCATCCTCTCCGTCTGCCCTTATGCTTGAAACCCTTGGCACCGACTCATGAAGATCTGCAGCATGTCTTGCTAGATTGTAATACTGGGGATGGTCATCCTCATCCAGATTGTTCAATAGTCCATGGACATGGTTGTGAGCCAAAGGTGCTGATACTTCAGTAGATGGCGAGGTCAGTGTAGTGCTTCTGCTGAACTGAGCCATCCTGTCCACAAGTTGTGCAATCCTTATGTCGTGCTCAAGCATCACGTTGTTAAGCTCAAGGGTGTACTTGAGATGCCCAGTGTCATTGTCTTCCTGGCAGGTTATCCCCTTTACCCTTAGCCTTCCGTCAAAACCAATCTCGTCAGTCCCTTCAGGAGGGATTAGCCAACCTATCCAGTCCCCCAGCTCATAGCTCTTGAATGGAGCCAGCCTTTCCCCTGAGTCGTCAAGGAAATCAGTGACTGTTCCCTGTATTCCCCATGCCGCATAGGCGGCTGTGGCAAGGAATGAGTTCCCGTAGCTTTGGAGTGCGGACCACTCGCTTTTTATGTTTCTTGCCTGAAGATAGCCTTCCCGCCTTCCCCAGGAAATCTGTCCCTCTGCATGGACCGCCTCAACAATTGCTCCTCCCTCACCCTCGACAAGAACAGTATTTGTAACCTTGCTTGCATCGCTCTGGTTCTGGTGGGTTATTATTGCCTGGGATGGCCTGTACCTTACCTCCTCATACTTGTTTGTCCCCTTTGACCTGTACAGCTTAAGCTTAAGATCCGGTGTAAGCTCGTAGTCGAAAAGGCCCATTCCCTCTCCCAGACGATTTGCCACTTCCAGCAGAGGTGTCCCTGCATGGAATGAGATGCTTGTTGAATCTGTCCATGGGTTTCCTATGGAATCCTCATCTGCCGTAAAGTCCAGCTCGATTCCAACCAGCGCTCCCCTACTCTTGGCTTCAGTTATCAGTTGTCTTAGTATGGCGGCTCCTCTAACACCCACAAACTCTCTTTCAAGGCTTTCAGGTGTTGGCATTCCTTCAGGGTAGACTACCGCTGTCTCAAGTATGGACAGAACTCCCCGTCCCGATACCTTTATAAGCTGCTGCTCGCCTGAGTCAACATACTGCGGATTCCTGCTCTCGATAATCCACTTGAATATGCTCCGCCCTCCGATCTTGCAAAGGATAAGGTTCTGGTCCCTTATCAGGTCCCTGTTTCCTCCATCGGCATCTAACCTTGATATCGTAAGCTGTCCGCTTCCTGGATTGTTCATAAGGAGCTGAAATGTCTTGTCAGTTGCCGATTCAAGGTATGCCACAACCTTGTTGGGATTGCTCCTGTCGCAGACATACAGCTCAAGACCTGTCTCCTCGGCGAATTTCTGAACCACCTCAAGGCCGATCACATTGCTCTCCCTCACAGTAGGGACTGTCAGCACAACTTTCACTGCACCGCTCTGCGCCGAGTCTGGAATCTGAAACTCTATCTCAGTCCAGCTCCAGCTCAGTACATTGCATAGTGTAGCACCAATATACACAAATCCCCCATAACCCCTCAGGGCCCTGTCCGGATTGTCCGGATCATTCGCATCGGTTTTGCCGAAGCCGTTCCCTGATATTGTGATTACGGATCCAGTCTCTGCCCTTGTCGATGAAAGGCTTCTGATATATGGGAAAGGCGGGTCATCTGTTATGGTTTCGTACTGGTACAATGCTCTTTTGTTGCTGAAGTCTGGTCCATATTTAGCAATATTCTCATACTGGTACAATGTCCTTTTATTTTTCCAATCATTGTACTTAGTAATGTTTTCGTACTGGTAAAGTGTCCTTTTGACTGCTCCAAGCTCAACCTTAATGGCCATTGTCTCTGATACCGTAGTTCCATCTGTGTTTGTTGCGATAACCCTCCAGTACCAGAAGCCTGAACTCAGCGGTGTTGCTACGGTAAAGTCCTTTGTTGTTCCGCTGGTTACAGCTATTACCGTCTGGGTTTGGTAGTATGATGTATTGAAGGTCCCTATACGATCCACTTCAAGGGTTATATTTGCATCCACATAATCTACTGGATCCTCATAAAGCACCGATAGGGTTGGAGTCGGGGATGCAGTGCTGGAACTGTCAGGAGGGTTTACTAGAGTTAAAATTGGCAATCCCATGGTATCTCCCTCCTTTTATGTCCAGCTTCCTACAGAAGCGATAATTCTACCGTCCTTGGGTCCTAATATTAGTAGTGGCGGTCCGAGCTCGTTCTTTAGATAAATCGGGCTGCTCTCCGCCCCTGCACCAAGACTTGTGATATCAAGCACCGTGGTCCACGGACCACCGGAATTCCAACTCATGAGAAAGTCCGTGTGGTTTAGCTGAAGGTTTATATTGTTTGCAGTTTTGGATGAGCTTGCGTTTTTTACCTTGACCTGTCTGAACTGTGTTGTCCCTTCAGGCCTGTCTCCCCAGTCGGTCAGAGCCGTCAATTCAGCTACAGTTCCTGCATCAACAAAAAGAATGTCATCAGGGGTTTCACCTGAATACTTAAATCCATACAGATGGATGGAGTTCAAAACATTTACATCCCCACTTCCATCATACAAATTTATCCTGAAAATCTTGATTGGCCCTGAAAATGACAGTGGCAATATATCGTTCCTCCACGCATCAGCCCTAGTGCTTACCAGCGGTGACCACACAGGAGTTTCCCATGTTCCATCTATGCCATTGGTTGAGTTTGCAGACCCTTGCAGTGTTATTGAAGGACTATCGATGTCAAAATGAACGAACGCTATATGGGTGATTTCCCTTAACTCGGGAAAGAAGAACCAGAAAGCATCTGAATCCCTGTTTCCATAACCATATGACTGGATGAATGGTGCTATGTTCAGTTGGTTTTGCAGCTGTATTTTCTGTGCACTGGTAGCCCAGGTCGCAACTCCAGCACTGAATGAATTTGAAATTCCAGTCCTTCTATGTCCCACTTCTGTTCCATCGATGTCATATGGTATTCTCCTGCTTGGTATCACGGGATATGGCATTACTCCTCACCTGCCTTGTGCGCTTTGACTACAACATTGATTAAGGATTCCTCGACTTCCTCGTCCACCCACAGGGTAAGTATGTTTCCGTTTGTGAAAACCCTAAGGTGCACCTCTGTCCCTTCCTCTGTGAATCTCGGAGCAAGCTCAGGTATGGATGCATAAATCTCCTCCATCAGCTTTGCAGGGTTAACTTCCATTTTGTATGTTATGGCCTTTTTGCCTTCCTCTACTTCTCGCATTTTCTCCCCCTCCTAAAAATACGCTGGGTAAAACTCTATGCTTGCCGTTCCACCTGTGGCTCCGGCCTCAATCTCCAGCTGGTTGTAGCCTGCCTCGAGAATCAGCCACCTTGGGTCTCCTCCGTGCGCCAGGGCTGCAATATAGTTCTCCCCTTCCTTTGTGCAGGTGTAGTCGTTGGTGTTTACTATGACGCTTTCTCCCGAGTTGATGCTTCCCTGGTACTGAAGCCAGATGCCGTTCTCAAGGTTTGTAATCTTTGGCGAGTCCATAGGTCCGTTCATAGTTATGATTGCCTTGGTTGTGGGTGCAGTTCCTGTATTGTTTATGGTTTCAGTCTGGCTTGAGCTTGTAAGGCTGATGCTTTCCGTTAAGGGGTTCAGTCCATAGAAGAAGGGGTCGGCAAGCTCAAACTCCAATGCGAATTTCGAATATCCAGGGCTCCTTATGGCAAAGTTCACTCCTCCGAGAAGCTCAGCCTGGGCCTCCCGTATTTCTCCGTTTCTCATGACTCTTCTAAGGGTGTGAAGTCCAGACTTCCCGATTGCTTGAAGGAAGCTGTCTATGTTTTCATCAAGATCCTCCTTGTTCTCTCCCTTGATCCACATGGATAGCACCATCTTCCTGGTGTCAAACCGCTTCTTTATCCACCTGTTTCCGTTATGGAAGGGAATCTGGATATCACTTCCCCTGTGCTTTGGCACACCAATCCCCTCAAGTACCTCCTCGACATCCCACTTCCCCCTGGACGACAGTTGCAGGCCGTTGTATACCCATAGTTCCTTGCTCATCTCTCCACCCCCTAAACAAGCCCGTAGGAGTGCTTCATCAGAGTCAGCCTTATGCTGTCAGATGAGGCTTCGGCCTTGGGATTGTTGATTGTTATCTCATAGTTGTTTACTACCTCCTGGCTGCCTGATACAAGACCGGCTCTGTCCATCTCCCCCTTGAGGTTTGCTGATGCATCCACATCTAT
This sequence comes from Peptoclostridium acidaminophilum DSM 3953, assembly GCF_000597865.1. Taxonomy (GTDB): domain Bacteria; phylum Bacillota; class Clostridia; order Peptostreptococcales; family Peptostreptococcaceae; genus Peptoclostridium_A; species Peptoclostridium_A acidaminophilum. Next base: position 567,188 of record NZ_CP007452.1, on the reverse strand, counting down.
GGAGAGACCTTCAAACTTTGTTGGGATTGCCCTTTTCATATCTTCCTCGACAGTCCTCATCTCCTTGAGGAAACCATCCCCGAGACCCTCGCCCATGTTGGTTCCTATGCCGGCAAATACCTTTGACGGGGATTCGATCCCAAGCACTCCCTTGACTCCTTTGACTATTCCGGTTAACATCCCTTCAACCTTGGTCCTCAGCCAGGTGACCATTGATGCTATACCATCCCACAGCCCTTCCACTATGTCCTTTCCAACCTGAAGAACTGAAGGCACTGCCTTTGCCAGCCCTTCAACCATGGCCTCTATTATCTGGGGAAGCTGGGACACCAGCTTTGGTATGGCCTGAATAAGACCTGTTCCAAGCTGGACTGTAAGCTCCACTCCCATGGCGATTAATTCCGGTATGCTTCCTGTCAGAAATGTTATGATGCCTATTATTATTGCCGGCAGAGCCTCTATAAGATCAGGCAGGGCATTCAGGATACCCTGTGCAAGACCCGAGATTATCTGAAAAGCAGCCTCCATCACAAGGTCTATATTCTCGATCAGTGTAGCCGCTATCAGTATAACCGCCTCCACAATGGATGGCATCAGTTCCGGAAGAGCCAACCCCAACCCTCCTGCAAGTGCTGTAAAGAGCTGAACCGCCGCATCAACAAGAAGCGGCAGGCTGGCTATAAGGGCCTCTGCTATTGTAATGACCGCTTCTACCGCAGCAGGTATCAGCTCAGGCAGGAGCTCGAGGATTGTTCCAAGGACCTGCTCGAACAGCTCAGTTGCAGTTCCAAGAAGTATTGGAAGCAAATCTCCCACGGCAGCCAGGATAGCATCTGTTGCTATCGGCATTGCGGCTACTACATTCTCAAGGACGGGTACGATGTTCTTTACAACTGACTGGAAGGCATCAACAAGATTCTGCGTAAGGTTTTGCATGTCAGCATCTGCATTTCCAAGTCCTGCAGTAAATGAGCCAAGGGCCGCCTGCATCAATCCTATCGATCCTGTTATTGTCTCTGTGGATTCCTTTGCGAAATTTCCTGCGTACTGCTCTGTGCTGTCAAAGAACATCTGCATTGCGACCTCGGCCTTTTCAGCCTGGGTGGCTGTCTTCCATGTGAAGTCAAGTCCCTTGGCAAGTGCGTAGGCTTCGACGTTTGTTGCATTCATGGCAACACCAAGGTTGTCCATCATGGTGAAGTTTCCCTTTGCAGCTCCTGCAACTGAATCCAGTGCCATCTGCATGTCTATTCCCATTACCGATGCCATATCCGCAGCCCTCTGCATTGCCTTTTCCGTCAGCTCAAGGCTCTTCTGCTGCTCAATCCCTGAACCCTGGAACAGTGCGCCCATCTTATTTGCCGTTGCCAGATAGTCGCTTTGTGATACGCCCAGGTTCCTGTAGGCTTCCTCGCCTGTCTTCTGGATGGATGTAGCATATTTACCGAACACTGCCTCGGACCCACCAAGGTTCTGCTCCAGCTCACCGAACTGCTGGACCACCTCCTTGCCCAGCTTTATTGCCGCTGCACCTGCCGCCACAACAACCGATCCCATTGCGATTCCTATTCCCTTCAGGATTCCACCGAATTTCTCAAACCTCCCACCGGCATCATCAGCGGATTTGCCTGACTCCTCCAATGAATCCCCAAGGTCTTCAGCTTCCTCGGCAGACTCCCTCAGCTCCTTTTCCATCCTGTTCAGGTCAGCATTGGCATTGTTGAGCTGAATCTGCCAGGCTTTGGTCCGCTTGTCATTCTCTCCGAAGGATTCAGACGCATTCTTGAGGGCTGACTCCAGGGTCTTCACCTTGTCCTTCTGGGTATCAATCTCCTTGTTCAAAACCTCATTCCTGGCAGTCGCTGCCTTGATTGACTTGTCCTGTTTATCAAACTGGGATGTCACAAGGTTCATCTCGGAGCCCAGCACCTTGAAGCTTTGGTTTATTTCCCTTAGGGCATTCTTGAACTCCTTCTCTCCCTCAACGCCAATCTTTAGTCCAAAGTCCGACATGGTTTCACCTCCTTTAGGGCATGAAAAAAGACACCTCATTTGAAGTGTCTTCAAAAATAACATTTTTATAATTCAGTTAAATTAGCGATTGGATAATTATATGCTTCATTCTACCCTAAGTTGGCAAATGGAAGCTTCCCATACACATTTTCAAACTCGTCTAGTAATTCTCTCTCCAGTACAACGGCATTCTCATGTTCTTTACAAACATACCAGTAAATTCTAAAATTCTTGCTATTTCTATGCTGCCACAAATATTTTCCACCCCTATGAGCAGCATCTATATTATTCCCAAATTTAAGTAATGTTCGAATCCTAGTTTTTAACTCTGTTTGATATGGCACACCATTTTTTCTAATACCTCCCGCTTTCCCTATATATAAAATATCTGCACCTTTGACCCAATTGTCTCTTAATACTTCAATACCAACATTAGGGTCTTCTCCCTTGTAATATCCACCTGTTCCAGGGTTAATAAAAATATCCTCATCATCAGGGTTGTTAAGCACAATAAAATATACTCCTGATTTACTTGGCACCTTGGACATAGCATCTCTTTTCGAATACAAATATTCGTTTACAGTGATACTATCTAACATATTGAATCTTTGAATCATTTCATTGGTAAACTTACAATAACTATTCATGCCAACCCCTCCAGTTTATAGAATATGTTTAATTATACCATATTCCATAACTCTTCTTATAATCCAGATGGAATAACATCATCAATACAGTGTATCGTTTTCGGCCTTGAGATGCCAACAAACTGCTTGTGGCACTCCCACAGATCAAGAAGATGTCCCAAGGGCATCAGCCATACTTCCTCTTCCATGCGGTTCAGATGGACTGTCCCATAATACAACAGTCGGATAAACAGCTCTTCGTCGCTTACCCGACCTCCTCGTTTTTTGAGGGTTCACTCTCCACATTCCTCTTGGTTCCCCTCACCATGCTCGCCATGATGGCGTTCTTGTATTCCGAAAGGTCAAATGGGGTTGTGAGGAGTTCCAATTCCTCTTCTGTCAACAGGTCCCTTCTGTCATCCCTGTTCCTAAGATTGTGAATAAGAATGGACTGGTTTGCCAGAAGGGTTATCAGCCAGACGATCTCATCAAGGGCCATCTCGAAGTTCTCCGACTTCATAAGTTTTGCTCCCAGGTTCTCCAGTCCGCCGTACCTCTTTGCTATCTCCTTGGTGGCCTTTGTTGTAAGGATCAGGGGAAACACCGTCCCCCCGATAGAAATTTCAGTGCTCCTATTTTCAGCCGACTCATCCAGTTTGATTTTAGTATCCTTAGCCATATTAACCCCCTATATTCCAGTTGTGAAATCCGGCTCGTAGACAGTTCCGAACCATCCGGTTATTGTGGATTCAAGGACTCCTGTGTCCCCCTCCGTCACCTCTGCCTTCCAAGGGTGCTTGTCCTCACCATCAGGTTTGTTTCTTCTGAATACAGTGCCTTCTATGGTGGGACTGCTAAATGTGATCGAATCACCCTTGGTGGCAAGGCTTGTGGCGGGTACGCTGAATATGACCCTGTAAAGCCAGAAGTACCTGTACTTGCCATTTGCCTTCTTTGCACGAAACCCTATGGCAACAGGGTTCCCTCCATCCTCGCTCCTTGAAACAACAACATTGTTGCTGTCCACTACGCAACCCGTCAGGTCCTGGGCAGTAGTTGCACCAATGTCATCCACCCCAAGGCTAAGGGTTCCGCTTTTGAACTCCTTGACAACCTCGGCAGGTCCGTCGTCTGCATACAAAATTGCCTCCACCAGTTCAACGCCAAGTTCCGCCGTCATTGCCTTGGCCAGCACCCTGGGAGTGTCGTAGGTCTCGTGACCACTGGCATCCTCTGTTATCTTCGCGTAATATAGACTGTCAAGTCCTATTGTAGCCATCTATTCATCCTCCGTTTCATATTCTTTCATTACGTCAATGGCGTAATGGTGATATTTAGAATCATTCTCGTAGCCCACATACCGCCTGTCCGTTATGGTCATTCCCCCTGTTTGGAGTGCCTTTGTCAGTTCCTTTTTACGCTTGATGTAGTTCCTCCTTGTGAACAGGGACAATCTTGCTTCCGAAAGGACCATATGGCTTTGATCGTCAGCAAAGAGGTCAAGCCTGTCTAACATGGGTGTGATAACCAAGTATTCCTCCGGTGGTTCGTCTGAAAAGACACCGGTCTCCACTGGAATCTTCAAGGGCTCCAGTATGCGGTTCAGATCTGCAAGCAAGCTCATAGCTTTTCAATCTCCTTATTAAGTTCTGCTTTCATGGTTTCAATGCATGACTTCCGAGAAGCGGACTTTGCTGGCTTCAAGAAAGGCTTTGGTGGCTGACCTGATTTACCATATTCAAGGATATTTGCAATCTTGGCATTGGCATCTCCATCACTACGAGGTTCATTGAAACCAATCTTCACATTGGAGTTTCCGTTCTTATCTATCTTTGTAGGTGAAAGGCCCAGTGAAGTGACAAGCTCGCCAGTAGAACGACTTTTTTCTTTTGTACCATTTCCGATAACTCCTTTTAGGTTAGCTTTGACTTTATCAAGAACAACCTCACCTCCAGCTTCTAAAGCTTTAGAAACAATTTCGTCAGTTTTATCACCAAGTTTTGAGAGCTTCATTAAAAACTCATCGGGCATACGCATTGTTGCTTTAGCCACTTGGCACCACCTCCTTAACCAGCACTTCAATATACATTCCACGGCCTTTCACATCTTCAACGGATGTTATTTCAAATCTCTTATCGTTATGAATGAGCACCATGGATGTTGTTATGGCTAGACCAGGGATGCAGCGAAATCGAAAAAGGTCTGTGGCTTCAGAGAAGGATGCTCGGTTTGCCCAATTCTCATTGCCATGCCGGCCTTCACGGTAAGCCCTGACCGAAGCTACAATGTTATCAACCTCAGTTTTGAAGCCTTCAGCATCCTTAATAGTGACGCGCTCAACAATATCGATAAAGGTATTCATTTTTCCAAAGCTCATGGCTACACCTTCCAGTCCCGATCAAGTCTGAGTAAGAGATTGACCGTATTCCAAACCTGCTGTCCAGCCTGAACATTATCTGAAAAGAAACCACCGGTACTGCCGTCCCTGGATTCATAAAAGTGGGACGACAGCATGATGATGGCTTGTTCTGTAGTGGCTGGCATAACTGCTTCGATATAATGGTTTTCAGGAAAATGCTGATAGCTCTCTGCGTACCGCGTGGAGGCGGTGATGTACATCTCAAGCAGTTCATCGTCCGCCGAGTGTTCAAGAATGAGGTTCGCTTTTACTTTTTCAAGCAGTGTCATACCGCCACCATCCTTTCATTAATCTGAGTTCATTAGCCCTGCTGCTTTAAGTTTGGTAATAAGGGCGTTGAAATCTGTCACCAAATCTTCTACAGTGGCAGCAGTACTTGAGGCTTGATTATCGAGAACAGGGAGGCCAGTAACGACCGCCCCATCCTTGATTTCAAGAGTTCCACCAATGACGGTTTTATCTCCGCCCTGTTCGGTAAAGTTCTTTGTGTTATAACTCATAGTGCACCTCCATTACGCTTTCTGCTGAAGCACTTTGATGGCCTCAGGCAGAATCAGCTTTCCATCAACACGCTGAGTGGCAACAAATCCCACCTGCCCGGTGGCAGCATAGAGCTCATTCAGTCTTTTAAACACACGACCCTGACGATCCGCCACCCAGTAGTAACCAAAGTCACCGAAGACGATGGACTTTGCAGATGCGGCGATGGTAGGAGCATAGGCAGAGGTATAAACAGGTCTGTTCAAAATGGTATCTGGTGTTCCAGCCTGAAGCGAAGGTTGCCAGATATATTGACCCTGGCCATCTTTCAGTTTTCTAATGGCCTTAATGGTCGCATCGTTCATGACGAAAACGGCCTTGTTTCTGTAAGGCGATTTAAGTGAATAGAAGAGGTCCAAAACTTCATCAATGGAAATAGCAGTGGCACTTGCTGCGGTTACGCCAATTTGCGCGCCACCAGTGGCCGCAAGGATACCCGTAGGCTTACCAGATCCATCTCCAATGAAGAAGGCATCTTCTTCCTTGTTACCGATACGTCTTGCAAACTCCTTGGCGATATAGTTTTCGAGATTAAACACGCTGTCATTAAGCAGTTCTTCAGATACCTTTATCATGGTACCCAGCTTGTAAGCGCCGATGGATACCTGTCCAAAGCTATCATCGCTTTCAGGAATTGCACCTTCCTCATCAATCCAAGAAGCGGTTCCTTTGGAGGCAACAACAGGAATCTTACGATCGCCAGAGGCAGTGGAAATGACATTGGCCAGCTTTCTAAAGATATTCTCTTCATCCAGGGCTTCAATAAGAGTACGCTCGAACTCATCTGGTACAAGATATCCACCTTCTGTGTCGGTTCCAATCTGCAGTGCGTTCTTAATCACTGGATCAAGCCCTTCACCAGAACGGGTTCTCATGGCATTCCAGAATGCTTTCTGGTATTCAGCAGAAGCTCTACCAGATTTAGATTCCATACCTTGGAAGATAGGCTTTCCGGTAAGTGGAGTGTTAAGTGGCTTTGAAAGCTCGCGGTCAAGGGCCTCTTGTTTTTCAAGACGATCAATCTCTTTACCAAGGGCAACCACATCAGCTTCCATTTTTTCATAGGTTGCAGTGTCTTCGGCGGATACAATTCCATCTGTACCTCTTTTGGTATCCAGGAATGCTTTAGCAGCTTCCCAGGACTTTGCTCTTTTTTCACGCAGTTCAAGAATTTTGTTCATAGTGTTTTCCTCCTAAAATTTAGTGTTGAATCAAAGAAAGCCGCTTTTCTAGCGACTCAATAGGGGTGCCAGTATTCTCTTTTGGTAGCTTAGGTTTTACCTTATCCAGCAAGGAGTTGGTAACAGCTCTGCGGCTGAAGGCATAGGTAAAGTCCTCGGTCTGATTTCGTTTCTTCTCACCCTCCAAAATGCCATCAGCAAAGCCAAGCTCGATGGCCTTCTTTGCATTAAGCCAGGTTTCTGCATCCATAAGATGGGAGAGCTTTGTTCTTGACTGGCCTGTCTTGATTTCATACGCATTGATGATGCTCTCTTTAACTTCTGAAAGCATGGAGATGGCTTTTTTCATTTCCTCGCTGTCCCCAATGGCCACGGTAAGAGGGTTATGGACCATCATTAGGGCTGTTGGTGCCATGAGCACCGTTGTCCCAGCCATGGCGATGACAGAGGCGGCAGAGGCAGCAATTCCATCAATCTTTACGGTAACAGTGCCTTTGTAATCCATCAGCATGGCGTAAATCTGACTAGCAGCAATGCAATCACCTCCTGGAGAATTAAGCCAAATAACAATGTCACCCTCGCCGGCTGTAAGCTCTGCTTTAAATGCCTTAGGTGTGACATCATCATCGAACCATGAGTCTTCGGCAATAACGCCGTCTAGGTAGAGTGTTCGGACACCAGTGTTTTCATCTCGTGCCCAGTTCCAAAACTTCTTCATTTAGGTTCCTCCGTTTCTTTAATATTTGCGAACGCGCCTGCGTCCTGTAATTTAGTCATGGCCCCGTTGATGAGGTAGAGGTCGCCACCAAGTGACTCTGGAATCCTATCCAGATTTTCAAGTTCTCTGATATCATTGGCACTCATCCAACCGTTCTGCCTTGCAGTGGCATATCCACTCATTCGACTGACGTAGTCACCACGCAGAAGGCCATCCACATTAAACTTGATAAAGACACTAGGCTTCTCGCTTTCCATGAGCAGTACCCTACACATGGACTGTTCCCAACGGACCACCCATGGATCAAGTGTATATTTTACGAATTCCATTGATTGCTGTTCGATGTTACTGAAGGATGACTTCTCAAGGTCAGCAAGCATATGTGGTGGGACTCTAAAGATACGAGCGATCTCATTGATCTGAAACTTTCTAGTCTCTAGGAACTGAGCTTGCTCAGGTGAAATACCAATGGGTTGATACTTCATGCCTTCCTCAAGTACAGCCACCCGGTGGGCATTACCGCTTCCTTGGTAGGCAGCATTCCAGGATTCTTTAATCTTCTGAGGGTCCTTGATGGTACCGGGATGTTCTAAGACGCCACCCGGTGAAGCCCCATTAGCAAAAAACTTAGCTCCATATTCTTCCGTAGCTATGGCAAGGCCTACAGCATTTTTCGCCATGGCAATGGGTGAATAGCCTACCAGCCCGTCAAAGCCAAGACCGGGGATATGAAGGACGTCTGATGGTGAAAGATACACTTGATGTTCTCTACCAAGAGTAGGGACATCTTCATTGCCACGCTGATACAAATAGAAAAGCCGACCACTTGAATCGCGATCGACGGTCATTTTATTTGGCATTAATTGGTAGAGAGAAATCACTTCACCTCTTGCATTTCTAATAATCTGAGCATAGGCATTTCCCCATAATAAAAGATGACTCATCAGCGTTTCTCTAAACGCAAAGGAAGTCATCTCAGGATTTGGTTCATCATGGAGCAACTTGTAAAGTGGGTGTTTTAGGTTTTTCTCCTTTCCGCCTGAATCATTGTATTTGTAAACATGAAGAGGCAAACCAGCTAAGGTCTCCGATAAGATTCTCACGCAGCTATACACTGCGGTCATTTGCATGGCGGTTTGCTCATTAACTGGCTTACCAGCACTAGTACTTCCAAAAAAGAAGCTGTAATAACTTCCTGAAAGAGTATTTTTAGGTTTATCACGCGCCTTAAATATCCCTTGCAATATTCCCATGGACATCACTCTCCTTTAAATGGGCATGAAAAAAGCCCCATTTCTGAGGCTAAACTTTAAGTGGCTTGATTTGTTTTATCCTATTTTTCTTTCGATTTCATCAAGCTCATATCTGATCTTTTCATCTGAATAACAATGATATTCTATATGCTTTTCTCGCTGCAATCTGCCAATAAGGATATATGGCGGTACTTTCATTTCTTCACATAAATTTCTGATTGTTGTAAGAGAAAAATCCCCGGTGTCAACAAGCTCTTTGTATTTAATCGGATCTATCAAAAAATCTGCTGCAAATCTATCTGCCTGAGTTTCGATTTCGTTTTCCGTTCCTTCGTAATCAATCAAACGATCTTTTATGTCTCCGTTGATAATGTGTCCTATTTCGTGAAAAAAAGTGAACCAAAAAACATCTGCATACTTTCTTCGAAAAGTCATGATTAGACTTAAAGTACCATCATTACCTTTCTTAATCACACCCTGAACAGGAGCTCCAGTAAAATGCTTAGCTATAGCAAACTTTATTCCACATTCAGCTAGATACTCCTTCAGTCTAACATGTATCGTTTCAACATCTTCGAATGTAAGAGCTTTAAATAAAGGAAGTTTCTCTTTCAGTAACTCAATATTCAATTCGGTTTCTAGTTGTTGACGTTTGGTTATTAAATCAGTAATTCTAAGCCAAGTAAAGAGAATATCCGCGTCAATGTTATCAGAAGAGGCTAAACGATAAGCCCCTGACTGCGAAATTTCACCAATATGAGTCAGTTTACTTATATTCAAAAGCTTTCTCCATACAATAACTAAAAGTGAACCTTCTGCGTCAAGATCGATTAATCGGATATCTTTAGCATAGTCTGTTAATCTTTTTATTTTTTTCAATATACTAATTTCTTCACTTGATATTTCATTTAGCTCCTCATAATCAGCCAACTCCTTTTCATAGTTTGACTGAAGATTTATCCAGAAACTCGCATCAATACCTAAGGCATATTCCAATCTTTTCGCAAATGAAACAGAAATAGGTTTTTTACCTTTAACAATAGCACTAATATGAGGTTCCTTCACATTAGTTCTTATAGCCAATTCTCGTTGACTCATTTCTTTGTCTTCCAACATTTCTTTTAAAGTTTCTCCCGGATGTATTATAAGATCACGAGATAAGCCAATCAATTTTTCTGCCATGATAATCCATCACCCCCTTGATAATTACTGTTTCACACTTTTTTAATTCTTCAGGATCTAAATTTATTGAATCTGGTTTTACTACAAGTCTAACATTTCCAGTTATGCTAATCCCATAGTACCCCTTCAAATTTTCAAATAATGGGTGAGGTTTCCCCAGTCCGGTCATTAGATAAATGCTGAAGTTTGAAGAGGCTTTTAACTGATTAAGTCTTTTCTTGACAGTTTTTGTTTTTTCATTTCCAATTTTCTTTTTCATTAAATCAAAATCAGTAAAAATATCTTTAACAGAATCATTCTCATATTCAATTAGCACTCTTAATGACCACCCCTCCCCTCAAATTAACCATTTAGTTAACTTAACTTATCGGTTAACTATATTGTAGTATAGTTTTTACCAGATTACAAGAAAAATATTCAATTTATATAAAGTTCTTTTTATTAAAACACAATCAACCCTCGATCGTCATAAACAGAATTGCCGGCTTCTCCACCACAGCGAATCGCTCGGTCAAGAGCCATAATTGTAGCTACAGCACCGTCAATCTTTTCTGTGGATTTCTCTTTGTCTGCTTTGATATTGCCAGCAGGATCGGTTCTAATAAAAATGTTATCCATCATCCAGCGAAGAACTGGGTGACCACCGTGAGCGATTTTCTGCTCTAGTGTGAGTTTCATTAGTTCCTTAGTTGGCGGAGACATATCTTTGAAGCCCTGACCAAAAGGTACAACGGTGAATCCTAAATTCTCTAGGTTCTGTGTCATCTGAACTGCTCCCCAGCGGTCAAAGGCAATCTCACGGATGTTATATTTCATTCCAAGTTCCTCAATGAAAGTCTCGATGAAACCGTAGTGGACCACGTTACCTTCGGTAGTTAAAAGGAAGCCTTGCTTTTCCCACACATCATAATTTACGTGATCCCGTCTAACCCTAAGGTCAATGCTGTCTTCTGGTATCCAGAAGTATGGAAGAACCACATACTTGTCATCTTCATCCATCGGTGGGAAGACCAGTACGAAGGCTGTTATGTCAGTGGAAGAGGAAAGGTCCAGTCCACCATAGCAAACGCGACCTTTGAGGGCTTCTGGATTTACCGGGAAAGCACAGGCATCCCATTTATCCATAGGCATCCAGCGAATAGCCTGCTTAACCCATTGATTGAGTCGAAGCTGTCTGAAGCTATTTTCTTCAGCGGGGTTTTGTCTTGCAGACTCATAGGCCATTTTTACTTTATCCATGCTGACAGTGATACCAAGGGATGGATTTGCTTTCTTCCAGACCTTTGGATCGGACCAGTCATCTTCAAGATCTGCGCCATAAATGACAGGATAGAAGGTAGGGTCGTTTTTTCTTCCAGCCATGATATCCAGGGCTTTTTGATGCACTTCCCAGCAGATGCTGTTTTGATTATCTCCAGCAGTGGTGATTAGAAAGTACAAGGGCTGCATCCTGGCATCACCACTACCTTTGGTCATAACATCATAGAGTTTTCGGTTTGGTTGTGTGTGGAGCTCATCAAAGACAACCCCATGGGTGTTAAAGCCGTGTTTGTTTCCAACATCCGCTGAAAGCACTTGATAGATGCTTCCAGTAGGTTGGTAGATCAATCTTTTCTGTGAGTCCAGAATCTTTACCCGCTTGGATAATGCAGGGCACATTCGCACCATATCAGCAGCCACGTTAAAAACGATGGAGGCTTGGTTACGATCTGCAGCACAGCCATAAACCTCAGCCCGTTCTTCGTTATCTCCACAGGTCAAGAGCAGGGCAACAGCCGCCGCGAGCTCACTTTTCCCCATCTTCTTTGGTATTTCTACATAGGCAGTATTAAACTGGCGATAACCATTTGATTTTATGGTTCCAAATAAATCACGGATGATTTGCTCTTGCCAATCTATCAGTTCAAAGGGTTTTCCTGCCCAGGTTCCTTTGGTGTGGGAAAGGCATTCAATAAAACCGACTGCATAGTCCGCCATCTCCTTGCTGTAATGAGAATCCTTCGCCATGTAAGAGGTTGGTTTATACTTCTTAAGTTTTCGGATATGCGGACACCTCCTTTAAATGACATAAAAAATAGACCCTAAGGTCTTCTGTAACGAGGAAAAGAGCCATACAGCCCTGTTCCTTTATGTGTTTCTATCTTGTTGTTAATTGTATTTCTTCATGAATATTTCAAGTGCAGCTTGCGCATTGGCGTCGATGGGTTCAATGTCCCAGCCTCTATCAAAGTTTGCAATGATCTGGCCATCTCGCTTAAACATCAGTTTTGATATTCTACCCTCATCAATGCCGTAAGGGGAGCCTAAGTCAAAGCTCTTAATCCAGTAGTGAATGGTTCTGTTTTCGACTTCGATTTTGCCTTCTCTCCACATGGTCTAACCCCCTTAAATGCTAACCAAGATGGCTGGTAGAATTTGCTTTTCGCCGGTCTGCCAGTCGGTGAAGCTTGTCTTAACCTTGGTAAGTCCGTCTATCCTACAGCCCTGCTTTTCAAATTCGGCTAGGGTTGCAATCAGCCCTGAGAAGGTGCTTGAAATGGTAATGTGGTCGATTCCATAGGCTCTGCAGGCTTTAACAATGGGTTCAATGTCGTAATCCCAAATGACCTCAGAAAAGTCGATGGTGTCGTTTCCTGCTTCCTTGCTTCTTTCGTAGGCCCAGTACATGGTGCTGTTGATTCCAGACTCCTTAAAATTTGCGCCAGTTGCCTTGGCTTCTTCAAATGCCTTGATTTCTTTCATGTTCTCATCCTCCATTTAGTGTGGTTTTGTTTTGGTATTACATATATCACTCTAAACGAGAATAATAGCAAGTCATTTCTGTAGTAATAGAGCAGGTTTTCAGTTTAATCTTCAATCGCACAGTAGCGTGGATAGTCGTAGCCTTCAGGATTGGTGAGTATCTTTTCACCGGTGTCTTTGTTGATGACCCTAATGCATCGAAGCTCACCTTTTTCGTTGGTGCCGCCATCTGACTTCTTGATCCAGGGCTGGTCCTCTAGAAAATCACTGGTGAACTTCTTAAACTCTGAATCACTGAGTTCAACTTCTCGAATCACAGTGTAATCAGAACCAATGACGCCATCTTCCTTTGCTTCTTCAGTTGCTTCTTTTAGTTCCTTAAGGTTGTAGAACTTTCGACCAAATAATGCCTTCATTGCTATGACTCCTTCCTGGATTTTTCATCGATGACCTTGCAGGAATCAATGCCGTAAACCACATTCAAGCTGCTGCCGTTGTCCCACTGAATCATGATGGAGCCTGTGTCATCCACGCCCCACACGGTGCCTTTTGTGCCCGTTGGCGGTGCTTGCACATCATCCATCCAAAGGAGCTGGACCCTGGCGCCAGCGGGGTACTGCTTGCGTAGGTGGGCCAGTCTTTCTTTACTGATCGGTTTCACTTGGAGCACCTCCTTTGAAGGCACTGCTGCCGGATAGGTTTTGAAGGAGAATCTTTCTGTGGGTTTTGAATTCCTCTCCAATAAATCCGAGGCGGAGAAGGAAGCATCGAAATGCGTATTTTTCATTATCGACGTCTTTCTCTTTTACGGTGATTCTCTTTTGGGTTTTCGCCATCTCACACAGCTTTGTAATGAACTGGGAGTAGGCTTTTATCTCGTCTGGGTTTGGCAGTTTTGAAAACCAAGGGAAGCTAATACGTTCCTCGTCGGCTTTAATGGGAAGGGCATCCACATCAAGCGCTTTCTTAATAAGCTTGCCTTTTGCATCTAGAAGTTTGGCTAGCTTTTCCAAAGCTTCATCAGAGAGGGAGTCTTTTGGAATCTGGATGATGAGTCCAGTTTCCTCAGGTCCCGCTTCAGCAGGAGCGGGTTCATCCGCCTCAGCTTCAAACCCTGCATCTTGAAGCTTTTTCATCAGCGTCTTGATATCTTCCTGAGCTACTTCGGTGTCAAAGGTAAGTTCACCGCCTTTTCCGATGTGGTAGGGTCCGACCTGGTAAGCACAGGATGGAACTCCCAGGTATTTTGAAGGAACCTCTGTGATTTCACTGATGAGCTTCACCAGCTTTTTACGTTCGTTACCAGTTACGTTGTAATTGATTTTCATGGTATTGACCTCCTTGTTTTTTGCTTACTACATATATCACTCTAAGTGATGTTAATAGCAAGTCTATCTTTCGATAGTTGTGTTATTTGTTTTCAGGGAGGTCGCTGTAGCGGTATTCTTTGCCATCACGCAGGAGATAAACATCATCTGAAGTCTGTGCTCCGGAAATGTAGCGTTCAACTATAACATCACAAAACTTCTCATCAAGTTCAATGGTGTGACAAATTCGCTGAGTCTGGTCACAGGCAATAAGCGTACTACCAGAACCGCCAAAGGGATCAAGGACGATACAATTGCTAAGACTTGAATTGAGAATCGGATGGGCCACAAGAGCCACCGGCTTCATTGTTGGATGGGAACCATTCTTCTTAGGTTTTTCAAATTCCCAGATGGTGGTTTGCTTTCGATCAGCGTACCAGTTGTGCTTGCCTTTCTTCTTCCAGCCAAAGAGCACCGGTTCATGCTGCCACTGGTAAGGAGACCTACCAAGGACCAGGGATTGCTTTTTCCAGATACAGGTGCCGGAGAGGTAGAAGCCAGCTTCAGCAAATGCCTTTCTGAAGTTAAGCCCTTCCGTATCTGCGTGGAAAACATAGATAGAGGAGTCCTGGGTCATGACAGCTTCTGTATTGGTAAAGGCTGCCAGTAGGAATTCATAGAAAGCAGAATCACCCATGTTGTCGTTCTTGATTTTTCCGGCAGACCCTTCATAGTTTACATTGTAAGGGGGATCTGTCACCACAAGGTTTGCCAGCTTTCCATCCATAAGAAGCGTGAAGGTTTCTGCCTTAGTTGAATCCCCGCAGACAAGTCTATGGGGGCCCAGCTTCCAGACGTCACCAAGTTTTGTCATGGCGGGTTTTTCCAGCTCTGCATCCACATCAAACTCATCATCGTGAATACCTTCTTTCAGGGAATCCTTAAACAGGTCATCCAGTTCAGAAGAATCAAAACCAGTAAGAGAGACATCAAAGTCAGCACCCTGCAGATCAGCAATAAGAAGAGCTAGCTTATCCTTATCCCAGTCGCCACTGATTTTATTTAGGGCAATGTTGAGCGCTTTTTCTTTATCTTCATCCATCTCGATGACCACACACTCAACTTCAGTCATTCCTAAATCCAGGAGCACTTTCAATCTCTGGTGGCCACCTACAACTCTACCAGTGGTCTTGTTCCAAATAACTGGTTCTACATATCCAAACTGCTCAATGGAGCATTTAAGTTTATCGTATTCTGCATCCCCGGGTTTTAAATCCTTACGCGGATTATAGTTAGCGGGAAGTAAGAGCTTAGTTTTCAGTTTTTCAATCTTCATATCTTTCCGCCACCTTTCTTAAGTTTAGATTGAAATCCACGTTCTCCCACGGGAAGAGTGATGAGTTAAAATGACCGTAGGTTGCTGTATCAGAGTAGATTGCATTTCGAAGGCGCAGCTTTTCAATGATAGCAGCTGGTTTCAAGTTAAAAATCTCTTTTACCAGATCACTTAAATCTTCGTCACTAATTTTCCCCGTGCCAAAGGCTGTCACATTTACTGAAACTGGATTTGCTTTTCCGATGGCATAAGAAATAGCGACCTCGCATTTATCAGCAAGCCCGCTCCAAACAATATTCTTAGCAATGTACCTGGCCATATAGGCACCGCTTCTATCAACCTTAGTCGGGTCCTTTCCGCAGAGTGCGCCACCACCATGGGAAGCCAGACCACCATAGGTGTCCACCATGATCTTTCTTCCAGTAAGTCCCGTATCAGCAGCAGGACCACCTTCAACAAACCTGCCTGAGGGATTGATGAGAATTTCCGTATCATCATCCAGTGGGAAATCCTCGAAGCACTGCCAGAGTACGTTGTTTAAGATATCTGATTCTAGCTGCTTTTGGGTTTTATCTTCGTGGTGCTGCACAGAAACTACCACAGTTTTAACGCGGACAGGTTTATCTCCATCATACTCAACAGTAACCTGTGCTTTGCCATCGGGGAGGATACCCTTGATGATTTTTCCTTTGCGACATTCATCAATACGCTTGACGATTCTATGAGAGAGAAGTAAAGGTAGCGGTAGCAGTTCACGGGTTTCGTTGGTAGCATATCCATAAACAGTGCCTTGATCACCAGCACCGATGGAACCGTAAGGATCAATAATTCCATTTCTTGCTTCAAGTGCTGTATCTACGCCAGCAGCAATATCTACACTTTGATGATGTACAAACACAAACACTGTAAATTTCCAAGGACTATATCCCACCTCACGAAGTACATTTTTTACGATAAGGCGGATGTTAATTTTTTCGCTGCAGGTGATCTCGCCCGCCACGATGATTTTTCCTTTAGTAGCCATGACCTCACAGGCCACACGTGAAGCTTTGTCTCTGCGAAGACAAGCATCCAATATGCTATCAGCGATTAAATCAGAAAGCTTATCAGGATGTCCCTTGCAGACGCTTTCTGCGGTTCTGTAGTTTTTACTCATATCATTATCTCCCATCTATTTTTATTTGCCCCTACGAGCAGAAAGAAGTCTCTCCATTACATCATCCTGAGGATTTGCTCCTTTGTAATCGCCAGTACAGTTTTCTTTTACGATCTGGAATATCTCAAACCACAGACGATTGGTCTGGTTCATGTAGTTCTGGCCCATGGATACATAAGGACTTTGAATGGCATTTCCTGTGGTGGGGTGTTTAGCAAGAAAACCATATTCAGTAATTGCTTCTTCACACTGAATCCACCTGGCAACACTCATAGCGTACCTTTCAAGGAGCTGTGGAGAAACCAGAGCAGCACAGCCACGCTTATCCAGCCACTGCCATGTGGCTTTATATATTTCACCTGCCACCAGAGCCTTACCATCTTTTTGAATGGCTTCAAGCATCTTGTTTGGTTCAGGCATTTCTTGTCCCTCAAGGTCTGCCGTATCGGAAAACTCCATCACAGTCAGTTTCCTGCCACCAAGATTGCCTTCAGCTATTTTGTCAGCCAGAGGTTTCTTTTTTGCCCCTGCACCAACACGAGCGCCACCTCTGTTCGTACCGTCTTTTGCCAATGATCACACCTCCTTTACAAAGAGGGGGCTATACCCCCGTTTGAATCTGCGTTTTTTAACACGAAGCCCCAGCCCGCTGTCCGAATTGAAAAGTTGTAGGGATTTTACCTCCCCCAGCGGTCACCACTCTCAGCAGTGATCTTTGAGTGACATGACTTACATAGGGCCATCAGGTTACTGGTTTCATTGCCACCGCCTTTGGAGAGAGGGAGAATGTGGTGGACTTCTTCGGCGGCTACAATTCGTCCGTTCTTATCACACGCCTCACAAAGAGGATGGGCTTTGATGTAGCGGTCCCTGATGCGTTTCCATGACCTGCCGTAGCGTTTGTTGGATGCAGGATCTCGTTGGTACTGATTGTATCGTTTTGTTACCACCTTCTTATGCTCGGCACAGTATTGCTCGTTTTCTGCAAGCCGACCGCAGCCTGGGTAAGCACAAGGACGCTTAGGTTTGTATGGCATGAGTTCACCTCCTTTGGGCATAAGAAAAGCCCTCGTGGGTTGTTCCCATGAAGGCTTGTTTACATTATTATCTCTCAATTATAGCGTACTAAAAAAATCAACTGCACTCAAGTGGACTCATGTGGACTTTACTATCCTCTTTGAAGTTTTCTGCTTTTAAGCACCGCGTTGATACCAGGGATTAGCTTGGTCACATTCTTATTGATGTTATCTGTTGTAATTCTGATCATCTCCCAACCTTCACCAAGTTTATTGGTAATGACCTCATCTCGGATGCTCTCATATTTTTGTCTGTCTTTCCCATGATAAATCTTACCATCAATCTCAAGGGCAACTTTCCTCTCAGGCAAAATGAAGTCAACGGAGTAGTCGAAGATTTTAACCTGGTGGAACGCTTTAACGTTACATCGGATAAGTTCAAGTGCCACCATTATTTCTTCAGTACTCTGATACCACCCAGTCTTGTTCAGGCTCTCTTCTACAAGACGGATGGCATCCTTGTAGTGTTCAATGTCTGTGATTTTTGAGATCCTTTTTATGGAATTTTCAAGCTTCATCTGTTTCTTATCCGTACTGATCACTTCCCCTTCTTCTCGCGCCTGCCGAACCACTTCAGCCCTGCAGTCCTTGCAGGTGTACTTGACACCACGGCTATATGTCCAACTATAAACAGGTGTAGCGCAGATATGGCAAGGTGGGTAATAACAATTGGAATCTCTACTATCCTTACCAATGGTTATTCCGTCTTCTATTGCTTCATGCCAACCCATTTTTATTCTCCCTCCCAGCTAATACAGCATCTGCAGCTCTAAGCGCTTTACGGTGAAGCTTCAGCACCCAGCTTACAGAATAATCAAGATCATAAGCGATATCTTCCCAAGGCTGATATGACAGGTACCGTTTCTCAAGAATCAGCCTATATTCAATGTTGTTCACACCTTGGATGATCTCAATAATATTAATCTTGCACTTTAGAAGTTTGGCAAGATCATCATTCAAATTGTTTTTAATATCTATAATCTTACATACAGCATCTGCCATATGAGATAATGATTTGCTAGGGTTGTTAGGCATTCCATTTATGGCCGAAGTGCAGTTCATAGCCATATTCTCCAGGGATGCCACTTGCTCAAGCTTACTGTTTATTCTTTGATCCAATCGATAGGCTTTACTAAGATATTCTTTAGCATTCATTGTTTGACCTCCTCTTTCAGTTTTCGGAGAAGTATCTCCGGTTCTACCGCTGTAAGTTCTCTATACCAATCAGAGCGTAAAAACCTCTCTACTTCAGCTTTTGTGCGTTTTGCAGATTCATGGCGAGGATGCTTCATCAGCTTCTTTAATGCATCCCTATAGTCTTTGACGGCTAGTAAAACTATGGCATTGGCTAAATCTTCATAAGGATCGCTCATCGCTTCACCTCCAATTTAGCTTTTACAGCATCGATTAAAGATGCTTGTGTTTTTTCTTTTTTTGTAAGTGCTGTCATCACATCTTCATCTATGGTGTCCTTGGTAATGATGTGGTGAATGACAACCGTATCCTTTTGCCCTTGTCTGTAGAGGCGAGCATTGGTTTGCTGATAGAGTTCCAATGACCAGGTGAGTCCAAACCAAATAAGTGTGGAACCACCACTTTGAAGGTTAAGTCCATGTCCAGCACTTGCAGGGTGGATCACCGCTACAGGAATTTCACCTTCATTCCACTCTTCAAAATCCTTTGATGACTTTAGCTGCCTTACTGGAAATCTCTTCTGAATACGTTTCAGATCATGTTTGTACCAATAGGCTACAAGGACCGGTTTTCCGTTGGCCCCTTCAATTAAATCTTCAAGGGCATCAAGTTTTCTATCGTGAATAAAATGTGCATTGTTCTTCTCGTCATAGACAGCACCGTTTGCCATCTGAAGGAGTTTTCCTGAAAGTACTGCAGCATTTACTGCATCGATTTCTTCTGCTCCTAAACTTGCTACCATATCATCTCTAAATCCAGAATAAATGGCCCGCTCTTTTTCATTTAAATACACAGGCACTGTGTTTATTACGCATTCTGGCATTTTTAGATAATCGACGGACTTCATAGAAATGGTGATATCGGATATCTGACTATAGATCTTTTCTTCAGCTCCTGGCAGGAGTTTATATGAAAAGATGATCTGACCATTGCGTTTATCCGGTGTGAAGTAGGTATTACGGTAGTGGGTTATGTACCTACCAAGCCTCTGTCCCAAATCCAGAATACGAAACTCGGCCCAGAGGTCCATAAGCCCATTACTTGAAGGTGTACCAGTCAGACCTACAATTCTTTTCACTGCTGGCCTTACTTTTAAAAGGCTTTTAAAGCGCTTAGCGCTGTATGATTTGAAAGATGATAACTCATCAATAACCACCATATCAAAGTCAAAGGGGATGCCACTTTTGTTTACAAGCCAATCTATATTTTCACGATTGATGATATAAAGTGTGGCTCTTTTCATAAGTGCATCTTTTCTCTCATTTTCAGTTCCAACAGCTACAGAATAGAATAAGCCTTTTAGATGATCCCATTTTTTAATTTCAGAAGGCCAAGTATCCCTTGCCACTCTTAAAGGGGCTATAATCAATACTTTTCTGATTTCAAACCGATCAAGGCATAAATCAAATATAGCCGATAAGCTTATTACACTCTTACCAAGACCCATTTCAAGTAGAACTGCAGATACTGGATGAGACAAGATAAAATCCGTTGCATAACGCTGATACTCATGAGGATTGTATTTCATCAAGCACCCCTCCAATCTGTTCTACACCATCAATGCAGTAGACCAAAAAACCTAACGCTTCCAGTTGTGTTTTTCGCCTTACTTGCACTGGACGCATCTTTTTGCCTGGAGCCTTTAATTCAACAAAGGCGATTCTTCCCATAGGTAAAAGTACAATGCGGTCTGGCACACCATCTAACCCCGGACTAACAAATTTTAGTGCCATACCACCCCTCTTTTTCACTGCTTTTACCAGTTTTTGCTCAATATATTTTTCAGTCACTTGTTTTCCTCCCATCTGACACAAGTACACAAAATCACAAGCGTTCCCCTATATTTACTAACGCGCGTATACGTGCACAGGTATCTATTATCTACTTATAAGAAAATGCATTTCTAATATAAGGGAAAATCTTGTGTTGTGTTGTGTCGCCTATTCGCCATATTGATAAAGTCGCTGCCTGCCATAAATCGGCAAACGCTTAATACTGCTGGTTCGTTCCCAACCGGGAATCTGAGCCATAAGTGCTGCGATCTGATAACTGTCAGTGGTCTTTAATTCTGGGAGATTACGATTGAAGCACTCACACCAAATTTCTGCATTGCTTACAGAGGTTCGTGTAACAGTTCCTGTATGCTTGGCCCCACCAAATTCGCTACCGCTTAGGTAATTTCTACGGGCAAATAAGTCCATACTATCCCAGTCATCTGGAAGTAGGGTATTCAGGTACTCCTCCACCATACCAACTCGCTCGTCAGCCTCCATAGCACCCTTCTGGGCTTTTTCGGCTTCTTCTAACACATCACCCTCGAGATACAGTTTTTCACCAGAGTTCCATATTTGTTTTGCTTCAGCCCAAAACTGCTGCCTGTATTCTTCAGTGAAATTCCAAGTCTTCTTCTGCTTTTTCTGATGTACCTTGATGATCCAAAAGCGGCGGTTTCCTGTGATGTCACGTAAATATCCACGCTCTCCATTTACCGTTGCAATAACAATGCACTGTCTAGGATGGCTTTCAACAACTCTGCCATAAGACGGTCGATACTTATCATCAGAGGTAGAGAGGAATGCTTTCACTTTTTCAATGTCGGCTTTCTTCATTCCAGCAAGCTCGCCGATTTCAACCACCCAGAAACCCTGCAGTTTTTCAGCACCTGATTTGTCGTCCATATCGGTAAGGGATAGAGTTTCAGAATAGAAGTCTGCTGTTACCAGGTCTTTCAAAATTGTGCTTTTGCCAATACCCTGATCGCCATCAAGCACAGGAACGCAGTCAAACTTAATTCCTGGAACATATATCCGGGCAACCGCCGCTGCAAAGGTCTTTCTAGTCACTGTGCGTATATACTCAGTGTCATCAGCCTGAAGATATTTGATGAAAACATCCTCCACACGCTTTACTCCGTCCCATTCAGGTAGAGAATCAAGGTAATCCCTTATGGGATGAAATCTCCTATCATCAGCAACCTTGGTAAAGGCAACATCGTGGTTTCTGCTTGAGAACGGAAGGTAGCGAATATCCATAATGGACTTAAGCTGGGCTGTGTCGGCATCTCTCCAAAACACGTTACCTTCAGGTCTTTCCCAGGGCAGTGGTCCTGTGACCTGGATACGGTTTGATAACTCGTTAAATGCAAAGTTCTTAAAATCAGGATCATGATTAAGGATGAGATTTAAGTTGTATACGCTGTTTTCGAGCACTTGACTTCGAGGCTGATACTTCAGTTTTTCTTTCCAGTTGTCACCAAGATCTGTAAAGTCCACTTCAGCTTCTACGAGTTTTTCATTGGTAGCAAAGACT
This sequence comes from Peptoclostridium acidaminophilum DSM 3953, assembly GCF_000597865.1. Classification (GTDB taxonomy): domain Bacteria; phylum Bacillota; class Clostridia; order Peptostreptococcales; family Peptostreptococcaceae; genus Peptoclostridium_A; species Peptoclostridium_A acidaminophilum. Next base: position 545,136 of record NZ_CP007452.1, on the reverse strand, counting down.
TTCACCTCATCGATCTTCATTACGAAATCACACATACTCTTAAAGGACTTCTTAACATCGTCATCTCCAAACTTATGGATACGGACGATGTCAAAGGCGTTACATAATTTAAGGTAGGCCGGGTCCTTGGCATGATGGCTGTATACAAACTTTCCACCTTCCTTAATTTCAACACCTGCCATACTGCTTGATTCTATAAAATGGTAGCGGTCTTCATTATCTGTTGGCTCGTACACATCTGACAAAAACGCATGGATTGCTTTTGTTACAGGAAAGTAGACTCTATTGAAAAGCCCTACAACACCCTCCTTTTCAAGAGGGTCCTGTACCTTCTCATGCGAAACTGTATTTGCCTTGCTCTCCCTAGATGAAGTTGGAAGTCTTGTAGGATCAGTCCATTCCGGATGAGCTGTTAAAATATCATCTGGATTAAGCCAGTCCTTAACCACTTCCTTATAGATGAAGGTTCCATTGGATGGAGTACTTGGCCAGTACATTAGTTGATTTGGCAGATAGGAGCATTCATCGAAATAATCGATGCCTAGCATCTGAGCAAGGTATCTTGATACTGCTACAAACTCTTCTGGCGTCACATCTCTTGCTAGAGGATAGATAATGCGCACTCTCGGATTTTCTTCAGTACTGCTATGGGTGGAATAAAGAACAGAGGTATACTGGGCATTCGATTCATAATTTTCCAGAAATTCTTTATTGATTCTGTCACCATCTAAGGCAATCATTGAGCGGAGCTCCACGGTATCGATTTTTCTGCGACCGCCTTTTAATACCCCTGCAACAAAACCACCATGATCTTTTGCATCATCCTTTTGAGCCTTGCTGAATTTGGCATACTCTTCAGCTGATTCTGTCGTCCGGATTGGAGTCTTCAATCTATCTTTTAGCTCATCAAATGTGATTTGTTTGTTGACCCACTTCTTCGCGTGGCGGCTGTTCCCATAGGCAATGGCTAGTTTTCTCAATTTAATAACCTCCCTTCGTACGAGGTCTTTCTCCATGTTCAAATCTGGCTTGTCTTGCAGCACGATAGGCTTTTTCTGTTGCTCTATAATCCATATCACAAAGATAGTTGCTGTCATCACCGAAGAGTTCAAATTTTCCTTTATGGTTTATCCCAGGATATGCCGCAAAGTAATCTCCATCGATAGTTTCGAAGTTGTACTTATTGGGCCAATTGCCGTTGTCATTGTAAGCTTCATTTTCTATGGACCATAATATGTCATCAATATCTGCACCACTTGGAATATTCCCAACCACAAGGATGGCTGTCTGGGACTTCCCGTAAGTATCAGGGTCATCTTTTCCCAGCTCGTAAAAACGGTTGATTTTCTCAGCATCAGCGTCAGTCATCTGACCCTTAACCTCAACATAAATATCTCCCCCAGCTCTACCATCTACCCCATGAAGAATGAAATCAGGAAGATAAGCTTGGCCATTTCCAAGATCATAGCCTTCGGGTTCATACTCGTAATCAACACCACAGAAATCGAAGAACACTGCCCAACGAGCCTCAAGCCTAGACCTGAAGAGGTAACCTTTATATTCGGTCTCTATCGCTTTAATTTTTTTCATAAAGAGTCCACCTCCTCAAAATCTTTGTTGAAGTATCTGATCGGTTGTCTACGCTTCTTAGCCTTTTCAATTTCAATGCTCATACCTTTTGAAATAACATCACCGAGTACCCACACTTCCTGGCATTTGCCCATGAGGATGATGTCCATGAAAATTGCCAGGTCGCGTTCTTTTTCATTGTTATCATCCATAAACTGTGGAAACATAAGATGCGGAGCCAGTGGAATGTTCCCTTTCTCTAGTGCAAACCGGCAGAAGTCCTGCGCTCGTTTAACATTTCCTTCGATGTCCCCACTAAAAGGAGAACAAATATAGACAAGAGGCTTGAAGGCAGGTTTTGACGCTGCCTTTTCCTCTCGAGTGACGTTACTTAGTGCTTCATATGGAGTAGGGTCATAGTATCCTTCAGGATTGAATCTATTTATGCTCATAGTACCGTCCTCCACTCTTGACCTTTTTACTGCATTCATCACAGAAAACTGCTGTACCATAAAGGTCACTCTCACCATCACTTAAAATTTCACCGATATCTACTGACACCTCTGATCCACACATTGGGCAGTGGGTAAATACATTCTCATCTGTTATTTCAATGGATATCTCCATGGAATCATTCAATCTTTCTTTCACATAAAACATTGTTGTAACCCCCTAATTTTTTTCTAATTTGGTTTTGTACCACTCCAGATGACGCTTGCGCTGCTGATAATCTGGAACAGCCACCAACAAACCAACATCCACTTTTTGTAATGTGTCTAACATAGTAATCTGCTCCTCAGACAAATAAGGCCTGATGCTTTTTCCTTTTTCAATGCCGTTTGCTAATCTGAACTGCTTTGCAGTCATTCCAACTACTATGCGATTTAACATATCGCATTCATTGCTGAAGTGATATGGCTTAGGATTTTCATGCAGCAGCTTAATGTTTGCGGTTAATAGTGGAAACTCTTGTCTTGCAGAAACAAGGGTTTTAATGAAGCACTCCATCTCATTGAACCTACGAATGTAAAGCTCTTTGAATTTCATTGCTTTTTGCCCTGAGTATCCCATCACCAGCATGGTGAACCCATCCCGAGTCATAAAATAACAAGGTAGCTTTCTGCCAGTACTGTCCTTGTAAGAATCAGATTTAAAGTTAGTATTAATGAAATTTTCACTCAACCCAGATTTGGGGTCAGTGATTTTTCTAATGTCTCGGATAACATGGTCATGACGTTTTTCAAAGAACTCCGCCACAAACAAACTATCCACTCTTGCCGTATCATTGGTGTCGGCAAACACACCATATTGGTCCTTAGGTATTAATTCTCTCATCAGAATTACCTCCTTAAATTTTTTGAAGGTCTTGACCCTTCTAAGTGGTAGCCTTGGGAAAGGGTCAAATCTGACGATTCTGATATTCTTCTTGTAATTTTTTTGTTGCTCTCTTTAATTTCTGGGTGATGTTATTCTCATCAGCGCCGATTGAATTGGCATATTCACGTATTGGGATTCCGTTGATACGGACTGCGATAAAGGCCTCTGCCCATTCTGGTTTCTTGGCAAGAGTTTTGCGGATCCAATCGCAAATGGCATCACATTCATAATCTCTACTGCGTGTTTCATCATCGGAGGTTGTACAGAGATAGTCCATGATGTTAAAAGACTCATCATCTGGTTCACCCTGAACATATCCCCTCTTGCCATTTGATTTTTTCATCTTGGGATTAGGGTCAATCCGCCTGGTTTCCCTCCGCCAACCGTTGTATTCTTTGGAGTTCAACAGGTCAAACAGCTCTTGTACAGTTTGACAACGCTTGACTTCTTCTTTCTTCTCAGGCTTAGCCTCCGCAAGACGCTGCTCATAATCGATGTCCAGCATTACGCTGTAATCTCCATCTGGAATTTCAATTGTGGTGTAGTTCTTGTGACCATTTTTGATGTTTTCTTCATACAGTACTTTAATTTTCATTTTGTACTCCTTTCCGTCCTGGCATTGACGGCGGAATACAAAAAGAGCCTGTGGAGAAGATGACCACAGACTCCGCTTGTCCTAAAAATAGGCACACGAAATCACGGTGGGTGCATCTTCATTCCAAATACAGTCTTTATCACTGTATTCTGAACTCTTATGCATCCCGCCGTCCGTATGCGCACTAGGACATTGAGATATTATTGTTGGGCTTATTGGGCCCAGTTGGGTTTGTCCCTCAAAAGGGGATAAGCAGGCTGATTAAATAAATCTGTCGCTGCCTATCATTTTGGTAAATTATTTTCCACTTGTCTTTGTTTGTGCTAACGCACTTCCTGCTACAGATTTTGCAGTTTTTCCTTAGCAATTGGTCTTTATGTTTGCTTTGTATTCTTGACCATGAATTTCACCTCGCTTTCCAACCAACCTGAAATCTTGTCTTTGATGAAATCAGCTAAATGTCAAAAGAGAAGCAACATCAATCAATCTTGTTGTTCATCTCTACGAACGCATACTAATAAATTGTGAATGTGTAGATTTTTTCATAATTAGCTGATATAATATTCGGAAGAACAATTCCCTAATACCTATCTACTATCACTAGCGTTCTTTTGATTGTTTTTACACTTTGAATTATAGGATATCGGCTTGGTAGCCATAGGTAGGCACGGGTAGGCTTGGGTAGGCTTCAATAAAAGGTGGTGGAATAGATGAATTTTGTAGAATTCGTAACCATAACTAGACCTATACTTGGAGGAAAAGGTGGCGTTCATATTTATGTAAGAACCCTCTTTGATGCGATACTTACTGAAAATGGAAAAGAAATACTTGATGGTTACAGTAAAGAAAGTTACAAAGCTTATGCTGGTGGTAAAACAAGCATTAGGGATATATCTAAGGCAATGGTTCAATACGTAGATCCTGTTGAGTTTTCTTCATTTATTTTTAATACTGAAGAATCCGCTCAAAGAGCTTTATGCGAGCAATTTACTGAGTTCTTGCCAAACATCAATGTCAATAATGTTGGAGATGAAATAGCTGAACTCTTTGCAAATATAATAAGGACTGCTGCACAAACCAAAAGAAAAAAGCCAGCATCCAAAAAGGACACTGGCACGGGTTCTATTGAACTACCTGACGAACAGCATTCTGACGAAAGTCCATATTCTTCTGAAGACAATGGGCTGCTTCAAGAATTCACATCAGATTATGATGAAATAATGTTTACAATGATAGGCGAAAACTATAGTACTGCATTAATTGATATGTCGTTACCAAATAAGGTACTAGCCTTGTATAAAACAAAATGGAGTACAAAAGCTGATACCTTCAATAACCCCACTTTGAAATCATATGTATTCAGCTTGCTTGGTGAATTAAACCAACTCAGCAACTGTCTTTTGACCGATGGCGCTGAACCATTCTTCATTAAGCAAACAAGAACAAGAATAAGAAACTTATATGTCAAACTTCATCCAGATCTATTCTCTGGAGCATTTCCGTATGATGCTTTCATTGATGATTGGGACGATGGAGAATTTTATTAAACAGAAAGGAGGATGTCGATGCCAACGATAGATGATTCTATCCGAAAAATAGACAATGTAATATGTAGGCATTTGGATAATATTGATGACTCATCTCGTGGTGCTATATCTCAAGATATTTTAGAGCAGTTAATGAAGCTCGTAAATCATATCATGCTCAAGTTTTATGCTAACGGCAGAGATATCGCCATTAGCGAAGAAAATATAGCTAAAGCAGTCGAGTTTTCTCAAACAAACAGCGAACTACTTACTTTATATAAATTCCGCAATTATTTACAAATTGTAACCACCCAATATACTTTAGATGAAGACGGCTCAGAACGATTGATGCTGAAGTATTACCAATACTTGCTAGAGGCAAAGAATCTTCTTAACCACTACTACGATATTGAGGTATTACATAACATAGAAAAATTTCCTCTACATTTGGATGATACCTTACAGGAATACTATAAAAAGATTTCTGAAAAAATAGAACGTCATCCTGCGGTATTACATACTGATAGCAAGGATAAATACTATATTCAAAAAATAAAACCGCTGTTTGTAAACAGAAAAATATATTATGAAATCACATTTACCCCTATAGATGATAGAAAAAATAAATCCAAATCTAATAGAGTAATTGCTTTCACCAAACTTCCAATCAAAAGTAATTATGCATCAAAGTTTCATCTCATACATGAGACAATCGAAATATTAGGAAAAACAATGCCTATCATCATTATTGATGGCTGGGAAGTTTCCATCCGTGACTGTGAATTTCAAAATTTCATTTCACTAATAAAAGGCGAAAAAAGAAGAGTTCCTTACCCCGAGCAACGATTAATCTGTGAATTTCTTACTAAAAAGAAATTCACACTGACTGATTTAATGGACTTTCCTGATAAGGCATATGATATGATTACTATCGAATGGAAAAATAACCTTAAATCTTCAATTTTTATTCCAATTTTAGATGACTGCAGAAATATAATACAAAACGGTCGTAATGGACAAAATGTGCTACGATATCTTCTTTATAATATGAACAATGTCATTATTAAAAGTCAATATTCATCTGGCTATTATAGTAAATATTATGAAGAGTGGATAAATGCTGGGAATAGTTATCTTTCTGGCTTGTATTTAGCAAATGGTTGCAAGCAGTTTGATTCTTTACCATTTAACAGATCTCCTATTGGACATAATCCAAAATTAGGAGCCATATTTGATTGTATTCCTTGTAAGGATAGACGCCCTGAATTATTCGCCAGATTTATACGAAACAACACGGAAGGAAAAGGTCGGCTATTTACCGACATCGATGAACTGAGTAATTTCCCCGATTACCAAACTCTTATAAAGAAGTATAACGATAGTCTTTGGGATGGGCATAGACCAGCAAGTGATTTGATCCTTGAACACAATCAATTGTTTATAAATGATTACAAACTGAACACTTGTAAGATAATTGAGGAATTACAGAAGTTGGCTGAATCAGGCATTGAAAATTACTCCGATGATGTTGACATCTGGTTACTCCTTGATGATTACGAAATTGACTGTGATGAGAAGAAGGCTATCATTAGCCATATCTTCTCAGAATCAAGGGTTGGTGTAATATATGGTTCTGCAGGTGTAGGTAAATCAACGCTGATAAACCATGTTTCCCACTATTTAAACGATGCAGAAAAATTGTACCTAACACAGACAAATCCTGCGAAAGAGAACTTGATGAGAAAGATTGATGCTGAAAATACAACTTTTTCAACAATTGAAAGCTTTAAGCACCAAGGTTCTCCTTTCACAAAATATAAATTATTAGTTATCGATGAATGTAGTACTGTTAGTAATAAAGATATGGTTGAGGTATTGCAAAAAGCAAATTTTGAAATGCTTTTACTAGTCGGAGATACCTATCAGATTGATGCTATTCAATTTGGAAACTGGTTCTCTGTATTAAAATCATTCTTGCCAGAAAGCTCTGTTTTTGAGCTTACTCAGCCTCATCGAACTAAGGACGAGCGATTGCTTGAACTATGGGACAAAGTCAGACATATGGATGACACTGCAAAAGAAGTTATCGAGAGAGAAAGCTATTCATTAAAAGTAGATGAAACACTACTATCTTCTCTTGAACCAGGCGAGGCTATCCTCTGCCTAAATTATGATGGCTTGTATGGAATTAACAACATCAACAGATTCCTACAAGAAAGCAACACTAACACTGCTGTCACTTGGGATATTCAACATTACAAAGTCGGAGATCCTATTCTCTTCCTTGACTCAGATAGATTTCGTCCCATCATATACAACAACATGAAAGGCATAATCCAAGGAGTAGAAATTATAGATGCAGGCGCTATGGAAGAACGTATTCAATTTGATGTTGAAATACAAAAAACTGTAGATGAGCGCGATGTTTCAGGTTTGAATCTCGAACTTCTTGAATGTTTCGAGGAAGAAGAAAAGTCTTTAATTAGATTTTATGTTCATAAATTAAAAAGTGCTGATGAAGATGGCGAGGATTCCAGCACAGCAGTCCCATTCCAGGTTGCTTATGCCGTATCAATCCATAAAGCACAAGGCTTGGAATATGACTCTGTTAAAATAGTAATCACTGATGAGGTAGAAGAGTTAGTAACTCATAATATTTTCTACACTGCTATCACGAGAGCAAGAGAAAAATTAAAGATTTACTGGACTCCCGAAGTTGAAGAAAAGGTAATAAACCGAATCAAGCCACGAGATATAAGCAAAGATGTTGAACTTTTGAAAAAATATTTGAATTGATAAATCCAATAGAAAAATCTAGGAGGCCACAATATGTTAAGAATCAGCTACAACAAGCTATGGAAATTATTAATTGATAAAAACATGAATAAACAAGACTTAAAGGAATTAAGTGGTGTTAGTGCCGCCTCCATAGCTAAGCTAGGGAAAGGTGACAACATTACAACTGATGTACTCCTAAAACTATGTGAAGCTTTAGACTGTAACCTTGAAGATATTATCCAAACGGTCCGAGATAAAGAAAAATTATGAAAATGAAAAAGTCACTATCCCCTTACATCTGTTCGTTTGCTTTCTTATCCAATCAAAAAACCCTACTCTTTAATTGAGCAGGGTTTTATCTATTGGAAATAATTAATTCAAATCAGCAGACTGACATATTACTAACAAAACTCTCAACTGTATTGTTAATCATATTCTTCCACTCAGGAGCTTCACATCTATCTCTGTGCTGTTCGCACTCATTCATTAGATTGATGACTTCTTGAGGATTCGCTCTACTATTAATAAATAGAGCTCTAAAAAATATATTAAACTGCGCGATTGTTATTGGGATAATACTTAAACTCATTTTCTCATCATTACGTGAGTACCAAACACCAATTCTAAACGTCTCTGCTGTGTTTGAGTCAATATTATTCGCAATAAACAAACCATAGACGGGCTTCCCATTTTTTTCAGTATAGTGATTCATTAAATCAGCAACATGACGTCTTACAGGCTCTCCTTCTGCAGCTTCTTGTCTCGAATTTTCTGTAAGAGTTACTTCAATAACTATCACAAAATTTTCGAATTCCATAATTAGATCCGGACCATTTCCGGGAGCTGTGCCCACCGGAAGAAAATCCTGATCAATTTTAAATCTTCGTGCTTCATACGGTTTATTTGTCAAACTGTCAATTGCTAGAAAAGCTCGCCACAACACCCACTCTAGATATGCTGGCGTTTCACTTCGAGGAATCACGATTTCCGTTTCTTCGTCAATTCTCTTTCTCTCTCTTCTGGATGCTATTAGGTCTATGTAAGCAGCTATCTCTTCCCATTGTTCAGCTTGCTCACTCGCATAAATCTCTTCTTTAACTTTAAAAATGATATCTTCAATCTCATGTCTAATTATAGCTATATCTGCAGGAGTATCTGTTGATTTGCCTCTTAAATCAAATGGTATTCCCATAGAGGATAATTGGCCTAATAAATCTTGTAGAACTTCAAATGCTGCATCTTGGCTATCAGTTGGAAGGTTGGCCCCATTACACATTGAACGATATCTCTCTAACTCACTAGTGGGGACAGAAGTGTCATTTGCCATTAATTCAGAAAAATATCGTTTCTCATGAACTAGCGCTATCCCTTTCCCCTTATTTTGAACCAGTCCCGTTGCTTTTAAATATCTAAAATTTGCATCTGCATAGTCTCTGAAAGTGGACGCTTTCAAACTATGAAGATCAGCAATTTCGTTGTATTTTAGATTATCAAATCTACGCTTTGACTCTACATCATTTCTCTCATTCCTAAAGTTTAGAATGTTGTCAGTTATTGCGTTTTTATCATCGGCACTACTAGTTGTTTGAACGAAAAGAGCCATTTCAATAAAGCTAATGGATGCCTCTCCAGTTTTTCTCTCTATTTCTAACAAAATTGCCAGAGTATGTCTCAACGGTGAAAACCATATTTTTTCGCCTCCTGATACCTCAATTTCAATAAATTGGGCAGCTAAAGCTCTCAAAAAACACTCTTGCATAGCAGGAACCGTCTCTGATCTGATTAATCGCCATCCATTTGGTGTTATTGTATCCAAGGCCCCTATATCTTCTTGACGTATATCTGAAGATCGTGGGATTTCTGGATACAAAAACCCTAGTTTGCCAAGGGCTGATCTCCACTTTCTGCCAACACTATTTGTAGCATCCGTTCCTAAAGAAACAATTCCATGTTGTCCAAGTAAATCTCGAAATGCTCGATCACCTTCTTGTTTACGAATATTACCCTGTAAATGAGAAGATGATAGTGCGACTAAACCGTCTCTCAACCTAAATGCGCTTCGTACTGAAGTATTTCCAATATACCAAATAGCCACGATATCACCCCTTTAATATCCGACAAACAGATACTCTTGAACTTTATTGTTGTTATCTCCAACCTTGTGTCCTTGATTTCCAAATGAATATCGGTAATCTACAGGTATTACTTCAACATGTGATTTATGTTTAGATAGAATAGAAACCATTTCATCTAATGTTGGTAAACTATTTGAGGAATATGACACAATTATTATGCTGCTTTCATATTTTTTGAATAATACATCAAAAGCATCTGCCGCACCATTTCTTGTTGAGAAAGGAGTTGGATAGGATTTAAATTTCTTTGTTAGAGTGTGTTCTTGAATTTCTACCTCCTTCCAATCTCTCGCTAATCCTTCAACAAAATGATATCTTCTAACATACTCATTATCTGAATATGGAGAGTAGTAAGGTGGATCAATATACACCAAATCTGGTTTTTTAATACGTAGTTTCATCGCATCAGAATTTTTTGATTTGTTCTTTTTTCCATTATCGAAAATCGAATTATTTATATCTTTCACAGCATCCAGAAACTGTTCTTCCAATGATTTCCGTAAATCCTTTCTTCCATCATTATATCTATCACCTGTATATGTAAAAATACCTCTTGGTCTTTTTTTAATACAAGCACGTATCAGTGCGGCCATTGCTATTGCTCTTTTATATGGACTTCTGATTTTTGAGATATTTAGGCGAAGCGTATCAATCAGATCATTCTCAGAATCAGTAAAGTAAAGGTCTTTAAATGTTTTTGAAACAAAACCATCAGACTCATTTGATTTAACTAAAAGCTTTTCGGCTTCGATCTCGGGCAATGTGATTGAGTTATTTTCAATCATAGCTTTTGTAAATGTTGCCGACATTGCCATGTAGTCATTGCTAACTACAGTTTTCCCTTGTGCCTTAAACATGTAACTTACAATTCCTGAACCGGAAAACAAATCACATACACTCTCAAATTCAAACTGAGAAGCAATATCCCAAATTTGCGTTAATAGTTTGCTCTTAGAGCCCATGAACCTTGTTGCTGGATATTTATCAACTTGCCTTGGTAAGGGTTCAGGTACCAAAGATAAAGTAATATTTTTCTTAGGTGGAATGTTTACAATAACATCTTCACCTTTTCTCCCACTACCATTACATGAAATGTATCTCTTTGTTTGATATACATCTATATTAAATGAACCATACAGGTCATGTACAAGTGGATGGTTTGAATTTGTAAGGATAACATGACATCCAATTTCCTGCAATCGTTGGACTTCTTTAGCTAGTTCAATGTGATCTTCTTCATAAAACTGTTCCTTGGTGTATCTTTTGAAATCTGAGTACTCGGACACAGGTAAATATGGAGGATCTAAAAAGATTAAATCATCTTTTTTTGCATGCTCGTTTAATATGTCCAAATAATCGCCGCAAACAATCGTAGCCCGTCTTAACATATTTGAGGCTGCATACAACGCTTCTTCATCACAAATATTCGGATTTTTATATCTTCCAAAGGGAACATTAAACTGTCCTTTTTTGTTGACTCTATAAAGCCCATTGAAACACGTCTTATTCAAATATATCGTTCTGGCAGCTGCATCAACTGAAGATAATGAGTTATAGTCTAAAGCCCTCATATTATAAAAAAATTCTTCGTTATTCTCGTATTTTTTAAGTTTACTTATAATTGCTTGAACATTATTGGCCACTTCTGTATATAAGTTTATTAACTCAGGATTACTATCTGCAATGATTGCCTCTTCAGGATTAAGCGCAAAAAATACAGCCCCGCCACCAAAAAACGGTTCAATATAGCGCCCATATTTAGTAGGCATCTTGGGTATAATATCTTCTAACATCTGTGTTTTCCCACCAGCCCACTTGAGTATTGGGCGTGCTGTATTATTAGAATTGTCATTTTCAGTGCTGATTTTCAGTGAATTACTCAATATATGTCGCCCCCTCATTATCGTCGTTTATTATTTCCATAATATCACCGATGTCACAATCCAAGGCTTTACAAATTCTAAGCAATACATCAGTTGTAATATTTTCGTTCTTTCCTAGTTTTGCTATTGACGCATGACTTATACCGGCCACTAAACAAAGATCCTTCTTTTTCATATCACGATCAATCAACATCTTCCAAAGTTTTTTATAACTAACATGCAATTTGGCCACCTCACTATAACAACGACTTTAATCTATGATATCATCAAAATTCAGTGATCGCAATATTAATTTCAGCGTTTGGTGAATTAAATAAACATAACACAATTTCTAAGTTGTTGCCATTTTATCTGTAATTTTATAGTCATCTTATCAACTCAGCACGTTTTTGACAGCAATTTCATCAACTCACGAGCTCTAAAGTCAATATAGCCACTCAACCTTACATTCTGCCATTCTTGGATAAGTTCCCATAAAATAAAAAACCGTGACTATCTTTCTAGCTTGGAGCCAGATCTCAAATCACGGAAAGCGCTTATTTACACATGTTTCTACTCTATCTCTTGTCTACCCTTGATAGCAATACTACCGTCTCAACGTGCGACGAGCCGTTTTTATTAATGTCTTGGTAATTTTTTATTCACATCCGATTTTCCATGATTTTTCTGTGTTTTTGTATTATACACTTTTTGACCTAATTCTTTGGGGATACGTCAATCGGATTTTCGTTGATATTAAAGCGTTTTCGCAAAATGATATACTGTAAAATGTTGGTATTTGGGAGACAAGTCAATGCATATTAACCCCAAACATCGGCTCAAACAATCTTTCGTTCACAGAAACTGCTAAAAGGGCAATCTCCGCATTTAGGTTTACTGGGATTACAAGAGTACTTTCCAACCTCCCAGCGCAAGCCATCGGCGATTCCCGGAAACTCCGGATTAAGCTCTCTTGCTTTGCAAATTGTATAGATGCGTGCAATCTCCTGATCTGTCACAAAAGGTGTCAGGCCAAGTCTTTGAAACACCCGCATCGTGTGCACATCCGGCGCGATATCTATGGCGCTATAATCCGAAAACTCGATTCCATAGTATCGATATAAAATGTTGGGTGCCATGTTTACCACCTTAAAGCCAAAGCCATTGAAGTCCATGAATCTAAGTATGACATCGCAGGTTTATCTTTATAATTGCCGATATATTCCTTGAAAATTATCTTACAGTCAAAGCTTTGTTAATAGCTTCCATAATGATTTTGTGGCAGCAAACACCCATCGGATTATTCTCTTTGCAGTTAGAATTCTTCATTGCGCCGGTTATAGCATTTACTTCTTGTACAGTTCTCGCTCCATGCTTAACCACAGCTTCAATTACCTGTTCTTCTGTGACTTTACTACAATAGCAAGCATACTTAGGATTTGCATTTTTCTTAAACCAGATAGGAACTTTGACTTGATCCTTTAAGAATTTTACTCCATTGCCTGTGTTGTAATAGACAACATCACAGTCTTCATTCATGCAAATCCTGTATTGATCTCCCTCAACTGCATTTCGGTTTTCATCTGTCACCAAATGCTCAACGGTAACTTTGCTTACAGCTTCACCTTTGTTATTACAAACAGGGCAATTCCCCTTGGTTTGTTCTATATTTTGTGAGTTGCATCCGCAACTGCATGTATTGATATTTTTAATCATAATCGGACTTCTTCCACTATTTAACTTTCTTGATTCTCAAACAAGTCTTAAGCAGGTTATTCCTGAAGCTAATATCAAACTCCCGATAATGCTGGCTTTCTCCCCACTGGCGCATGGCTTCATGTTCCGGATGTTTAGGATCATTCCAGGCTTCAAGGAATTCTTCATAACCGCCAAGTCCGCCAACATCTTCCGGCGGGCAAGCACCTTCGCCCTCAAGAATCTGCGGATAGCCAAATTCATAATCATCTATTACTTTTTCAAGCACGATTCTGTGACGCCAATAATCTCCAAAGTCATAGATATATTCAAAGCTTTTGTATTTTTCCAAGTATTTGTCGATTTTGACTGTCTGTGGCTGTCTTACTGTTGTTTCAATTATCCCGGCAATAGTGACATGTGGGTCTTCTTTTTTAGACGGTTTCTTATTTTTGTATTTGGCAGAGTAAAATTTGAATTCTTCGTAGGCTTCTTCATCGTTTGTAATTCGAAGCTTGTCTTGCGGGAATTCAAATTCATAAAGATGGTAATCCCACCAGTCCATAGAAAACTGAATCGTATCATGAAGACGTTTAAATGTAACATCCGCCGGGATTAGCACCCTTCTCCAAATCAAAGGTTTAGAGTCAATCAATTCGATTTTTATCTGATAGGCTTTCATATACTTTTCATTCTTCCTTTCAATTCGTTCAATTAAATTTTTTATCAATTTCTTACTTGATGGCTATTCTTGACCGTATTATTCATTTTGAAATATAGAAGAATTGCGATTAATTCTACAGCACAAGTAAAAGCAATAATGCTTCCTATCATACTTTTATCGTACAGCAATCCCATCAATGCAGCACCGCCAAGCAAAGCCAAGCCATAGCAGGTATTAAACACGCCATACCCTTTGCCTCGCTTATTGAACGGTGTTATGTCTGCGATTGCAGAACGCATAACCGTTTCATGAACTCCTATGACTACGCCAAAAACAATCATTCCAATAACAATTAACACTGTCGAATTGCTCAATGTTAAAAACGGCAGCAGCAATGTGATGAATGGAATCGCCATCAAGACCAGAAGACCTCCAGTCTTCATGCCTGTCTTAATTTTCAACCGGTCATAAGCTTTGCCGACAAACAATGCTGTGACAGCATCCACAATCATGGCTGCCGAATACAACAAGGTTATATTCCCGTCTGACATTAAATGATTTGCTTTTAAATGGTAACCTATTGTACTGAAATTGACAAAACCCAACGTGCAGAAAAAGGTAAATGCTGTATAGATCCAAAATATCGGTTTAAGATGCTCTGATTGAAACTCTTTTTTTACGGCAGCAGGTATAAGATTTTCGCGTTTAATCCTGTTGTAGGCATATATTAAAAACAACATCAGCAAGACAAATGGAACAAAAAGTGTTTTGTACCCTAACTGGTACTCTGCAATTCCGTTCTTCCCAGTAAAATAAAACACCATTGTGAAAATAAGCGGGCCGATAAATGCGCCAATCTGATCCAAAGCTTCTTGAAGACCAAAGGCAAATCCAACTCCGACTTGATTTTCTGCAACACCTGAAAGAATTGTATCTTTAGCAGGACTTCGAAGCGCTTTTCCGATTCGCTCCATCAAAATCAGCACAATAAGAATATTCCATTTCATGGTATATCCCATCAGCGGCACAACCAACAACATGCCGTAGCCCAGGAACATAAAAATCCAATGTCTACCGCTCTTATCGGATAAAACTCCTGCGATGAGCCTAAGAAAATATCCAAGGAACTCACCAATTCCAAAAATAAGACCGACTTGAGCGGCACTGATACTTAGTAAATTTAAATACTGGCTGTTGGCGCTTCTTGCAGTCTCATAGACTACATCACCCATCATACTTATAATGCCAAATATGATAATTACCCTAACAGCCGTTGAAAAACGATTTTTAGTTTGATTAAACATAAGCTACTACCTTCATTTGATTATTATTTTTATTTAACTCTTATTGCCAAAATCAACCACTACACTTATACCTTCCTCAATCCCACATGATTTGATTTACAGTATTCACATACAAGCTACGTTTACCGCATTTAGGGCAGGGAAAGCTTTCAAGGTTTGTAGTTTTTTCTTCTGAATGAAAGCTTTCCGTGAAATCGCAGTTAACCCTTTGAAGAACCGTTCTACATTTTGTGCATTTATAATCCACCTCAAAGCAGCCCCCATGATAATCTAGACGAATGAAAAAGCGACCATAAAACTCACCACATTTAGGACAACGATAGGTATCGTGGCCATATCCGTCGGCAATAACAGCATTCTCTTCCTCGAGCAACTTTCTAATATGCTCCACTGTCTTTCTGGATCGAATAAGTGATGAAAGGATAGCAAAATCAGAATCAAAGTCCATAAGATTGTGGGGGCTATACCTCATGCCAATGCCAATTTGGATATTTTTTAAGTAATCACATTCCTTACAACAAATCCCGAAACTACTTCCCACAATGCACCCCCTAAAATAGCATTGGCTCTATTTGATAAGGAATGAGCTTCCGAATTTTATCAGCCAATTCCTCCCCAAATGGCTCTGGTGCCATAAACCCCTTAAATTTATGATTCACACCATTTGTATAGATTTTCATCTGCCAACTTCCACCGTCACAAGCTTGTTCTTCAAATTCGCAGGGTTTTAACGCAAGTAAATCATATTTTTCAAATAAGCCTGCTAAGATACTATCTTTCAATCTATACTCATAGGTTACTTTTACGGGCATAAAATGATTATCATCCATACCAAAAATATCGCTGTACTTGGTATTCCGTTTAAAAGTCGTGCGTATGATGCCTTTTGCAGAAACAAAGGTTGTGCACACGCCAAACTCTTCAGCGCTCATCAATGCCCCTGATATATATTTAATTTCAAATGCATTCGCTGTTACTGGTTGCATGATGAATGGCTCCTTCCTTAATCAGCAGCTTTACTTGATACTGTTCATTATCTCTTTCATGCGGCCAATAAAATCATCCTTTTCAGTATCTGTTACCTCGTTGTTTTCTTGTAAGCTGGTTACATAGGATTTAATAATATCCTCAGATTTTACAAAGCTGAATTTTCCACGCAAGTCGCTGAGTATTAACTGAGCGTCTATAAACGCGCCCATACTATTAATAACTTGATTCATTAATTCTTCCGCTTGTTCAAGCTTCCCGCTTTTCATTGCTTCTTTTGCAGAAATACTCAGACTACGGATATCTTCTCCCCATATTGCATACCTTGATGAAGTTGACTTGCATTTTTCATCACACGAGTCAAAAATTGCTCTTTCTAGTCTGTCCATCAACATCTCTTCACTGTCGTACTCTTTCACTCTCTCGATTACTACGGGGGCATTTCTGTCGTGAGCTTTATAAAAGTTTATTACAGCCCTCATCAAAGATTCTATTAGAGCCAATATCTATCATCCCTTTCATCCTAATGATCACTTAATACTTTTTAGGGAATTTTTCTTTTCCAAGCTGCCATAGGTACTTATCTATGTCTTTCAGGTTATAGGTAGCAAGATCATAGAACTTGCCGAATTCCAGTAAAATGTTTTTGAACTTAATGTAATCCTTCAAATCATCATTGCTAAATCTATAAAATCCATCAACATCCCTGAAATAGCGAAGAAGCCTATCTACATAACTGTCGTAGATAGGAAAGTCCAAAGGCTTATGATGGCTACAGTATTTTGTTGCGAAAGAATAGAAATTCTTCGCCGTCCCATTATCCATATTGACTTTGGCAATATCATTTACTAAAGTTACATCCCCCGCCATCAGCCTGTCATCTATGTCTAAATTGATGATGTGCCTTGCCACTTTAAAAGGGGAGAATATATTTGTGCTGTAAAAATCATTCAAGGCAGAAACTTTTATAAGAACTTCATCGATATCTTTATTGCGGGGATATGTCCGGTAAAAAAGTTTATCTAAGGCGCTTTCCTGTAATGCATAGTTTTCCAATTGATCCCATGACATTAAATATTTAGCCACTTCCTCACAACTTGGTCGCGGAACGTCCGGTCTTGGAGCTTTCTTCTTGTGCGTAGTTGTAGAACCCTTATGAATAGTTATATATTCAATCTCGCCAGGTTGGTTTGCTTGAGCAAATTCTATGTAGCTGCCCACACTTCCATAGGTACTGTGGAGAAAATCCTTAAATATTTTGAATGTACGCATATATCCATAAGAATCTCTTTTAGGGTTCTTATGGGATTGCTCATTAGTGAACTTGATTTCTAATAGTTCACGTGCTTTTCTCAGTGAATATTCATCAATAAATACATCCCAGAAATCCATGCCAATGTAGTGGCGATAAGGATAGAAGGCATCACTATGAATCACGCTTTTATCTTTCAGGTGCTCATAATTGTCATTGAGGTATTTCTTGAATTGTTCCCTTAGTGCTTCTATATGTGAATTGCTGATCTTATCCGTCAATTTGCCTCACCCTCAGCAAGCCACAATGTATAACTGCTGCCTTTCTTTTCTTTTATAACCTTTCCAGCTTTCACAAGCTCATCTACAGCCTTACGTATCGAAGCTTGCGGCACCTCAGGGATTAGTGGGTAAAGCTTACGCTGTGAAATACCATTATCGTTACTAATAATATCTAATAAAATCTTATCAAGCTGGCTCTCTTTTTCGAACCGAACCTTGTAAGCATCGTAGTTTTCTGTCAGTTCGTTAAGGTAATCCTTTGTGCTTTGAATGTAGCTAAAGCAATGATTTTTAGAATTATGGCAGTGCTCCCACATATCATCAAAATAGATTTGACCGCCTTTACTCTTTTTATAGCAGTAATTCCTAAACGCTTCGAAAGCAGCAATAGCCTTATGGCACTGCTCAATATTATCATCAACACTATTCAGCGTTCCGACTTTTGCCGTCTCACTATATATGTCATTTTCGTATTTTTGGATGGCATAAGACCACTTTTGAGAGAAATTAAAAGACAAATCTTCTTCTCTTTCCGTTCTATGAAATTTTGGATTTATAGAACGTTTTTCACTTTCAATAACATTTTGAAGATCATGCTTAACCTGCTCTTCAAATGTCCTTCCGGTAGGCAATATGTCCTCAGTCTCTATTTCTTTTATTTCAATATCTTTCGATTGTACAGTCTGTTCTTTGCCACAGCGAGTACAAGTACGATTTCTCCACTTATGACCAAATAAGCTACATATTAAAGTCAACGACCACCCCTCCTTACAATTGCTAAAACCTATTTACCCATCTTTTTATATCTTTGTTGATTGGAGGAAGTCTTTTCAATGGCCTTCAGACTACCATCCACCTTGTTTATATGATTTAAAAACAACGTTCCAAGCAGGAGCCGGTCTTTTCTGGGTATTCTGTTCCACACATAGCCCTTGAACAGATCCTTAACAAGAAATACTTCTCCATCGGTTAGGTTTTCTGTTTCTTTAATAGCTTCTTCTAATAGCTCGTTGACATCAAACATGTTATTCGCTCCTTATTGACAATAATATCAACAACGTTGTTGATATAATTTTAGTCATTCGAATACCCAAAGTCAACACATAGACAAAGAAAGACCGCCGCTTAAGTAATCGTTTTTTAAGTGGCAGCCTTAACGATATATCCTATATTAAAGACTCACTTCAATTTCCAAGCCTGACTTGAATTCCACAACCAGCCTATCGTCATAAGCAGTGATCTTCTCAATCAGTCTTTTATTCAGCTTCTCATCAAACTCAATAGGTTCGCTGCACTGCTCTTCGAGGAAAGCAGCCAGTTCCGCGCTACGCTGCCGTTTCGCCTGACGAGCGGCGTTCCTGTTCAGCGCGTCTTGTTTCAAATCTCGCAGTTGATAAATCTCATTAACAACATCATCATATGCCGTTTTTGTGCTGGCAAGCTGCAGCAGCTGATTTTGGAGTTCTTCAAGTCTCTTGTCGATGCCGTCTGTATTCTGATCAAATTCCTCGCTGAGTACGGTTTCAATATTTTTCTGAAGCGTGGCAATATAGCCGTCTTTGCCCTCAATGATGATATTGATTGCTTCAACGGTTTTCTCTTTCAGCACCTCCTCAGGTAAGGTAGAGGCGTCACAGAATAAACCGGTGTTCTCCAATCGGCTAACACATCTCCATACAATGGATTTCTTGCCTCTGTTATTCCAGTGCACTCTGCGAAAAACCTCGCCACAGTTACCGCAAAACACCATTTGAGCAAAGGGATGATTGTTACTATAGCTTCTCTTGGTTCCATTTTTGCTCTGATGAACACACCGCCTTCGTATCAGTTCCTCCTGAACCTGCATGAAAATTTCACGCGGGATTATAGGCTCGTGGTTGTTTTCCACGTAATACTGCGGCACGATTCCGGTATTGAGCACGCGCTTCTTGGTCAAGAAATCGACCGTATAAGTCTTTTGCAGCAAGGCATCCCCGATATACTTTTCGTTTCTTAGAATTTTATTAACTGTGCTGGTATGCCAGCTCGGATTTCCTGCTCCTGTAAGAATACCGTCGGCCTCTAAGCCCCGCGAGATCTGCAACATGCTGCTGCCTTCCAGATACTCGCGGTAGATGCGCTTTATTATCTCCGCCTCTTCGGGCACAATAACAAGCTGCCCCTTTTCATCCTTGGTGTAGCCAAGAAAGCGGCTGTGATTGACATGGAGCTGCCCCTGCTGATAACGATACTGGATGCCAAGCTTGACGTTCTGACTGAGCGATTGACTTTCCTGCTGTGCCAAGCTTGCCATGATGGTCAAAAGCACCTCGCCCTTTGAATCCATGGTGTTGATATTTTCTTTCTCGAAGTAAACGGGAATGTTCTTTTCTTTGAGCTGTCTTATGTATTTCAGACAGTCTAAGGTGTTTCGTGCAAACCGGCTGATCGACTTGGTAATAACCATATCAATATTACCGGCCATACACTCCTCAATCATGCGGTTGAATTCTTCACGCTTTTTCGTGTTGGTTCCGCTGATTCCGTCGTCAGCAAAAATCCCTGCAAACTCCCATTCGGCATTGCTTTTAATAAAACCTGTATAGTGTTCAATTTGCACCTCATAACTGGAAGCTTGTTCTTCAGTATCTGTTGATACGCGGCAATAAGCGGCAACTCTCAATTTCCGCTTTTGTTCTGGATTTTTGGAGTTACCAACTCGTTTTCTTGCCGGAATAACTGTTACACTCTTGCTTTCCATCTGATAGTACCTCACTTTCAATTAGACTGTAAGCATATTCAGCTTGTCTGAAGGGATCGTCATACAAAGCCTTCGGCATAGGCATAGCAAACCTTTGTTTTAGGAACGTTGGTTTTTCGTCCGTTCTTTCCTTTATACGTCCAAGCTTTTCTGCTCTGTTGCGTTTCTCAATTTGTACCTTTTCGTACCACTCTTTTTCGATGATCACTGGATAATACGGGTCAAACACATATCTTTTGTCCGTCAGCATTTTAGAAATAGAGCCATGATAGCGATTGATACCGGCTTTTTTTGCTGAATCAGTTAAGGAAAGGCCGGATAGATAAGCCTTAAAAAGCTCTCGCACCTTTTTGGCATCATCTTCCTGAATAACCGCTTTACCGTTTACAATTACATATCCGTAGGGAATATGTCCCACTCATCTCACCAGCCTTTCTTTAAGCGTCAAACCGCACTTCAGCTTGAAGGCTATTTCTGTCTGTGAAATAACGTCAATCTCCTCCACAAACGTTTTGAATAGCTCCTCATTAAAACTGTCAAGTTCATTTTCCGGCTTTGATACATATCTCATCAGTTTTGCAACCTCGGACATTTTTGTCATAACGTCTTGTTCAAAGTGTATAAGATTGTCTCTTTCATCTTTTAACTTCACAGCATCGTTTATCAGCTCTTTTTGCCATGAACTAAACACAGCTGAATCCAGATACTGTTTTCCAGCTAAGTTTGAGAGCGCACATCTGCGCTCTGCATTTTCTTCAAGCTTTGCTTCCAGTTCTTTAAGCCTGCGGCGATTATCTGCGGGTGACGCAGCTTTTAGACTGTCAATAATTGGTTTGACAACCCATTTTCGCCCGAATATCAACTTGTTTATCATGGTTATAAAAGCCTGATGGATTGAATCTTCACGAATAAACTTCATCGAACACGCGGAAATATCATTGAGGTGCTTGCTGCAACACCAGGCGATATACTTGTTTGGAACTCCATGATGAACTCGCCGTTTAAACGTGTTACCACATTCTGAGCACTTTATTCTGCTGGAAAACAAATATCTGTTTTGATACTTTGCAGTACCGATCTCGATGCCTTTTTCCTTTGCGCGCTGCAGTAAGGCTTCATTGACCGCCTCAAAATCCTCGCGGCTTATAATGGCTTCATGATGGTTTTGGATGTAGTACTGATCCTTTTCGCCGTTGTTGTAACGCTTGTTAAAATACTTGTCCGTATAGGTTTTCTGGAAAATTGCATCGCCTGTATACTTTTCATTTCCGAGGATCCCTCGGATGCTAGTTGACGTCCAAAGCTCTCCGCGTTGTGGGGGTATACCCTCGGCATTTAAACCATTGGCGATTTTCTTTGTACCGCTACCAGACAAGGCTTCAGAAAAAATCCTTCTGACAACCTCGGCCTGCTCCGCATTCACATGCAACTGTCCATCCGCGTAATCGTATCCATAGGGTGGAGACGATAATTTATAAGTGCCATTTTGGAACTTCCGCTTAATCGACCATTTGTTATTCTGTGAAATGGAAACAGACTCGTTTTCAGCAAGGCTGCTTAGGATTGTCAACATTAACTCACTGTCCATTGACTGCGTATTGATATTTTCCTTTTCAAAGTAAATGGAAACACCGATTTCATTCAATCTTCGCACAATCTCAAGACAGTCTGTTGTGTTACGAGCAAAGCGACTAATCGATTTCGTCACTATGAAATCAATCCGCTTGTTTTCACAGTCAGCAAGCAACCGTAACAACTCAGTGCGCTTTTCTTTTTTTGTGCCGGAAATGCCCTCGTCATAGTAGATACCAGAAAACTCCCAGTTCGGATTGGCCTTGATATACGCTTCGTAATGGGTTCTCTGAGCTTCCAGACTGACGAGTTGTTCATCGCTGTCGGTAGAAACGCGGCAGTATGCTGCTACCCTAAGTTTCGGCTGCATGGTTATAAGCGCATTATTTCCTACAATTTTTGTCACCTTTCTCACTATTTTCACCTCCTTGGGGTGAGACATATTACCTCTGAACATCCGATATATCAAGGATTACTGGGCATAAGCTGTGCTAAAATCGGCGAGAAAGCTTCGCGATTTAAAGCGTCAATTTTGTTAAATTCGAAATCAGAAATAAAGCCTTCTTGAAGCAAATTTTTTAGAAGCTTTGTCGATCGCCAATAATCAATCTCGTTTAGAAGTTGCTCGTCGGTTAACTTCACATGTGGAGAAAACGGAATCACCTCTTCCGTACCGGTGGCCAGCCTCATTGAATTTAAGCTGATTTCTTCTTTATGCTGTTCGTTCAATTGATTCACTCCCTTTCTGAAGGCTTTTATTGGAGCCTTCATAGGTAGCTCATGAGATCAGCAAATTCGCAGGGTCAAAATAAAAAGTCCCACGAAAACAAACAAAAGCTGTTCTCGTGGGATAAGGCAAGCAGATATTTAATTGTATTTGATATAACCATCAAACCCAGCAGCTTTTAGTTCTTTCAGCATATTCTCAGCATTAGTCTTTAAGGAAAAAGCGCCGACCTGAACTCGATAATATTTTTGCGGTTCTGTTTCTGTAGGTTTCATGACAACGGTCAAACTCGCCTTAACAGCTGCACGAAAGTTGTCCATGCTTTTGCCATGCTTAGCAAACCAAATCTTGGGGTCACCATGATTGGAAGCAATACCTTTTTGATGGCCTTCATAGTGTCCGATGATATCCTTTTCTGTCAAACCATGGAGTTTGCAAAGATACACGCAGAGTTCCACAGCCTCAGTATAAACCTTATTAAAATAGAAAGCATCGGTCAAACCGTCCTCGCAGATTTCAAAGCCTATATGTGTGTCGTTTGCCGAGCCTCCGGCGTGCCAGCCCCGATGATTCCAAGGAAGAGTCTGGTAAGTGGCAATCTTGCCATCTGCCAGCTTTCCAATGAAAGCGTGAACGCAAACCTGCTGGCCGTCTGGTTTATCCTGGTTCCAGTGGTTGTCATACTGGTTCTTGCCGAGCAATCCGTCATCCGGCCCAACGTAGCGTTTTAGATTGGGGTTATTAGCTCCGGTTGAGTGCACCATGATGCCTTTTGGTGTGATGGTTTTGCCTGCTTTGTAGCAGGCGTTGTTGGTCAGAATAAGTTTATGCAAATTCATTTGGCGTCCTCCTTATCCAGCTGCTCTAAGACTGTTTTTAGTTTTTCGGGAATAGGGAGCCCAATTTTAGCCGTATTCTCTATGATGCTGATTCCTTCGTTCGATAAATAAAAGAAGATGACAGCGGTACGAATAGCACTGCCTGTTTGGATTAGCTGCGAATCGATAATGTGGCCTACCGCCACCAGTGAAAAAATTAGCACCTTCTTGAAGATGCCCCTAAAGCCCACTTCGCTTGAAAGGCGTTTTTCTATGATTGCCACCATAATTCCCGTCAGGTAGTCGATAACGACAAACGCTACCAAAGCATAAAGAAATCCGTCCCAGCCTCCCAGGAAATACCCAATATAACCGCCTACCGCGGCAATGACAATCTGAATCGTGTTAACAATGTCTTTCATAGGCCAATTCCTCCTTACTTAAAATGAAAAAGAGCCCGTAGGCTCAAAGGAATTAAATTATTTGATTATACCTCTATTAGGATTCCAAAAGCATATGGCGATGTTCCAATTGAAACTTCCCAAGTCGCTCCATTTGCAGGGATTCCTGCAAGTCGCAGATATCCATTGACTCCTGTTAGGATAGTATCCTTGGCATACGTACTTGAGCATGCTCCAAGGGTTGTCCCACTTTGCAAAACAGCTGCTAATGCATAGAAATGTCCTGCCTTTAATGTCACAGGGGAGGACAGCTTAGCAATATAATTCTTTTTGCCGGTCATCGTAATATTGGATGATTCCGCTACGGCACCGCCGAGCTGAATATTTGCTGAGGATAACTCATAAATAGCAAGTTTTATGTCTTTCCCTATATCATCAATCAAAGCCGAAATTCCTTTAACAGTGATATCTGCCTCAGGCGCTAAATATACACCTTTTGTCATTTGGGTAGTGGTTGTTTTGCTTGGATTTCCTGTCCAGAATTGAAACCACTGACTACTTGCTATTGTAGCGCTTGCCGCAATCGTAAAGGTCTTATTTGCATCATCCTGAGCAATAGAAATGTTGTTTCCGGCTGCGAGAGTAATCATTCCAGTCATTTCATTTGATCCAGCCTTTTTAATACCAGCTACCCTCGCTATTCCTGTATGCAAGTCCGCCGCATGCCTTGCTTCGTTGTAATATTGAGGGTGGTCATCGGAGTTCAGCCCAAGCAGCATGGAGTGGGTGTGGTTATGGCTGATCCCCGCCGGGCTTTCGGTAGCCGGTGTGGAAAGCGCGCTGTTTTGGGTGAACATGGACATCCTCTCGACCAACTGGTTCATGCGGATCTCATGCTCCAGCATGATATTGTTCAGTTCAAGGGTGTAGTTCAAAGCCCCTGCTTCATCTTCCTCGCAGGTGATCCCCTTGACCCTGACCTTTCCGTCGAAGCCTTCGGTGTCGCTTCCTTCCGGAGAAATGTACCAGCCAATCCAATCTCCCATCATAAAGGTTTCAAAGGGCTTTAGCTTATTTCCCTCTGAGTCCGTAAACTTAATAACAGTACCCTGAATGCCCCAGCTCACCTGCGCCGCATTTCTTAGGAATAATTGTCCATAGTCCTGGAGTTTTGCCCAGTCGTTTGGGATGTTCCTTGCCTGAAGATATCCTTCACGCCTACCCCAGTCCATCTGGCTTGTAGGGTGCGCTGTTTCAATCAGACTGCCATTTTCACCCTCAACAAGAAGCGCATTCGTCATATTTGCGCTGTCGCTTTGGTTCTGGTGCTTGATAATCGCTTGACCGGGCCTGTATTTCACTGTGTCGTACTTATCTGTGCCCTTAACCTTGTACAGCTTTAGATGCAAGGTTGGAGTCATCTCAATATCGAACAATCCCATCCCTTCGCTGAGCTTTGCTGCAACCTGCGACAGGGGAGTTCCTGCATGAAATGTAAGGGTTGTTTTATCCTCAAAAGGGTTGCCCAGTGTATCTGCATCTGTAGTCCAGTCAATTGATACTCCTGCCAAACACCCTCTTTGCTGGGCTTCCAGCAAAAGTTGTCTTAAAATCGCGCCGCCATGCGCATCCGTAAATGTTCTTTCCAGAGTGGCAGGGTGGGGCATACCTTCTGGATATACCACTGCCCGATCAAGAAGGGAGAGAACCCCTCTTCCGCTTACCTCGATCATCTGCTGCTCGCTGTCATCCACATAGGAAGGCCTTCTTGCTTCAATTATCCACTTGAATATATCAATTCCATCCAGCCTGCAAAGAATGAAGTTCTGGTCAGACACATAGTTCCTGCTGCCGCCCTTGTCATCATACCTGCTGATGGAAAACTTGCCGCTGCCGGGATTATTCAGCAGAACCTGAAATGATTTATTCTTCGCCCCATCGAGCTGGCAAAGTATACTGTTCGGATTGTTTTTGTCGCAGACAAAAAGTTCAATGCCTATGTCATCGGCAGGCTCTGCATCATAAACCTCCATACCTATCACATTGCTGTATCTCACACCTGGCGGATCTGGTACTGTAAGGGCAACCTTGACCGCTCCACTTTCGGCTTCCTGCGGGATTTGAAATACGATCTTATCCCAGCTCCAGGAAATAACGTTACACAGCTGATTCCCCAGGTATACAAATCCCCCATAGCCCCTTACCGATCTATCTGCGTTCAACGGATCAACTTCAGCCTTGGCCCCAAAACCATTACCATAAATCGTTACAACCGTTCCTTCAGATGCCCTGGTAGTGGATAGCCTTTCGATAAAAGGGAACGGAGGGTCACTGGTTATGTTTTCATAATCATAAAGCGCCCTTTGGTCTGTCCAGATATTCGCCTTTGCCACGTTTTCATAGAAAGCCTCTGTCCTCTTCTTAGTCCAGAGATTCAGCTTTGCCACGTTCTCGTAAACAGCCAGAATTCTCTTGTTCAACCAGACATCAAGCTTGGCGACATTCTCATAAAACGAAAACGCCCTTTTCAGCACTTGGCTTACTGTGAGCGTTTGGATCTGAGAAACCTTAGTCCCGCTCGCATTGGTTGCGGTTACCCGCCAATACCATGTCCCGTTTGATAACATCGCAACCATGCGGCAGGTGGTGTTGTGGGCAACATTTGAAAAAGTGCTAGTTTTCTTATTTAAGCTGTCAAAAGTGTTGACTGTATCAATCTCGAAGATAACTGATGATGCAACCAGCTGGTTAATATTATCACTATAGGTTGCATCAAAAGCGCTCATTGTCACTGACAAGCTTGCCTGATTGGCAGGGCTGACGAGATTTATGCTTGGAAGGCCCATCTACTCACCCCCGTTACGTCCAGCTGCCAACCGTAACAATTGCCCTAGCTGCCTTCGGTCCTAGCGCCAAAAGCGGCGGCCCGAGCAGGTTTCGTACAAATATTGTGCTGGATAGCGAACCAGGCCCTATTGACGAAATATCAAGAACACTCTGCCACGGTCCGTCCTGGCTGAATGAAATCGTAAAGTCTGCATGGTTGAGCTGGATGTTTACATTGTTTGCAATCCTAGAACTGCTTGTATTTTTGATTTTAAAACTTTGTATTTCCGTAGTTCCTTCCGGTTGGTCTCCAAAGTCTATAAGCGAAGTCAGCTCGACTCCGGATGCATCAGTTAGAGCAACATCATCCTGTTGCTCACCAGCTGCTTTTCTCCCATAAAGATGGATGCCACATAGGTACACGTCTTCAAACTGTGGAGAAGATTCACGGAATCCTATCCGGATAGCCTTGACCGGTCCAGAAAAGGAAAGGGTGAATATCTTGTTTCTCCAATGGTCCATGTCTGTGTTGGCTGCCGGTATTGTATAAACGCCTGTTTCCCAGGTACCATCCACTCCATTTGTTGTATCGGCCGATCCCTGTATCGTATGATTGACAAAGGAGCCTCCTGTTGTTGAGCCCCAATGAAATGCGACTTTATTGACCTCCCTAAGTTCGGGAAAGAAAAACCAGAATGCTGCGCCCAGCCTATAATCGCCTACCTTCCAGGATTGAGAGCGGTTTTCTTTGTTTAAATTGCCCTTGGCAGTACTGTCAAGCCAAGACGCCATGCCGTTTCCAATAATTTGCTCAATGGAGCCAATATCAGACATGCTCCTAAAACCTACTTCTGTTCCATCTATATCATATGGCATCCTGTGTTCCGCAACTTCTGCGTACATCGTTTCCACCTCCTAAAAAAATGCCGGGTAATATTCCAGCTTGATGCTACCGCCCGACACTCCGTTTATTAATCTCAATTGATTGTATCCCGCTTCAAGCACAAGCCAGTATGCATCGCCCCCATGCCTGATGGCGGAGAGCATGTTGGTGCTGCCCTTTGTACACTTGAAATCACCTGTGTTTATGACCACGCTTTCTCCCGATCCGATGCTTCCCTGGTACTGAAGCCACACATTGCTGTCCAGGCACTCAAACTTTGGGGATTCCATCGGCCCGGTCAGGATTATGATTGCATCTGTAACCGGGGCATTCCCCGGATTATTGTGGCTCCATTCCTGGGTTGTCGAAGTTATGTTCTGTGTTTCAATAGCCGTTTGGGAAGCATAGAAGAAGGGATCTGAAAGCAGGAACTCCACTGCGAACTTGGCGTATCCAGCCTGGGTCTTTCCAAAGCTGACAGGCCTATAAACTTCGGCTATTGCCTCTCTTTCAGTCCCGTCCGGAAGGACTCTTTTCAGCACAAACTGGCCGCGTTTGCCGAACACGCCGCTCAAGTAGTCGATGTTGTCATACAAGGCTTCATTTTCGCTTTTGCCGCTCGGCAGTTTTCCTGTCAAAGGGTCAAGCCCTCTAACCCACATTGGTAGCATAACGATTCTTTCATCATAGCGCTTCTTAATCCAGCGCTTGCCGTTTTGGAACGGCACTTGTAGGTTGCTGCCTCTAAGTCCCGGTGTGCCTATTCCTTCTGGAACATCTATCACGGACCATGCCTTGGTGTTTAGACTAACGCCATTAAACTGCCATGTTTGCCCTTTCAAATCTTGCTTCACCTCCCTTTAACCCAAGCCATAGGATTGTCTGAGAAGAACTCTCCGAGTGCTGTCAGAGGCTGCTTCCGACTTCGGATTATTTATTGTAATGTCATAGTTGTTTGTCACATTGCCGCTCTGAATTCCTGTCCCAGCTGTCTTGGCTTGAGTTCCTACCCCAATTTTCTGAAGCGCCTTAGCCATAATCTCGTCAAGCTTTTCTACGGGAACAACCGCCTCAGTACCGGCTTCACCAATACCGATAACACTTGGGCTTGAGAAAATTCCGCCAGTCGAGTACCAGTTGACTGAAAGCTTCGGCACTTGTGGCGGGCTTAGGCTGAATTTGCCTGTAAGCGCGAAGTGGGGCAGCTTGATCTGCGGAATCTTGATTTCAGGGATCTTAAGATTCCTAAAGAATCCTACGATAGCGTCAATCGTGGCCTTAACTGTGTTTCTGGCTGCATTGATCGGAGTTTCAATTGCGGTCTTGATCCCCTGCCATATGCTTAAGGTCACTGATTTTACTGCATTCCATGCCCCTGTGATGGTATTCTTCACAATTCCGGTTTCTACCGAGATGATTCCTTTTATAAGGTTCAGCACCCCGCTAATAACGCTCTGGATTCCGTTCCACAAATTCTGAGTCAGATTCTTTATGCCTTCCCAAACGCCTTGCCAATCGCCCTTGATAAGGCTGGTCACGATCTGAATAATGTTTTTTATCGCATTCAGTGTAGTCGCTACTACCGATGCTATAACATTGAAGGCCACCGAAATGACAGCGATGATATCTGCTCCATATTTCTGCCAGATGGCTCCTGCGACTTGTACGAAAGCTTGAATCAAGGTCTTTATCGCCTCGAACACGCCGGCCATAATCGCCTTGATCTGATTCCATACCGTAATAACACTGTTTCTAAAGTTTTCATTATTCTTAAAAAGCAGTACGAAAATGGCAATAAATGCTGCCACCGCAGCAATTGCAATGCCAACAGGCCCGGTTATCGCCGCAATTGCAGCGCCTACTGCACCTGATGCCCCTCCTGCTGCTGCCATTGCACCGGATATGGCTCCAAAGGCAGATGACATGGTACCAACTACCGACACAACTTTTCCGATAACCATGACAACCGGTCCAACAGTAGCTGCTACAAGAGCGATTTTTACAATCAGTTCCTGCTGTTCCTTGGAAAGTCCCTGGAATCTGTCCATCAAAGGCTTTATGACAGCAATCAGCTTCTCGAGTATCGGAATCAAGATCTGTCCAAATTGAATCCCTATCTGCTGGGCCTGCTCCTTCATAATCCTTAGTTTGTTGGTTGGAGAATCCATGGTTCTGGCAAGGTCTCCCTGGGCATTCTTCGTTGCCTCCATAATGGCGCCGTAACGAGCCTGGACTTTTTGAGCCTCGGTCAGTTCTTGCCCCTGCTTGGCAATGCCATGGGTATATGCATAGGTTTTGATAGTCGTATCGTTGACCAGAATACCCAGTGCCTTGAGCGGTTCAGCTTCTCCTGAGATACCCGACTTTAATTTCTCGAAGGCTTCTTCCGGCTTTAGGTTATAGAAGGATGCCATGTCATAGGATAACCGAGTCAGCCCTTCGGACATTTTCAAGGACTCATCTGTTGCAAGTCCCATAGAGGTGAGCATGGCATTATAGGTGGCCATATTGTTTCTGACATTATAGGCATTAAGTCCAAGAGCCTTGGAGGTTTCTTCAGACCATTTTCTTGCATCATCAGCCACACCGCCCATTGCAACTTCGAAAAGGTTCTCAGATTCCACTGCATCCATAGCCATCTTGGTAGCCGCAGTCCCTATTCCGACTAAGGGAAGTGTCACCGCTGTAGACAGTTTCTTTCCGACAGAGGATATCTTGTCACCCACTGCCTTCATTTTCTGTCCGGCTTTATCCATGCTTTCGGAGAGCTTATGCCAGGCTGAACTCTTAAGTTTCAGTTCCTCCGTTGTTGCTTTAAGCTCCTGCTGCATTTTGCTAAGCTCTGCGTTTGCATAGTTCAGCTTAATCTTCAGGTTCTCGGTGGCCTTGGCATCAGCGCCTTTTTTCTCGACACTCTCCTGATAGCTTCTTGCCAGTGCTGCTACCTTTTCCTTCTGTAGCTCCATCTGTCGGTTCAAGCTGTCAGCCTTCAGCTTCAGTCCCTCAGTCGACTTTCCATAGTCTACAAGCTTTGAACTTGCCGCCGCGAATTCACTCTGCACTACCTTCAAGCTTCTTTGGATCTTGCTGACACCTTCCTGAAAACCGCTGTCATCAAGTCCAACTCTGGCCACTACTGTGTTATTGCCGTTTGCCATTCATCTCACCTCCCCTAAAACAGAATGTTGTCAATTGTTGCAAAGTCAGACTGGTCCTCGATCCCATTGACTGTCTTGTACACCTTAAACAATGCCTGCAGCTTTTTCGGGGTACTGCGCCAGAACTGCTCCTCACTCATTTGTAGAAGGTTCGTTCCTAAATAGAAAAGCCACTCCCAGTCCCATGTTCCAGAACTTAAGTGGCTTTCGTTTCCCCCAGGTTTTCCTCCACCTCCGGCATTGCTTTAGTAAGCGCTTCGTTGATGGCTGTTCCGAGTCTTTCCAAATCATTCAAGCCCAACTGCTCGCCTATAGCTTTTAAAGAAACACTTTCGTCCTCTGCTTTTACTGCTGCATAGATAAGTGCTCTGACTGCCTTTAGCTTCATATTCTGCAAATCATCAAAGGCGGTATTTAAATCTCCGTAAACCTCCTCCAATTCGCAGAAGGTGTTCATATTAAGCTTCAATTCGTATTCTTTATCTCCAAGTTTAAATTTAATGCCCTTGTGTTTCAGCTCAGCTGCCTTCACGTATCATCACTCCTTCTTACGGCGCAGGTACTGGTTCTGCCGGTACTGCTGTAAACCAGCCTGAAATAATGGTTGGATCAATACCTACTTCATCTTCATCAGCGATAAATCTAAAGTTACCATCATAATCCCTGGAAAAGAACGTCCCCTTGAGCTTTGCACTCTTTGGCTGCGGCTTTTCCGCTTCGGTGTCGTACTCGTCTGTTGCCAGTTCGAACTTGCCTTTGAGCAGCCACACATAGCGATACTTTCCATTATGCTTCTTGGACTTGAAGCCAAGTGCCAGTATCGGCGCAATATCTTCCTTGCTTTCAATGAGAACGCCCTTGACCACCTTCGCTCCCTGCAAGGTAGCCCTGCTTGTAAGCGACAGCTGGTTGAGCTCAATCTCCACATCAACGCTGTCGAAAGCTGCGATTACATCCTCCACAGTATCGTCTGAATAAATGTTTTCTGAGTTCACTTTTGGCGAGAGCTTTGCACTGACCGCCCTCTCAAGTTTTGTAGGCGTTGCATAGGTTGCACCAGTTTCGTCATCGTCTGTCAATAAAGCAATGTGGATGTCCCTTAATCCGATTTGTCTTGCCATATGTTAAACCTCCTTTGATTCTAAAAAGTAAAATTTGAGCCCCTTATGATAGAGGCCAGTATCCGGTTCATAAAAATCCGCTTCATCCAGTCTTTTTAAGCCCGCTGAAATAAGCAGAGTTTTTACATTGCCGCCCAATGTGGTGTAGTCTGTTTTTGACCAGATATCCACTTGAAGATAATGCCCGGTGAAGGCTTCCTCATCTTCCTCAAATTCTTCACCAGTTTGAAGATATTCATGAAAGGTAATGTAGGTTGATTCTTGGCCGGAGTACTTTTGAAATCCTACTGGAACGCCAAGGGGCTTCAATGTATCGATGACCAGTTTATTAATCAAGCTTACCAAGCCCCCTTTCCATTTCCTCTTTGATTACCTCATTGATTTTTTTCTTGTTCTCCAATACCGAGTTTTCAGCCCAATGCTGTGCAGGAATCTTCGAGGTTCCCCATTCAGTAAATTTTGAATAGTAGAACTCTGAATTATCTCCCTTGTTTGGTCCAATCTTAATAAAGTCAACGCCGTTCTCGCTTTCAATCTCAGACACCTTGATGTTGTCTGCCAGGTGTCTTTTCGTAAGCTCAGATCTCGGTGCTTTCTCTTCCATGCTGCTTTTAACCATGGCTCCGGCTTTATCTAACGCCTTCTTTTTAATCTCTGTCCCTTTGTTACCGAGCTTGTTAACCTTGTCTATCAGCTCCTGCATACCTTCCAAAGTAATCTTAGCCATCTGTCACCACCTCCATGGCTTGAATCTCGATATATCGCTTCTTATATTTGATGTTGTCAATGGAGGTAATGTTGTAGGCTTTCCCTTGAAACAGAATTTTCATAGTCTGATCAATTCCAGCAATGTATCGAATGGTAAATTTCACTGTATTTTCTGCCTGGACAGCTTTAGCAGCAAAGTATTCTTTACCATGAAGCTTTTTCACTGATGCACATACAGTTTTGAAATCCTGAGAGATTTCACTTTCAAAACCGTTTTCATTGATCGTTGGTGTTATCCTTTGGATAGTGATGCGATGTCTCATTTCACCAATACTCACACACACCACCCCTCTCTACAAGAAAACTCATATTTACACCTTCCAATCCCGATCAAGCCTTAAAAGAAGATTGACCGTATTCCACACCTGCTGTCCGGCCTGCACATTGTCGGCAAAAAAGCCGCCTGTGCTGCCGTCCCTTGATTCATAAAAATGGGACGACAGCATAATTACGGCTTGTTCAGTTGTTGGCGGCATCGGGTTATCAGCGTAGAAGTTTTCAGTCAAGTGCTGATAGCTCTCGGCATACCTGACAGCGGCGGTGATGTACAGCTGCAGGAGTCCATCGTCCGCCGAGTGCTCAAGGATGAGGTTAGCCTTGACCTTTTCAAGCAGTGTCATACCGTCACCATCCTTTCCTTATTCCTAACTGTCTGCCGCCATAAGCCCAGCAGCTTTTAGCTTTGCAAGCAGCGCATTGAAATCAACAACAAGTCCAGCAATGGTTGTAGCGGTTGAGTCTGACTGGTTTGCAGCCGGTGTAAACTGAGATGGAATCCCCGTTACCAAGGCTCCCTCTTTGATTTCAAGTGTGCCGCCAATGACGGTTTTTTCACCGCCTTGTTCGGTGTAGTTCTTTGCGTTATAGCTCATAGTGCACCTCCGTTATGCCTTCTGCTGGAGCACTTTGATTGCCTCCGGCAGAATCAGTTTTCCGTCGACACGCTGGGTAGCGACAAAGCCTACCTGACCGGTTGCGGCATAAAGCTCATTTAGTCGCTTGAATACACGTCCCTGACGGTCGGCTACCCAATAGTAGCTGAAATCCCCGAATACTATGGTCTTAGCGGTTGCAGCTATGGCGGGCACATATGCCGAAGTGTACAACGGTCGGTTCAGGATGGTGTCAGGGGTTCCGGCCTGCAAAGAAGGCTGCCAGATGTACTGCCCTTGTCCGTCCTTCAGCTTCCGGATCGCTTTGACAGTGGCATCGTTCATGACGAACACAGCCTTATTGCGGTAGGGTGCTTTCAGCGAGTAGAACAAATCAAGCACCTCATCAATGGTGATCGCTGTTGCACTCGCCGTAGTCACACCAAGTTGTGCACCACCAGTAGCCGCAAGGATACCGCTAGGTTTACCTGAACCGTTACCTGTAAAGAATGCTTCCTCTTCTTTGTTTCCGATGCGTCTGGCAAACTCTTTTGAAATGTAGGTTTCGAGGTTGAATACGCTGTCGTTCAGCAACTCCTCGGAAACCTTGATCATGGTCCCAAGCTTATACGCACTGATGGATACCTGCCCGAAGCTGTCATCACTTTCGGGGATTGCGCCCTCTTCATCAATCCAAGAGGCTGTACCCTTAGACGCCACAACCGGAATTTTACGGTCGCCAGAAGAGGTTGTGATGACATTGGCCAGTCTACGGAAAATGTTCTCGTCCTCGAGAGCTTCCACAAGGGTGCGTTCAAACTCATCCGGGACAAGATATCCGCCCTCGGTATCAGTACCGATCTGCAGTGCGTTTCTAACGATGGGGTCAAGGCCCTCACCGGCACGTGTACGCATAGCATTCCAGAATGCTTTTCGGTATTCATCGGATGCTCTGCCAGTCTTGGTATCCATGCCCTGAACAGCCGGTTTGCCCGTAAGGGGTGCGTTTAAGGGCTTAGAAAGCTCGCGATCAAGGGCCTCCTGCTTTTCAAGGCGGTCGATTTCCTTCCCGAGAGCGACCACGTCAGCTTCCATTTTTTCGTAAGTTGCGGTATCTTCAGGGGAAACCAGCCCGTCCGCACCGCGCTTGGTATCGAGGAAAGCCTTGGCCGCTTCCCATGCTTTCGCGCGCTTCTCACGCAGTTCAAGAATTTTGTTCATAGTATTTTTCCTCCTAAAAATTAGTGTTGAATTAAAGAAAGCCGCTTTAGAAGCCAATCCACAGGAGTGGCTTTAGCAACATCAACGGGTATACCTGTTTTCTGCTTGGGTATTTTAGGCTTTACCTTGTCCAGTAATGAGTTTGTGACAGCCTTGCGGCTGAAAGCATAAGTAATGTCATCAGTCTGTATCCGTTTCTTTTCGTCTTCCAGAATGCCGTCTGCGAAACCAAGCTCGATGGCTTTGTTTGCATTGAGCCATGTTTCCGCATCCATAAGGTGGGAAAGTTTTGTTCTCGACTGACCTGTTTTGATCTCGTAGGCATTGATGATGCTTTCCTTGACCTCCGAAAGCATAGCAATGGCTTTCTGCATTTCCTCGCTGTCTCCAATCGCTACGGTCAGCGGATTGTGAATCATCATAAGTGCTGTCGGAGCCATTAATACGGTTGTTCCTGCCATTGCAATTACAGAAGCGGCCGATGCGGCGATGCCGTCGATCTTGACGGTGACCTTGCCTTTGTAATCCATGAGCATGGAATATATCTGGCTTGCTGCCACACAGTCACCGCCGGGAGAGTTGAGCCAAATAACAATGTCACCCTCGCCGGCGGTAAGCTCCGCTTTGAATGCCTTTGGGGTGACATCATCATCAAACCACGACTCTTCGGCAATAACGCCGTCAAGGTAAAGTGTTCGGACGCCGGGGTCTTCATCCCGCGCCCAGTTCCAGAATTTCTTCATTCTGTTTCCTCCGTTTCTTGTATATTTGCGAACGCTCCTGCGTCCTGCAACTTAGTCATCGCTCCATTGATGAGATAGAGATCACCGCCAAGCTCCGCCGGGATTCGGTCGAGGTTTTCAAGTTCCCGAATATCATTAGCGCTCATCCAACCGTTCTGACGTGCTGTGGCATAGCCGTTCATGCGGCTTACATAGTCACCGCGAAGCAGTCCGTCCACGTTGAACTTAATGAACACCTTCAGCTTTTCACTTTCCATAAGCAGGGCGCGGCACATGGACTGCTCCCAGCGCACCACCCACGGATCAAGCGTGTACTTTACGAACTCCAGTGACTGTTGTTCGATGTTTGAGAAGCTGCTCTTTTCGAGATCTGCAAGCATATGTGGTGGAACTCTAAATATGCGGGCAATCTCGTTAATCTGAAACTTCCGAGTTTCCAGAAACTGCGCTTGTTCGGGTGAGATACCTATAGTCTGATATTTCATGCCTTCCTCAAGTACAGCTACCCTGTGCGCATTTCCACTTCCTTGGTAGGCAGCATTCCACGATTCCTTAATCTTCTGCGGGTCCTTGATGGTACCCGGGTGCTCCAGCACGCCGCCAGGTGCGGCCCCGTTGGCGAAGAACTTTGCACCGTATTCCTCGGTGGCAATAGCAAGTCCCACAGCATTTTTTGCCATTGCAATAGGTGAGTAGCCGACCAGCCCGTCAAAACCCAGGCCAGGGATATGCAGTACATCGGGCGGAGCAAGGTAGACATGACTGTCCTTTCCAAGGGAGGGATTATCCTCTGAGCTTCGCTGATACAAATAAAAAAGCCGACCTGCTGAATCGCGATCGACCGTCATTTTGTTTGGCATCAGTGGATAAAGTGCAACGACCTCGCCTCGTGCATTCCGGATAATCTGTGCGTATGCATTTCCCCACAACAAAAGATGACTCATCAGCGTTTCTCGAAATGCAAAAGAAGTCATCTCAGGGTTTGGTTCATCATGGAGTAGCTTATACAATGGGTGAGCGAGGTGTTTCTCTTTTCCGCCTAAATCGTTGTAGCGGTACACATGGAGCGGTAGCCCAGCCAGCGTCTCGGATAGTATTCTTACGCAGGAGTAAACCGCTGTCATCTGCATAGCTGTATGCTCGTTGACAGGTTTTCCCGCAGTAGTGCTTCCGAAAAAGAAGCTGTAGCGGCTGCCGCCAAGAACGTCCTTAGGCTTGTCGCGTGCCTTAAATATTCCCTGTAGTATTCCCATAGACATCACTCTCCTTAATTAAAATACAAGCAAGCCGCGCTGGTCATAAACCGAAGCGCTCGTATCATTACCACAACGTATTGCTCGATCCAGAGCCATGATGGTCGCAACCGCACCATCGATACGCTCCGTCGATTTTTCCTTATCGGGCTTGATATTGCCTGCAGGGTCTGTTCGAATAAAAATGTTGTCCATCATCCACCGAAGTACTGGATGCCCGCCATGTGCGATTTTCTGCTCCAGTGTCA
This sequence comes from Peptoclostridium acidaminophilum DSM 3953, assembly GCF_000597865.1. Taxonomy (GTDB): domain Bacteria; phylum Bacillota; class Clostridia; order Peptostreptococcales; family Peptostreptococcaceae; genus Peptoclostridium_A; species Peptoclostridium_A acidaminophilum. The sequence goes on along the minus strand of NZ_CP007452.1, from coordinate 507,760 downwards.
GCTTCATTAGTTCCTTCGTTGGAGGCGACATATCCTTGAAGCCTTGCCCAAAGGGAACGACAGTGAATCCCATACCTTCAAGGTTTTGCACCATCTGAACAGCACCCCAGCGATCAAAGGCAATTTCACGTATGTTATACTCTAAACCTAGACGCTCAATGCAGGCCTCAATAAAGCCATAGTGAACGACATTGCCTTCGGTGGTTTGAAGAAAACCTTGTTTCTCCCACAAATCATAATTCACGTGATCACGCCGGACGCGCAATTCGAGGTTTTCTTCTGGTATCCAAAAGTATGGCAGGATAATGTATTTGTCATCCTCATCAATCGGGGGGAACACCAGCACAAAAGCGCTGATATCCGTTGAAGAGGAAAGATCGAGGCCACCATAACAAACACGTCCCTTGAGGCTACTTTGATCAACAGCAAAGGCGCATTTGTCCCATTTATCCATAGGCATCCAGCGCACAGCCTGCTTTACCCATTGATTAAGGCGAAGCTGCCTGAAGCTGTTTTCTTCTGCTGGGTTTTGCTTTGCACTTTCACAAGCCGCTTTCACTTTATCTATACCGATTGTAATTCCAAGAGAGGGATTTGCTTTTTTCCATACTTTTGGATCCGTCCAGTCATCTGTCTCTTCGATACCGTAAATCACCGGATAAAAGGTCGGATCCGTCTTACGTCCAGAAAGAATATCCTGTGCCTTTTGATGCACCTCGTAGCAGATAGAATTCGTATTGTCTCCCGCTGTGGTAATCAGAAAATACAGTGGTTGCATCCGAGCATCTCCGCTGCCCTTGGTCATAACATCAAATAGCTTTCTGTTGGGCTGCGTGTGCAGCTCATCAAAAATGACGCCATGTGTATTGAAACCATGCTTATTCGCTACGTCGGCTGAAAGCACCTGATAAGTACTCTCAGTTGGTGTAAATATTAGCGTCTTTGTAGATTCAAGTATTTTCACGCGCTTACTTAACGCCGGTGATTTACGCACCATTGCCACAGCTACCTCAAATACTATCTTCGCTTGATTTTTATCAGAAGCACAGCTGTATACCTTGGCACGCTGCTCGCCATCACCACAGGTCAACAGTAAGGCGACTGCTGCAGCAAGCTCGGACTTTCCATTCTTCTTTGGTATTTCAATAAAGGCTGTGTTGAACTGTCGATACCCGTTCGGTTTGAGAACACCAAACACATCACGGATAATCCGTTCTTGCCAATCTATAAGTTCAAAAGGCTGGCCATCCCATATACCGCTGGTATGACGCAGTGCTTGAATAAATGCGACTGCATAGTCGGCGGCGGCTTTACTGTAAACTGAATCCTTCGCCATAAAACGAGTTGGAGTGTATTTCTTTAGTTTTCTTATTGTCACCGCCTCCTTCCACAAAAATAGACATGAAAAAAGGAACCCTCAGTGGAGCTCCTTTGTGTGTGCCGGTTTGCCCGGATAATTATTCGTCTTTGCCGGTCAGAATAAACCTTGCGTAGCAAGGCAATTCGGCTACATAAAGTGCATAAATACACAGTTATTACGTCTTGGAATTGTGTAGTTTATAGTGCTCTATTCTTCAATTTTTCGGATCTCATCAATGCCAAAAACTACGCCTAAGGAACTGCCACTATCCCAATTCACAAATACAGTTCCGGTATCGTCAATAAAAGAAACGGTACCACTATCGCCGGGCTGCAGCTTGCTATATGGGTCGTCCATGCGCACAAGCATGACGCGGGTGCCCGGCTTATAGTAATCACGAAGCTGCTTCAGCATTCCAGGATGGATTTGCTTCATTCGGACACCTCCTTATCCTTTGCGCCGGACTTAAATGCCGAACTGCCACTTAAGTTCTTTAGCAGCACTTTGCGCGTTTTCTTATACTCTTCACCGATAAAGCCCAAACGAAGCAGAAAGCATCGAAAAGCATATTTTTCATTTTCCACTGTCTTTGTTGTTGTGTTGACTCGTTGGAGTGTTTTGGCCATCAATACCAAATGCCCAACAAAACGTGCATAGGCGCTGAGTTCTTCTGGAGCAGGTAAGCACTTAAACCATGGAAAGCCGATCTTGTCTTCTGTAACCGTAATCTCAAGAGCATCAGCCCCCAGCGCCTTTTTGATCAGCTCTGCTTTGCCTTCGACAATTTGCTTGAGGTTCTCGATTGCCAAATCGCTGATGCCTTCTCGAGGCAGCTCGATGACAAAGCTATCCGGAACAACACATTCAAAACCGCGCTCCAGCAAACCGTCCAGGATTCTATCCACGTCTTCTTGGCTGGCATCTTCTTTAAAAAGAACGGTCCCTTGTTTATCGACGCTGATGTCTCCAAGCTCATAAGAAAAGGAGGGCGCGCCAAGATATTTAGGTTTTACCTCCAACAGCTCGCCAAGAGCCTGAATCAGAGCCTTTCGCTCCTCACTGGTAACGTTATAATTGATTTCCATATTCGTACCACCTTTCATTTTTGGTAGGTACATATATCGCTCGAAAGCTGTGATATAGCAAGACTTATTTGACTGTATTCTGCGCTTTTTCATAGCTCATTTTTTCGCCGCCACGCAAGAGGGTAACCTCTGCATCCGTGCCTTTAAACTCCAGATACCGCTTTACAATCACATCGACGTATTTTTCGTCAAGCTCGATCGTGTGACAAATCCGTTCTGTCTGCTCACAGGCAATGAGCGTGCTACCACTGCCGCCGAAGGGGTCCAGCACAATGCTATTGGATACGCTGCTGTTAACGATCGGATAAGCAACCAAAGCTACCGGTTTCATAGTCGGATGAAATTTACTCTTTGACGGCCGGTCGAAATTCCAGGTGGTGCGCTGCTTTCGATCTGCATACCACTGATGTCCTGCTGTCGGTTTCCAGCCCATAAGCACCGGTTCGTGGTTATACTGATAAACGCAGCGGCCAAGCACCGGCACATTCTTTATCCAGATACAGGTCTGATGGCAGAAAAAACCCGCCTCGGTAAAGGCGGTTCGAAAGTTGACGGTTTCCCGATCTGCGTGGAATACATAAATACTTCCACCGTCTACAAGCTTCTCATACATACAGCGAAAAGCTGACAGTAAAAATGCGTGGAACTTGGCGCTGTCCATGTTGTCGTTCTGGATGGTACCGGCAGTACCTTCATAAGCCACGTTATATGGCGGATCAGTCACTACAAGGTTGGCCTGTTGGTCGTCCATCAGGGCTGTATATGTGTCGGGCTTTGTGCTATCTCCGCAGATGAGCTTGTGTCTTCCCAGCAGCCAGATATCTCCTTGGCGGGAAATCGGCGTTTCCGGTAAAGGCTCATCAAAACTGTCTTCTTTGACGCCTGCAATTACGCTATCCCGAAACAGTGAATCCATCTCCGCAGCATCAAAACCGGTCAGCGATACATCAAAGCCGCTGGCATTGATATCTTTTAACAGCTCGGTCAAAAGGGGAATGTCCCAGTCACCGGAAACCTTGTTCAGCGCAACATTGAGCGCCTTTTCATCTGCCAAGTCCATGTCTACGACAACACAGTCAATTTCCGTATGTCCTAAATCAAGCAAGACTTTGTAACGTTGGTGACCTCCGATTATATTGCCCGTCCTTTGATTCCAAAGAATCGGCTCGACATACCCGAAGGTCTGAATGGATCGTTTGAGCTTTTCGTATTCAGAATCCCCAGGCTTTAAATCCTTTCTCGGATTATACTTTGCTGCTTTAAGCTGCCCGGCTGGAATGCGCTTTATAACCATTGTGTTTTCCATGCTATACCTCCAGTTTTAAGGCAGTTTCACCCGTAAAGGTTTCCCACCGCTTGACGATTAAATCGCAGTACACCGGAGAGATCTCCATCGCATAACAGCGGCGTTCGGTTTGCTCGCAGGCAATGAGGGTTGTACCACAGCCGCCGAAGGGTTCCAATACAATCCCGCCTCTGTCCGAGTGCATCTTAATGCACCGCCAAGGCAGCTCCACCGGAAACATGGCAGGATGTTCTTTGTTGGCGCGTACCGTAGCAATCTCCCAGATACCGGCATAGCCCCACTTTTTTCGTTCCTCTTTGGTAAGTCGCTTTACAAATTTATAACTGTGTCCGGCAAAGGCAGATACCCAAGCATATTCCTGATCGTTGTATTCCTCTGTCTCTTGTCCGGCAAAGGCTGTCACATATTCGTACTGCTGCACCGGCTTATTGGTCACCAGATGATAGGGAGCATTGCCGAAGTTCATGCCTTGCTTTTTCCAAATGCGAATCCAAATTGGACGAAAACCATTGTCATTGAACATTCCGATGCTGTACATTTCCGTTGGCTCAATGAACTGCGTTCCTGTCGCAAATAAATCACCAATGTTCCAACAGATAATGTCCGAGTGCTTACAGATGTTCTTGATTGCAGGTCGCATGGTGTCAAACCAAGGCTCGATACCCGCTTTCTCATATTCCTTGCCCACACCATAGGGAGGTGAGGTCACAGCACATGCTGCATGAGCCCCGTCCATCAGACGGGAAAAGTCCTGCTCGCTGGTGCTATCGCCACAAAGCAAGCGATGATTACCCAATAGCCAAATGTCTCCGGGTTTCGTTCGGGTTTCACCGACGGCTTCGATGGCATCTTTTTCTTTATCGACATCGAAGTCGTCTTGTACCGCTTCTTTTGAGTAAAACTTGTTTAAGAGCACATCTACCTCGTCGGCATCAAAGCCGGTGATTGATACATCAAAGCTGGTTGCATCAAACTCTGCCATAATCGCGGCCAGCTTTGTCTCATCCCAGTCACCTTGAATTTTATTCAAAGCCAGGTTCAGCGCTTTTTCACGTGTATCATCCAGCTCGACTACCACGCAGTCAATTTCCGTCTGACCGAGATCAGATAATACTTTAAGCCTTTGATGGCCGCCGACCACATTGCCGGTCTGCTTATTCCAGATCACAGGCTCCACATAACCAAACTCGGAAATGGAACGCTTTAGCTTTTCGTACTCTTTATCTCCGGGCTTTAGATCCTTTCGGGGATTATATGTAGCCGGATTCAGCTTCGCTACTGGTATTTTTTCAATCAACAAGCGCTGTCACCGCCTCTCTATAATCCTTGTATTGATTGACATCCTCCCACGAGCCCTGCCATTTTCCAAAATGACCATAGGTCGCGGTATCCGCATAAATGGTGTTTCGAAGGTTTAGCTTTTCAATCATTGCTGCCGGTCTTAAATTAAATACCTTGAGTGCGGCTTCGCGTAAAACGGCATCGGGTACAGTGCCCGTTCCCAGTGTGTCTACTTCAAAGGCAACTGGATCCGCCTTGCCAATGGCATAAGAAATACTGACCACACAACACTTCGCATAATCACTCCAAACGATGTGCTTGGCGATGTAGCGAGCCATATATGCGCCGCTGCGATCAACCTTAGTTGGATCCTTTCCGGAGAATGCTCCGCCACCATGAGGAGCAAGGCCACCATAGGTGTCAACCATGAGCTTCCTTCCGGTAAGCCCTGTGTCTGCTGAAGGCCCGCCCTCCACAAAACGGCCAGAAGGGTTCACAAGGATTTCTGTATCATTATCAAAGGGGAACTTCTCAAAGGCGTTCCATAACACCCAACGAATAATATCCTCTCGCAAATCCTTTGTCGATTTGTCTGCAATATGCTGAGCAGAAACAATAATTGTCTTCACGCGCTTTGCTTCGCCGTTTTCATACTCAATTGTCACCTGAGCTTTTCCGTCCGGCAGCAAGCCTTTGATCAGACCCTCTTTGCGCACCGAGTCTAAGCGGCGTGTAATCCTGTGGGCCAAAACGACCGGTAATGGCAGCATTTCCTGCGTTTCGTTTGTGGCGTAACCGTACACAGTGCCTTGATCCCCGGCACCGATGGATCCATACCAACTGGTATCACCGCTTCGAGCTTCCAGCGCCTTATCTACACCAGTTGCAATATCTGTGCTTTGTTTATGGACAAAGACGAGAATTAAAAATTTGTTTGGATTGTAGCCCACGTCCCGCAGAATCCTTTTCACCACGAAGCGAATATCCACCTTACCGCTGCAGGTGATCTCGCCCGCCACGATAATTTTGCCTTTGGTAGCCATGACCTCACACGCCACTCGAGAGGAGCGGTCTTTACGAAGGCAAGCATCAAGGATACTGTCTGCTATCAAATCGCATAACTTATCCGGATGTCCCATGCAGACACTTTCTGCCGTTAAATATTGTTTCATTTTCATCTCTCCAATCCTTGTTATTTACCGCCGCGCCGAGCTGCCAGAAGTCTTTCCATCACGTCATCATGCGGATTCGCGCCCCGGTAATCAGTGGTGCAATTTTCTTTTACCGTCTGGTAAATCTGAAACCATAGATTGTTTGCCTGCTTCATAAAGTTTTGACTCATTGCCACATAGGGTGAGGGAATTGCATTACCGGTGGTCGGATGCTTTGCCAAAAAACCAAATTCAGTGATACATTCCTCGCACTGGATCCAACGGGAAACACTCATGGCATACTGCTCCAAAAGCTGTGTCGGGATATGCACGGCACAGCCGCGTTCATTGAGCCATGTCCAGGTCTTTTGAAAGATGTCTACGGCCATGAGCTGCTTACCGTTTTTCTGCAGTGCAGATAGATATTCTCGTGGCTCGGGCATCGTCATGCCACTTAAGTCAGCGGTATCTGTAAATTCAACTACTGTTAATTTACGATGGCCTGGGTTGCCTTCTTTGAGTTTATCGGTCAAGGCTTTCTTCTTTTGTCCCGAGCCGGGGCGCGCTCCACCATGTCCGTTTGCCATAGGCTTCACCTACCTTTCCTAAAATTACGGGGCATATACCCCTCTTGAAACCGCGATTTCACGCGCGAAGCCCCGCGCCGCTGTCCATCTGAAAAAGTTTTGGAGATTTTACCGCCCCCACCGGTCACCGTCTCGAACGGTAATGGATGAGTGACAGGACTTACACAGCGACATCAGATTGTCCGTTGCATTGGAACCGCCGCGCGAAAGAGGTAGGATGTGATGCACCTCTTCAGCAGGCACTAACTTGCCATGCTTCTTACATTCCTCACATAAGGGGTGAGCTTTGATGTAGCGGTCTCGTATGCGTTTCCATTTACGGCCGTAGCGCTTGTTGCTTTCCGGATCGCGTTCATATTTGTTATAGCGAGCGTTGGCCTCCCGCTGATGCTGTTCACAATAAAGACCATCGGTCAGATTTGGACAGCCGGGTTGTTGGCATGCACGCTTTGGTTTCCTTGGCACTTTGTCACCTCATTTCAGGAAATACAAAAGCCTCCGCAGGATTGCTCCCACGAAGGCTTCTCTTCATGCTATTTTTCTATTGTAATGATAACACGCAGGCTATAGTGACAAACAGTGACATTTACTGACTCGTTTCAGGAACCTTAATCAAAGAGACGGCTAAGTCATGCATACGATAGACATGACGCACATTATATCCCATGTCCACCGCGATTTGCTCCCAAGATTTAAAACACAGGTAGCGCAGTTCCAAAAGCGTCTGACATTCCGTATTGTCCACCGCTTTGATGATGTCTATGATTTCTCGTTTCAAATCAATAAGCCGATCAATGTCTCGGTCGATCTCAGCTTGCATGTCGATGATTTTAGCAACCGAATCCGCCATCGTTGACGTAGCGCGATTGGGATTCCTAGGCATACCTGTCAGCGTGTGGGTTGCTTTGGTGGCCAGCTCATTAAGAGAAGCTACTTGCTCCAGTTTACTGTTGATCCGCTGATCCAGCCGAAACGCTTGCCCAAGATAATTTTTTGCGTTCATCATGCCACCTCCGCATTCAGCTTTCGAATCAGCATTTCCGGATCGATACTGGTCAGCACTTCAAACCAGTCCGAACGGAAAAACCTCTCTACTTCCTGTTTTTCTGATAGTGCCATGTTGTTATATGGATGCTTTGCCAGCCTTCTTAAAGCATCTCGATAATCCTTGACCGCTTGCAGGATAATGGCGTTTGCCAGTTTTGTATATTCATCCTCTGTGTGGTAGTTATCAATTGTTGTTTGATTCTGATGCATACGCTTTACCTCCGTAAAATTTAAATTTCACAGTGAGGCATTGCAGCAGTGTGCTCGTGTATGCATAGCTCTTATATCTTAAATGCAGCTTCTGCAGTATATTCTAATTCATTGTTCATTGCGGAGGGCAAGCCCCGATTGCTTCAGTACTGCCCGCACCTCATCAACTGTGCGCACGACCACAGCCGTACCACCAGCAGCTTGGATTTTCTTGATTGTTGCTCTCTGCAGCTTTGTTACCTTCCCGGCCTCTGTCTTTACCTCGAATGCATAGAACCGGCCATTAATGCAGGCAACGATGTCTGGAATCCCTGATGTACCATAGAGCCCGCCATGCTCTTTCCAACAAAAACAGTTTGGCACAGTTTTTAAAAAGCGAAGTATTAAATTTGTGATATCCTTTTCCAACATCCGTTTTCTCCTTCCTGTAACTTGTAACCTTGTAACTCCTAAATCTATAGGTCTACATATTTTTACGTGTATACGCACGCGCGCACGCGATAAGAAAAAATCTCGTTTCCTGCGTAGCTCTAATTTTTTAGGTTATGAGGTTACAAGTTACAAATTATAAAGGTTCAATTTCTGTGATTTCAAAGCCGCTGACATCGCATCGTTCCTTAAGCAGCGTGTAATCCAGCGTCCATACCTTGCGGTTTTCTGTACCCAGTCGCTTTTGAACATTGCTTTCCAGAAAGAATTCGCAGTGCTGCAGTTGTTTCTTAAACTGTGCGTAGGTCAAGGTTTCTCCAACAATGGCATAATCCTTACGATATTTGGTGTAACGGTCATACACGTGATTAAGCCAAAGGGCCAGCACCTTACCGTCCTCGCAGATTGAGTACTCACTTTTTGGATCCAGCCCCATGCGGGACATGATCTCCAGCGTCTGCTCAACGACACTTTTATTGCTGGTATTGCCATCCAGCAGATATTCTTTGGCCGCATACTCCAGATACTTTCGACAGGTTTCCCGGTTATACGGAAACACCTCCTGCCAAGATAAGCCGATAGAAATACACAACTTTTCAATGAGACATAGTCCTACGTAGCAGCAAGCCAGATTATTGATTACTCTGGTAGGTAGCTCCTTTGCAAAGCTTTCGAGGCCTTCCTCATACCATTTTTGCACCTCGGAAAAGCTTGCTTGTAATGCCATCTCCAGAAGACTTCGTCCGAAGCTTCCAAGAAGCTCAGGCTTTGCGCACAGTCTTGCGAAGTTTGCGCGATATTCCGCTGGCCTTAGATCCTTCTTGGAAAACAGCAGCTCTATGCTTCGCTCCCTGACCGCTGCTTCATCTGCCGATTCCTCACCGGCGACAACCAGCGGTGCCAAAAGCTCATAGCTGACGGTGGTTTGATCCGCACGACCACGTATGCCTTCATGGCCGTCATAGCTGTTACGAAAATGGTTATACAGCGCATCCAGCTTGTATTTATCGAGCTTGGAAGGCTTGAACTCATCCAGTGCCTGGGGTATCAGGTTTGAAGAAGCCGAGTCCTTCATCAGGGTAAAGGCGGTCGTCTGGCCTGCTGCAATGACCTTTGTCCTTGAAAATACAGGCAGAATCACGCGCTCTAATGTATTGCTTTTACCGCTGCCAGCTTCGCCGATCAGCATCAGGTGCGGAAACTTGACATTGTTATGCCTTAAATGCTCTTTGATAAAACACCCTGCCATCCACGCAAGCACTGACACTGTTTTGGCAGGCTCGTTATATGATATGAGCCACTCGCCGAGCTTTTGAAGCTGCTCCTTTTTCAGCAGGTCGGATTTGAGGATTTCCGTATCAATACTTTTGTATTTTTCAAGCTGTACCAAGTCTGGAACCTGAACCTCTCCCGCCTCCACTGCACCCTCCGTAGCAACAAAGACCAGACGTTTTTCGTGCCTATAGATTCCCACCGCCTTAACTCCTGTTTTCGTAGGCCAATCCAGCTCGGAAATATAGCCTTTGAGCAGCTCCAGATCGCCATCCGAGCCAAAGTAGCCAAGGGCTATGGTTCGACGATTGAGTATGCTTTTAAACTTCTGCTGATTGGCAAAGTCAGTGGTCATAAAGGTCAAACGAAAGGTTTCACCGCGTATGGTAAGAAGATCCGCAGTGAGCTGTGTTTCCTCCTCTGCCACGATCATCTCGACCGGCTGAAATAGAAAGTTGGTAATGGGGTAGATGTTTTCACCCTTGGAGCGGAAATACCGGCCATCATATTCGAAAATAACCGCGTCACCACCGGGGCTGTAGGTGGTTTCCGTCGCTTCGATTGCCTTGTTCAGCGTTTCCTCGCCATACGTAGCACCGCTGGCATGATGCTTTTCATCCCATTTGTCCCGGTACATAGCGGACCGCCGAAAAAGCCTGTCCATTTGCTCTTTGTCTTTTCCGGACCAGAAGGCAAGCTTACAGCAAAGGGATAAATCCGCCTCCGACTGGCTTGCAAAGCTGTCCTGCCATTTCCCTTCCCATAGTAGGGAGAAGGCTTCGCCGTCACCTGACTCCAGAGCCCTTTCCAGCAGCTCCTCGTCGGTAAGGGAGATCGTTTTTGACTTGCTTTTTGCTTTGCTCTTTTTCTTATGTTTCTTTTTCGGCCGGATATAGGTTTCATGAATCCAGCTTAGCGTGCCATTGTCAGCTGCGATTTCATCGGGCGCATTAGGGAGCTTCTGTCCTGTCATGGTGAAGTAGCGCAGACTGCCATACATCTCCACGCCGGTGGTGGTATTTTTATTGCCACCTTCGGGCATGGTGCCTTTGAATAACAGATGTACACCCTTGCCCGATGGCGAGTATTCTGCATAGGTCGGCTGCTTGGCAAGTATGGCTGTTGCGATCTCATTAAATGTCCCAGTATCCGTGTCACAGCAGTGGTCGATGTCTACTCCAATGAACTCATCGTCCTCTGTAAAAACGAATCCCAGTCCCGTATAGCCATAGCGCTCCAGTGCGTCGGCGGCTGTTACATAGTCTGTCCAGGTATCCGGCTTGTTGGAAGATGCCGTCTTGCCGGTGGTAGGATTGAAGGGCACCTTTTTATCCTTACCACCTGTTTTATCCGGAACCAAGCGCCAACAGATCCACTGCTTTCGCTCAGTAAGCTCCTTTGGATAACTCATCGGCTGACACCTCCTTGCAATCCGTATCAAAGTAACGAAGCACCAGCTTTCGGCGCTTTGCTTTTTCGATTTCCACTGCCATGCCCGCAGTGATTACATCACCGAACACCCACACCCGCGTACACTTGCTCATCAGAACCATGCCGAAGAACAAACCGAGGTCACGTTCTTTACGATTGGTATCATCAAGAAACTGAGGAAACAGAAGATGCGGTGCAAGGGGTATGTAGTTTTCCTGTACCGCAAATCGGCTGTAGCGGCGAGCGTTCGTGGTATTTCTCTCAATGTCCCCTGCATAGGGAGAGCAGATAAACACCAGCGGTCGAAATGGCTGCTTCTTTGCTTCGTGCTCGATATTGGTTAACGCTTCATAGGCTGTGGGATCGTAATATCCCTCAGCATTGAATTTGTTAATGCTCATCGCTACACCTCCAGTTCCTTTAAGTTGCCAAAGCTATCGCCGACCGCTGCTTCTGCGACAATCGGTACATCAAACTCAGGGAAGGGCTTTGCTTCCATACAAGACTTGATAAATCTCACTGCCTCATCCACCTTATCGTTTGGCATCTCAAATATCAACTCGTCGTGGATCTGTAAGAGCGGCTTCAGCCATGGTCTTTCGGGAAGTCCGGCGATAACGCGACCACAGACCAGCTTCAAAATATCTGCCGCTGTGCCTTGAATCGGTGTATTGAGTGCACAACGCTGTGCAAAGGAGCGCTTACCCCAATCCTCAGAAAGCATGCTGATGAGATACCTTCGTCTGCCGAGCCATGTTTCGGTGTAGCAGGTATTGGCAGCGCTTGTTTTCGTCTCGTTTTGCCATTTTGCTAAGCCGGGATATCCGGCCTTGAGGTTATTGATGATGGTCTCACATTCTTCTTTTGTTGTATGAAGTCCGGCCTTGAACTGAAGGGTGCGCTGCAGCCCATTGGCAAACAAGCCATAAAATACTCCGAAGTTACAGTTTTTTGCGATGGTGCGCCGTTCCTTATAGCCTTTCGCATTTTTATCTACTGCCTCAGCAAACGGAATGTTATAAATGACCGAGGTGGTCTGCGCATGGATATCTCCGCCGGTGCGGTAGGTTTTCAGCATCTTTTCATCCCTGCAGTAAAATGCACCCACACGAAGCTCGATCTGGGAGAAGTCCAGAGAAAGAATCACCTTACCCTCCGGTGCAACAATAAAGCTTCGCACGCCTACTGGGTCATTGTCCTTCCTGGGGCAATTTTGAAGGTTTGGATTTCTTGCTGCAAAGCGTCCGGTTTCGGTTCCCAGCGGCATTAAGTCCGGATGTATTCTACCGGTGGCAGTATTAATGTGCTGCAAATAGCCGTCGATGTAGGTGCTTTTGAGCTTGCCCCATTTGCGGTACTCTTGAATTAAATCAAACAAACGTACCAGCTCCGGTTTGTTCTCTTGGCACCAGTCGCGAAGCATAATCAGCGCTTGATCATCGGCAGCCTCCTGATATTTCTCCGTTGTTTTTAATACCGGTAATCCGAGGTCTTTATATAGATACTGTTTAAAGGCGGAGGTGCTAGCATTGGCTCCAATATGAATGCCTCCAGTTATAGCATCAATTTCGGTTTTCATCCTTGACAGCTGTTCCTCCGCTTTAGCCTGCTTTTTGAGCATGGTAGCCTTGTCCATTGGGATCCCGTTATATTTCATGATGCCGCAGTAAACCGCTGTCGGCGCTTCAATCTTTTCTGCTATATATCGATGCGAAGGGAGGAAGCGATCAAACCAGCCATTAAAGCGATGATACAGTCGCAGCGTATAATCCGAGTCGGCACAAGCATAGCGGATTGTCTCCTGCTCCTGCGGATCCAGTTCGTCAAAGTGGCGGCCGCTGGTTACCGTTTGAAAATCCGGCATCTCTGCACCGAAAAGGGAGGTGGCCAGTAATTTCAGACCGCTGTCGGAAAGACCACGAAATTCCCACTTCGATTTCAGTGTCAATTGTGCAGCGGCAATAGTATCGTAGCATGGGGCCTGGAGTACGATGCCTTGGGCATATAAAAACATGGCTTCAAATGCAAGGTTATGAGCGACCTTCGTTACTTGGGTGTTTTCAAATAACGTTTTTTTTAAATATTGAAGAATGACATCAGGATTTTCCGCATTTTTACCCACCTTATGAGTCAAGGGCACATATACGGCACTACCCTCCGCTACTGAAAAGCTCATGCCGGTGATCTGGGCTTTATGTGCATCCAAAGCCGCGCGCTCATCTTGTCGATACTTTTCTGTTGGTGAGGTTTCAAAGTCAAAGGCTATGAGCTTAGCACCTTCCAAATAGGCAGCAATCTCGTCCAGCCTTGTTATGCATTTATATTCCATATTGGCTCCTATCTGCTGCAGGAGGCCGAGCGGAAAAGTACCCGCCCGACCTGCAGCTTTTATGTTAGACGAGAGGCTCTATAACCTCTCCGGTTTTGGGATCGACATTTTGTGTCAGACCATCGCCAGAAGGCTCCGCATCATAACCAACACGGGTACTAAAGGCTTTGACCTGCTCGGATAGCACATTTACCAAGGCATACTCCTCAGGTGTCAGGTTGCGATCCACGGTGAACTGTGCCTGTGAAAAGGCAATGCCACTTGAATTTGTGGCTTTTTTCAATGTAAAGCGCGTAACCACCGCATTGGACTTCTTACCTTTGGAAAGCAGGCGCATCAGGTAACGGGTAAAGTCCTTCAAGGAACCGGTTGGGAGTGACAACAGCATCGGGAAGATTTCGCCCTCACGCAGCAGATAAATGCGGCGACGATTCTTGCAGGCTTTTCCGCTGCCTTCACCGGAGCCAAACTGGTTATATGGACAGGTGTTACAGTTGCCGCCCGGGTCTCCCTCACCGGTGATGCCGTCAAAGGAACCACAATCGGGAGGATTAGAGCCGCCGGTGTATTTGTTTTTGTAGTAGGCATAGAGCGGGTGATGATAAAGGATCACTGCTGAAAATTCCTTGACCGCTTCGGGGTTGTTCGGATCTTCACTGGGGATTTCAAAGACCGTACTGCCTGCGGCAGGGATTTTGATGCGTTCAAAGCTTCCGGTAAGGCCTGCCAGCTCATCGGAAAGTGCAATAGATAAATCAAAGTCCTTCAACTTCAAAAAGGTGCTGTTATTTGTGGTAAGCTCGTTGTTTTTCATAGTCTTTTTTCCTCGCTTTCTTATTTACGGGTCGCCTTGCGGACGCCCACAGTGGTTTTTTCAAATACATTTACCAGCCCGTTTAGCCAGTCCGGAAGGGTATCGTTGTTTTCCGCGATCTGCTCTTTTACGAAAGCAGATAGTGAATTGGCATTAACGGTCTCATAGATCAGCCCGCCAAAACCTTCAGCGCGCAAGGCTGCAAAAAGCTCATCTTTGCGGTCCGCTGCAGCAGATGCGCGGGTTGTGTTGGTTAGGCAAAACATAACGCCGGAGCGGGTAAAGTTTTGTGTTTCTGATTCCAGCATGGCTGTTGCCAAGCTAAAGTCCACTTCGTCAAGCTCGGTATTAATTGACTTTAGCTGCTGCTCAAGCTCCTTTTTCGTGTCTCGCAGTTCTTTCAGGCGATCTGCAAGTTCAAACATTTTCTCTGAATCGTACATAGGTATCTCCTCTCTCTTATTGGAATGGATTCAGTCCCGTTCTGTAATCGTCCACCAGCATTTTTGCAAGATTAGCCTTGTTCTTCAGTGCTTTTAAGACCTTCTCATCTACTGTTCCGGTGGCTGTTAAATAAATGTAGGTGCAGGGCATTCGCTGGCCTGCTCGGTGAATCCGGGCTTTTGTCTGCTCAAAGTTGCTCATGGAATAATCCAGCGAATAAAACACCATGGTGCTGGCCGCCGTAAGTGTGATGCCAAGACCCGCCGTTGCGATCTGCCCAACGAATACAGGAACATTGGGATCATTTTGAAATTGTGATACCTGTTCGTCGCGGTTCTTCACGCCGCCCATGATGAGCGAGTGACGCACACCCTTTTTATCCAGCAGCCTGCAAATGGCGTTTAACTCCGGCACAAAGCGCGCAATAATAACCAGCTTCTGGTTTTCTTCCAAAGCTGAATCGATAATATCCTCCAGCACCTCCAGCTTGGCCGTACTGACTTGTTCAGTCGATGCGCTCTCATCACTGCCTAAAAAACCGCCGGTTAGTTGGGATAGCCTTAACAGCTTCGTCAGAACGTTGGTAATCGTAACCTCGCCCTTTGAAAGCTCCGCATAGCTGTCCTTGACAAGATTTCGATAAAGACGCATCGCATGCGGCTCCAGCTCGACCTTGCGAACGATATCTGTTATATCCGGTAAATCGAGACACTCTGCTTTTGTGGCACGATATGCAATGGAATGCATCCGCTCGGTCAGTTCCCGCTCCATCGACTTTTTAAGTACCGGTGTATGGTTACCGTAACCAACCATGTTAAAATACCGATTCCGGAAGGCATAGAAGCTTTGACCGAATATTGCAGGATTTAAAAACTTGTATTGGCTGAACACATCGATGGCTTTGTTGGTCACCGGCGTGCCAGTTAATAACAGCCGGTACCGCGCTCCGGCCCCAAGTCGGTGCATGGCTTTACTTGCCGCTATGTTATGGGTTTTGATCTTGTGCCCTTCATCCGCAATGATCAGTTCCGGATGCCACGCAGCAATCTCCTTTTCCAGCCGCCACGCTGATTCATAGTTGATAACCGCGACCTGAAGCGCATCGCCATTCAGGTGTCTTAAGGTATCGATTTTCTTTGCACCGGAGCCGGTCAGCACCGCAAGGTTATAGTCAAAGGCCGCAAACTTGGAGAATTCCTCCTGCCAGACACCTAAGATGGATAGCGGTGCGACAATCAGAACGCGGCGTATGCGATTTTCGTCATACAGCGCTCCCGCCACAGCGATGGCTGTAAGGCTTTTTCCTGTGCCTTAGTTAACCCATTTCCATCAGGAGTGCAGCTCCACAGCCTTTGGAAATGTTCATATGCATCACCTCGCTTTCTTCTTTGAAAAATGAATCCTTGCATGTTCTGCTTGTGAGGGTAAAATTTCAAGGTTTGCTGGATCATTGTTCAGCTTGTTCCCGTCGAGGTGATGGACAACCTCGCCTTCTTTAAGCGGCCTGCCAAGTATCGCTTCAGCAATCCTGCGGTGTTCATGCTTTCCCAGTAATTTTCTATAAGCTTTGCCTTCACCAGTACCCCGCATAGCATGACTGCGTTTGATACGTGCTTCCATTACGCCGCCGGGTTGGTTCATGGGATTGGTGCTGCTGTTGTATTCCGACATGCGCTTCGAATTCCACTGACGAAAATGCTCTACACAGCAGAAATTATTTTCACAGACTTGGGTTTCCGGCTTTAGGAAAGGCTTGCCGCAAATCCGGCAGGTCACCTCGACCTTTGGCATCGGAAGCACCTCCCTCCGCAAAGAGGCCAAAACACTTACAAACGAAATTGAAGGCCTCTATTTGATGGCGGTAGGCTTTCGCCTTAATAGTCATTGGGATTTTCGGAGTGGGGTCACGCTCGTTCATCTTCGTTACCCTCCTCCGGCAGCTCTGAAATCGATACACGCTCAACGCTATCGCCGGGGACGATTACCATCACCCTGTGCTTTTCGCCAAACATTCGCTTCAGAAGCCGCTCCCGTAGGGTGACCGTCTGATTTTTAACAACACTACCTTCAAACGGTGCCCTACGGATGCTGATTTTTAGCTCATGCTTCATCGCTCTTACCTCTTTTCTGGAGAGCGGTGTTGTTGTTCTCTCCATAGGTAGCTCACGGCAGAAGCGAATCCGCAGGGTCTATTTCAGATTTTCTTTCAGTTTTTTATAAATGCGGTTTAGTCGATCGCGTATTGCGCTTTCGCCGACGCCTTCTTCACGGGCGATGCTTACGATGGTGCGCTTCTCGAAAAAAACTTTTTTGATGAGCTCCTGCTGCTGCGGCAAAAGCTGGTCAATGGCTTTATACAGCACTTGGTATTCCTCGTTTTTGATACATTCGGCTTCGACATCCACGTTTGCTGGGAATAGATTCCCGTCAAGATTAAATGCGTCCAGTGAAGCATGTCGGCGGGTTTCTTTTTGATTGACATTGCGTTCCAATCGGTCAAGCTCGATGAGTATGTCATAATCGCCCTCTTGAACTTCGATAGTGATGGTTTCTTTGTTGAAGTGGTAATCATATTTCATTGTTCGATATCTCCTTTTTGTTTTTCCGGAGAGCCGGAAACAGGAGATATCGAAGATGCTTGATGAAACGGAAAAAGGCCGCAAGTATCCGCTGTTTCCAGCGCTACTCCGGCCTTAGTGGTGGCTGTTTATAGCCCCAAGTGACTCAGTCAGTAACTACTATTCAGTTGTCATGAGATTCGCGTTAAGCTCCTCTTTTTCTTCGTATTGCCGCTGCCTTTTCAACTTTCAATGTTGAAAAATCTACATGATAGATGCGACCGCATCTTGGACACTGGCACGAGATCTTAATGTCAGCTGGCTTGTCCGCAAGAGTTTCGCCCTTCTCACACCATGGACACTGCACGACGATGGGAAAATGAATTGTATTACTCATAGGCTTTTAACCTCCTTTCTGTCATAAAGACCTTGATTTTTATTACTGCTTGTGGTAATATATTTCTGCGAAAGCGGTATGCAACGCACGGTTATCGCTAACACAATCAGTATAATACTGAGTTTTAATTACCACTATTGGTGGTAATTTCATTGTAGCACAGACATATTTTAAAAACAAGTCTTCTTAATGAATATTCTTTACTTAAAGTGGGAACTATGTTATTATTACTACAAGGAGTTGTATCTCCGAGAAAGGAGGTCATCGCATGGGAAAGAAACTCGGCCAATATATTAAAAACTTGCGGAAAGAAAACAAAATACCCGCAAGAGTATTAGCAGAGAAAACTGGCATGTCTAAGTCTTTCATTGATTATGTTGAAAACGGGTTGCGTGAACCGTCGGCAGAGTCCTTAGCAAAAATTGCCGCTGTTCTTGACATACCATTAGATACACTTTTGAAAATTCAAATTGATGAACAACTTGGTAAAGCCGCTATTGCTTTTTCAGTTACCGCTGATGCGAAAGAAGACATGGACGTGGAGCTACGCGCAGCTGGCCGCGATCGTGATAATCAAAGCAATGTAAGTGAAGAAGCATTAAAAAAGGTAAAGTTAGCTCTTCGTGGAGATGCAGAACGGGAGACAATTATTGATTTGATTCAAAATTCAGATCTGCGTGCCATCTTTCGTGCAACAGAAAATCTGCCGGACGAAGAACTGACCAAAATTCGAAAAGTATTGGAGTCGTTGTATCCAGATGCCTTCAAAAAGTAGTAAGAAACTAGGTGATGGCGGCGTTGATTACGCCTTCGCCACAGAAGCTGCGCATGAATTTATTAAAAAATACGGGGTTGACTGGCTTCCTGTTGATATCTTCGAGCTAGTTGACAATTATGCTGAAGCAAACAACGTTGAAATCAGAATAGTGACAATCGAAGAATTGTCTGAAGAAACAAAAATAGACCGTCAATCTCTCATAGATGACGTAATCTACGGAGAAGACGGCCTAGCAATTTATGACCCGGATACCGGGAAATATTCAATTGTAATAAATGAACAAGTTGAACCTTATGGACGCATACGCTGGACAGTAGCGCACGAGCTTGGTCATATAGTTTTAGGTCACCTATCCAGTTCGAAAGTATCGATAACTAAATGGTCGCTGTCCGACGAGGAATACAATAAGATAGAGCAAGAAGCACATATTTTTGCCGGTGAACTTTTAGCTCCAAAATTCATTGTTTACCGCATTGGTTGCCATGCTTCTGCCGAATTGCAGGATATCTGTGGTTTATCAGGAAAGGCAGCAGATAGCCGAGAACGGGCAATCCGCGAGCTTATTGACGATAAGCGAAAACTGCATGATTCAATGTTAAGCATTATTCCTCCGTTTACAAAATTCCTTGAATTCAGGACAATATGTGCAGACGAATCAACGTTACGAATCCACAGTAGAATTCAAAGGAATCCCGAGCCTGAATTACCTGCGTTCCTTCCTACACCTGATATCAATAAGGATGGTCGTTACGCCTATTGTCCAAACTGCGGAAACGCCCACATAGCCGAAGAAGCACTTTTCTGCAAGTTATGTGGAACACATCTCTTTGCCGAACCTATCAGTCACCCGACAACTCCTTGTGGATACATCGGTGACAAAGATGCACGCTATTGCGAGCAATGCGGAGGGCCTGTATATAAAACCCGTTTCGGTTTACTGTTTGATCGGGATGAAATATAAAAGAACGCCAGTAAGAAGGTAAGCGTCAAAAATTAAGCACATGGTAATACAATCACAAAGATGCGAAAATAACCTGAACATATAAAAACGAGAGGATGTTCAGGAATGATCAGCAATGAACTTGACAATCTGTGGGAACAGCGTCTAGCCCAATACGAAGCCAGCGGTCAAAGCGTAACAACTTGGTGCAAAGAGCAGACAATCAGAGAGAATCAGTTTTATTACTGGCGCAAGAAACTTCGCACTGACAAGGATGAAAAAACACAACCACCCGTGCAATGGCTGCCCCTGGATTTGCAGCTTAGCAAGCAGGTAAGTCCTGTCGGTGACTTGATCACTGTTCATATAGGGAAAGCAGCAGTCGAGCTCCGCAAAGGATTTGACCAAAGCCTTTTGCGAGAGATTATCCAGGTTCTGCAGACAATATAATATGATAAGTGAAGTATCAAACAGGCAGGTTTACTTAGCCAGCGGCAACACCGATTTAAGAAGATCGATTGACGGGCTAGCGGTACTAGTCAAAGAAAACTTCTCGTTGGACCCCTTCAGTCAGTGCCTGTTTGTATTCTGCAATCGCAAACGGGACAAGCTCAAGATTTTACAATGGCAGCATAATGGATTTTGGCTGCATTACAGACGCCTGGAGCGGGGAAAATTTAAGTGGCCGGCAGATCAGGGCGATGTAATCGGCATTGACTATCGGGAATTTCGCTGGCTGCTGGACGGCCTGCAACTCAAACAACCCCAGGCACATAAAGTATTTACTGGCCGCACTATTCTCTAGAAAAACGCCTGTTTTTGAGGGAATTTGGCCCTATAAGGCCCAAAATTAGCTATTTTTCTGGTATAATTATATTATGACACAACAAAATTCAGCCCGAACTATTGAACAACTAAATGACAAAATCATGCAGCAGGAGCATCAGATCGCTGAACTAAATGCCAAGCTGAGGTGGTATGAAGAGCAATTTCGTTTAAGCCGCCAAAAACAATTTGGCGCTTCCAGCGAGAAGACTGAAACAGAGCAGCTTAACTTGTTCAATGAGGCTGAAGATACTGCCAACCCCCAGGTGGAAGAACCAACCCTGGAAACCATCACCTATCAGCGGCGGAAAAAGCAGACCGGGCAGAGAGCAGAGTTGCTTAAAGACCTGCCGGTGGAAGTGATTGAATACCGCCTGGAAGAACATGAACAAATATGTCCCTGTTGCCAGGGGGCTCTGCATGAGATGAGCACCCAAATAAGGCAGGAGCTCAAAATAATTCCGGCCCAGGTGTTGGTAGTCAAACATGTCCAACACATCTACGCTTGCCGCCGGTGCGAGCAAAAAAACATAACCACACCGATTATTAAAGCACAAATGCCCAGGCCCATTTTACCGGGTAGTCTGGCTTCCCCTTCCATGCTGGCTTACATAATGGATCAGAAGTACACCAACAGCCTGCCATTGTATCGGCAGGAACAGCAGTTTTCCCGTTTGGGGATAGATTTATCGCGGCAGACAATGGCCAATTGGCTGCTTAATGCCGCGGATCCGTGGCTTAAACGAATTTACGACCGGATGCATGAGCAGCTGGTTCAACATGATATCCTGCATGCCGATGAAACCACCTTGCAGGTACTGAGAGAACCTGGACGTTCTGCGGATTCCAAATCTTACATGTGGCTGTATCGTACCGGGAGAGATGGTCCGCCGATTATTCTCTATGATTACCGGACTACCAGAGCTGGCAAACATCCGGCCAATTTCCTGACTGGTTTTAAAGGTTATTTGCAGACCGATGGTTACAGTGGTTATGGACAATTAAACAATGTAACCTTGATTGGTTGCTGGGCACACGCAAGAAGGAAATTCACGGAGGCACTTAAGGCCCTACCAGCAACGCAGAAAAACAAGCCGGTGGCAGCCAGTACGGGACTGGATTACTGTAATCAACTGTTTGCCATTGAACGGCAAATAAAAGATATATCGGACAAACAACGGTATGAAAAAAGGCTGAAATTAAGTAAGCCGGTGCTGGATGATTTCTATGTTTGGCTGAAGAAACAGCGGCAACAGACCCTACCTAAAAGTGCTTTTGGGCAGGCGATTACGTATTGCCTAAATCAATGGGAGAACCTAAATAATTTTCTATTGGATGGCCGACTGGAGATAGATAACAATCGCAGTGAACGCTCGATTAAGTCCTTTGTTATCGGCAGGAAAAACTTCTTATTCTCCAATACTCCCAGAGGTGCCAGCGGCAGTGCGATTATTTACAGTATTATCGAAACAGCCAAAGAGAATAATCTTAAGCCTTTTAATTATTTGACTTATCTATTTGAGCAGTTACCTAATGTAGACACGAGCGATGCTATTGTCATTGACAGCTTGTTGCCCTGGTCAACTACTTTGCCAGATGACTGTCGCATGCCACAAAAAGAGAATACCCCTACTTCCTCGTGATTCAGCTTAAGAAGCCGCAAGCCCTTGTTATATGAGGGGATGCGGCTTGTTTGTTGCTTTTCTGGCTTAGCAAGGTGTGCCCGCTTTTACGCTTACATATAAAAGAACGCCAGTAAGAAGTATCGCTTCCTATCGGCGTTCTTTTTCTGTTTAGATTAGTAGTATTCGCGGATATAGTTATAGGCTTTATCAAACAGCTCGTTGTCTTTGTGTAATCCCTGTTTACGCAGTGCCGTTCTTAAGGCTTTTTTGACTTCGCGTGTTCCAGCGTTAGTCCATTGCCATTTGTCAAACCGAACTATGTTAACAACATTATCGATTTCGGTAACCAACATCTCGATTGCTATCGGCGTCTTTTCTGACTTTGCTGATTCAAACAACTCTGTCAATGCAGCCTTTGCTTGCTTGCGATTATCTTCCGGTTCAATATCGCGTTCTGCAACGACTGTATCTTTAGCAATTTCAAGCAAGCCCTTCAAAAACTCGAGACTGTTGAAGAAGCCTTCTTCATACTTTTGCTTCAGCTCTTCTAAACGCTCCCCAAGTTGCTTAAATTTTGGATTGTTCTTGTACTTACGAAGTCGAGTGCATATCTTGATCTCAAGCTCTTTGATCTTGGTCTCGTCAGGATTATCAAGGAGATCCTTGATCACTTCTTCATCTAATATGAGGGTTTCCAGATCATCTCGAATCGCATCGATATGCACATTCTGATTAACAATCTCTATGGTTTTAGCGCCAAGTGCATGCCAAATAAGTCTACCCACTCCGCCTGATGGCTGGATAGATTCATAAATCTGTGACAACCATTTATAATCGTCCTTGTATCTTGAAAGAAGCGGATCCGGTGACAATGTTTCCCACAGCTGTGCCAGGTAGTTATAGTCAACAGCAAATTTATCGCGGATTTCATTGTTCGGAAGGCAATCTTGGGCTGCTATCAGTGCCTCAAAACCAGTAAGCGATCGGTCAACATTTTTGAAATACTCCATACACTTTTCAAGAGCGATTGGAAACTCATCTCGAAGCTCATCGAGAATGGTCGCTACCTTTTCAACCTGCTTTTCGTCGAACTCTAGAGCTTTAGCAACTTCATCAAATACACCGATATAATCGATAATGAGTCCGAAATGCTTGTTTGGATATGGACGGTTGATGCGGCAGATTGCCTGTAACAGCGTATGTCCTTTCATCGGCTTGTCTAAATACATTGCTTGCATGATTGGAGCATCAAAACCGGTGAGTAGCTTTGCGGTGACGATAAGTATTTTTAGCGGATCATCCGGATCACGGAAACGATCAAGCAGTTTACTTTCATCCTCTTTCTTTCGATCCCATTGCTGATATTCGGCCGGATCTCCCTTGCTTGTCGTCATTACGACATCGGTCGCATCAGCAGGGAAGAGAGTATCCATAGCCCTCTTATACTCCGCACAGCAATGACGGTCATAACATACAATCATAGCCTTGAAGCCATTCGGTTCAACATTCTCTGTGTAATGCTTGGCAATATCCTCAGCGATTTTATAAATACGTTCGGACGAACTAACGATCGTTGGCATTTTTCCAGCTCTTTTCGAGAGCTCTTCCATGCTTTCTTCGTCGAGAGAGTCAGCCATTTTAGCGAACTCTTCATCGATAATGGCCCGGTCAATTCTCATTTCAACCAGACGAGGTTGAAAATGGAGCGGGACCGTTGTCTTGTCACGAAGAGAATCCTCGATGGAGTATTTGTCGAGATACCCTCCCTCATCATCAGGAGCACCGAAGGTTGTGAAGGTGTTTCTATCACGCCTATTAATAGGTGTGCCTGTGAGTCCAAACAAGAATGCATTAGGAAGTGCTGTCCTCATTTTGATTGCAAGATCGCCTTCTTGTGTTCGGTGAGCTTCATCGACAAGCATGATAATATTGTCACGACGGTCAACAATACCATCGAAATCAGCGAACTTTTGAATGGTGGTTACTAATATTTTGCGAGTGCCCGCTTCCAAAAGCTGCTGTAAATGAGCCTTATCCTTTATTTGCTCCATATTGGGGATATCTGTCGCTTTGAAAGTTCCGGTAATCTGCGTATCAAGATCCTTTCTGTCAACGACAACGATTACTGTTGGGTTTTGCAAAGCCTCATCTTGGCGCAACTTTAGAGCAACAAAAGCCATCAACAAGGATTTGCCTGACCCTTGGAAGTGCCAGATTAAGCCCTGCTTTGCCGTAGAGCGTTTCACACGGTCAACCATTTTATTTGCTGCATAGAATTGCTGTGCCCGACAAATGATTTTTGTCTTCTGACCGCGACCATCTGTAGCGAACAGGGTAAAGAAATGCATAATGTCCAATACAGCTTCTGTATTTAACATCTGCAAAATCGGCGCGTCTAAATTACGTAACCCTACTTCAAGAACTTCTTGACCGGACTCACGCCACGGTGCCCATTTATCGGGTGGAGTGCCCACAGCACCATAGCGATAAGCCTTTCCCTCAGTAGAAAAACAAATAACATTCGGCACAAACAAATCCGGTATAGTTTGCTGGTAATCCTCAGTGATATCGTAAGCTCCGTCAAACCAGGTTACGGCATTACGGAAGGCTGTTTTTATCTCACCTACTACAACCGGAATCCCGTTAATGAGCATAACGATATCCGGACGTTTTTCAATGGTACCGTTTGTAACAGTATATTGGTTTGTAACAATATAGCTGTTCTTTGTTTTGTCAGGATCATCGAAGTCTATGATTTTGATTGAAACATGATCTCCATCTTCTCCAAACTGGAAGGACGGTTCTTCGCGAATCAGTTTCATCAGAGTTTCGTTTGCGGATATTAATCCGTCATTGCGCTGACTTAGCACAGCAGCCCTAATTTTAAATATAACCTCGTCAGCGTTTTGCGGTTCACGGGCAATGTCGGGATTAAGACGAATGAGCGCTTCTTTCAGCAGCTTTTCGTCGATCACTTCATCTGTCTTCCGGCTCAATCCCGAAGCCGGAACATACGTCCATCCAGCTTTTTTGATTTGCTCAATGACATATGGTTCAATGGTGTTTGGCTCGCTGTGGTTCATTGTCACTGTGTATCACCTCCTGAAATTAGCTTTGTAATAGTTTCTTTTTTTAATGCCTTTATTTTCTCGATAGCAGCTTGCTCTGCAAGTAACGCATCCTTTATTATTGCAATCTTCTTTGCAAATGCTCTTTGCTCATCAATACTTGGTACCTGAATCGTTAAATCACCTAGTGCGCTTCTGGTTATTCGCTGACGTGTTGAACCGCGTGAGAATCTTTTACATAAAGCAAGCCATTCATCGGTATTTAGTAAATATGCAATGAAGTCCGCATCATATTTTGACTTATCAATCTTTAATATTGTACAGTCAACAGCAGTTATCATTTTTGTGCCAAGATCAGGAATAACACATGCTCTACCAACAGGGTCGGCCAATCTACATATGAGTATGTCTCCTGGCTCAACTTCAGTGCAACGTAGCAAATCAAAAGTTGCTTCTGAAATCCATTTTTGGTCGTTTTTATCAATAAATTCATTGATTCCTATGTTGCCTGTTTGAATCAACCTAATACCTTTTTTAGATAGATATTCAGCCTCTATCCAATCTCCGTCTATAAAACTCTTATCGGTATCAGGGCGAGCAAGATCTTTAATCGTTACGGTTGTACAATCAGTGAAAGCAATCCGACTGCTTGAATAAATAGCACGAAGTGCCAGCACGGTATTGCAATGCGCTTCTACGCTCTCGTCGAACGCCCGCATTAGCTCGGCAATTTTACGTTGAGTATCCTTATCAGGAATCATGAACTTCTCTTTAGCAAGGGTTTTCCACTTAATTGTTGGAGATAAAGAACCCTCTGAAATCATGATAGCCCGCTCCATGAACAAGTCACTTTGCATAAAATATGGGAGAAACTCAGGAAGAACTGTTTCCGCTTTTGCCCTAAGAACCATTGAGTGAGCAGAAGCTATGCATTCACAATCTGTGACCCCTAGTTTACGCTGGTAAGCTCGACGTTTTCCAAAGATAATATCTCCCGGCAACGCATGTATTTTTTCTCCGATAACATCTGATGGCGCACCACTATTGCGGATTTTCAGTGAATCTGCTTCTAAATGTTCTAACCCGTAATACACATTTATATTTGTCTCTTGCGGTTTAACCTTTGTTGTTATACAATCAGCCAGTTGATCAAATCTCATTTCCGAAAAGCTCATGCATTCACCCCCTGACCGGTCAATTTCGCAAGCAGATCATCGAGTTTCTGATATAACCCCTCTGAATGACGACGCCATTCAAGATATTTTTCTTGTAATAGAGAAGCGTCATTCACAGTCGATGTGTCCCCGTTACTACGTACATAAAGCGGTATTGAAAGATTCCAATCCCGAATCTCATCAATTTTCACTACCTTTGAAAAACCGTCAATATCCTCAAATGCTTTGTATGCTCTATCTATTCGTTCAATATGCTCCGGCTCTAAGAAGCTCTGCGCCTGCTCACGTTTCACTTCATTAACCGCATTAATAAATAGTATGCGATTTTTAGTTTTGTCTGGTTTTTTCATTCTGCAAATAACAATACAGGCTTCCATTGGTGAGTTGTAAAACAAATTCGGTCCCAAGCCTATAACACATTCAATCCTATCAGCCTTGATGATGTTTGCACGAATCTCTTTCTCTGAATCTCTAAACAAAACTCCATGAGGAAAGAGGATTGCACAGCGACCAGTATTCTTATCTAAGCTCTTGAGTATGTGGGCAAAGAATGCATAATCAGCACATCCTTGTGGCGGTACTCCATATTCGTTTCTGTTGTAAGGATCGTTTTCAAACAACGCCCTATCCCATTGCTTAATTGAATACGGCGGATTGGCTAAGACAACATCAAATGTTTTTAGCTTATCTTTATCTTTAAAATATGGTTTAGACAAAGTGTCACCTTGGGCTATCTCGAAATCCTCAATGCCATGGAGGTACATATTCATCCTCGCTACAGAAGATGTTATTATATTAATTTCCTGTCCATAAAGCCGTAAATTCCGATATTCCATTCCAAGTTTTTTCAAGCGGGCCGCTGTTACCATCAACATTCCGCCAGTTCCGCAAGTTGGGTCGTACACAGATTCGCCAGGCTTAATATCCAGTAGAGAAGTCATAAGATCAATGACAGTTCGATTAGTATAAAATTCCGCAGCAGTATGGCCACTGTCATCAGCAAAATACTTAATTAAAAATTCATACGCATTTCCCAATTCATCCAGTCCCGCGTGGGTGTTGTCAAGCTTCATCAAAGAGAACTGTTCAATGAGTTCCTTTAGAGTCTCGTCGGACAAGCGTTTTTTATTTGTCCACTTGGCATCACCAAAAATACCAGTCAGGGTTTCCTTATTATCGAATTCGATCCCGCGAAGTGCTTTATTAATCCTTGCTCCAACATTTGTGGTGGTTTTACGCACCTCATTCCAATGGTTCTGAGGACGAACTATAAAGCGGTGCTCATATATTTCAGCAGCATACTCTTCATCCCCATCGGATTCCTTCATTGCTTCATTATACTCCTCGTCATAAACGTCGCAGATACGCTTAAAGAAAAGCAATGGGAAAATATATTGCTTATAATCCCCTGCATCAATATCTCCACGCAGCAGATTAGCTGCGGCTTTTAAATGGGATTCCAATTCAGCTTGTGTCAGTCTTTTTTCGCTCATTGCTCTATCACCCCGATCTCAACCAATTTCCTATTAAGTACTTCATCAGCAGCTTTGCTCATATTAATAGCATTCCGCAAATTTAATATGGCTTCATCTAATGTAAGTATCGCTTTCGTTTCTTCTTTTTTGATAAATAGGGATATACTTAGATTGCAGTCATTTTGCTTGATTTCATCATGAGAGACAACGCGTGCAATATGGGGAACATCCCTAAATTGATTGTATAATTCAAAGATACGAGTAACATGCTCATCCTCTAAAATGTTCTGCGCTCGTTGTGGTTTATATATCGTTGATGCATCAATAAACAATACCTTCCGATGGCGATCCGGCTGCTTCCTATGCTTAAGAATAAGAATACATGCTGCAAGGTTAGTACCATAAAAAAGGTTATCTGCTAAACCTATAATTGCTTCGATCTTGTCATTTTCTATCAGCTTTTCACGAATGGTTTGCTCGCTACCTTTTCTAAACAATACACCATGCGGAACAACAACAGCCAAACGTCCCGTTGCAGGCGCCATTGATTTCAACATGTGTTGTACCCATGCAAAATCTCCATATGAAGCAGGAGGGGTACCGTATTCATTGCGCTTCCATTTATCATGCTCCCAAACTTCCAAGCCCCATTTTTTTAAAGAAAAAGGCGGATTGGCAATAACACAGTCAAAAGTAGCAAGTTGGTTTCTGTTTCTAAATATCGGATTACGTAGCGTATCGCCGCGTTCTATATCGAAATCTTCTAATCCGTGAATAATCAGATTCATCCTTGCAATGGCTGATGTGGTGAGATTTCTTTCTTGCCCGTATAGTTCAAGTGTCCTTATATCCTGACCTTTATCTTTTACATGAGCAAGTGCCTGTAACAGCATCCCGCCAGTACCCTCTGATGTCAAGGTAATGTTACAAAAAAGAGCACTGATTTATTCAATGCCCTTCTCCATATTTAAACTTTCAAAACCACTTCTATTCCACCACCATGAGAGACGATAACTTTATCAATATATCGTTCTACAATCTCCCTCGTGAGTGAGTCGGTAACCTTTAGCTTTTCATATTCTTGTTCTTCTACTTCGTTTTCTATCATCTCAATATCCACATCAATCGAGCATTTCTTTGCAATGAAATCTTCTCTAGGTAATTTACCAGTCTTGTATTGATGGAAGGCTTCTTCTTTTTCAGATTCTAATAAAGCAATCCGATCTAACTTCGTTGATTTCCACTGTGGTTCTTCCTCATTACTTCCTTCAGATTGAACTTTCTCTTTCAGTAAGTTCCAAACCGTTTCTTCTATCAGTTCCAATTTCATCCGTTTTATTTCTAATTTTTTAGCCTTACAGGTTCTACAAGACATATAGTTAAACTTTTTTATGCCGTTCTTTTGATGTCTCGTCGTACTCTCTCTTGCAAGAATATGACCACATTCTTCACAGACAATAAATCCTTCTAGTGGATATCTGATTTCTTTTAGTTGAGAATAGTCCACATTCTTAAAAGCCTTGGCTTGATTTTGATCTCGAACCTGATCAAACATTTTTCTCGAGATAATTGCTTCATGATTATTAAATACACGCCCCCAATCTTTTCTTGGAACTGGTATTGACTTTCCACCACTAGCAATTGATTTCTGAACCATGTTATAGCAGTATGTTCCAGTGTAATTTTCATTACCCAGGATTTTAATGACTGTTCCATGCATCCAGATTGGCTCTTTATGGTTCTCAGTCGTTGTTGTCTTATAAGAGTAATCCATCCTCGAGGTTTGTTTCTTTCGTCTGTATGGAGTGATGTAATTCTTTTCATTAAACAACTGAGCAATTTTTCTAGTTGACATTCCTTTTAATGATAATTCAAAGGCTTCCCTTACTATATGAGCTACTTCATCATCTACGATTATTTTATGTTTATCATTTGGATCTTTGATATACCCAAATGGTGGTTGCCATGCCATAAATTTACCTTTAGCCTTCAAAGCGTTCTGAACTGACCTCACTTTTTGACTGGCATCTTTTGCATAGAAATCATAGAGTAAGTTTTTGAATTGGATATCCAGTTCTGTTCCATTTCCCTTTTCTTTACTACTGTCATAATTGTCATTGATGGCAATAAATCGAACCCCCATGAAAGGGAAGATGTTCTCAAGATAATCACCCATCGCAATGTAATCACGCATAAAACGAGATAAATCTTTTACAATGATAGTTTTCACTAAATTAGCTTTCACATCATTCATCATCCGTTCAAATCCAGG
Organism: Peptoclostridium acidaminophilum DSM 3953; assembly: GCF_000597865.1. Classification (GTDB taxonomy): domain Bacteria; phylum Bacillota; class Clostridia; order Peptostreptococcales; family Peptostreptococcaceae; genus Peptoclostridium_A; species Peptoclostridium_A acidaminophilum. The sequence goes on along the minus strand of NZ_CP007452.1, from coordinate 477,901 downwards.
TCTCTTGGTATTTGAACCACTAAAGCCATCATCAATGTATTCTTCATAAGGAAAGTCCTTCAAATCACTTTGTGCTTTGAAAAATGAAGTAACATAATTCCTTTGAGAAATGATACTTTCACTTTCTTCTCTACCAGATTGTTCTTCTACCGATAAACGGAAGTACAGTGCTACTTTATTCATTAGATACCTCCGTTCTCACTAAAATCATATAAGAAATGAATCTCTATCTCAGTTTTTGAAATAACATCAATTCTTTCGATTAACTCCTTGATAACTTCAGCAGAAAGTTTTGTCTCTTTCCTTGCCTGAAAAATCGTTCTGGCAACTTTTCTGCTTTTTCTTTCATCTTTTTTGAGGTTTGAAATCATCATCTCTAGCCTAGAAATCTCCGAGCAATAACTTGCATGTTTCCTTGATTCATCCTCCTTAAACGTGATGTATTTCGCTTTATCAAGGCTTCCTGTGGCATAGCGTTCATATAAGCGAGCAATAGTAGCTTCCGATAAATCTTTTTTCATTGAAAGCTCTTTAAGTCCAGTCTCTGCAACTTCTTTCCTTCTCAAAAATTCATTTTTAATTTTCTCCAAGAAGCTCTTCTCTGAAATCAATTGAGAAGCGATTCTTTGAATCGTTTGAAGCACCATCGCATCTAAGTTTTCTTCAGTAATAAAGATATTCACTTTCTCTAAGCTTTTCCCTGTGAAATTATCCGGTTGGAAACAATAAAGTAATCTCTTTTCATTCTTCCCATAAATTCTTGTTCTTCGGTACAAGGCTCTTTCAGTATCCTTTAGAAATACAAGTCCTAGATAGCGGTTTTCAGGGTCTCTCACTAAGTCATTCCTTTCAGAAGCAAAATAGTGATTGTCTTTACGTTCACGTCTAATCTTTTGAATTTGCTGAAACTCTTCATCCGATATAATTGCTTCATGAGCGTTTTTTACTACAATCCAATCTTCTGGCGATGTTGAATGCTGCGATTCTCCCTTAACTAGACTCTGTCTTCTTTTTCCTTGTATGAGTGTGCCTGTGTAGGTCTCATTGATTAGCATCTTCGCTACCGTGCCTTTGCTCCATTCTTGACCATCTTCTGGTCGGTAAATTTCACCAGTTTTATGGTAATGAGTGGCTGTAGCTATTCTTAATCGATTTAGCTCAAGTGTAACTTCATATTGGCTTTTACCTTCAAACGTCCAATCAAATATCTGACGAACGATGGGAGCTGTATCTTCATTGATGACCAATTTCTGGCCCTTTGGTGTTTTTTCAATTTTATATCCATAGGGCGGAACCGAGCCAATGAAGTAGCCTTCTTTTGCTCTTGTATGTTTGACTGAAATAATTTTTGATGAAATATCTTTTGCATACATATCATTGATGATATTTTTAAGCATGACCTCAAAGGACTTGTTATTATCCAGTCCATCTATGGTATCTAGATTATCGGTAACGGAAATAAATCGCACGCCCAGAAATGGAAATACTTTGTCTATCAGTTGTCCCATCTCAATATGCTCTCGACCAAGCCTGGACAAATCACGCACAATAATGCAGTTAATCTTTCCATTTCGAACATCTGACATCATCTGAATATAGGCAGGTCTTTCAAAGTTTGTACCAGAGTACTCATAATCTTCATAGACTTGAATCACCTGTATACCTTTGCTTTTTGCGTGTTCCTCACATATATAAGCTTGTGCTTTGGGAGAAGAAGATTTTTCTCTCCATTCTTCGTGTCTCTCACTTGAAAGCCTAACATAAACGCCAGCACGATAAACCGATTTTGATATTTCTTCTTTTTGTATTTCGTATCGTCTTGATGTTCTAGCCATGACATACCACCTCATCACTACTAACACGATTTAAAGGGAAGGCAATCAGTTTTCCTTCCTTTGATTTCTCCTTTATTTGTGCTTGCTTGATTAGTGTTTCCAGTGCATTCAGTTCATCCATATGGTTGAACACCACAGAGATTTTCTTCTCTTCACCTATCTTGATACGATTGACCAGATAGACTAATCGCTTGCGATCAAGCTTGCCATCTTCCTTTAGTTCATCTAAATCAATAAGCCACTGGCGATTGCGAATTTTCTCTTGAACCTCGTTCATTATTTTATTCTTGTTTTCTATTTGCACAGAAATTTCTTTAATCTTCAAAGCATAGCTTGCTCTAAATCGATTGAATTCTTCCTCCGTAATGAGATCATCTTCCAAGTCCATAAATAAGGATTGACGAAGTGTTTCGTATTTCTTTTTCTCTTGAAGCAGATCTTCTACCTCAGCTTTAAATTCAATCGAATTAAAATCTTGCCTTAAAGCATGGTGATAAATTCGTTCATTGTAGTGTAAGAAATCATTTAGGAGATGTTCAACAACATCCTTAATCTCATCTTCCTTTACACTATGCCTAGAACACTCACCACTATCATTGTGGCTACCGCAGATATAAAAAACATTGGTCTTGTCTTTATACTTCACAACCCGTCTAATCATTTGCGAGCCACAATCTTTACAAAAGAGCATTCCACTAAAAAGACCTGGTATGCCTCGACTATTCACATCTCGAAGTAGCATTTCATTTGCGATGGCAAATATGCTTTGAGATATGATACCCTTGTGAGCATTTTCAATGACTACCCAGTCTTCCTTTTTTATATCGATTCGCTTATCACTTTTGTAGTTGAGCTTCATTTGTTTTCCTTGCTCTAGCGTTCCTATATAAACAGGGTTGCTGATGATTCTGTTAATCATCTTCGCATCCCATTTTTTGTCTTTACCAACAAAACCTACGCTGTCACCAAGTTTCTTTTCCCTGTGACGAGCAGGTGTTACTATTCCGAGTTCATTTAGGTACTTCGCAATGGAACTTGATGAATAGCCATCTACCTTCTTATTGAAAATGGTTTCAATGATTCCCTTTACTTCTTGGTCAATGATCAGCTGATGTTTATCATTAGGATTTTTATTGTAACCAAAAGGAGCAAACGCACCTATAAACTCACCCTTTTCTCGCTTCATCTGTTGAGAACTTTTCACCTTCATGGAAATATCACGACAATAGCTGTCATTGATAAAGTTCTTTATTGGTAAAACAAGGTGGGTATCATTTGCATCTGCATTCATTGAATCATAATTATCATTGATTGAAATAAAACGAACCTTTTTCTCTGGAAAAATCTTTTGGAGATACTTTCCGGTTTCGATATAGTCACGACCAAATCGAGATAGGTCTTTTACGACAATCGTTTCAATCTTTCCTTTTTCAAGGTCCCCCATCATTCTTTTAAATGATGGTCTGTTGAAGGTTGCTCCACTTACACCATCATCTACATACTCACATGAAATATTTAGCCCATGCTGTTTGCCATAGGCTTTTATGAGTTCTCTTTGACTGGAAATGGAATTACTTTCGATTTCTTCGCCATCATCTCGTGATAGCCTTAGATACATTACTGCTAATTTTTTCATTACTTTTCCTCCTTAAATCGTTACTCACTGCAAATGGTTATTTAAGGATTCAAAGCTTCCACATCTAAATCTTACCGCCCTTTACCTAAAATGTCAGCGGCTAATATTAGATTTGTGCGTACTCACTCAGCATGCAATGTTTGGTGCACTCTGATAGTAAAATGTTGAGGAAATCTTCTTGATTCATCTCACATGTCACTTCAAATCCATTTATATAATCAACTAATATGACTTGTTCTAGTGTCTCGTTGTTTTCAACGATCATTACTTTGCAACTCATAGCTTTTTCCTCGTTTCTATTAGTTTTGGTTTTTAAAATAAGTTTTTTGACATTAACGAGTGCTATGGGTTAGCTACATAGGAATCTCACCTCCGCCCCTGTTCAGATGAGCCGGCTTCAACTGTAGAAGTATCATTGTCCTCAAAGTGGTCACTGCGAATGAAAGTTCCCGACTTCCATTTTTCAGTCATCTTTTATCGCTCGCTTCCTTATTTCCTCTGTCTGGACAAACAGGTATTCATTTTTACCAACTTGTGGTAGGAAGGTTTCGGCGAAGATGCATACACGCTACACTTTGATTAACGTCTCGTTATGGTCTATTCAGTTTTCAAGGATCAGTCCCTAATGGGAGAGGAGTCCTTTTTTTGTTTGCACTTACCGACTTGTCGTTTGGTAAAAAAGCAAAAAGGATCAAATTCCCCCTCACCTTTAGAGTGAAAATTCGACCCTCTTGAACACACCTAACTTAGAAATTTTCTAAAATTATTTTTAGTTTCTTTAGAATCTGATTCCTTTTTCTGATTAGGCTGGTTTGATGAAGTCCAAAGCTACTGGCAACATTCCTTGTTGTTTCATCACGAAAATAAAGGGCATCAATGATTTCCCTTTCTTCATTTGTTAGAGAAGCTAATGCTCTATTCAGTTCTTCAATTCTTTGGCGAGTTTCAACGAGTTTTTCCACATCGACATTTTGGTCAATAAGATTTCCCTCAAAATTTCCGTCATGATCTAAGTCACAAAAGAAAAGCAACTGGTTTTCTCTATCCAGCCGCCTTTGATAATTCTCTTTATTTGTTTCATGCCAGTATGCTTGGTACACCTCTTTGCTTACTACAATTCGTTTTCCTTCAACGAAAATAAAATATTCTTTACTCATGGTATCCTCCTAATTAATTTCAAGTTTTGTTTCTGCTTTGTTCTTGAAATCAAAAAGGAGGAGCTCTGCACTGATACATAGTCCCTCCTAAAAAACGGCATAAAAAAAGACCCAGGATATTTCTCCTCGGTCTCTTGCCTTTCTTATTTAGTTTTCGGGTTACCCCATGTTATCAGTCTATAGGTACTTCAGTACACATTCAATTCGAACGTACTCGGCAGCTAGTCCAATATCAGTCGGCATTCAATCTGCAACTACTTTGGCTTTATTTTCTTTTCCACCATTCGAGCCAGGTCCTCGGTTGTATAAATTGGAATTGTAGATTTTATCTCCTCATAATAAATCGCCTTAAGATTCTCTTCATGCAATTCCTGAATTATTCTAGGCAATTCAAATCCCCATAGGGAAACGCCTAAAAGAGTAATGGCTTCTCTTTTTCGCTGGTAGTAGCAGCTTCTTTCTAGGTTCAACATCTGCATACAAGCAGCATCTTTTGTTTTCGTTTTTCCAAGATAGCACTGCATTAAAATAGCTGAATATATTTCTCCAAATTCTGGATAATCCTTAATTTTGACCAGAGACTTATCTATAATTTCAATTAGCCACTTTGATTCAAACAGGTGACTGACACCGCTCTCAAAGTCTTGTCTTTTAAACTCAGGAGCAAAAGTCGAAAGATAAATGAGTGCTTCATCTAAGTCTTTCCCATAGGTCTCTTGAGTCTCATAAATCATGGAATCAGCAGTATTCTTAAGTGACCAAACGACATTACGATAGATCTCTAATAGAGCTTTTGATCGCTCGTAAATAGTAAGTACATCTAAGCTCTGTTCCTGGTATAGCCGCTCAATTTGCTTTAGTGTTTTAGTTTTCCTCAATTTTCTCACCTCTTGATTTTAAACTTGTATTTTTGTACATAAAAGGATATAATATAGGTACTTAAGTTCTTATTAATGAATATAATAAACTATTTTGCGATTAAAAACAAGTACTTAAGTTCCGAAATATTAAATAATAAGTACTTTGAAACCAACTAGGAGGAACAAAAATATGAATTTTGGAGAAAAACTAAAAAAATATCGCTCAGAGAACAAGATTACAAGGGAGAATTTCGCAAAGCAAATAGAAATAAGTCCAAAGACTTTGTACTTTTATGAAACTGGTCAACGCTTCCCTAAGAGTATGGAAACCTACGAAAAAATTGCGAAAGTAATGCAGTGTGATTACAACTACCTCTTAGAAAATGATGATATTTTCGTTTCTGAAGTTGCGAATAAATACGGTCAAGGTGAAGCTAGAAAGGCTCAAGCTTTAACTGAAGGTCTCGTTGCCCTCTTTGCCGGCGGTGAACTCTCAGATAATGATAAAGATGCTGCTATTCAAGCACTAACCGAAGCTTATTGGAAAGCAAAAGAAGAGAATAAAAAGTATGGTCGTAAAAAGAAAAAGTAAAGTAGGTGTATATCTTGTCAAATCGTTGGATCTATGAAAAGGTTCAATCTTTGATTAAAAAATACAAGACGAGGGACCCCAATGAACTTATTTGGTTTTTGAACATCAAGGTCTGCCCTCTTGAAGACACAAAGCACCTTCTTGGAATGTACCATGTCATACAACGCAATAGATTTATTTTCATTTCTACTGAGGTTGGAAGGCAGAAAGATTTAATACTTGCACATGAATTAGGACATGATCAGTTACATCGTGACCAAGTCATTAGCGGAGTAGCATTCCATGAAAATGGTCTCTTTGTTGATAACTCAAAGAATGAACTTGAAGCAAATATTTTCGCAGCTCATTTGCTCATTGCTGATGAAGATATCATCCCACTTCTTCGTGGACAAATAGATGATGTAGACCTCTCTTATGAATTGGGAGTAGACATCAATCTGGTAAATTTAAAGATATCTGAAATGGTAAAACTTGGACTGCTTAATTTAAATGAATGTTGTGTTGAAAGACCTCGCGGGGACTTCTTAAAAAACTACCGACCAGATAAAGATGATTGGTCTGAATGCTAGGAGGCAATATGTACGCAATACTTCTTATGGTAATTGCATTCTCAGTTGTAGCTGCGATTACATTATTCAAATTAATTGCTGAATACTCAGTAAAAATTTCCGCCTATGCTATAGACTTCGCACTGGTTTTTGGTCTATCGGCATACTATATCCATCAATTAGTGATTAGTAAAATGGTGACTGGCTGGATGGTTTATGTGCTAGATATTGGTGTTGGAATTCTTGCAACCTTAGCCTATGGAATTCTAATTGTTGTCATTCACAATAAGCTTCCAAAGATTAGTTCGTTGTTAAATTTAGTTATTTCAATCATAGGAATGTCAATCGCATTTCCTCTGGCACTTGATTTGATTTCTTCTGTTTTTAAAGTCTTTGGAGTAGTAAAAGAATCATTCACGCAAATTACTCTATTTGAAAATCAAACAGGAAATACAATCCTCAACTATGGAATAATTTTGGTTTTGGCTATCCCTGTTTATAGGGGACGAATGAAGTATCTGAATGGTGAGAACAAATAATTTATAGAAATATTATTAAATCTACCCGCTGACATTTCTTGTCCTAAGCGGTACAATCTTGGTATCAACAACTGAATAACGCTTAACGCTAATCTACAAATCATTCTTTTGTAGCAAGCACAGTAAGTGTACGGACACTTACGAAAAATTGATGGAGCAGGAACCAAATACCCTGCTCCTTTTTTATATCAATTTCAACTTGTTAGGGAGAACCCTAAGACCCCGAAAATATTCCAAGGAGGATAACATTATGGCAAATAGAGTAAGAACAGAAAGATTAGAAATAAAACTAACCAAAGAAGAAAAAGAACTGTTTCAAGCAAAGATGAGACAAGCGAAATGTAAAAGCATGAACCATTTTTTAAGAAAATGCGTATTAGAAAAAGAAATCTATACCGTAGATTTAAAACCCTTTAATGAATTACAAGGGCTACTTGCCAATGCCACAAACAACATCAATCAAATTGCTAAGCGAGTGAATTCTACGGGAGTTATTTATAAAGATGACATCAATGATATGAGGAGAGAGATAGAGCAGTTCTCAAAAGAACTGTGGCAGATTCATTCGCTACTACTCAATAGAACACAAAGAAACGAGGACAACTAAAATGGCTATTACAAAGATTCACCCCATAAAATCAACATTGAATTACGCCATTGACTACATTACAAATGCAGATAAAACGGATGAGAAGTTACTGGTTTCTTCCTACCTTTGCCACCCTATTTCAGCTCATACTGCATTTATTAAAACTAGGGAAGACGCAAATACAAGCGGATCAGTCATTGCCAGACACCTGATACAATCATTTTATCCAGGGGAAACAACACCAGATAAAGCTCATGAGATCGGTCTGGAGCTTTGTAAAAAAATACTGAAAGACGAATACCAATATGTGCTTTCAACCCATGTAGATAAGGGACACATTCACAACCATATCATCTTCAATAATGTGAATAGCAAGACTGGCAAATGCTATCAATCGAATAAGCGAAGCTATCACCAAATCAGATTCCAAAGCGATACTTTATGTAAAGAAAATAACCTCAGTGTGATTGACGAATACTATGAAGCCTATAAAAGAAAATATAAGACCAACGGCAAAAGCTGGTATGAGAATGAACAACATAAAAAAGGAACTTCTTGGAAAAGCAAACTACAATTTGACATCGATAGGTTCATCAAACAATCGAAAGACTGGAACGAATTCCTATCAAAAATGAGTTCGCAAGGTTATGAAATCAAGCAAGGAAAACACATTGCTTTTAAACATAAGGACAAAGAAAGATTCACCAGAGCTAAGACAATCGGCGAAGATTATACCGAAGAAAAAATTAAAGAAAGGATTCAAGAAGCTGTCAACACACGCTCAGAAAAGCCGAAATCAAGAGTTAAAAAGATAATTGATGTTGAGTCTAACATAAAGGTTAAAGAATCAAAAGGATATGAATTCTGGGCTAAGAAACACAACTTAAAGGTAATGGCAGACTCGGTTCTTTTTCTCCGAGAGCAAGGCATTAAGTCAGTTGCACAACTAGATGTTCTCATCCAAGAAGGAGCTGATAAACGTCAAGAATTACAAGAGGAGATTAAATTGATTGATGATAAATCTGCTCAGCTGTCAAAGGTGATGGAACATGCCCATACCGTCAAACAGTTCAAGGAAATTTATAAATATCACAAAGAAAATCCGACTGATAAGCAATTTGAAAACGAATATTCAAGAGAGATTGCACTTTATAAAGTGGCTGCAACAGAACTACTGAAAAATTATAAGAAACTACCCGATACAAAAGAGATATTAGCTGAACTAGATTCTCTTCAAGAAAAAAAGAATACCCTGATGAAAGAGTATTCTGATTCAAAAACCAACATAGATGACCTGTTCATCATTCGTAAAAACTTTGAGCAGTACATGGGAAAAGAGATGGAGAGATAGTTCGATATCTTTCCTCTTTTCTATGATTCTAATGCATTTAATAAGATGTAAGCTTGGCAGCGGAAATGAAATACTTGAATATTTTACGCACCTTATAGGCATAAATTCGATTCAATCTTCATTTCATTTCATCTTTCAAGTATACTGTTTTTAGTGGGAGGTTCTCAAAATGAAAGAACGAAAACTTAAAATAAGCTATGCACCAGGAGCAAATCATAAAGAAGAAATCCCTCGCATTGTTCTGCAAGGGAAATGGTTGAAAGAACTTGGGTTTGAAGTTGGTGAACATGTAACCATAAACTATTCCAACGAAAACATTGTAGTATCTAAAAATAAAGATTTGATACAAAGTACAAATTAGTTTTTGATATTTCTCAAATAATTTTTTAGGAATTAGACTTAGTTTGACATCTCATGTTTTCCACTGCCTCAACAATTGCATCATTGTCAGCAACTTTCGTATCCCACTCCATCCAAAAATTTCTAGTTGCGCTACGAGGAGTCAAACTTGGTTTATTTAGAAGAATACGACTAGGTAGTAAAATCGCATCTCCTACAGCGATAGCTTCGCCAACATCTAATAGAGGAAGTTGATCTATTATTCCTTTCAAGGCATCTGGCAACAGGTTCCTAATTACAGATTTATCTCGATCATTTGATAATCTCAACACTAAAAAATTATTGCATTGGCTTAAAATTGTTTTGCTTACATCAGAAGGTCTTTGGCTTATTGCTACTAATGATATTCCATATTTTCGCCCTTCCTTTGCTATTCTTTCAAAGTTCCCCAACGCTTGCTTTTGAACTGTATCCGCTTCATCCTGAACAGGGAGATACAAGTGAGCTTCATCACACATTAAAGCAAAAGGTATTCTTTTATCTTCTTCCATCCATAATTGAACGTCGAACAACATCCTTGCAATAATCCCTGTTACAATAGGCAATACATCTGATGGAACTTCCGAAAAATCAATTATTTTTATGCCTCTATTATTTTTACTATCTCCAATAAGTCTGCACAAGAGATCCGAAAGCCAATTATATTCAATTGTTTTCTTATTCGGCTGAAATAAAAATCCATATCTCTTATCTAGAATTTTAGTCTCTAGTCTAGAAATAAAACGAGTTAGTTTTCCTTCCCATTCACCTTTTACAGGTCCATTTTTCCCTTGTCCTTTTCTGGTATCATCTTCATTTAATTCCTTTACCAAAGAATCAATATCAAACGGAATAGGAGAATCAACAGTGAATGTTCTTAAAACATTTTCTTTATTCAACTCTCGCAACTTTGCTTCTTTCAAATTTCTAATATGTAATGTAAAACGTGAAGCTTGATTAGGAGCATTACTATCTGATCTATCAAGAATCATTGATAGCATCTCATCTCTATTCAATAACCAATATGGTAGAAATATTAAATTTTCAGACTCATCTTCTAAGTCACCTGGTCCTGCAATCTTATAAGATTGTCCATAACCATTTTCTTGCTCACATAAAGGCGTATACTCTCCGTGAATGTCAAAAACAATTATATTAGGGTTATTCAATCGGCTTGCTTGTTCTAATAAATTAGCAACACACCAACTTTTTCCAGAGCCAGTACTTCCTAATATTGCAGCATGCCTTTGAAAAAATTTATCTCCATCTAAAATTGCTGTTGCACCTTTATCCATCGTGAAATTACCTATTGATAATTGTTTATCCACATTGATTTCATTACTTATGATATTCATAAACAATTTTAAGTTTTCCCCATTAATCATGTGGCAAGCATGTGTAATTTGAGGAAAGGTATCGATTCCTCTCTTAAATCGATTTTTGACATCACCATCTACAGTTAGATATGTACCAATCAAAGAAACTTGCACCAAATCTGAAGATAGTTTAATTTCATTTTCATCTTCAGTAAGAAGTTCATTAACTTTACGCTTAACTTTATCAATTAAACCAATAGTAAATTCATACGTTCTAGTTGTTTGTATTGATACAATGCTCCCAACATTTAGTAAGTTAATTGATTCATCATTTTCAACTTCCACTAGAACTTGGTTAGTATCAACATATACAACTTGTCCTATTAAATCTTCTTTAGTAAATTGCATTTTATTCATTAAACACCTCTTTCACCAATTCTCTCAAATCCCACATATTTAATCCTTTAAAAAATTCGACTTCATTTTCCCAATGGATTTTTGTACCCGATTGACCGTCTTCTAAAGAATACTCTAATGCAATTATCTCTTTATTACCATTTACAAACATCTTAGCCTTATCTGAAAGTGTCCTTGTTATTATTAGCATTGGTTTATTTCGATTCTTCAAGCTAGAAAAGTGAGTTTGTAGATGCTCATCATTAAATCCGTAACCTATAAATACTATCTTCTTTGCTTTATCAAATTCAGCACCAATCGCACCTATATGATAGTCATACGGTTCATCGTATCCTTTCAAATATTTGTTTGTTCCTGGCGTGATTATACAAGGGGAACCACAATCAAAATGATTGACTTTAATTAATCTATTATCAATTATTTTCCAGTTAATCGAGCCATGAGGCTTATATAATCGCAATCCATTTTTATTATTTACTAATTTACTTCCTACTTTAGTTGCTTTTGATATTTCTTGAGTAGCAAGTTCAGGGTTGAAATCAGCAATAATCTTCCCAACATATGAATCATTATATGCAACCCTTAAATTTTCACATGCATACTCAATTAACAAGTCATAATTTGTTGTAATAACTGTTAGCGGATATAATTCAGTATGGAACATAGAAAGATAGTTCGAAAAACGCAAAACCTTTTGTTTTTGTAATATTTCATAAAAAACATCTCTATCTTTTTCAGATATAAAATTATAAGTAACCTTTACTATTTGTTCCTCAACCTCTTTATTGGGAGGATTGTTCTGCATCGCAGTCTCTAAATCTGTTCCTTGTTTTAAATCTTCAGAAATCAAATGCCAATTAGATATATCGAAATCAGATAGTCCTTTTGGTACTTGCTCAACCAGTAATTCAGCAAGTTCTTTCATTCCTGGTATACCCTCGGATACTGATAAACCAGATCCGACAACCGTTAATGTTTCCACATCAAAAAATGATTGTATTATTCGTTTTACGTCATCTAGTATCAAAAAACCTCCCTCCTTCCCAAAAATCTAAATAATTATCAATCTGCTAAGAATTTAGATACTTCCTCAAATATATGCCAAGCTAACACTGGTGGAATGGCATTTCCAATTTGGCGATAAGCATCACCTTCACTACCTACAAACTTAAAACTGTTTGGAAATGATTGGATTGTAGCGGCTTCTCTTGGTGTAAATCTTCTGTAAAGCTCTGAGTCAGGATCTACCAGTAGAACAGGATCCCTTGAATTAAGGCTTACTTTCGCTAGGTGACTAGTTATTGTTAAACATGGTTCAGATAAATCTTGCCACAATCCTCGTTTCATGTTCTTCTTCGCATTTTTCATCCCTTCAACTGCTCGTTTAGAAAAATAATATTTCTCATCCTCAATTCGAAGTTTTGGAACCGCTATGCTTAAAGGAACATCTCTATTAGGAGTTGTTGGCTTTGGGAATTCCCATTCTTTTTCAATAGATTCATGTACGCAAATCATGATAACTCTCTCTCGTTTTTGAGGTATCCCATAGTCCGCAGAATTTAGCAAGGAGCTATACACCGAATAACCCAAATTTTCAATTTCTTCTTTTACTCGTTTGAAAATTGACCCTTTGTTTAAAGTCATAAATCCTTTAACATTCTCAGCAACAATTAGTTTAGGCTTGTGTAATTCCGCAACTCTAACCATTTCTTTATATAAGTTAGCTCGATCATCATACGGATCTTTGGTCGGATTGACCGTACTAAACGACTGGCAGGGAAACCCTCCAACTAAAATATCGTGTTCTGGAATATCTTGAGCTTCAATATCGCAAATATCTCTACAAAAAACATTTTTGCTTCCAAAATTTTCCTTATACGTCTCTATTGCCTTTTCATCAATATCATTAGCATAAACTATCTCAAAAGGTAACTTTTTATATAATTTTTTGTTGTATCTAAAACCGCCAATCATTCCGCGATCATTGCCACCACAGCCACAAAATAGCGATACCACTTTATGCATTTGATTTTTCCCCCAAGACTCTATCGATTGCTTCAGAACCGTAGTCAACTCTATACATCATAGGAGTTACTGATATTTTTCCGTCCGAATATTTTTGGTTGACATCTTCAATCACATGGATAAGAACATTATCTCTAACAAAATAGACCCTATAAATTGAATAAAACTCTTTATGTTGTTGGGCTGCAACCCATTCATTTCTTGTTATATTTATAGATTCACACCACTCGGTATCTTGTAAATTTGGAGCTGTAACCCTCCTAGTGGATTTCACTTCAATATATTTCACAAATTCTAAGCGATCTCCTGGTTCAGCTATAACAGATTGAATATCATATCCAATTCCTTTTGTTTTCCCTAATGCAATTACTTTATTAGCTAAGCGTTTGTTAACTTTGGAAACTCGATCTTTCTCATAGTTGAATACATATATTTCTCCCTCGTCACCCAGTTCTATCGTAGATTCACCTTTTTTTACTTTTTGTTCAAGGGTAGGCTCAGTCAATATACCTAGTGATTCAAGAGATGTAGAAAACTCATTTGAAGCATCAGACAATTTAGAATAATAAAAATCCCAATCGGTATGCATTGCCGAAACACTTTGCTTGTTGCTAATATCGTAATTCGAAAACGAAAAAAACAAAGGTAAATTAAGGCTTTCGATAAAAACATCAATAGTTTTCTGCTCCAAAATATTCAAGGAAATTGTTCCATCACTATCAGTTCTAATAAGATTAGCAAGCTCTAAATAATTTAACTGTTCATTTATGTGTTGATAATCATATGAACTAGCCTTACCCTCGGTTTTAATCAACCTTGAAATACCATTTTTCTTATCTTCTAAAATACATTCGATAACTTCTAATGGGCTGGCTTTGCCGCTTAATACATCTAATGAATTAAGAACATAATAGCCAATATCTTTTTTCGATAGCCTAATCCCTGCATTTTTAGCATAGTCTAATACTTTTAAAACAAAAGCATTTGGACGAAGAGATAGATTATCCTTAATTCTTGTAAGAACCGTCGCTGTTTTCTGCATTCCATTAGGAACTTGAAATTTGTAACATACATCTTTGAAGAAGGCAGGTTGATCCGTGTCCTCGATGAATTTCAATGTTCTTTCCGATATATAAACATATTCATCCTGAACATAGTACATACCAAAGAGTTTCCCTGCTATCTCAGTTCTATGATTATCTAAAGTCTTCTTTTTCCTCTTATTTTCAGATAAGTAAATAGCAAGACGTTCATTAAACAAAGAAGGAAATTCTTGGATTGAACATGGACAAATGCTATCTAAAACTGATGCATATGCAGGAAGCATATCATCAATTTCCGACTGAGATTTACCACGAATTATTGTGCATCTGTATTGTTTTGAATGATCATACATCCTGTTCTTTCCTTTCTATAAACTTTTTTATCTCTAGGGCAATTTGTTCAGCTAACATAGGTGGTACTGCATTTCCTACTTGCTTAAGTTGACTCGTCTTTCCACCCTTAAAATGAAATGTATCTGGAAATGATTGAATCCTAGCAGACTCTCTAACTGTTGGAACTCGATTTTCAGAATAGTGAAAATGATGATTATGACCTGTATCTATGGTGAATGAAGGTAAGTTACTATTCATTCGAGTCCATGCTATGTTAACTTTCCTTGTATTCCGCAATTCCTCTGGTAGGTTTTTATAATTTCCCCCATCTGGGACTAATGATATGATGCCTTTTGTTTTTTCAGTATGCAAAGTAATTACATGGTTAAACAACTTGTCACTATTTTTTCTCATTTTTCTTTGAAATGCTGTTTCTGCAGGCTTTCTATATAAAATACAATTATCCCCAATAACATCATCTGGCAGAAAGTCAAGATCACTTATAGCATCCTTGGTTGTTACAACATCCTTTTTCTCACCATGTTCTCCTTTAGGAAATTCAAAAAAATTATCATTTCCAAAAAAATCCCGATTAACACCTACGATAAACACTCTTTTTCTAGTTTGAGGGACACCAAATTGTTCTGCCGATAAAATTCTCCATGAAATATTATAACCAAGTTCTTCAAACTCTTTGATTATCCTCTCCCAAACAACACCTTTAAATAATTTTACTAATCCAGGAACATTTTCCATCACAAAAACTTTTGGCTTAATTTGAAAAACAGCATTAACAAAAGATTTATACAATTTATTCCGTGGGTCATCAATATCTCTTTTCCCCGATAGTGAAAATCCTTGACATGGCGGTCCACCAATGACAACGTCAATAGTATCTTTATTTAAATTAAAATTTTTCATTTCTTTTTCAATATCTAATTCAGATAAATCTGCAATTATTGTTTTATGATTTGGAAAATTATCTCTATATGTTTCAACGGCATCTTCCCAACAATCGATTGCTAGTTCTCCCTTAAATCCTGCATCAGAAAAGCCTTTTGAAAATCCCCCACAACCACAAAACAAATCAATATATCTAAAGGTTCTCATTAGCACCTATTCAGCCTCCACACATTCTACAATTTCCGAAATATCACATTCCAATACGCTACAAATTCTCAGTAATATTTCGGTTGTTACATTCTCATTATTTTTAAGCTTATAAAAAGTGCTCTTACTTATATTTGCCTTTTCCATAAGTTCGAAATTTTTCATTTCAACATCGATTAACTTCTTAAAGAGTTTTTTATAACTAAGTTCTTTCATTTCCCCCTCCATCCACAGATGTAGTTATCCTACATATTATATCATCACTTTACTGTTTTTGCACTATTTATTTCTGTTTTCTCGTACTTTTTTCAGCAATAAAAAACCGGTGTAGTCCGAAGACCACACCGACCAATTCATTATCTTTCTTGTCCTTTATTTTCTTTCTTTGCTAAGTCGTTACTCTTATCATTCTTCTGATAATCTTTGATTGCTCCTAGGATTGAAGTTTTCTTTTCTTGCTTCTCAGCCTTCTCATTCATCTGTTCACGACTCTTTAGCAGCTTCGATGATAAGATACGAACATTGGAATGTTCCTTGCCATTCTCATCAAATGAGGTTCTCATCTGACCAAACAGCTTTACAAAGTCTCCACGTTTGAAATCTTTTGGTATTTCACCTTTTTCTCCGTATGCAGAGCAGTTTGTATAAGTTTTATTACCATCGTCATCTTTTGAAACGACAGAGAAGTTGACAACCTTAAAGGCTGTACCATCCTTATTTTCCCGATCTACAATCTCAACTTCACCAACGACATTCCCAACAATATTCACTAAATCATCTTGATCCACTTCAATGGCATCTGGCTGTTTGAGTTGTCCTTGTTCTCTTAGGTTTTCAATCGAATAATCAAAGTCCTCATGAAGTAAGCTTGCATTATCACTTGCCATGAAGTCCTCGTACACAACATCCAAGGCTTGCTTATCGTTAATTCCTTTTTCTATACTAACCAAGGCTGTTATAAAGTCCTTATAATTCTCATCCATCATCTGATTAATCATTTGTTTAGTTTCGTCAAAATTCATTTTCTATTCCTCCTGTGTGTTAAATGATTAAGAGGTAGCACATTGGCTACCTCTCTTTTTCTTGATTCTTCTTTTCTGATTGCTCATCGTTTTTCTCGCTAGATTGATAGCTTCTAATTTGACTTAAGATTGATGTTTTTTCTTGTGAGTTTTCTAGGTCTCCAATATCTCCAACCTTGCTATCTCTAAAATCGGCATCATAACGATCAATAACCCCATCATCGTCCATATCTTTATCTAGTGGATCATACCAAGTGCCACTCTCATCGATTCTAAGCCTCATTTTAGCTTCTAGGTCTTTCTCATTGACAAATACCATATCAGAGAAAGTCATGCTCTCTACATGGCGTTTTAGGTCTAGTAAGGCAACTTCTTCATTTCCTTGTTCCATAAAGCTACCTGAACTTATAACCTCACCATCTACTAGCTGAGACCAAGAATAACTTTCTAAATCGAGCTCATACTGGATTTCATGCCTTCCATCTTCTGATTCCGTGTAAGCAATACCCACATGCCTTAAATCAGGGTATAAGGCATCAAATTCCTCATACTTATTTTCCTCGTCATATTCCTCATTACAGAAGTCGACGATGACACGTTTTATATCTTCTATCAGTGGATTCTTGTTTTCCTTTTCTTCTACTTCGCCCATATCTAAGATACGATTCAGTTCTGCAAGTCGCAGGACTTTTTCTTTTAATTCAGTTGCTTTTTCAAAAGGTTTCTCTGCCTCCACTTTAGCTGTGATTAACTGATCTTTCGTTGCTTCTAACTTATCTTGCAAAGTCTGAAGTCTTTCGCCCATCTTATCTAGGACATTATCAAGCCTTTGGATATTACCATCTGCACTTACACCAAATTCTCCTTTATGTTTGGCTTTGCCTTGCAAGGTAAACTTGTATAGGTTATGGAAGCTATCATAAGACGCTTCTAAATCAAAATTACGATACTTTCCGATGACTTTACTATCTCTGATACCAACAGACTTTACAGACTCTAATAAGGCTTCTCCAGCGTCTTTTTTATCTGTATATCGATGATTATCTAGTGTCAACGATGTGAACTTATCTCCACCCAACGCCCTTGGTTCTACTACCACTAAGTCTTGTTTAATGTTTTCAATCAAGTTCTCAAGCCTTGCAATCTCATTTGGATAGGACTTTAGTATTTTATCCTCCAGTCGATATTGATTCGATTTGTAGTTTGCTTCAAGCATTTTCAGTTTCGTCACTTCATTGTCCAGGTCCATTTTTTCTTTAATAAGTGGGTTCCCTGTTGCTAGAGCCTTAATTTCTGCATAGCTTAGGCTTGATTCATCAACGTCCTCTGCTACACGAACTGGAGTCTTAGATGTCATAATCTGCGAAATAAACTTTTGTTTGTTCTCAATTGTCTGCCATAAATAACTATCAAAGGTATTTTCAGTAACATACCTAAAAATATTGACTTCCTTGTTTTCATTCCCTTGACGTACAATTCTTCCTGCCCTTTGTTCTAGGTCAGAGGGTCTCCAAGGAACGTCCAAATCATGAAGTGCAATCAGCTTATTTTGAACATTTGTGCCGGCACCCATCTTTTGCGTAGAACCCATTAATATACGAACTTCGCCACTTCTAACTTTGGCAAAGAGTTCATCCTTTTGTTTGTCGCTATTGGCTTCATGAATAAAGGCTATTTCACCTTTAGGAATCCCCAGTGCAACCAATTTCTCTCGAACATCATCATAAATATTAAACTCTCCATCTCCTTTAGGAGTGGACATATCCGAGAACAGGAGCTGTGTTGAACGTTCCTCAGAAGTTTTATCCCAAATGGCAAAGACATTCTTTACACATACATTTACCTTGCTATCAGGATTATCTGGTAACAGAGGGTTAATTAGTCGTTGGTCTAAAGCGAGTTTTTTTCCATCACTGGTGATTTTGAGCATATTATCTTCTTCAGGCTCAACGCTTCGATTTCTCACCTTGTCTGCACGTTCAGATAGACTTGCAAGGATTTCTTTCTGTTCTTCTGATGGCATAGTTTTAAGAACTTCAAACCTTGCTTCTGGTATTGGCAAATTTAGCATATCTGCTGTTTTAATATCTGCCACTTCTTTGAACATACTCATAAGTTCTGGAAGATTGAAGAACTTAGAAAATCTTGTCTTCACCCTGTATCCTGTACCTTCTGGTGAAAGCTCAAAAGCAGAGACTGTTTCACCAAAGTTCGCCGCCCATGAATCAAAGTGTTCTAAGCCATTCTTTTTTAAATCATCAAATTGAAGGTATCTCTGCATGGTATAAAGTTCTGTCATAGAATTTGAAACTGGTGTACCAGTGGCAAAGACGATTCCTTTTCCACCAGTCATCTCATCCATGTATCTACACTTCATATACATATCAGAAGACTTAAAAGCTTCCGATTGACCAATACCTGCCACATTTCTCATCTTAGTATGGAGAAATAGGTTCTTATAGTTATGAGCCTCATCAATAAAGAGCTTATCAACTCCTAGTTCTTCAAAAGTAATTACATCATCTTTCTTAAAATCATCTGTCAATTTTTCAAGCCTTGTTTGAAGTTTCTTCTTTGTCTTTTCTAATTGCTTGACGGTAAAATTTTGATTCCTATCGTACTTGTAATCATTGATATAATTGATGATTACATCGATCTGGTCATTGATATGCTTCTCCTGATATTCCTTACTCATGGGAATCTTTTCGAATTGTGAATGACCGATAATAACTGCATCATACTCACCTGTTGCAATGCGGCCGATCAGTCTTTTTCTTTTCTTTGGTTCAAAGTCCTTTTTGTCGGCCACCATGATATTTGCTCCAGGATAGAGCTGCATAAACTCACGCCCAATTTGCGAAGTTAGATGATTTGGCACTACAAATAAAGACTTGCTACACATCCCAAGTCGTTTGCTTTCCATCGCACTAGCCACCATCTCATATGTCTTACCAGCACCCACCACATGGGCAAGCAAGGTGTTCCCACCATAAAGACTTCTTGCAATAGCATTACGTTGATGTTCTCTTAGATCAATCTTTGAATTCATTCCTTCAAAGGTTAGGTTACTTCCGTCATACTCCCGATTACGAATTGAGTTAAATCGCTCGTTATACATATTCTCTAACCGATTTCGCCTATCTGGTTCTTGAAATATCCAATTCTTAAATTCCTCTTTTAGAAGTTCTTGCTTCTGCCCAGCCAGTAATGTTTCTTTTTTATTGAGTACGGAACTTTTTGAACCATCAGGGTTGACAACTTGGTCAAAGACTTTTGTTTCCTTTAGATTCAGTGCATCTTCAATGAGCTTGTAGGCATTCACTCGGCTTGTACCAAAGGTTAATTCGGCAAGGTCATTGCCTCGATCAACACTTTTACCCTCAACATTCCACTCGCTAGTCATTGGTGAAAACTTCACTTTGATATCCCAGCGATTATATCCAGGTGTTTTTAATGTCTCGAACATGAAATGCTCTACATCTTTTGTTGGAATCCATGTTGCTCCTAAACGCACATTGATATCTGAAGCAGTGAGCCTCTCAGGCATCACTTCTTCAAGTTTTTGATGTTGATGTTGAAGTGCCATATATTCTTTTTCCAGTACTTGTGCTTCTTTTTCATCAATCTCAAATCGTTCTCCCCCTTGGAAGTAGGAACGCTTGGATAAAAGCTTTGAAACATGGGATTCGTACTCTTTGATGACACCGAGTTTTTCTCTGATATTTCCACTCAGATACTCATCTGCTGTCACATAGTTAAAGTGGTACTCAGAATCATCAAGCACGTTCTGGAAAGGTTTACTATTACCAAACTGATCGAACTCCTGAATATCCAGATAGATCTCACCATACAGTTCTTGAATGAGTATTTCTCTGTCCTTGCCAGTTAATTCAGTCATATAGTCAAAATCAACTCGTCCTCTTTGGGAGATAGACAAAACCAGGGCTTCCAATGATGTATCAACATGGTCAATACTCTGTGCTTTGACAATCGTTCTCTTGCTAAAGATATCGCCTTTTGCTTTGAAATTTTCCTCATCATCAAGTACCTCGATTGAGGATACTAATGGGAAGTTGCTATCTTCTTTTAGGGCTCTGGTATTAGACAAAGAGTTCAGATAGCCATGTTTTTTAGAAAAGGCATCATAGATTTCATTTAGAACAACTTGCTTGCCTTCAACAACTTCATCACTTGAACCTTGCGTCTGTGCCTCGATTACATCTTTTAGAGCTTCTGTGACTTTTAGATAATCTCCAATTTTTTCTTTATTCTTCTCTGTCACTTCTTTTTGAATGAGAATAGAGTTTTCCCTAAAGTAAACCTTGTCATCAATGATGGTATAGGAGAAGTTTTTAATATCATCCGTTGCCGGTAGCGTTACTTCTTCATCAACATCAAGTTCAATTTCTTCATAGTGGTTTTCTCTTGCAATTTTCTCTACTGCAGTCTGTAACTGACGTTTCAGATCCACTTCATTTGGGATACAAACGACCCTGTTACCAAAGGGCCCACTTTCCTCAGTCATTTCACCTAGAATCATCTCAGGATTATCCACAAAATACTGATTGTAGTTTAGCCCTTTCTCATCGCTTCCTAGGTGAATCCAAGGCTCATCCCGATCCCGAATGCTATCTCTTTTCTTTAGGAAGATAATATCGCTGGTTACTTCTGTACCTGCTTGCCCTTTAAAAGTGGTATTAGGAAGTCTTATTGCTCCTAGAAATTCTGCACGTGCGGCAAGATACCTTCGAACACTCTCATCTTTTTTATCAAGTGTTCCACTAGAAGTAATGAAGGCAATCACACCACCATTTCGAACCTTGTCTAAGGTCTTAGCAAAGAAGTAGTCATGAATTAGAAAATTATTTTTGTCGTACTCTCTGTCATTTACTTTGAAGTCTCCAAAGGGAACATTACCGATGGCAATATCAAAGAAATTGTTTGAGAAATTTGTCTCTTCAAAACCTTTTATTTGAATATCACTTTCTGGATAAAGCTTTCTAGCAATACGGCCACTAATACTATCTAACTCAACACCATATACTTTTGAATCCTTCATCGAATCAGGAATACAGCCTACAAAAGCACCAACACCCATACTAGGCTCTAAGACATTCCCTGTTTTAAATCCCATTTGTGATAGAGCTGAATAAACCCCTTCAATTACTTGTGGGGGAGTGTAGAAGCTTGTAAGAGTACTTTCTTTGGCACTATCGTATTCTTTGGAAGTCAGGTTTTCTTTTAAGAACTCTCGCACGGCTTGCCATTGACCAGTTTTGTTTTCATCAAAGGTATCTGCCAGTCCACCCCAGCCAACATAGCGACTTAGAACCTCTTGCTCTTTAAGTGTCGCATTACGATTTTCTTTTTCAAGTGCGAACAAGGTCTCTAGGGCTTTTTTATTGTTCTCAAGCCTTTCGGATGGTGTCAGATTTTCTTGGAAAACATCAGTAGACATGTGATAGTTGCTTGTAACTAGTTTTGGAGTAATGATATCTGCTTCATCATCAGCCACAAGTTCATCTTCATGAATTGGTTTTAGAATTGAATCAAGGTCTGATTCTTTACGATAAATAACAACTTCTGAACCAGTAATAAATCCGCCTAGAAATCCTTCATGGTCTTTTATTGTCACCGTTTTAATATCGCCCATTGAATCAAATCCAGTGATTGTCCAAGCTTTTTCTTTATAGAGAACTTCATCTCCAATCAAGAAAGTTGGCCTTTCGAGTTGAATCTTCTCGAAAAGTTCTGTTTCATTTTCAAAGCTTACGATGGGAACTGTTAGGTTCTTCTCATCGACTGGTGAAATCCACAAATCATACTTCTTTGTAATTGGGTTAAGAGCAGCTTCTCGCCTTACTGTATACGCTTCATGGTCATAATAAACGAGTTGTCCAACCTTTAAATCTGGTGTCAACACCTCGTTCTCTAAATCAAGGGCGATTTGCTCATTCGTTTTATCTGGCTCAACAATAACTTCTTTATTTGTTTTATTAAGCTCAAGCATTTCATTGCCTTTGGCTATGAGTTCAAGCGTAGTCAGAAAGCCTTGGTTTAGCTCATTAATTTGTTCAATGAAAATGCCCGCTTCTACATAAGAGCGAAGGATATTAAAGTCACCAACATCTAGCTTTGAACCCGCTAAAGCATTTGATTGCTCAATAGATATTCCTTTTTCAAGCGACCAACGAGTTTGCTCCATCTGCCAGGAAGGAATCCCACTTTTGCTATAACTTAAAACTTGATCTAAGGATAAAGTTTCTAATCCCTTTTTGATTTGTTCTTTTTGCTCATCATTTAAATTGCTAATATCAATCGGAGCACGAGTTATAAAAATATTGGAATCACTCTGTGTCTCAGATCTTCTATCATTGTCTGTATAAGCTACAAATTTAATCTCACCAACAATTTCATCAGGCAGATTTTCTTCATAGAAGATAATATTTCTGTTCGCTTCAATTAAGGCAAGCTTTTTATAGTCTCCAGTCCCTCGATCTTCTTCAAGTTTATTGCCTACCACATAGCCATTGCCCATCGAGTAAAATCCCAGGTCATACTCAGCAAGTTTCTCATCCTGTTTTTGCCAGAATTTCGGCCGAAAATTATTCCACCACTCTTTTGAAACCTCTTGATAAATGTCTTTTCTAGCAAAGGACTCATCTATCCAGTTATATGAGCTACTTTCACCATCAATTTGAGCGATTAGCTTTTCATCTTCTGTATTTCCAGATGAGTAAAAGACATCTAAGCCCTTATCGGTTTCTTCATAGGATAGTTTTGGCAACTGGGTTTCTTCAATATTTTCTGCTTCTAAATTATTGGATAACACCTCCGAACCAAATACGCTTACTAGCTCATCACTCGTTAGTTGTTTATAGAGTTCTGTATCTAAAAGCTCTCTATAACTTTTTGGAAAGTCTTCCAAAATCAATCTTTGTGCACCAAGGCTCTTTAGTTCATTCAAATTGAAATACCCAAGTTCAGGCTCAATGCAAGCAACCAAACCAAAGGCATCACCAGACGCTTCATCATATTCAGTCAAATACCATGTCCAATTACTTCTTAGTGGAATAACATAGGCTGCATGAACTACTTGATCTAAAAGTGGAGTAGACTCTTGTCCGTAAAGTTTTGGAACATTATCTAGAATCTCATTTGGCATCAGTTCATCGGAATTATCTTTTGAATAAAAAGAAAAAGAAGCCGATTGTTTGACTTCCTCACCTTCGTTTCCTTCTTGATTTTCTAAGCTTCGACTACTTCCTTGATGATGATCTCTTTCAAGCTCGAAATCAGATTGTTCATTTGCCCCTCGTATTCCTGTGGCTTTTCGGTCTTCATCTCCTCCGTCAATTCCCAAGCTTCCATCATTCTCGGTTTCTCGACCCTCATCATTTGAATGGCTCTTTCCTGTGTTTCCATGAGATGTGGTACTAATTTCTTCTCGTAATATAGGTCTGTCAGAAGTTCCCACTGTTCCTGATTCTCGCTCTCTGCTAGAAACTCTAGCCTCATCGCTGCGTATATCGGATTGGGATATCTCTCTATGAAGTCCTTGTTCTCTTCTAGCTGATTCAGTGTTTTCTCCTTGATTCTCTCGGCTATCTCCTGCGTTGTTGCCAGATCTGAGAACTCGTCCGTCCTCGTTAAGTCTATCATTGGTATCTCTTCGAAATACATTATCTAATCCTCCTTCTTTATCGTTACTTTTATTATATTCGGCAGCCCTTACATTTGTCAGCAGCCTATTTTTCATTTTCTCATTACTTTTTGTAATGAGTTCTTCCAAAATTTCTTTATTAAGTCTTGTAAGTTCGTCGCCCACTTGCATAAGCGAGATTCCATCTAGTCTTTCTAATCCCTTTTGAAAGGCTATAGAATCAACCTCAACTGATATACCTAACCTTGTCGAAAAACTTACAAGTGCTGATTGTTCTAGAAACTCTCTAAATGCACCTTGGTCTTCTTCCTGAATTCTAAGGTCATTCATCAAAGAGCTAAATATATTTTCACTTTTTAACCTGATGAGCGTATTGAAGTCTCCTCGTAAATCTCCCGTCACTTCTTGACCTTCCATTAAAATCATATTAGAAATGATCTCTTGATCTTCTTCTTTAAATTTCCATATACGGACTTCGTTGACCTCTTTATTCTTCGATATGGTTTGTTCTACATCAAAAATATGGTCTACCTTCTGGTAGTACCCATAATCTTCAATGATTGGAATCCCTTTTTGCCCCATCATTACCGTTCGGTTCAAATTCTGTCTCCAGAAATCAAACTTGGCACAAGCTGTTGCTCCTGGATTTTTGTCGTATATGCTTAACTGGTTGATAAAGTCATATCGCCAGTTATTACCCATCGTTTGCAAAAGCTGAACATAATTCCTATCATCGTTCAATACCTCTTGCTTGATGAGTTCTATCTGATGCTGAAAATCATTAATCCTCACGTTTTCCTCCTTCTGTTGTTTTATAGATTTGGTTCATTTCTATCCTTTTTCTTGTCTTGAAAGAAACTTCCCAAGTCAACTTCATAACCATAGTTGTCAAAAGCTTGTACTGTTACTTTCGTCTCAACTAAATGATATTCTCCAAGTCTTGTGTAGCCTTGACCATGAACTAGAAACACCAAACTTTTTTCATTAACATATACATCCATACCATTTTTGAAGTCTGTGCTTTCAAGAATATCGTTTAGGCTTTGCAAATCATCATTCGTAATATATTTCTCTCGATGATCCCTGTGATACTCATCTACATATTCAACGGTATATAGACAGTCATAGTTCTTGATGGAATAGATTTTTTTAAATATCTTTTCTATTTCCTTCATATGATTTTCTTGTTGTGCTTCATCACAATCTAAAATGCTAATCTTGTTTAATGCTTTCATTTTCTTCTCCTTTTACGATTTCTTTTAAGATGCTTTCAAGAACAGGAACAACGATACTGTTACCTGCTTGTTTGTATAAAATGCTTGAAGTTGTTTTTTCTTTTTCTGGATAGATATCTCTTAATCTTTTAAAATCCTCATCACTAAAGCCCATAAGCAAAAAGCACTCTTTCTCGGTCAAATAGCGATACTTGCCATTTCCTAAATCAACTAGACCAGCATTTGGAATTCTCATTTGCTTAGTGCTAATCGTGTAAGCAAAGTCATCAATAATTTGAACTCGTGCCTTGAAGTCTCTTCGGTAGTCATTATTTGTATCCATGAGTTTTAGCATGGAAGGCTGATGCACGAGGTACTTCTCTGAAACATCCGTTTCTAGTATTTCCTTGATACTGGGAGCTTGCCGTTTCTCAAGATTCTCAAATTGGAATGTATTATCCTTTAAACCACTCACGACAAAGATTCGTTCTCGTTTTTGAGCCACTCCAAAGTCCATCGCATTTAAAATCTCAAATTTATTTTGATAACCAAGATCTTCAAGCTCTTTCAGGTAATAAAAAAAGGAATCCCGCATATTTCTGTCTAGGACTCCCTTTACATTTTCCCATATGACCCATGTGGGTTTTTCTTTCATTTCTTTGAGGATTCGTATTGTTTCAAAGAGAAGACTGCTCCGTGTACCACTACCAACCTCTCCGCCTTGCTTCATGCCTATTCGACTAAAATCTTGACACGGACTACCATGCATAAGAATATTTATCTTCTCATCTGGCGGATGATAATCCGTTACTGACTGGGGTTTATAATCTTCTCCATAGAGCTGGTTATAGCTTTTCACACAATTTTTATCGTTCTCGATATAGTCAATGACCTTATATGGTATTTCCTGATTGATGAGTGCTTTTCTAATTGCTCCAATCCCTCCAAAGAGTTCTAATACTGTTATTTGTTCGATTGCTTTCACCTCCTTCAAATAAAAAAAGAGGGACAAGTTTTTTCTACTCATCCCTCCAAAATCTCTTTTGTTCAGTTATTTCTGGTAGTGATTTACCAGGTTTGAAATATCTCTTTCAATATCCTTTAGAAAATCTTTTGAACTCTCTTTCCCATCTGCAATCTTTGAGAGCTTCATCTCCCATTCAGCTGTTTTTTTCGGAGAACGAAATTCTTCAGATACAATCGTAATTAAGCTCATTCCCTTATGTGTTGCAAGAAGATTTTTCTTATCCCTTTCGATGAAGCCTTTATAAATTAAATTCTCAATAACACCTGCTCTTGTTGCCGGTGTTCCAAGACCTTTACGTTCAACTTCAATTCCTTTTTCGATATCCTCTGCCCCTGCAAGCTCCATTGCCTTTAGAAGTGTTTCTTCTGTGAAATGCTTTGGTGGTTGCGTGAATTTTTGCCTAACAATGCTTCCTTTGATGGAAAGAACATCTCCTTCACTTAGTTTAGGCAAAATTGTTTCATTCTTTTTGTTATTCAAAAAAGGTTTCACGAACCCAAAAAAGCCTTCTTCAAGAACAGTTTTTCCGCTTGCTGAGAATGTAACTCCATCAAACTCCACTATCACTTTTGTCGTGCTTTCAATCAAATTTGAACTCGTACACATCAAGAGTTTGGCTTGTATTAGGTCATAGATTTTCTGCTCCGAAGATGGAAGAGTACCAGGACCGTTCTTCATTGCTGCAAGTGTTGGCAAAATAGCGTGATGGTCACTTACTTTTTCATTTTTGAAGATAGAATCTATATTTTTAGCATCCCTTTCAAAGCCTCCCCCCATTGTGTTTAACATTTCAGAGACTGTATCTTTCATATCATCAGTTAAATAGCGACTATCTGTTCTCGGATAAGTCACAAGCTTCTTTTCATAAAGACTTTGAAGGTAATCAAGAGTTTGTTTTGCACTAAACCCAAAATATCTGTTCGCTGCTCTTTGTAAAGCAGTTAAATCAAATAACGGTTCAGGTTTTGTTATCTTCTCTTTATTGATGACTTCGGTAACGATAAGTTCTTCTGGAACTAGATTTGAGAGTTGCTCAGCAATCTCTTTTGAATCAATACGATCTGTCGATAGCGAAAACTCATCGGTCACAATTTCAACCACATAATATGGTTCTTTGATAAAGCTTGAAATCTCACTATCTCTTTCAGCAATCATTGAAAGCGTTGGTGTTTGTACTCTTCCTACCGAGTAGTTTTGATTATAAAGACAGGAGTAAAGCCTACTCAGGTTCATTCCTACCAGCCAATCGGCGATGGCTCTAGACTTTGCACTTTCAAATAGATTCTCAAAGTCTTTGCCACTGGCAAGACTCTCAATCCCTTTTCTGATTGCTTCATCTTCCATGGATGAAATCCAAAGCCTTTTGATAGGTTTCTTACATTTGGCTTCTTCATAAACTAAGCGAAATATGAGTTCACCTTCACGCCCTGCATCACAAGCATTTATAACTGTATCGACCTCTTTTAAATGAAGTAGTTTCTTAAGCACTCCATATTGCTTTTTCGTATTCTTAGAAACCTCGTACTTGAAATCTTTCGGTAAGATTGGCAGATCATCTAAATTCCATTTAGCATACTTCTCATCATATTTATCTGGACTTGCCATTTGAATCAGATGACCGACACACCAGCTCACCATGTAGCCATTTCCTTGGATATAGCCATCTTTTCTACTACTCGCTCCAACAACTTTTGCAATAGATAAAGCTACGCTTGGTTTTTCTGCAATTATTAATTTCATTGTTCCTCCTTGTAAAATACAAAGAGCAGCCATTTCCGACTGCCCCTTGTGTCCTCATAATTTTTCTCTGTTAGAGAATGATGTCCTCATCATCTTCGTCATTTGTTTCTTCTACTTCCTCTGACTCATATTCTTCATCTGTGTCATCATCGCTTGCTTCAGATACATAATCATCAGGTTCTTCAAGTTTTTTCAGTTCCTCCTTTTCTTTGCCTTTTACAACTTTCAGGTAGTATCCACCTGCTATGACACCACCGATAACCAAAATCAAAATTAAGTAAGTTCCAAAGTTGCTCTTTTCTTCCACTTCTTGAACTGGCTCTTCTTCGATCTCAACTTGCTCTGGTTCTTCTTTAACAACTTCTTTTACAGGTTCTTGAACCTCTTCTTCCACCATGTGCATTAAATCGGCTTCAGAAACCTCGGTAAGAAGTAAGACATTCTCCGATTCCTCATCATGGTTGATGATGAGATAAAAATTCTTTCCCGATTTGGTTTGGAAGGTTACAAATTGTCTTGCATCCGCACTATAAAGCTCACTAGATTCATCTCCGTGATGAACTGGATATTCGCCATTCGCATTATCGACATTCTCAGTCACACTGGCATTTGCACCACCTGTACCAGACTTTTCGGTCTTCACTGCCACTTGGCTATTTTGATTTGAAGCACCGTAATAACTATCTGCTGTTTGTGATGTTGCGGCTCCTGTAGTTGAAGTTTGTCCTGTTTCTTTTGGTGTTAGCTTGTTTGGATACCTGATTTGAACTTCTGTTTCAGCTGTATTATCACTTGTTGTTGTAGCCGATGATTCTCTAATTGGTGTGCTAGAAACTACTGTATTTCCCGATGTTGTTCCAGTTGTCCCACTTGAATCTTTAACTGGAGAGGTCGTAGTAGACTTAGTTTCCTCTTTTTTTACCGTTTCAGAAGTAGAAGTAGCCGTATTTTTTTGGCTATCCTTTTCTTCCATCAGTTTTTTTAATCCCTCCAGCTGCTTGCTCATTTCATCATATTTCTTCTGAATGGATTCAAGCTCCTTAGAAGTTTCTTTATTTTCAGCTGTTTTCTTTAGTTCATCTATCTGCTTTTGAAGATCCGCCTTTTCAGCCTGTAATTTTTCAATCTCTTTCCTTTGTTCCTCATTGATAGAATTTTGAGACTCGGCTGCCTTGTTGCTTTCAGCTATTTTCTTTGAAATCTCATCTAGTTTCTTTGTAAGTTCCTCGATTTTTTTCAAGCTCTCATTTTCACTATTGATTGTGATTTCAATTTTGCAGCACGTTTCAGTTTCTTTCTCCAGAGCTTCCACACGCTCTTCAAGGTCTTTTAATTGTTCTTGAAGTTTGGCTGTTGCTTCTTCGGCTACTTTCAGTTCCTCTTGAACCTTCTTGTTTTCTTCAGCCAGTTCTTCCATTTGTTTTTTCAGCTCTTCAATTTGCTGATTTTGTTCTTGGTTCGTTTCCTGTTCTGAAGTAAGCACTTCTTCAATTTTTTTGAGACGTTCATCAATTTCATTAGATTCATCTTCAAGAACTTTAATACCCTCCACTGATAAATCCGTTTGTTCTTCTTTATGCTGAAGTTCCTCTTCAGATGTGACTTCATTGGCTGCCGCTACCACGATTGGATATCCAACAATACCTCCTACAATTCCTGTCATAATGAGTGCTGCACCCAGTATTGCTGCTGCTTTAGACTTCCATGTTTTTTTCATAAACTGTTTTCTCCTTCTTTTCTTGTTTTAATTGTTTAAACTGTTCCATCAGTTCCTCTAAGGTGATATTTGCTTCACGGAAAACGATAACGACTTCTTCATTTTCCAATTCTTCTTCTCTCAAAGATAAAAGCTCCAATTGTTCATCAATCAGAGCTCTCTTTTCCATTAATTTTTTCTTTTTTTGTCTTGTTTGTGTTAATTCTTTTCGCATAATTCTCCTTCCTATGGTGTCACCACCGATGCGTCAAAGTCTTTATACATCTCATAGTAAGCATGAGCTGCACTGATTCTTCTCTCGTAGTGAGCGTAGTTCACATTCGGTCTTTCAAAGAGCCAGCAGAATTGACTTGTTGCTTCTTCAATACTTGTAAGATTCTTAAAGCCATTCACTCCACCTGGAAATACCGTTCCTTCTGCTCCATTCATTTCATAATCTAAGAAAGCAATCTGAACACCAATATCTGACCAAGATTTACCTTGAGACTGAGCAAATGCAATAAGCTGTGCTTTTCTGCCAAAACTCCACTGGATTAAGCCAATCCCTTCTCCAGGGTTTGTAACAGAACTTTCAACTGCTGAGGTATTAAAACCAGATTCAGCTTCGATGTTGCCCATAATTCCGGCTGCTGCTTCTGGCGTATAACCATGTGTAACCAGATATCCCCAAACTGTTTCTTGAACATCTCCACCTTGCCAGTTAAAGGAATTAAAGCTAGAGACACTTGGTCTGGTGTAACTGTTAAAGGCTTCTTCTGAATAAAGATAAAAGTATGGATTGACCCTTGTTCCATCGGCTAGGTAAAGCTCAAAGTGCAAATGCGAGCCGGTACTGTTGCCAGTCGTTCCCATCTTTGCAATCTCATCTCCTTTTTTAACCTCTTGACCAATCCTTGCACTAATAGAGCTTGCGTGAGCATATCTTGCCATATTGCCTTCTTTATCTGTCAGCTCCACATAATTCCCATATCCAGAATCTGAATGCTCTGTATAGGTGATGATCCCATCAAATACTGCTAGAAGAGGTGTCCCTTCAACATCCGCAATATCGATGGCAGTATGGAACTTCTTTTCTCCTGTAAATGGATCTGCTCGGTATCCATACATACTGGTAATCTTATTTTTCCATTCTCCTTGAATCGGGGAATGAAGATTCATAAAGTTTCCCTTGGTCTCATTAAGAACTTCATAATGTTCTTGTTGTTCTTCATTTAATCTGCCATCAAGTACATCCTCTAATCTTTTTGAAGTTAATGTTGTGATTAAAATTCTTCTAGTCTTTTCCACCTCAACTTCCTCTGTTGTTGTTTCTCCAGTTTCAGGATCTGTGCTCGTTCTGGTTTCAGTCACCGTATAAGTTTCAACTCTTTCTTCTAGTTTCAGCTGATACATACTCTTAAAAAGCTCATGGATTTCACCCTCAACCTCTGAAAAGCGATACTCTCCATATTTTGCTGTTAAATAAGCGACTAAGACTTGAGGGTCATGCCCAATCGAACCCACTTGATACTGATAACTGTCATAGTCTGGATAATTTGTTGGGATATTTTGTATTTTGATGATTAAATCAGCTTCCAGTTCTTGTAGAAGTTCATCCGATACTGTAATCTCCTTATCGCTTGTCAAATAGGAACTGGAAAGAATCATGCTAGAAATTCCGCCTAATCCTCCCAGTAGCGAGACAGCGTTTAAAATAACCGATAGGAAAAGAAAAAGGCTAACAAGAATCACTCCGATTTTTGTCGCCTTCTTTTTAATCAGCTCTTTTGTACCTTTGATTGCACCTATAAAAGCCTTCTTTATTCTATCTTTGATTCCGACATCGTTCTGCTTGTAGATGCTTGCCTTCATCCGCTTTCTTTTTTGAAATTTCCTATAAGCATTCATTTTCTGATAAGATTCTTCTGCTTTTGAAAGCTTTGTGGCATCTCTAAATTCTAACTTTGATTTTCTTAGTAGAATCTTGTCATCATATTTTCTGATTGCCTTAACTTTTTTATTCTGTCTTTTAATTCGGTAGTCTTTGATTCCATGAACGAGCTTTGAACTTGCTCCAAGGGATTTTTCACTGGCATCCACACCGGCATTATCATCATTTTCTTTTCTTAAATACCTTTTTGTGGTTTC
This sequence comes from Peptoclostridium acidaminophilum DSM 3953, assembly GCF_000597865.1. Taxonomy (GTDB): domain Bacteria; phylum Bacillota; class Clostridia; order Peptostreptococcales; family Peptostreptococcaceae; genus Peptoclostridium_A; species Peptoclostridium_A acidaminophilum. The sequence continues at coordinate 445,662 of NZ_CP007452.1, read as the reverse complement.
TAAAACGGCACCAGTGGATGCTAAGGCAAGTGAATTTTTCTTTTTCAGATTTCCTTTTGAATCTTGAACTTTAGAAAGGTCTTTTCTTTGCTTATTTTGAATGTTTTTAATTTTTCTATCATCAGGTAAATCTTTCAGCAACTCCTCATTTTTAGTCCTTTTTGTCTCCAATACAGGTTCTTGAGCTTTACTGCTCCTATGAAACTCTTGTTTATAGTTTTTCCTCTTATAGTTTTTCTCTTGAACCAGTTTTCTATCTTTTTCCTCATAGCTGATAGTCGAATCCCTAAAATCATTATCGTAGCGATCGATGACCCCATCATTGTCCATATCTTTTGAGAGCGGATCATATATTTCTAACACATACTCGCTTTTTTGCACGACAGCTGTTTGGGTTTCTAACTGAGCTTCTTTTTCTTTTTGAATCTTTGCTTGCTGGCTTCTTTGTTTAGCCTTTTTCTCTTTTTGATTTTGAGTAGATTCAATAGGATTTGTTTCATTTCTTCGCTCACCTGATTTATTCTTAACTGCTTTCTTTTCAGTATCTGGCGAGTATTCACTTTTATAATCTTGATTGCTATATACAGATACTTCATCGTTTATAGATTCTTTTACTTCATCACTACTTCTATGCCTTTTCCTACGACCACTTGATTCAATTTCCGTAGCTTCTCTTTTAGCAGATCGATTACTTTGTTCCTTTACCTTCTCTTGAAAACGTTCAGATACTTCCACTCGCTTATTGCTGTAATCATCAGAATGCTTCAGCTTACTTCTTTCAAGTTCTTCTCGCTCAAGTAGTGAATTATCATTTGTTTTTCTACTAGCCTTTTCTGAAAAATCTCTCCTTCGTTTGTTTGACATAGAGCACCTACTTTACTTCTTCAGGCTTTGTTGTCATTTTCTCGTAGAGAATCGTATCTTTCGGAAACTTATCGACAAATGGAACAATCGTATTGCCAAAGACTAGTAGTCCTTCACCTGCATTGGAATTAGTAACGTAGTTCAGCTGATACGGAGATATCTTAAGCTTCTTTGCCAAGATTTCTCTATCACCACTTGCTTGATTGAGCATGAGTACAAAGTCTGTATTATCGAATATATTCTCAATTTCTTTACTCATAAGAAGGTCTTTTACGTTTTGGGTAATTCCTGTTGGAATACCACCCCATTTACGAAACCTCTTCCAAATCTCTACCGAGTACTGAGCTGTTTGCTCATCTTTTAAAAGCAAGTGGAACTCATCGATATAGTACCTTGTGGCTTTGCTACCTCTGTTCAGTGAGACCTTATTCCAAACCTGATCTTGAATAACCAACATTCCAATTTTCTTAAGCTGTGTTCCTAGCTCTTTAATATCAAAACATAAGAGCTGCTTGTTCAAATCCACATTACTCTGATGATTAAACACATTGAGTGAACCAGTAACATAGATTTCCATCTCCGTTGCCAGTTTTCTTCCCACCTGTTCTTCTTGGTTCTTCAGCATATCGTAAAGGTCTTGTAGGATTGGCATATTCTCTTGTTTTGGATCATTAAAATATTTTTCATAAATCTTTGGTAAACAACGGTCAACAATTGATTTTTCTTCTGCTGTGAGTCCTGTTCCTCCTACAACTAACTCAAGCATTGAAATTATGAAGTTGGCTTTATCTTTTAATGGAGCATCCCCATCACCATAGTTCATGTTGATATCTAAAGGATTGAGATAGTCTTTACTCTTTGCCGAAACTTTAATGACTTCACCTTTAAACTGCTTCACAAGGTTGCCATATTCGCCTTCTGGGTCACAAATAATGACATCATCATCTGTAACTAAGATGGCATTTGCCATTTCTCTTTTAGCACTAAAGGACTTACCAGAACCAGGTGTTCCTAGAATTAATCCGTTGGGGTTTTTCAGAAGCTTCCTGTCGGCCATAATGAGGTTGTGACTAAGAGCATTCAGTCCATAGTACAAGCTATCTTCTGAGTTAATAAAAAGCTCCTCTGTTGTAAATGGAATAAAGACTGCCGTTGATGAACTTGTTAGCCCTCTATTAATGGCAATCTTATTTGTTCCGAGTGGCAATACTGAAGCCAGTCCTTGTTCTTGCAAATGGTCGAGCCTTTTAATCTTACAGTTATGACGATTGGCAATGGATGAAATCTGGTCTATGGTGTTATCCAACTGCTGGATTGACCTTGCAAAATTCATAATCACAATCGTGACGATAAACATTCTCTCATCACGATTCTGAAGGTCATTCAGGAGTATCTTAATATCCGTGCCAAAGGTATTGATATCACTTGGAATGATATCCATGTCATATCCTCCACGAACCGCCTTTTTTTGTTCCTCCATTTTCATCCGATCAACGTCTGTATTCTTGCGTTTCACCATCTTAATGGCTTCACTTTGGTCAACCGAATGAATATGAAATGAAATCGAAATGTTGTCATCTGTGTTTAGCAGTTCTGCAAGCATTCTGTCTGAAAGTTCACTAGCATGAATCTGAAAGTGACTCATTGCTCCCATATACTTCCCAAACTTAAAATACTGAGTAGGAGAGAAGTTAAACACATCAGGAACGATGTAGCTCTTGGTACTTTCCTTTGCCTTTAAGTCCTTGTAGGAAAACTCAAACACATCATCAGGATTTAGCATATCGTGGAGAAGTTTTAATCTTTCTTCTCCATTGAGACTTTCTGCTCTTACCCCCATACTCTTGAAATTCGAGAGAATATCAATTTCTAAACGCTCTAGCTTTGCTTTCGCTTGGTTTTGGTTTTCTGCTTCAACGGTAAAGGTAATGTACTTGGACTTTTTCAGTCCATTATTGCCTTTATTTAGTTGATCTTTAAGCATCTTTCTAAATTCTTTTCGAACCTCATCATAGTCATCTCCCTTGTTTGGAATTTTGATGGCATTCTCAAGTTCCGAGTTTCTACCTAATTGATTCACATAAGATAGTTGTAGTTCTACCGATGGATCAAAGGAATTAAGGAAATTTGCATACTGATTAAAAATCAAATCCCGATGTTCCTCTAGTGCCAGTTGATAGTTGATATCTTCAAAAGAAATGCACTTATTGAAATGCCCTTCATCAATCTGGCAAATTCCAGTTCTAAACATTTTCAAGTAGGGAATTGTATCTTCTGCTGTAATTCGCTTTTCTTCTTTTTTTAAAAATGAACCAGGCAAATTAAGAGATACAGGCAACTTAGCGTCTTTTCTTAGCTCCCTTTTGTCCTTTTGGAGCTGCTTCTTTTGTTGTTCCAATCTTTGTTCTTGTTGTTTTTGTTTCTTCAAGATTTACCTCCTTTCTTCGCTCATGGGACTGATAGACCTTGTGCTGATAGATAAACTTTGCGCACTTCTCAAAGGGCAATCCATCTTTCTCATAAAAGGTTATGAAAAGGAATGGAAGCATGACACAAATCATGAGTATGACTGCCACGTCACTTGGAAATATGTCTTTACATAAAAAATAGGTTGGAAATCCAACCACTCCAGCTGCACAAAAGCCTATGAGTTGCCTTTTTGTTAGATTGAAGGCAACTTTCGTTTTCACTTTATTTAAGTCTTTTGGAATTTGTACATAAGCCATAATCCACCTCTTAATCTAGTTTCTTTGCAAGACATTCAATATGCTCTAGGTTCGAGATAATCTCTTCATAATTCGCATTGATACGTTCATCAAAATCAATATCTGCTTCTATTTGCAATTCACAGAACTCGCTAATATAGTCATCTGCATTACGAATCCTCTCATCGATCTTTCTTATTTTTCTTCTCATGCAAATGGTAGAAATAATCCCACCAATTACACCTACAGTGCCTATGACAGCACCAATCTTTATCGTTTTTTCTTTGTTTTTTAATTTTCTCATTCGTTTTCCTCCTAAAATTTAATGTGCATTTAATATGCTTTTTGAAAGTGTTCCAGTTTTTAACATCGTTAGTCCTAATAACAGTGCATAGGCTAATACCATGAAGATGCTTGTATGGATATCTGTAATCGAAATCGTCTTTACAAGTACGGCATAAACGCCTAAGCAAATGATTAAAAACAAACCTTGAAGTCCTAGGGCAAATAGTCCCTTGATATAGTTGTTGCCAATCTGTCCCCATTCCTTATTGCCCATCGTAGCAAAAGGAATAGCAGACACTGAGCTGTAGATATAAATTTCAAACATACGGGAGTCTGTCAATAATTATGTGTATGATTCCTTAAAAAAGATATATTGTTTTATTGGTTGGTTGCCTGGAAAGCTTTTAAATATGAGCCTTCCAGGCTTTTTATTACTTAAATTAAATATTTTTCCATTTGGTGAAAATAACTAGAGTGCCAACATTTAATGGTCTTTTTTTTTACAAATACGGGTTAATCCTGTCTTCAAAATATATGCTTAACTGGGCCAGAATCAGGTGCCAGTCTCGCAGTTTTGTACACCATTTCTGGGTGATATCAGCCGTTGCAAGGTACAGGCTCTTGAATAGAGAATCATCGCTTGGGAATATACTCTTGCTTTTGGTCACTTTTCTAAGCTGCCTGTTGTAGCTCTCCATGGAGTTTGTCGTGTAGATTATTTTTCTGATTTCATCAGGATACTTGAAATAAGCCGAAAGCTCATCCCAGTTGTTTCTCCATGATTTTAGGCTTATATAGTATTTTTCACCCCATTTTTCTTCGAGCTTTTCAAGCTCTATTAGGGCTGTTTGCTCGTTTATGGCCGAGTACACTTCCTTGAGCTCTTTTGCGAAGGCTTTTCTGTCCTTGTATGATACATAGCTTAGCGAGTTTCTTATCTGATGGACTATGCATCTTTGTATGTCCGTGTTTGGAAAAACCGCTCTTATCGCATCAGAGAAGCCGTTTAGCCCATCTATTGATGCTATAAGGATGTCTTTTACGCCCCTGTTTTTCAAGTCGTTTAGAACCTGCAGCCAGTACTTGGCTGTCTCGTTTTCCCCTATCCAAAGGCCAAGTACATCCTTTTTGCCCTCGATGTTGACTCCTATTACTGCGTATGCGGCCTTGCAGATAACCTTGCCATCCTGCCTGACTTTATAGTGTATCGCGTCCATAAATATAATCGGATAAATCGGCTCTAGCGGCCGATTTTGCCATTCTTGAGCAAGTGGAAGGATCTTATCTGTTATCTTTGATATTAGTGTGGGAGAAGCATCTATCCCGTATATCTTTTCTAGCTGAGCTGCTATGTCTCTTGTTGTCATGCCCTTTGCATACATTCCTATTACTTGGTCTTCTATTCCTGATACGCTTCTTTGATGATTTTTTACAACCACAGGCTCAAAATCACCGTCCCTATCTCTTGGCACCTCGATTTCAAACTCCCCAAGGTCTGATAGTATCTTCTTGCTTCTTTTGCCGTTTCGGCTATTAGTCGTTTCCTTGTTTTTATAGTCATATTTTGAATATCCAAGGTGCTCATCAAGTTCAGCCTCAAGCATCTCCTGGATTGTTTCTGAAAACATGTCCTTAAGAGCCTCATGGATGTCCTTTGCATCCTTGATTCCGTAATGCTTTATCATTTGTCTTATTTGATCTTTACTTAAAATCCCCATATAAAAAGTGCATACCTCCTTGAATGATAGTTTGATTATATCAATTCCAAGGAAGATACACACTTTATTTTACACACTCACATACGGCCATATACCACGACTGTGATAATCAATGAGATCGCTTGGATTGAAATTTTCACTAGGGAAGTCTCAAGAAGAATCATAATGAGTTCTCCTATCCCTTTATCAGCAAGCAGTGCAACCATCTCCGTGACTTGATCCATTGAAACTACCGCACTGGTATTTATGACTCCCGCCGCTTGATTGACGAGACTCTGAGCAACATCAAAGACTGCCATACTGAAATCAAAAGCATGGGTGACAAGATAGACTGCCACCCACATTTTGATAATGTACTTGAAGAACTCAAAGGTATCAGAGTCATGCATGTTGTTTTTCTGCATCACCAGATTAATGAGCTCAATACAAAGTACAGCTGTGATTATCAGTCCTGCAATCGGGATAATGACATTGTTGTTGATCGTCTTAATGAAATTAAAGACTTCTCCATTCCATCCCATAGGTGTTTGCCCTACATCGCTTGCGACTGACGCCACTTGATTGTTGATATCTAAGAACATCGATTCAAGGTTTGCTTGGATACCTCCGATGAGTAGTTCCTTAAAGAACTCTGTAATTTTATCGAAAATCCCAAACATAAGTTACGCTCCTTAGTTCAATACATCTGCAAGTAGTGGAATAAGTTTCATTGCAATCAGTGTGATACCTCCACCAGCCATTAGCTGTTTAATACCTTGTGACTTTGCACCAGGGTTATCATTCCCGTAACCTTCCATAAGATTGATAACGCCCCATGCTCCAAGACCTGCTCCTAGTGCCATGACTAAGGTTTTTAATACGTTAACGCCTTCTACAAAAAATCCCATTATTCTTCCTCCTTGTTTTCTGTGATTTTGTTATATGATTTGACGATGAAATTTTTATAGGTCTTATCGCCCTTGACCCTCTCTTTGAAGTAACCAAAGACATGAACGAAATCGCCTGGTCTAAGCTCTCTTGCAAGCTCTACCTTCTCGCCATAGGCTGAGCAATTGGTATATTCTTTGTCCTTGCCATAGCTTTTGACCAAAGTGAAGTTCACCACTTCAATGGTTTCTCCGTTTTTCTCAAAACTACTAAAGACTGGTTCTTTAACTAGGTTTGCGTTGATGTTAATCATCTCTAAATTCATTTCCATTTATCTTTTCTCCTGTTTTCTTTGAAATTTAAAAAGCGACTGGAAGATTTCTTTCTCTTTCAATCGCTTAACTGATACATTCTGCTATTAAATTTTTAGTGGGACTTCTTATCCTCTTCATTTAAGCTCCTTTCTCCTGAATCAGCTTATGGTGTTTAACTTTGTATTGGCTGTGACCTTTGCCTTACCGACTCGCTTCATATACTTCTCTACATCAAATAAATTTTTCTTATCGTAATCCTCCAAGAGCTTATAGTTCTTGTGCTTGGTGATATCAAATTTATCTGACAAGAATGGGCGGACCCCTCTTAACTGAAAGATGCATTTTCCACCATCCATCACTGTTATTTCATCTTGGCTCATCAGCTCTTTACCAACTTTCTGATAGTTAAGACCAAAGGACTTTTGATTGCTTCTGGTTTCCGATGTGTTATAAAGGTCAATAGTTTCTTTCCCCAGTGTTTCAGAGAGTTCTTTGAGTGTCGTTTTCTCTTTTCCACCAAGGAACAAAGTGCTATCACAGTTACCAATGATGGTATCTGCATGATCTTTGTAGATGGCTTTGAGCTGAGATTGTGATTGCAAGATGATGCTTGCTGAAATTTCTCTTGAACGAATGGTTGCAATCAGCTTTTCAAATTTTGGGATTAACCCGATATTTGCAAACTCATCTAGTAAGAATCGAACATGCACAGGAAGTCTGCCTCCATACACATCATCTGCTTTATCACACAGTAGATTAAAGAGTTGAGAATACATGATAGAAACTACGAAATTAAAGGTGTCATCCGTATCTGAAATAATGACAAAGAGTGCAGTCTTCTTATCACCGATGGTATCAAGTGCCATTTCATCTTCACTCATCAACTCCCTTAACTCTTCAATATCAAAGGGAGCGAGCCTTGCACCACATGAGATGAGAATACTCTTTGCTGTTTTTCCTGCTGCAAGCTTGTATTTCTTATACTGCTTCACTGCAAAATGGGTAGGGCGTTTCTTTTCTAAGGCTTCAAATAGCCGATCAATTGGGTTCATATAGCTTTCATCATCTTCACGAACTTCAGAAGCATCAATCATATCCAGAAGCGTCTTGAAGTTCTTTTCTTCTCTTGGAGCTTCATAGTAGATGTAGCCAATAAGGGCTGTGTAATACAGTTTTTCCGCTTTAACCCAGAAATCTTCACCTGCTTTTTCTCCCTCGCCTTTGGTATTGGCAATAATCGTTTGAACCAGTTTTAAGATGTCTTTTTCACTTTTCAAATAGGCAAAGGGATTGTATTTCATGCTTTTCTTAAAATTGATGGTATTAAGGATTTTTATCTCATAACCATTTTCTTCAAGCATCTTTCCGCACTCTAAGACAATCGTGCCTTTCGGGTCTGTCACCACATAGGAAGAATGCATCTGCATGAGATTTGGTTTTACAAAGAATCTTGTTTTACCTGAACCTGAACCACCGATTACCAGTACATTCTTATTTCTGGCATATTTGGGATTACTGGGTCTACCATTCATGGTGAGACGCTCCGTGTTGGTAAAGAGCACATTGTTATCGTACTTTTCATCAATATAAGGTTTGATGTCTTTAGCGTTTCCCCATCTAGCAGAGCCATACTCTTTTCCTTCTCGAAACTTCTTCGCTTTCTTACCTTTGGTGTAAACGATGAACTTCATGAGACCAGCAACAGCTATGCCAATTAGTAAATCATTTGGATGAAAACTAGGAATAAACTTCATTGTCTCCAGTTCTACGATTGCAGTCATAATTCGGTCAATGATATCGCCACCTTGGTAGGCTCTTACATGAGCTGAAAAGATATTACCGACATAGAAAAAGGCAAGATATGCAATGTTTACTTTCAGTAGTTTCTTCCAATCCTGCCCGATAAATACAGACTTTATATCTTGAGGTATTTTACTAGTCACAAGTGACATCACCTCCAGTCAGAATCAGAAAATGCTCCCGACCTTTTGGTGTTACCATGGTTTGAATCCCAACTAAATCATTATAGAAGTTGTACCACTCTTTAATCTCGAAATAGCCCTTGTTCTTTTGTGCATAGGGAAGAAGCCTTTCATACTTATCTCGATAGATATATTTGTTTTCCAGTAAAAACGCAATGAATTTATTTTGTGGAATTTTTAGCTCCTTTGCTGTGTTTCTTAGGTTCGTTAAAAGATTTTGACTCACTAGCTGATCATAGTATCTGAATGTCAATGAATATTTGAGCCAGGCGCTAGTGAATTTCTGAGCCACCTGTGCTAATGAAAAAGTATACCATTTTCATATTTGTGCTAATGAATATTTGAGCCACTTATTGTAATAAAGAAGGGAAATTGGGTTTAGCCTTCATTTCCCTTAATTCATCTTTTATTTGCTGTTGCTGTCCTTTCGATAAGAATCGCCATTCATGTTTAATACATAGGAGCGGAATGTTATTCTGTCAACTAGGGCTGCGACCATTATTGGATTATCGAAAAGCTCTGTCCATCTTGAGAATTCAAGATTTGTGGTTATTATGATGCTGCCTTTTTCGGATCGATCAGAGATTACCTTGAAAAGCAGATCTGACTGATGCCTGTTAAAGCTTAGGTATGAGAGTTCATCTAGTATTAGCAGATCAACTTTAGACAGCTGTTTTTCAAGCTTTGCCAGCCTTTTGTACTCGCTGGCCTCGACCAATTCAGTTGCAAGTGATGCGGCGTTATAAAACTTGACGGAATATCCGAGGGTGCAGGCTTTCAAGCCAAGGCTTATTGCAAGATGCGTCTTGCCTGTTCCGGGATTCCCTATCATTACAATGTTTTGATGTTTGTCTATGTAGTCGCACTCAGACAACTCAAAAATAAAAGGTTCTTTTACATGTTTAAGCCGGCTTGTATCAAATTCATCAAGAGTCTTCAAATATGGATACTTTGCAGCTTTGATCCGCCTTTTGCGATTATTTTCCTGACGCTGGTCGTTCTCAACTCTTAGTAGCGCAAGGAGGAAATCCTCATAGCTCATATTGGTGTCCATCTGACGGATCATATTTTCATAATCACAAAAGGTAGGGAGCTTGAGCTGCTTGCAGTAAAGAGAAATAGACTGTGCCTTCACGTTTATTTCACCCATTATCCGTTCACCGCCACTTTGAATTTGGCATCATAAGCCGATAGGTCCACATTATCAACTGAGATATCCGTTGCAACCGATATTACGCCGTTTGATACAGGACCATCCAAGTAACTTCGTACCAGGTCGATTGTGGGACTTACCGTAGCAGGTATTTGGTTTTTAATGCCGATTATCCTGTCAGTGCCATAATCAAGGCACAATCGAAGAAGTTTGACAGTATCCCTGTTTGCATTTGGGAATTTCATTCCCCATTCAAGCAGGTCTCTCTGAATAGCCTGCCTTACAGGTTTGGCGTTGAATACGGAGCGTGGCTTTCGTTCCAGAAGTGGCATGTAGTGCTCCAGAGTATAGCTGGTGTAGCCCCCTGGACCATAGATGCGGTCATAGGATGCCACGACTGCAGACTTGTGATGTATTCTGATTTCGTTGCCATAGGCCTTTATTGTGGCTTCCTGGCCTATCAGTGTTGCCGGAACTGAATAATTGTTTTTATCAAACCTTACTGTGGAGTATTCATTTACTTTTGCAATCGCAGTTTTGCTTGTATCAAAACTGTATTTTGGAAGTGAGTAGAAGTATGATGCTTCTTGAAAGAGCCGCATACCGACAGTTCCCTCACGTCCTTGTATCATATGCTGCTTATACTCGTTGCATTTTTCTGATAGTAAACTATTCAGCTCTGATAAGTTTTTTATCCTTGGAACAGGAACCAGGAAGTTTCTTCTTGAAAATCCTACAAGGTTTTCAACCAGGCCCTTTTCATTTCCGCTTGCAATGTTGCAAAACAACGGTTGAAATGCATAATGGGCGCTAAAGGCCTTGTACCTGTTTTGAATCTTTGCGTATTGGCCAAAGCCTTCTTTTACTGCAACTTTAGCATTATCAAATATTGTTTTATGAGGAATACCGCCAAAGAATTCAAATGCCTTCTGTTGACCTTCCAAGAAGGATTCCTCGTTCTGGTGCTTGAATGCCATTACGAAAATTGCGCAACTGAAGCATAGCCTTGCACAAAAGAGATTGATTTTGTTTTTAATCCCGTCAAGATACACGGTGGCTTCTCCCCAATCAATTTGGAGAGCTTCCCCCGGATCGAATTCCAATGGGATAAATGACTTGGGAATATTCCCTTTAATCCTTTTTACAGCCAATCTTACTGTTGACTCGCCGCCGGCAAACTGTTTTTCAGTTACAAGCCGTTGATATATGCGCCTTGCAGTATGCTGCTGTTTGTTTATATTTTCGGATTTGTCTTCCTCAAGGCAATGAAGAATGAACTTTAATACATCGTCAGTCAGAATGTCTGCCTTACGATTGTATTCTTTGCGTTCCCATGGAACGCTGTCACCGTCACAATATTTTTTGACGGTATTGCGAGATATGCCGAGCGTTTTAGCGATAGCCCTTTGAGACATACCCTGGATTGTACTCATTTCTCTAATCTTTTGGTAAATGTCCACGTCAATGATCACACCTTTCATCCTCCCTGCACTAATCTTTGAGATTAGTATACAGGTTTTTTGAAAAGTGGCTCACTTTTTGGTTAGCACAAAGGCACTAAATGGCTCACTCTTATACTAGCATTCACACATAGTAATCTGCTTTTGGTTTTAACTGCTCGATTACTTGTTCTTTTTCCTGAATTACCCTTTGAGCAACAAGGACTGCACTGGCAAGAATTTCTTCATTTGATTTATTTTCTTGATTTCCAATATAACCACCATGTTTTCGAATGCTTGGTAAAACTTCTTTCGTCACCCAGTGTTTAAAAGCTTTTGCACTCGGAAGCTTTGATAACAAAATCAAGCTATAAAGTCCTGATTCGTTGATAATGGTTACTCCTCTATTTGGTATATTTTCAAAAGTACCGTTTTGGTAGTTTTGAAATATGCACCGATCTTCTTCATCAACATGCCGATTTACATCTCTGCTACCATTTTTGTATCCCAGTAGTTCTGCGACTTCTTTTCCTATAAAGAAAAACTCACTATCAATTTCTATGACAGTGAGCTTTCCAAAATGTTGATTCTGAAATTGTTGTATTTGATTTTCTCTCATAGACTTTGCTCCTTTTGCTTATTTTTCACCTTATCCTTCGTGACAGTATCTTTCATCGCTTGTTTATATTTATCGATTGATTGAATCACAGAATCTTTCTTCGCTTCCTTTTTCTCAACAGTGGCTAAGGTATTACGAAATGCCTTTTCCATAACAGCCGTATCTTTCGCTTGAAAGAATACCGAGTGATTTCCTGTTTCCTTATCTTTCATCACTGAAAACTTCACTCCATTTTTATTGAGTTCTTTTTTCAGTTCCTTTAGGTCACAATCTTTAACCTCTAATTCTTCCAGTTGCCCCTTTTTCACCATATCTTTCATGGTGACTTCCTTTGAGGAACTTTTTAGATAACTATCAAGGCTCTGCTTCTGTTGGTCTAGCTTTTGCATGAGATCCTTTAACAGTTTTTGTATTCCCTTTGCAGTTACTTTTGCTGCTTGCATTTCCATGTGCAAGGTCTTATTACTAGTTTCTTCGTTAATCATGTTTATCACCTCCTACAAGAGCAACTCTCTTGATTCTTGTATTTTCTTTTTATGAATCTGTTCTCTGATATCTGCTCCACTCACTAGAACGGGAATACACATCTCTAGAACTCTGGAATAAATTCTCTTTAGCTCGATGCTTTCTGTGTGATTCTTGATATCTTCAAGACTTAAATTGGTAGTAATTATGGTTGGTAAGCCTTGTAAACTTCGACCATTGATGATGTTGTAGACTTGTTCTAAAGCGTATGGTGTATTTCTCTCAATCCCTAAATCATCAAGGATAAGAAGTGGTGTTCTGACCAGTGAATCAATATATCTGTTTTTGTCTAGGTCGAATCCGCCTGACTGCAAGTCATTGATAATCTGGGAGAAGTTTCGCATCTTACAGGTGATTTCATATTCTTCCATCACTGCATTTGCTATCGCTGCGGCCAGATAGCTTTTACCGCTACCAACTTCACCAAAGAAGAGAAGACCCACATTCTTTTTTCTTACCTCATCGAATTTCTTAATGTAGTTAGAAACAACACCGATTGTTTTTTCATTACTGATAAGACATTTATCTAGCGTGTAGTTTCTTTGTTTAGGATTAGTAAAACAAGTGTCCTTTAATTGATTTACCCGCATTACTCGCTCCCGTTCTTTCCATCTTTTTTCTTCTTCCTTTTCACACTGGCACTGAATTCTGAAACACATCCAAGTGCCCATCATATTGACTACTTCGCCATTAATCTGTTCATGGCATGTGTTGCAATAGACATTGCCGTTTTTCTCATAGGCTGTTTCTGGAGAGTAGTTAAAACTTGCTTCTCCCATTCTAATTTTCTTCATTTCACTCATCACAAGTGTTCTCCTTTGTCATAATCATCGTAGCTAAGTACGGTTGATTTCTTTTTAAATTTCTTTTCATCCTGTAAGTGCCAGGATAAAAGCGTTGCTTTATGGCTCTTATAGGTCTTTCCTGTTGAAGTCATGTAGGCTGATAGCCTGTCTATCAAACCATCTAGGTCTTCAACAATCGTTCTTGAGAGTTCTTCATAGTCTTCTTGAGTTAAAATGACATTTTGAAATAATCCAAAAAGGGAGGTGTCACTCCTCATATCATTCTTTCTTAAATCAGGTTCACTAATATCTATATAGTTAGATTTTGATTTACCGCAGTCAGGACTTCTGTTTTTCAAAGTTACAGAGTTTTGATTTTCACTAGTCTGGACTTCTGTTTTTCCATAGTCTTTATTCTTGAAAATACTCATAAAGTTTTTCACATAAATAATTGTCGGCTTTCCAAGACCTTGCCTTTTCCTCTCAATCAGTCCTATACCTTTATCTACATCAAGTTCAGCTATAATCTTCGTTGCTTTTTGTGATTTGCATCTAAGCTTCTTCATGACCTCTTCCAATGTGAAATAGATATATACTCTTGAGTGCTCATCAATCCAACCGTTCCTAAATGACAAACTTATTCGGTTAAGCATCATGGAATACAAGACGATGGCTTCCAAAGATAAACCAGAAAAATATTCATGTTCTAACAAGATGGTTGGCAACTGAATATATCGAAACTGATCACCATCATTGTTGTGGTAATATTCAAATTCCACGCCTTTCCTCCTTTCTTTTGGGCATAAAAAAAAACGACTAGATTTTTATCTCTAATCGCTTATCCATCCATATTTAATTTTTAGAAATCTATTTTACTTGAGATTAGTGTTGATTATCTTAGAACCAGTTAATTTTTTTGAGTTCATCAATCAAAGTATCAAATTTCTTTGAATCTATTGATATCCTTTTAGGTTCTCTCAATACTGAACATGCTTGATTTTCATCATAAGATAATACAATTTCCCAATTAATCTCTCCATCTTTATAATATTTCCAAGCTAATCCGTTGGTGTATATATAATGAACAATATCTTTTTTTTGACCTTCAATTTGTCCCGTTACTGAAAGTAGCTCATTTGTTGCCTTCACTTCAATAAATCCATAGACTGTTCCAACATCTGTGCGGTATTCAAAGTCTTCCGAAAGAACAGCTATATCTGCTATTCCCCCATCTGTAGTCAATCTATAATCTCTATCTTTCCGAAGGCGATTAATGTCTACAAGTGACAATTTTGTTGAATCAATAACCTCGTTAAGAACATTGTAAACAAGTATTTCAATCCCTGATTCAATAGGGCATTTCATTATCACATCATTTATTTTTTTCTCATAATAATCATATTTCATCCCGATAGCCTCATCTTCATCAAATAGGCAAATAGAATCATCTGAAGTATCTTCTAATAATTCTGTTGCTCTTTTTCTACTTTTAAAAGTAATTCCCTTGGTGATAGTTTCCAGGAAACTTTCTTTTCTCTCAAAAAATCTGGAATACCATTTTTTAAAATGAAATTTACAGCTTCATCTCTTGTGTATCCTTCTGAACGTACAAGAAATGTCTCTAATTTCTGACATGGTATATTTATGGTTCGTTCTGAAACCATCAGTTCTTCGCTTTCTCTTTCACTAAAACCATAGTATTTCTGAACTAAACTAATAATCACATCATCTTCAACATTTACTTCAAACAGTGCTTGAATGAGGATCCCTGCACCATAATTTCGTTCTGCCTGAACAGACTCATCTTCATGTCTTTGTACAACTTCTCTTGTTGCATTTAACATTATATTTCCTGCTCCGTACAAATAGTCACTTATATTTTTTCCCATAATGAGTTCCTCCTTCAATTTCATTTGTCTCACTTCAAATATGATTGCATTAAACTATATATGAACTAAAATGATATGTCCTTATATTCTTAACTTATAGATTACTAGGGGCACTGATGTACTGCTTACAACCCTTATTTCTTAGATAAAAGCTCTAAGCAGCACACCAATTTGTCGTTTTGTGACTTTGTGGAAGCTTCAAAACCCTATTAAATACAGCGTTTTTACCCCTTGTCACTATTATGACATCCTCCCCACAAGCCGGGTCATATACCGACTCACCTTCACATGGGTCAAGAATTAAAGTCATCAACTTTACAATGCTTCGAGGTGTGTAAAATTCCCCCGCCTTTTTATTTGTCTTATCAGCAAAGCGCTTAATTAAGTATTCATAAGCGCGGCCTGCCATATCCGGCTCAACATTCTTTATAGATAAGTTATGTAGAGAAAAATGTTCAACAAGATTTTTTAAACGTTCGTCCGAAAGCTTATCTTTGTTTTTCCACTCAACATCACCAAAGATACCGCTAAGAGTTTTTCTATTAGCAAGTTCTATACGACGAAAAATGCTGGATATAGCGGCACCAATATTAGTGGTTTTAGCCTGTAGATCACTCCATCTACAGCCCTTTGGAATTATAAATCGGTGATTTTCTTCAAATTCCGCATACTCAATATCTCCATTAGATTCTTCCAATGCTTGTTCATACTCTTCTTCATAAACATCAGAAATACGTTTGAAGAATAGCAAGGGGAAGATATATGCCTTATAATCACTTGGATCAACAGGTCCTCTTATTATATTTGCTGCATTCAGCAGCCAACTTTCAAGTTGTGGTAAGCTCATCATTATAAAACCTCTTTCCGAGTCATCTGACACTGTTTTTATTCTATCACGATTTGTGGTAATTTGCAACTATAAGTAGTAATTTTCTGGTGCATAGTTAAAACCCTTATACAAGCTGTATTGACGTCACAAAAATTAATCAATTTTACTAGTTTTCTCAAGAATATCTTCTTTATCTTTGATTTCATGTTGGATTAAATGAAATTAATACAATTTTCTGCATATCCAACAGCAGCATTGCTGTATGTGTCTTGTTTGTATTTCATCCTATTCAATCCTTTCGATTGTTTCGTTAAGCTTCTTGTCGAGTTGCTGCAATTTTGCAAGCAACATCGTATTGTTTTTACGCAGGGCATCGATATCTTCTTCAATAACGACTTGTTCAATGCTCTTCTGTAAATATGCACCAACACTAAGATTATAATTGTTTTCAGCCAGTTCCTTCTGCGTGATGATTGTCGATAATCCTTCTATGACTTCACGCGATTTCACCATCCGCTGAATTTCTCTAACTCCATAATCAGTAATCCGAACACTGGCTCGACCATTGCTCTCAATAAAATCCTTAGCCGCTTCCCGGCTTGCATCGAGCATATAAATATCTTTTTCTTTTCGATCCTTCTTAAAGACAATAAGTGCTGTTTTTATACTTGTTGCGGCTACGATACCAGCAGGTAATTCAATTATTGCGTCGATATAGTTATCTCTTATCATGTTGGCTCTAACCTTTTCTTCCATACCACCCCGGAACAATGCGCCCATTGGCACTTGTATGACTCCGATGCCGTCCTTCCTTAATGAAGCGATCAAATGGCGCGAAAAAGTCAGATCACCTGTTAGCTTAAATTCAAGTCCATATTCGTAAGCATCAGCCTGTTGGCCGCTCTCAAAATTTGCATCTTTTACGGAACGTTTAAGCCCAAACGGCGGAGAAGATATGACGCAATCAAAAGTCCTCTCATTATTCAGAACGGTAGTCAACGGATTTATTATCGTATCTCCGCATAACACAGTGGAATTTAGACAACCAGCCATTGTTAACATCATTATCGTTACCGCGGCACAGGTTCTATCGATGTCTTGTGCAAGTACATGCACATCTTTCCCTTTTGCGCACTCCGCAGCCAGAATCCCATAGCCAACGGCAAAGTCATAAACAGAACCATTAACAGGACTACCAATTGCGGCCATGAGTTTAGCGAGATTTTGCTCTGTGACACACTCTCCGGAAAACCTGATTTCTTTTTTACTGTAACTGAAAAATAGTTTGCTAAGGCTTCGTAAACCACGTGCTCATCATTCAAATCAGACATATCTACCGAATTAAGCACTTCCCAAATTTGTGTGTCCTGCCGGTCAAAACTATCTAGATCTATGCTACTTGCATAACTTTCAAGTATGCCGTATCCATGTCCCAGCTGCTTTTCAATGTTAGCTATATGCGCTACTAAATCATTTCTTCTTAGCCGTTCGCCAAATAAAACACTCAGAAAATCAAAGTTAAACTTCTCATCAAACTCAAGGCTCAGTTTTTGTTTATTATCAGACACATATTTCAAAAAACTAAAGAATACGAGAGCCGCAGAGGGATTGTCATTAGCAGCATTTCTTAAGCTCCACTTGCTAAGCTCACGGTAAACGTAATTAAGAGCCTGTAAAATTTCGTTACTTTTATTAGTCATTCGCGAGCGCCTCCTTTACAGTATTCATCAATACATTCTCTATTATTTTCTGTTCATTTAATAAGAGATCTTTTAACACCGACTGCTTATGACAACTTAGAGAATATGCTTCACCCAGTGTTTGCTGTTTTGTAATCGAAATATCAGGTACCTCAAAGTCTTTCACATCACTGATTTTAATCATGGGCATTGTGGAACCGGCTACCTTTGCTTTAAGCAACTCTCGTGCATACGATGTATTGAGATAGGCAACTAAGAATTCAGGATTAATTTTAGCTTCTTTCCCTATACGAATAATGCAGCAAAAGGAGGGAACAACCAATCCTTCATCATCTTCTTCGATATATGCCGCATCATATGGAGTAGATAGTTTTAGAACTACATCACCCTTCTTTGTTATTCGTTCGGCATCAACAGACTTTTTTAGTTTCACAATTCCTAAATCAGAATGATTTACTCGGCCATTTGAAATCGCTTTTGGTATAAGCACCTTTCTTTCTTCTAACACATTATCTCCAACCTCGTCTTTAGCTTCCACTCTCGAAATTATCTGGCCAGAATAGACATTGATTTTTGAAGCATTACCAATTTTCATATTCTTCCTCCTTGCGTACACTTAACTTATATCACTTTTTCTATTGAAATATTTTTTACGTTCGCCTTATGTGCATAGAATACACCCTCAAACAATGATTGTCAATACTATTTCGGAAAATAGTTGAAATATTTTTTATGTACACTTATATTCGCTATTATTTTATTCCTTTTTTACATCTATCCCGCTCACTTAAACGCTAAAATGACCTATTTTCAATAAAATCAGTGCCACAACCTATACCCTATAAAACTGCACACGCATAACTTAATTCCGATATGTTCCCGCTAATATAAAAACACCAGGCTTCCAAGCTAACCTTCACCCTGTCGCTGACCGACGAAAAGGATGATATGCTTGGAAGCCCTTGTTTTTCAGGCTTTTCAGCCTCCTATTTATTCACTTTTGACATCAAACATACCGTCTCCACGTGCATTGTATGAGGGAACATGTCGACAGGCTGTACTTCCTTGACTTTAAAACCTTTCTCGCACAAATACTTAATATCTCTTGCAAGCGTAGAAGGATTGCAGGAAACATATACTACCCTCTTTGGATGCATTTCAACTATTGTGCCAAGCACCTTCTCGTCGCAGCCCTTTCTTGGCGGGTCTACTACTACAACATCAGCAGTATATCCCTGCTCGTAGAGTCTTGGAACCACATCCTCTGCTTTCCCTGTGAAGAATTCAGTGTTTTGAATGCCGTTGCGCACCGCGTTTTCCCTGGCGGCATCAATTGCCTCCTGTATCACTTCTATTCCGTATACCTTCCTGGCCTTCTGTGCAAGAAATAGCGATATCGTGCCTGTGCCGCAGTATATGTCGAACACCGTCTCGTCCCCGGTCAGAGCCGCATACTCAAGAGCCTTTTCATATAGCACTCTTGTCTGGAGCGGATTTACCTGAAAGAAAGAAAGCGGCGATATTTCAAAGCTCAGACTTCCTATGAAATCTGTTATCTTGCCTTCGCCATATACTATGTTATTGTGCTTTCCAAGTATGACGTTTGTCTTGTCCATGTTTACATTCTGAACAAGCGTTTTGAATCCCGGTATGTTGGATTTAAGTGCATGCGCCAGCAGATTGGCGTTTTTTAGCTTCTTTGAATTTGTAACTATTACCACCATTATCTCGCCCGTTGTAAATCCTATCTTTGTCACTATGTGCCTTATCGTACCTTTGTGGATTGTCTCGTCATACGCACTTATATTATTTTCCTTCATGTAGTATTTTACTAGCTCTATTATCTGCTCGTTTACCTTCCTGTGTATGCAGCAGCTCTTGGCGTCCACAATGTCGTGAGTTCCCTTCTTGTAGAAACCAACTACTATTTCTCCGTCTTTTTTACCTACGGGGAATTGCGCCTTATTCCTGTATTCATAGGGATACTCCATTCCCAGGACGTCATGCACAGACACACTCTCATCAAGACTGCCAATTCGCCTCAAGGTCTGAGTTACGCTATTTTTCTTAAGCTCGAGCTGCTTTTTATAAGAGAGGTTCATTACCTGGCAGCCTCCGCACTCGTCGTACGGGCACAGAGACTCCACCCTGCCCTCAGAAGGCGAAATCAACTCTATGAGCTCGCCCGTTGCATAGTTTTTCTTTAGCTTTGTGAGCTTGACCTTTGCCTTGTCACCCACTAGCGTGCCATCCACAAAAACAGTAAGCCCTTCTATTTTTCCTATACCTTCACCCTTTTCTGTAAGGTCTATTATTTCAACTTCATATATTCCTGATTCTCTAAGCATTAGCTCGCTCCTTAAAATTTCTTTACATAACTTCAGCATCCGAATATCCCACGGCTAAAGTCAAGAATATGTCACATTTTCATATCAATTTTATCATAAATAAAGCCTTTGCTACACCGCAAAGGCCAATTCAAAATAATTACTCTTATATCTATTCCTATCTTATTATATGAAAAGATCCTTGCTTTTGTAGCCGAAGTACGCTTGCATGCATGCGCATATCATAAGCAGCGCTCCAAGTATCGGCGGTCCAGCAACCAGAAGCTGCGCAACGAACTCTCCTTGTCCAGAATTTTGCATAGCCGCAGCAACTTCCTTTTCAAAATTCATCATGGCATACATTCCGTATCTGACCCAAAGAGCAGCAGTCATTATACCCACCGGCACTACAGCCAGACTGAAATGAAATCCCGGCTTTGTCCGCTGCTTAACACCTCTTAAACCAAGGAATATAGGCACGAACATAAGTCCTGGCAATATGAATCCAAAATACATAGGCGAAAGGGCTATGAAAAGAATAGCCGTTACAAAGAAGAATCTTATGTACTTTATTACGTATGGAGTTTCCCCAAGAAAGTCTCCCTTGGCGGCCTTCAAATATCTTATGTAGTAACTTGCCTTTGATTCGAGTTCCTTTTTGTCATTGGCTGTCACCTTGCTCCTATACAGCGCCTTAAGCTCCTTGCCTTTTTTTACAAGCGATGTATAGACATCAGTCAGGTTTTCGTGTATTTCAGGTATATCCTTAAAACCTTTCTTCAGCTGCTCGATTTCTGATATGAGCTTGTCCCTTTTCTTTTTGTCGATGACAGTGTTGGACGATAGTATTGAATGCAGCTCATCCAGAACGGCTTGTATTTCAGTTGTCGTCATTAATGTCACTCCTTGTAAGTGTGTGTTTTGAAGTTGTGCTGTATCAATTATACTATATATTATACAAAAACCTCACCTTAAAAGGTGAGGTTTTTTCTTTTTTTGTTTACTTTTGTCCTTTTTTCGCAGCCTCTGCGCTAGTAAGCCTTCTGAGGCTGACAAATATTGTTATAAATACGATGGACCATACTGTTACAAGAAAACCAATTGCTGCTCCTGTCATGTCAATCCCTCCTCATTAGTCTACATATACAGATACTTTGCCTGACTCTAGCTCCTTGCCGTACTTAGTCTTGATTGACTTGTAAGACTGAAGGAAGCCTACCAGAAGCACAAGGAAAATAACAACCCTTGCAGCCTGAACCCAAGGTACAAGTACAGGAGTCTGCTCTACAAAGCTTGGCACTATCCTGAAGTAACCAGCATCAATATATGTCTTAGTAGAGAAGAATAGAACTATAGTAAGAGTAACAGGAGTAATTCCTCTTATGAAAAGATTGAAGAACCAGCTTGGCACTCTCCAAAGCGCTCCCTTGTTTATCTCTGTAAGCGCCTTCTCCTTCATGAAGAATGCAACTACACATACCTCTATTAGTCCTAGAACCAACAGCAGATATGAACCTACCCAGTTGTCAACCTCAGTAAAGTATGCAAGGTCTGCAGTCTTAGTGAGTATTGACTCGAGACCAACTGGAAGCCCTACTACTATATAAGCAAGGAATATATATATTGCGCCTTTCTTTCTTTCAATTCCAAGGTCCTCTTCAAGAAGCGCAACAAGGTAGTTGTACATAGCTATTGCTGATGTGAATCCAGCAAAGAACAGAAGGAAGAACCAAAGGGCTCCGAATATCTGTCCACCGGCCATTACCCTGAATACGTTTGGAAAAGCTATGAACGAAAGACCAACGCCTGCCGATATTCCATCAGGTCCAAGGAAAGCGTAAGCTATAGGTATAACTATAGAACCGCCAAGAACTATCTCTGCAAATTCGTTAAGAGATATCATTGCTACTGAAGATACAACTACGTCATCTTCAGGCTTAAGGTATGATGCGTAGTTACATACTATACCCATACCAAGCGACATCGTAAAGAATATCTGTCCTGCAGCAGCTAGGGCAGATCCCCAGTTAAGTGTTGAAAAATCAGGGTTCCAAACGAAGTTAAGACCTTTAAGTGCCGACCAGTCTGGATTTGCAGGCGCCCCAAGAGTAAGAGCCCTTACCGCAAGTATTATACCGAATACGTAAAGTACAGGCATCATGAGCTTTGCCCATGCCTCTATACCTTCCTGAACTCCTCTCATAACCGCCCATGCAAGTCCCGCAAGAGCTATTACCCAGAAAGTGAATACCTGAGCCGGGTTTTGTATGTAGCTAACGAATATGTCGCCAGTACCCTTGGCAGTATCCATGTATCCGCCCGTAACTGACATTACAGCGTATCCTAGTGTCCAGCCTATCAGGTGGTTGTAATACGAGTTAACCAGCAGTGTTACGGCAAATGCAAAAGCACCTGCAATCGAAGCTATTATAGCCGCCGATTTTGGGTTAAGACCCTCTCTAGCCTGTAGGTATACCATAGGTCCAAGAGTACCGTGACCATACTTACCACCGTAACGTCCAAGTTGCCATTCGCAAAGCATTAGAGGTAAACCTAAAAGAATAAGTGCTCCAAAATAAGGAATCATGAATGCGCCGCCGCCATTTTTAGCAGCCTGATAAGGGAATCTCCAGAAGTTACCTAGACCTACTGCGTTACCTGCCATGGCAAGAATAAGTCCAATCTTCGACCCCCACTCTTCTCTTTGTTGCTGTTCTGCCATAATGTGTCCCTCCTTTTTGTGATTGAGTTTTGCTGAATCAATTGTTTTTTTAAAATTCATACTTTGCTATATTGATTATACTATCGATATACCAAAATATCAATTTTTTTTTATACAATTCAGAACTTTTTGAACTTTGTGAAAAAACTCTCATTGTCTAGTTTTCAGAAAATTCAAAACATTCATTCTCGCGATAATTGCGATTCAAAAAACAATATTCCGCGAGACATGCTTTTGTTCATTCCACCTCCTCGAATAGTTTTTTACCCATCTTTTATCCGTTAAAAACTTTTTTCGCAACTTTTTAAATTTTATTATTTATTTAACAATATTTTAGTGTTTTCAGGAATAATTCCCCTTATATTCCTATAAAACCCTTACACTTCCCCTGTATATTATGCCTCTTGGTGTATCAATTGTAATGATTTCACCGTCATTTATGCTCAAAGTCGCATCTTTTACAGACACTATAACAGGCTTGCCAAGATTGAGCCCAACTATTGCTGCGTGGCTTGTCAGGCCTCCCTCCTCGGTTATGATTGCCGACGAAAGCTCCATGTATTGATTCATATCGGCATCCGTGGATACGCATACAAGCACATCGCCTTCTTTAAATTTCACGCCGCATTCCTCCGCGGTCGAAGCTATGCAAGCCCTGCCTTCCGCAACAACCCTTCCAATACCCGTCCCTTTTGCCAGCACTTCTCCCACTATATGCACCTTCATCAAGTTCGTACCTCCTGCTATTCCTACTGGAACTCCGGCAGTTATCACTACCAGTTCTCCTGGCTTTATGTATTCCTTCTCGAGAGAGCGGCTGATTGCATCCTCTATGAGTATATCGGTGGAATCGAATTTTTTTGACAATATGGGGCTTACTCCCCACACCAGCGAAAGGCTTCTGAGCACGCTTTCAGAGGAAGTCACTGCGATTATCCGGCACCTTGGCCTGAACCTGGATACCATTCTCGCTGTAAGACCTGATGATGTCGCAGTTATTATTCCGCTTGCTCCAAGCTCCCACGCACTGGAGCAGGTGGCTCGGCTTACGGCATTTGTGACACCCGAATTCTTGCTGTCAGCAACTCTTTTGTAGAGCTTTTCATGATTGATTGATTTTTCTATTGTAATGGCTATATTGCTCATTGTACTTACTGCTTCCAGCGGATACTTGCCTGCCGCGGTCTCTCCCGATAGCATTATGGCATCTGTGCCGTCAAATATGGCATTTGCAACATCAGCGACCTCTGCCCTTGTAGGTCTGGGATTTCTTATCATGGAGTCGAGCATCTGCGTTGCCGTAATTACTGGCTTGCCGGCAACATTGCATTTTTTTATGAGCCTTTTTTGCACAAGCGGCACTTCCTCGGCAGGTATTTCAACACCAAGGTCTCCCCTTGCCACCATGAGTCCGTCGGCAACCTTCATTATGTCGTCAGCATTTGCCACGCCTTCTGCATTCTCTATCTTTGCGATTATCTTGATATGGTCTCCGCCGTTTTGCTCGAGCACTCTTCTTATGTCCAGCACATCAGCCGCTTTTCTGGTAAATGAAACCGCTATAAAGTCAATGTCGTTTTGTATTCCAAAAATTATGTCTTCCACGTCTTTTTGCGTTACTGCAGGCAGATTGATTTTGGCTCCGGGAATGTTCACTCCTTTTCTGTCGGATATTTCTCCTGGATTTTCGACTATGCACGTTAAGCTGTCTTCATCAACCTGCTCCACAATAAGCGATATATTCCCATCATCAATGAGTATCCTGTCGCCTGTTGAAACATCCCTTGTAATTCCTTCATAGCTGACGCTACATATCGTCTCGTCACCAAGCACGTCAGCTGTTGTAAGCACAAAGCGGCTTTTAGCCTCCAGCATCGCCCTTCCATTTTTGAATTTTCCCGTCCTTATTTCGGGCCCCTTTGTGTCAAGCATTATGGCAACAGGGATATCCAGCCTTTCCCTGATTTTTTTTATGGTTTCCATCCTGCATCTATGCTCTTCGTGGCTTCCATGTGAAAAATTGAG
Organism: Peptoclostridium acidaminophilum DSM 3953; assembly: GCF_000597865.1. Lineage (GTDB taxonomy): Bacteria > Bacillota > Clostridia > Peptostreptococcales > Peptostreptococcaceae > Peptoclostridium_A > Peptoclostridium_A acidaminophilum. The sequence goes on along the minus strand of NZ_CP007452.1, from coordinate 420,914 downwards.
TCTGCACACATCAAGGCCGCTTTCTATCAGCTTTTCAAGCACCGCCTCATTTTCGCTTGCAGGCCCTATAGTCGCAACAATCTTCGTCTTTTTCAATTGCATACAATACCTCCCTATCATAATCAGTTTGCAAGTATGTCTATAAGCTCATACGTCTCGCTGTCGAATTTTTTTATCACACCCAATGCTTCTTCTACATCCATGTCGAATATCATGTTGTTTCTGATGCCTATGACTCTTGCAGTCTTTCCCTGAATAAGCAACTCAACAGCGGTTGCTCCCATCTTGGTGGCAAGTATCCTGTCAAACGCAGAAGGCGAGCCGCCTCTTTGTATATGGCCAAGAACGGTCGAGCGCGAATCCATCTTGGTTTTTTCTTTTATCTGCTTTTCAAGCTCATGCGCCTCGCCCACGCCTTCCGAAAGTATTATTATGCTTTGCTTTTTGCCCCTGCTCTTGCTCTCAAGCAGTTCCCTGAATATCTTTTCCATATCCTGCCCCTTTTCGGGTATTACCACTTCTTCAGCCCCTCCGGCGAGGCCTGCATACAGGGCTATGTCCCCGCAGTTTCTCCCCATTACCTCTATTATGCTTATCCGCTCATGCGAGGAGGAGGTATCCCTTATCTTCCCTATGGCATCAAGCACAGTGTTTATGGCAGTATCAAAGCCTATTGTATAGTCTGTATATGGCAGGTCATTGTCTATTGTGCCTGGTATTCCCACAACATTCACTCCAAGCTTTGCAAGCTCTCTGGCTCCCTTGAACGTGCCGTCTCCGCCTATCACAACAAGCCCGTCGACTCCGAATACCCTCAGCACCGTTGCCGCCTGCCTTCTGCCCTCCTCAGTCATGAATTCCTCACACCTGGCGGTCCTGAGTATTGTGCCTCCTCTGTGTATTATGTCACACGCCGAACGCAAATCCACCTCAGCCAGATCTCCTTCTATAAGACCCTTGTAGCCTCTGCTTATTCCATATACCTTGCATCCCTTGTGAATTCCATATCTTATAACCGCCCTTATGGCGGCATTCATTCCCGGCGCATCTCCACCACTTGTAAGTACTGCTATAGTCTTCATAAATCCCTCCTGTTGGCTTAATCTTATATTTTTGCTTTTATAGTAAAATTGACAATCCTAATGGATTGCCAATTTTATCGCCTATATGCTATTTTACCCTTACATTGTCAAAACCTATCAACATTCCAAGGTCATTTTGCAGCTTTTCACTTATACTGACCTTTATGCCGCTTTTTGGCTTGTAGAGCTTTTTATCTTCCTCCGAATATATGAGCACAGGAGAACCGCCTTCGTGATTTTTGAGAAGTTTGTCTATGCTGTATATTGTTTCCGATTCAGCTATGCTGTCTACCTTGATATAGATTGATTTTTCAGGCTCCTCAGCATATTCATCAGAGAGCTTTGTAATCTCCTTTATGCTTTCTGCAATCAGCTTGATGTCCTCGTCTTCCTTTACGCTTATTCTGCCCTCTACATAAACAATAGCGTCTTCCTTTATTAGCTCGGAAAACTTTTCAAGCACAGCCGGAAAAATAATAATCTCGACGCTTGCGAATAAATCTTCAAGCTGCACAAACGCCATGATATTGTTGTTTTTTGTTGTCTTTACAGTCTTAGCTGCTATCATGCCACCTATCTTTACCTTCTTGTTGTCCAGTGCATATGCCTTTTCAGGGTCCTCGGAAGCCTCTCGTAGCTCCGCTGTAGAAGTTATTCCATACTGAGAAAGCTCCCTTGAGAATTCTGCAAGAGGATGGCCGCTCACATACATTCCAAGAACCTCTTTTTCCATCATCAGTCTGTCCTTTTCCTTGAATTCAGGCACATCCGGAAGCTTGTAGGTATCCTCGCTTCTCCTGCTTACATTGCTTGTTATCATATCGAAGAGAGACATCTGTCCCGAAACATTCTTTTTCCTGTCGGTTACGATGCTCTCGAGTATGGCCTCATACCCTGCCACAAGCTGGGCTCTGTTGCCGTTTATCGAGTCGAAGGCTCCGCACTTTACTAGAGATTCTATGACCCTTTTGTTTAGATCCTTGGAATCCACCCTTTTAAGGAAATCCACAAGGTCAGCGAAAGGACCGTTTTTTTGCCTCTCCTCCACCATTGAGCCTATTACCTTTTCTCCGACATTTTTGACAGCTGCAAGTCCGAACCTTATGTCTCCATTCTCGACTCCGAACTTTTCAAAGCTTGCGTTTATATCGGGCTTGAGCGTTTTTATACCCATATCGGCGCAGTCTCTTATATACTGAACCACCTTGTCGGTATTGCTCATCACGCTGGTTATAAGCGCCGCCATGAACTCAACCGGATAATGGGCCTTCAGGTAGGCCGTCTGGTAGGCAAGCACTCCGTATGCCGCCGCATGGGACTTGTTGAATGCATACTTTGCAAAATCAATCATGTCATCATATATTTTGTTGGCGGCTTCCTCAGGTATCCCGTTTCTCAGGCAGCCCGGGAGCTCCACATTGCCATTTTCATCTGTTTTTCCGTATATGAAATACTGCCTTTCTCTCTCCATTTCTTCCATTTTCTTCTTGCTCATCGCGCGTCTTACAAGGTCGCTTCTGCCGTATGAATATCCGGCCAGGTCCCTTACCGTCTGCATTACCTGTTCCTGGTACACCAGGCAGCCGTACGTCACGTTGAGTATTGGCTCCATCCTTTTATGAACATACCTTATTTCGCCCGGATTGTTCTTGTTTCTTATATACATTGGTATTGAATCCATAGGGCCCGGTCTGTACAGCGAAATTCCGGCCACTATGTCCTCGAAGCTGGACGGTTTTAGTTCCTTCATGAACTGTCTCATGCCCTTTCCTTCGAGCTGGAAAACTCCGAGCGTGTTGCCGGATGAAAGGAGCTCATACACCTTTGTATCGTCATACTCCATGCATGAGAAGTCAATTTTTACTCCCTTGTTCTTTTCCACAAGCTCGAGTGCATCCCTTATTACCGTAAGTGTTCTAAGGCCCAGAAAGTCCATTTTGAGAAGTCCAAGCTCCTCAAGCGTTGTCATGGGGAACTGCGTGGTTATAGAGTTTTCATGCATATAAAGCGGCACGTAGCTGTCTACGGAATTTTTTGATATAACAACACCGGCTGCGTGTGTCGAAGCGTGTCTTGGCAAGCCTTCGAGCTCCCTTGATACGTCTATTATCCTCTTTGTCATAGCATCAGTGTCGTAGCCTTTTTTGAGCTCCGGATTTACCTCCAGAGCCTTTTCTATGTTCATTCCAAGCGCAAAAGGCACCTGCTTGGCTATCCTGTCCACATCCGAGTATGGTATGTCCATTACTCTTCCAACGTCCCTTATTGCAGCTTTCGCTCCGAGTGTTCCAAACGTTATAATCTGAGCCACATGGTCTTCGCCGTATTTTTGCTTTACGTACTCTATTACTTCTTCTCGCCTTTCATAGCAAAAATCTATATCTATATCAGGCATTGATATTCTCTCGGGATTTAGGAATCTTTCGAATATCAGCCCGTATTTTATCGGATCTATGTCTGTTATGCCGAGCACGTAGGATACAAGCGAGCCTGCTGCAGATCCCCTTCCGGGTCCGACCATTATATTCCTGCTCTTTGCATAATTTATGAAATCCCACACAATGAGAAAATACTCAACATATCCCATTTGCTTTATTACATCGATTTCATATTCAAGTCTTTCATTATATTCAGCAGACTCAGACTTCAATCGGTTTTTGAGGCCTTCAAAGCAAAGCTCCTCGAAGTATGACTGCTTTGTGTATTCAGCAGGGACCTCATAGTTTGGCAAGTGTACCTGATTGAAGTCAAATTCCAATTCGCACATTTGAGCTATCTTAACCGAATTTTCAACGGCTCCCTCGTACTTTTCAAACAGCTCCTGCATCTCAGCGCCTGACTTTAGATAGAATTCATTTGTCATGAACTTCATCCTGGTTTCATCCTTAAGTGTCTTGCCCGTCTGTATGCATAGAAGTATGTCGTGGTTGTCGGAGTCGCCTTTATTAACATAGTGCACGTCGTTTGTCGCCACAAGCGGTATGCCTGTCTCTCTGGACATCCTGAGAAGCGCCATGCTGACCTGCTTTTCTTCCTTTATTCCGTGGTCTTGTATCTCAAGATAAAAATTGCCTTGGCCAAATATTGAGTTGAGCCTTTCCGCAACTCTTTTTGCCTTGTAGTAGTTACCCTTTAGTATTAGCTGCTGTATGTCTCCAGCAAGGCATGCGCTTAGGCATATAAGCCCTTCGCTGTATTTTTCAAGCTCGTCGAAATCTATCCTGGGCTTGTAGTAGAATCCCCTCGTATATGCCATAGATACAAGCTTTATGAGATTCTGATATCCCTTCATATTCTTTGCAAGCAATACAAGATGGCCCGGAAATCTGTCATGGTATGGTTCCTTGTCATCCATTCCTCTTGAGGCATTATAGACCTCGCAGCCAATAATTGGCTTTATTCCCGATTTTACTGCCTTCTTGTAAAAATCTATTACCCCGAACATGCAGCCATGGTCCGTTATGGCTAGAGCCTTCATCCCCAGCTCCTTTGCCCTGTCCACCAGCCTGTCTATCCTTGAAAATCCATCCAGCAGGCTGTACTGGCTGTGTACGTGTAAATGTACAAAATCTACATTGTCTTTCAAAAAAATGCTCCTCTCTAATATCAAAACTGCTCATTCTCTATGCACAGCATAATAATTCTGCAGTCCTGCCGCAACACAAAAAACTAATCAAGCTTTTACTTTCCTTATTATATATTATATCAAACTGCAACTCATTCAAAGCCTATTTTGCCATACTTGTTCCAAGTTTCAAAAATAATTTTAAAAAGCCGCTCGTTTTTCTCAAAAAGCTAAAGCCGCATGGAATTCGCACCCCTGTATTTAAAACAAAAAAATCCCCGTTGCTTCGAGGATTTTATAATTCAAAATATTTAAAGATTAATTATTCTCTCTTTTATAAGCTTTCCTATGGCTTCAACAGCCTCTTGCTCGTCCGGCCCGTCTGCTATCACCTTTATCTTTTCACCTTTACCTATTCCAAGAGACATGACACACATTATTGATTTGCCATCAACTCTTTTATCCCCTTTTTGTATTAGAATATCTGAAAGAAATTTGCTTGTGCACTGCACAAAAAGCGCTGCAGGCCTCGCATGCAATCCCAGTTCGTTGTCAATGCTATATTCAATCTCTATCAATACTTTCCCCTCCTTTTAATTTTTCCGCCATTTGCTCTATTTTTCTGAGTCTGTGATTCACTCCAGACTTGCCCAATGGAGCCGATAGCATCTGCCCGAGCTCCTTAAGGCTTAAGTTCTCGTTTTCAAGCCTCAAGTTGGCAATTTCTCTGAGGTTTGCCGGCAGCGCCGAGAGACCTACAGTGTCTTTTATGAACCTAATGTTTTCTATTTGCCTTATTGATGCATCTATAGTTTTGCTCAGATTTGCTGTCTCACAGTTTACTATCCTGTTTATATCGTTTCTCATCTGCTTTACAATCTTGGTATTTTCAAGGCTCAAGAGCGCTTTATGCGCTCCCATGATGTTGAGTATATCCGATATTTGTTCGCTTTCCTTGATATATACTACGTAACTGTTCTTGCGCATTGCAATCTTGGAGTTTAGGCCATAGGTATTGATAAGTTCCTTGAACTGCTCTCCAAACTCGTTGCTGCTTACGACAAATTCGATATGATACGTTTTTTCCGGATCCGATATTGAGCCTGCTCCCAAAAAAGCACCTCTTATATATGCACGCCTATCCTCATCATCTTTTAGCAGCTTTTCAGGCACTGAATTTTCAATATAGAAGCTCTCTTCCTCACGCCTCAGTATTTCAAGCTGCTCAAGGATATCGTTTGCCCCCATCTCATATGTGATGAGCATAACATACATGTTGTTCTTTTTTAGGTTGTTGCTTTTTTGAGCTGTCACTTCGGTATTTATACCAAACAGCTCCTTTAAGAGTTTGAAATGCTTTCGTGCTATAGCCGCATTTTCCGTGGCAATTTTAAAGTTGAGCTTTTTGAAGCCTGCAAGCTGTATGGTGCCGCTCATCCTTATGAGCGCAGCAAGCTCGGCAAGCTTTGTCCTCTTATTTTCAGGAAAAATTCTGGCCAGCTCGTTTTTTGTCTGTGTAGAAAAAGACATGTATATCACCTTTTATCTATATGTTGTCATCCGAATCACACTTTTTTAGCTCCTCTAGAGCCACTTTTATTATTTCCTTTTCATCGTCATACTTGGCAAGCTCCAGCACGCGGTCCATGTGTATGAATTTTGCGTCTATGAAGCCTTCTTCCTTCTGAGGCTGTGTATTCATGTTTTTTGCACTCATCAAATACCAGTATACTGTCTTGTGGACTATTTTTGTATCGTCCCAGTTCTTCTTAAAGGTATAGTGAATTTCTCCGAGATATTTGATTATCTCGGCCCTGAGTCCCGCTTCTTCGCGCACTTCCCTTAGCGCCGCGTTTTCTCTGCTTTCCCCCAGCTCAATCTTGCCCTTTGGAAGGACCCAGTCTCCGTTATATTTTCTAAGAAGCAATATGGCATTTCCAAATACTACGACTCCTCCCGAGCTAGATTCCTTTTTCACCTTGATTCACTCCTTGAAATAAATCTATTATGAGACTTGCAAGCTTATATGCGTCATGCCTTATATACCCTTTTTTGACTTTTACAAAATCACCTGTAATCACTCGGACATTTTTTTCTCTTAAAAGCTCTGTTTGCCTTTTATCAAGCCCCACTAAGCTTGCATTGTCATTCTTGTATTTTTCAATATACTCGCTTGGTATGCAGCCGTTGTTAACTATTACATAATTGAAAAGTCCGGGACATGAATGCGCGAATATTGCTTCGACATGCTTCAACACGTCAAAACCGTCTGTCTCTCCAGGCTGTGTCATTATATTGCATACATAAACCTTAAGTGCATTTGATTGTAGTATAGCATTCTTTAGCTGAGGAATCAAAATATTTGGCACTATACTGGTATACAGACTGCCAGGACCAATAACTATTATATCGGCGCAGCTTATGGCGTCAACAACCTCATCAAGGGCCTTCGGCTCCTGAACGTCCAGGAACACCCTCTTTATTCCACTTCTTTGCCTTATGCACTCTAGCGGTATTTGCGCCTCTCCCTTGACAATGTTTCCGTTTTCAAGCTCCGCATAAAGCCTGAGATTGTCAGCTGATACAGGAAGCACCTTGCCCTTGACCGCTAGTATCTGTGATATCTTTGATATTGCTTTCTCAAAGCTTCCGTATACGCCATTGAGCGCCGCTATAAATAGGTTTCCAAAGCTCTGGCCCTTATATTCTCCGTCCGGAAACCTGTACTGCATGACCTTTTTCATCTCAGGTTCTATGTCAGCCAGCGCTATTATGCAGTTCCTTATATCTCCAGGAGGCAGCATTCCAAGGTCTTCTCTTAGTTTGCCTGAGCCTCCTCCGTCATCCGTAACCGCGACTACAGCAGTTATGTTTTCGGTGAGCTGCTTTAGACCTCTTAAGAATATGGACTGCCCCGTGCCGCCCCCTATGACTACAACCTTCGGACCGTCTATTATGTCCATAGCCGCCTCCTATCTATTTGAGCCTTATGTCTCTGTGTTTTTTTATTGCCCTATAACCGCCTTCAATCAGATGATCGTATATCATATTTGTAAAAGTCACCGACCTGTGCTTTCCACCTGTGCAGCCTATTGCTATTACAAGGTGGTGTTTGCCCTCTTCCATGTAGTTTGGCATAAGGAAATCTATGAAGTCCTTCAGTCTGCTTAAGAATTCCCAGCTTACGCTTGAATTCATAACGTATGATTGCACTTCCTCTTCATCTCCAGTTCTTTCCTTGAGCTCTTCAACATAGTATGGATTCGGCAAGAAACGCACATCGAACACCAGGTCTGCATCGAGCGGTATGCCATGCTTGTAACCAAAAGAGGTTACTGATATTACAAGATTTGAGCCTTCCGATTCTCCAATGTATATGTCTCTTATTTGCTTTCTCAGATCCTTCGGCTTGAGATTTGATGTGTCTATCAGCACATTTGCCCTGCTTTTTAACTCCTTGAGAAGTTCCTTCTCTCTTACTATACCTTCAAGTATGCTGGTGTCGAATGAGAGGGGGTGGTTTCTCCTTGTCATTTTGTACCTTTTAATAAGCACATCGTCCTCGCAATCGAGAAAAATTATTTCATACTTGTATCCTAGTTTTTTCATCTCATCAAGGCTTGTGTAAACATCGTTGAAAAACTGTCTTCCCCTTATGTCAACACCCAAGGCCACCTTTTTCATACTTTCGCTCGAGTTGATGCACAACTGGGCGAATTTGACTATAAGCGCAGGAGGTATGTTGTCTATGCAATAATATCCGCTGTCCTCGAGCCCCCTCATGGCTTCACTCTTGCCGGCACCCGAAAGACCTGTTATTATTATGAACTTCAAACCTCTCATCTCCTTGAATTTATTATTTGCTGATGAGCAATGCCGGCTTTTTCAACCCTTTGCAAAGCATCCGTGAAATTTCCTACGTCCTGTGGCCTGTGTGCATCGGAGCCTATTGCGAAGCTCACTCCTGTGTCCTTTATTCGGAGAAGCTCTTCCAGACTGAGGTGTCCATGGCTTGAATTTATCTCAAGAGCAGTGCTTGTCTCAATGGCCGCCTCAGCCACCTTTTCTAAATTTATGCTCGCCTTTGCCCCTGGATGAGAAATTATGAATATGTCGTTTCTTCTCATCGCATTTACGAGTGCCCTGGTGTTGTATTCTCTGGAAAGATGATTCAGCGGCTTTATATAGTTAAGCGCATGGTTTATGCTTCCCCTTACTATATGCGTAGGCATAGAACCGAAATGGTAGCCCGCCATAACATAATCAACAAGCCCCCTTATATGCTCATCCACGTCTATTCTGCCTTCGATGTCTAGTATGTTGGCCTCCACGCCAAGAAGAATATCTATTTCCCTGTACTCGGGCTTGAGTTTTTCTATTTCGTTTCTCATCTTGTCAAAATTCTCATATCTGACTCCAAAACCAAGATGCCTGTAGCCATGGTCAGCTATTCCAATTTTTTCAAGCCCTGCGTTTATTGCAGCCTCTATATTTTCTCTTACACTTCCCCTGCCGTGGCTGTATACAGTATGTGTATGGTAATCCGCAAACACCCTTATCTCCTGCAAGCTATTCCTCTCCTATTATCCTAACCTCTTCTTCAAGCCTTACCCCATGCTTTTCAAACACTCTGCTTTTTACAGCTTCTATTAGTTTTATGACATCATCTGCAGTAGCAGTCCCATCGCTTATCACAAATCCCGCATGCTTTTCCGATACCCTGGCTCCTCCTATTGAAAATCCCTTGAGCCCGGCTTCATCTATGAGCTGCGCCGCAAAATATCCCTGCGGTCTTTTGAATGTGCTCCCGGCGCTTGGAGCGCTAAGCGGCTGCTTAGCAACGCGCCTGCCTGTATAATCCTGCATAAGAGCTCTTATGTCATCACCTTCAGCCCTTTTGAGCTCCAACTCTGCCTTTACCACTACAAGCCCCTTCTTGGCGGCTATGCTGCTTCTGTACGCGAATTCCATATGCTCGTTATCCAGCACCGTGCTGTTGCCTTCAAGATCCAGCAAGTGAACTCTCCGGACAACATCCTTCATTTCTCCGCCGTATGCTCCTGCGTTCATAGCCAGAGCGCCTCCTAGCGTTCCGGGAATTCCGGATGCAAATTCCAATCCTGAAAGGCCGTTTTCCAGCATTATATTTGAAAGCCTTGAGAGCAGAACTCCCGCGTATGCCTGCACACTGCATCCACTTATGCTTACAGCTTCAAATCCGCCGTTTATCTTTACTACTACTCCCCGTATGCCTTTATCGCGCACAAGCAGGTTTGAGCCGTTACCTATTATGTGGGTCTTTGCATCGGCTTTGCCTGTAAGTTTTAGTATCTCTCTTAGCGCTTCCTCGGATGAAATTCTGACTAGTATGTCGGCGGGACCTCCTATCTTGAAGCTTGTATGGTTTTTCATCGGTTCATCTATTAATACACAGTCTCTTCCTGCTATTTTGCAAATATCCTCATAAAGCATATTATTGTCCATTACTTCCTCCAAGCTACTATTAACTCTAATTCTTTCCATATAACCCATATAATAATTTTACATCATAACCAAGTCTTTTGATATTCTTATTTTGGAAAATAAAAAGATAGCCATGAAGCAGCTATCTTCGCTAATTCTATTCTGATATGACCTTGAGTTCTCCCGTATCAGGGCACATTAGGAGTCCGTATATCTTTACATCCTTAGGCATATATGGCGAATTCTTTATCTTTTCCACCGCATCCCTTACATTTTCCTCTTCGTCGTCTATTATTCCAGCCCATTTTTTTATGTCTGTATTTTTTACTATTTCAGGATCTATGCCTCTTTGTATCATCATTTTGGCAATCTCTTCGGCCGTCTGCTTTTTCATTCCGCAGTCAAGGTGTCCAACAACATACACCTCTTCTATACCCATCATAAGAGCCGCTACGGCTATCGACCTTATTACGTCGCCGCAATCCTCTCTTATGACGTTGCCCGGGTTTTTTATGACCTTTACGTCGCCTCTTTTGAATCCCATGGCTTTTTCAAGAAAGTTGACAAGCCTTGTGTCTATGCATGTGAATATAAGCGCCTTTCTTTGCGCCTTAGAATCCACAATGCTTTGAGTCTTTCCATTTTTTACAGCCTCTACAAATCCCCTGTTTGCCTCAAGAACTTTTTCTAGCATCAATACCTCCCACGACTTCAACCCACTCAATGTTAATCGACAAAACTTACAATATCACCCTTTTTTATTTCTCCGGATTTTAATATCCTTGCAAATGCGCACGCCCTTAGCATGACGCAATCAAGAGTGAGTTCCCTGAGTGGGCACGCTTCGTGACAGTTCTTGCCGGACTTTGTTATCTCTATTTCGGCAGTGCCTATTGCAAGCCTTGTGCCTTTTTCAAGCAGACTAAAATCAAGTCCCCTCGTTGTTATGTTTGCCTCGAATTTTTTTGTGCAAAATCCTTGGACTCCGTACTTCACAGGTGTTTCGTCCCTTTCTTCCCGGGACTCGCCCTGAAAAAGACTGACCTGAAAATCCCCTTCTTGAGAGTGATAATCATTTATTATACCAGTTTTATCGCACACCTGCAACCGGTTTACATATTCTGCCGGTTTCTTTTTGTCGGGTCTGATGGACAGCTGCTCTACATGCGCATTCATATGCTTTCTCTCTCGTAGTCTCCCGACTTGCCGCCTGTCTTTTTGATGAGCATTATGTCGCTTATTACCATTCCCTTGTCCACGGCCTTGCACATGTCGTATATTGTAAGCGCCGCCACTGATACCGCCGTTAGCGCCTCCATCTCTATTCCCGTTTTGCCTCTAGTCTTGGCCACTGCACTTATTTCTATTTCTTCTTCATGCAGCTTGAATTCAATGTCCACTCCGCTTATGAATATGTTGTGGCACATAGGTATTATATCAGAAGTCCTCTTGGCACCCATTATTCCACCGACCTGCGCCACAGAAAGCACGTCTCCTTTTTTCATTTGCCCGTCTCTTATCATGGATATGGTCTCCCTATTCATCTTGATACATGCACGTGCGGTTGCTTCTCTATTTGTGTCATCCTTGCCTCCCACGTCAACCATTCTGGCCCTTCCGCTTTCATTCAGATGTGTAAATTCCATAACTATCCTCCTATCTTGAACATGTCACGCTTAATATATTCGCCATCCTCCAGGCTGTGCTCCCTGGGTTTGTTCTTGATTTCATCGAGAACGATGCCCCTTATATCTTCTCCTCGCCTCAGCGGCCCTGCCAGGTCTATTTCGGAGTCCGAATGCAGACAAAGCTTAAGCTTGCCGTCGCTTGTGAGCCTTATTCTATTGCAGTTTTCGCAGAATTTGCAGGTTATGGGATTTATAAGACCCACCTTGCCCAAAGCGCCAGGGATTCTGTAATATTCGGCAGGAGATGATATATCCTCGCTTTTAATCTTTTCCAGACTTGGAACCTTTTTGAGAACGGAATCACTCGATATGAACTTTTCAAGCGACCAGCCTGCTGCCTGTCCTATTGGCATTAGCTCAATAAACCTCACGTCTATTTCGTTGTCGACTGTGAGGGCAACAAAATCCTCGATTTCGTCGTCGTTGAAGCCGCCTATCAGCACCGTATTCAGCTTTATGGGCGTAAGTCCCACGCTTTGCGCCTCTTTTATTCCTTCAAGCACTTTTTCAAGACTTCCGCCCCGTGTTATATATTCGAACTTTTGGGGATTAAGCGTATCAAGGCTTATGTTGACACGCTTTAGGCCAGCAGCCTTGAGTTCTCTTGCATATTCTGAAAGCAGCAGGCCGTTTGTTGTCAGTGTTATTTCATTGAGTCCCTCGCATTTTGAAAGCTCCCTTACAAGGCCTACTATCCCTTTTCTGACAAGGGGCTCTCCGCCTGTTATTCTTATCTTGTCTATTCCAAGCTCCACAAGGGCTACTGCAACTTCCTGCAGCTCCTCAAGTGTCATTATGTCGTGGTGAGCCCGTTTGGGTATTCCCTCCTGCGGCATACAGTACATGCATCTTAGGTTGCAACGGTCAGTTACTGATATTCTAAGATAATTTATCCTTCTTCCGTAGCCGTCAAGCAAAACACTTTTATTGTCCATTTTTTACAACTCCTAATTATTAGACCCTTATGACCTTTCCGGCCTCCTCAAGCTTGTAGCCTCCTAAATTGTCGAGCCTTGCTGCAAACTCTTCGGACTCTAATATGCCTATGAACCTCTTTACTCTGTCGTCTTCAAGATAATCGGCATTCACCAAAAAATCATATTCCTCGTATCCAAGTGGTATGAATTCAAGATTCAGCGCCTTTGCGGCAGAAAACACTCCCAGCCCCGCATCTGCAGAACCCGTCTTCACTGCTATCGCAACAGCCATGTGCGTATTCATATCCCTTTCATATCCATTTACCGCACCTGGATCTATCCCCAGTTTTTTGAGATTGTAGTCAAGCAATATTCTCGTACCCGCGCCTCTTTGCCTGTTTACAAAGACTACATCTTCTCTTGCAAGGTCTTGAAAATCATTTATATCCTTGGGATTGCCGCATTGGAGCATGAGTCCCTGAAGCCTCTTTACCCCTTTTATTAGTGCCATGCTGCCGTTGCCGAAGAATTTTTTTATATATGGCAGGTTGTACTCCCCGCTTTCCTCGTCAAGCAGGTGTATTGGCGCTATATGACATTCCCTTCTCATCATTGACATTATGCCTCCCATGCTTCCCACATGGCCTGATGTAAGCTTCATCATGTCTGAAATTTCATCCATTATAATGTCATGGCTTCCTATCGACACTAGCGTTTTTCTCAACTCCTGCGTCGGCTTGAGCAGCTTTACACTTGCAAGTGTTCCAGCATCCAGGCCCTCGCTGCTTCTTTGTATTTCAAGCAAGCCGTCGGCCTTTACAAGACTCATCGTGACTCCAGCCCCGCGTGTAAGTGGCGTTGCCACGAATCTTCCGCTGACATGGCCCACGTTCACCCTCACCAGCTCCTTGTGCTTAAGCGACGATGGTATCCTCATGGTGACAACCGCCTCAACGCTCTCCTCGCCGCATTCCTCAAGCCCCTGCATCGACAGGAGTATCGGCTTTACAAAGCTTTCAAAAGCCACGTATGTGGATACGGGATATCCCGGCAGCCCTATTACGGGCTTGCCATCTATAATTCCTAGTATGGTCGGTTTGCCCGGCTTTATTGCAATCCCGTGAATCACTACTTCACCGAGCTCTTCAATCAAATTTGCCGTATAATCCCTTGTCCCGGCTGAAGAGCCTGCGTTTATGACTACAATGTCGCATTCTGAGACAGCCTGTTTTATTCTAGCCTTGAGCAGCTCAAATTCATCCGGACATGGTTCGTACCTCAATGCCTGCGCTCCAAGCTCGCTAGCCCTTGCCTCAAACACTCTCGAATTTGATTCTATAACCTTGCCCTCGCGCAGCTCTTCTAGAGAGTCTACAAGCTCTGAGCCCGTCGGGATTATTCCAAGCAGCGGCTTTTTGTATACATCTATCGATTCCAAGCCGCCGGCAAGCAGAGCTCCTATGTCGACAGGCCTTACAATATGGCCTGATGGAATTATCATTTCGCCTTTAACCATATCCTCGCCTATTGGCCTCACGTGCTGCCAAGGATGCGAGGGCGCTATGATATTCACTTTGCCTTCTCCAAGCTCCATTACATCCTCTATCATTATGACGCTGTCGTAAGGCTCGTTTATCGGGTTTCCCGTATTTACATATGAAAAGTCTGCATTCTCCTGGAGCTCTATAGGATTTGTCTCTGAAGCGCCATGCGTTGACCTCGAATTGACAGCTATGCCGTCCATTGCCGAAGCATTATAGCATGGGGATGATTCCAGGGCATATACGGGCTTGCATGTAACCCTGCCTATACTCGCTATGACATCAGTGCGCTCCTTTTGCAACTTCAGATTATAGCCTACCCTGTTCTCGTAGATTCTTTTGGCATCTTCAAAATCCGTGTTTGATATATATTTTTTCCTAGCCTCCATGGCAATCACCTCTGGTTTTATATAATGCTAACTTTTATATGTTCTCCCTTTTCAATGCCTTCGCAGTAGTCTGGTATTTCAACATAACCGTCAGCTCTTGAAAGCAGACTTATCATGCCTGACTTTCCAAATTCCGGAGATGCAAAAATTTCCCCGTCCGCCTCATGCAGCCTGACCATTTGGTATGTCGTCCTCCCGGGAGAAGAGTGCACATTCATGTCCATTATTGCCGTGATGAAATTCTCGGCTGCTTCTGATTCGCTCATCCTTTTTATAAGCTTTTTCACTATAGCGTTGAATACTATCATGGCCGATACGGGATGTCCCGGCAGCCCGAATACGGCCTTGCCCCTTGCTTTGCCAACTATCGTGGGCTTACCCGGCTTTATGGCTATTCCGTGTATGAATGTACCTTCGCCCTCGTATGAGTTCATGGCCTTCTCAGTATAATCGCGCTCGCCCACCGAGCTCCCTCCGGATATGAGCACTATGTCCGATATCTCAAGCGCCCGGTCAAGCTCGGCCCTGAGCTCCTCAAGAGAGTCCCTGACAAGAGCTCTTCCTGATACAATGCAGCCTGATTCAACTGCGAGAGCCTCCAGCGCATAGCCGTTTATATCCCTGATCTGACCTTGGAGTACTGGTCCCTTGGCATCTACAACCTCGTCTCCTGTGGAAATTATATATATTCTTGGCTTTTTAAACAGCTTGACGCTCGGCTTTCCAAGAGCCGCAAGCACTCCTATCTCCTGTGGCCTCAAAGTCTTTCCCCTTTTCAGCACATTCTGGCCATTTTGTATGTCGTCTCCCTTTCTTATTACATTTTCAAGCGGAGCAGCTGGTCTGTGGAGCGTAAGCATGCTTTCACCAACCTTTTGGACATATTCTATCATGGCGACACAGTCCGCTCCCTCGGGCAGCATTCCTCCCGTAGGCACGTATGCCGCCTGCCCGCTTTTTATGCTCAGGTCCGTACTCTCTCCCATGCGTACGCTGCCTGCAAGCTCCAGGAACGAGGGCATAAAGTCGCTGCTCCCGTGGCTGTCGCTGCTTTTTATTGCGTAGCCGTCCACAGTCGAGCGGTCGAATCCAGGCACATCCTCCATGGCTATTATGTCCTCGTAGAGGACTCTTCCAAGGGCCTGCGAAAGCTGGCACTCCTCATAGCCCAACTCGTAGCCTTCGAACTTTTCATAAATCCTTTCAAGTGCCTCTTGTACTGTAACCACATTAAAAAAATCCATCTGCTTCACCTACTCTTCCGCTCTCCAGGAACACAATATTGTCACAAAGTCTTCTTGCCTGGTCCATGCTATGGGTTATTATAAGTATTGTAGCCTTGCTCTTTCTATTGTAATCGACTATACACTTTTCTATAGTCTCCATATATTCCGGGTCAATGCTTGCTGTGGGTTCGTCCAAAAGAAGCGCTCTTGGCTTTATTGCAAGCGCCCTTGCCAGGGCTACTCTCTGCGTTTCTCCGCCTGAAAGCTTGTGGGCCTTCTTGCTGCTTAGCTCCTCGATTCCAAGGTGCCTCATTAGCTCAACAACCGTTTGTTGTATCTCATTTTTGTCTGTTCCCCTTAGCTTAAGAGGATACGCTATATTCTCAAACACGCTTCTTTTCAAAAGACCTCCCTTTTGAAATACCATCGTTATGTCCCTTTTAACTTCCGAATAATCAGATCCGGAGTATTCCACATCGCCTTCAAAATCCATGTCTATTCCAGATATTATGTTAAGCAGTGTTGTTTTGCCGGCTCCGTTTGGCCCTATTATACCTGTGATCTTTCCTGATTCAAAAGTCAGGCTTTCTATGTCGAGTACGGTACTGCCTCCGTAGCTTTTTTTCAGGTTTGATACTGTGATTTGCATGCTATTCCTCCTGAAGCGAATATATTACTGCGTTTATGGCGAATGAAATCATTAGCAACACCAGCCCGAGGGCTATTGCCATGGGATAGTCCCCCATGGAGTTGAGCATGGCTATCGATGTGGTTATGACCCTTGTATGGCCTTTTATGTTTCCTCCGACTATCATTACAGCTCCAACCTCTGATATGGCCCTTGAAAATGTGGTCACAACGTTTATGAAAAGTTCGGCCTTTAGCTCTCTTATGATGAGTATTATTACTTGCAGCTTGCCGGCTCCAAGCGTCTTGCCTATTCGCTCTATTTCACTTCCCCTGTTTTTTGAGAGGCTGTATGTAAGCCCCAGGCACAGCGGAAACACTAATAGAGCCTGCGCTATTATCATGGCTGTCGGCGTGTAAAGCAGCTGCATAAAACCAAGCGGGCCTCTTCGCGAAAGCCCTATTGCAACAACCAGACCCACTATTACCGAAGGTACGCTCATTAGAGAATAAAGCACCTTTGAAAAAAGCCTCTTCAGCCTGAAATTGCTTATTCCAGCAAAAATGCCAAGCGGTATGCTCACAGCTGCTGCAATTGCAGTGGCTGTTGAAGATACAAATACAGAGAGAAATATTATCGTGTATACCTGCGGATCAAACGAAACCAAAAGCTCCATTGCCGCCCTAAACCCTTCTGCTATGTATTCCATGGTATTCTCCCGTTTCCTTGATTTAGTTTGAATTGATTCGGATAATTACTTCAAAGGCGAAAACACAAGCCCTTCGTCTTGTGTTTTCGCCTAATTTTTATTTTCACATTACTATTTAATTATACACAATTATATTTGTTAAAACTATATCGAAATAAGCTATTCCAGTCTGATTATTTTGCTGCGTTAGGAGTGAACAGAGGTGCGCCGTATTTTTCCTTGCCATATTCACCTATGAGGCTCTGAGCTTTTTCTGAGAGTATCCACTCTTCAAATGCCTTGGCGCCTTCAGCATTTATATTCTCGTTCTTGTCTGGATTAACAGGTATTACGCCGTACTGGTTGAAAAGATTAGTATCTTTTTCAACTATTATGTCAAGTCCAAGGTCAGCCTTCATGCTAAGGTATGTGCCTCTGTCTGCAATAGTATAGGCCTGCATCTCGTCAGCCATCTTTAGCACATCGCCCATGCCTCTGCCTGCAGACACGTAGTAGTCTCCCTCAGGAGTTATGCCAACCTCAGTCCATAGCGCAAGCTCCTTCTTGTGAGTTCCAGAATCATCTCCCCTTGATATGAACTTGAATTTTTGCTCGCTTATCTTCTTGAGCGCTCCCACTATGTCATTTGGCAGCTCCTGCTTGAGTTTTAAAGGATCGTTTGCAGGTCCAACTAGTATGAAATCATTATACATAACATCCTTTCTTTCAAGACCATCTCCTGCAGCCACGAACTCCTCCTCTGCAGCCTTGGAGTGTACAAGCAGCACGTCAGCCTCTCCATCCTTTCCCATCTGCAGTGCCTGTCCTGTGCCTACTGCAACAACCTTTGCTTCTATCCCTGTGTCCTTTGTAAACTCTGGCAGCAGATAGTCCAGCAGTCCGCTGTCACTGGTGCTCGTTGTAGTCGCAAGTATTATGCTCCCTTTTGCCTGTGTTTTTTCAACTTCGCCTTCTGGTGATTGTTTTGCAGCGCAGCCAGTAAGTGCCAGCGCCAGCATCATGACTGCTGTGATTATTGATAGTAACCTTTTCATAATTTTGTTGCCTCCTTTGTAATTTCGATTTATTATGTAAATAAAAAAGCAGTCCAAAAGGACTGCATCTTAAAGCCGCTATTAAGCAGACCATTTGAACTGCAAAAAATCTCGAATTCAAACAAGTCAGCTATGCTCCATCCATAATTGCTCTTGTACATTTAAACGCCGCCGCGCAGCAATCATCCAAGTGGAGCCAGTGGTTTAAGATTCTCCTTTCCAAATATGGGAGGCCCCCCAATTTCTCAAAAGGCCCACTGGTCAGCATTTCATGGCCTTGGCTTTAGAAATGACGACTCGGAAAATCTGTGTATATATTCATTTTTCTTCCGCGTGCAAAGCCGCAGAGTATTATTCCATTCTCTCTTGCAATATCTATGGCCGCATCCGTCGGTGCCGCCCTTGAAATAACTCCATAAAACCCGGCATTAATGGCCTTTAGCAGCATCTCTGAAGAGACTCTTCCGCTGAGTATGAGCAGCTTGTCTGATGTGTCTATCCCTTCAAGCATACAATTGCCGACAATTTTATCGACCGCATTGTGCCTGCCAATGTCCTCTTTGAAGTCAAGCAGCTTCTGCCCGTCCGATATGGCGCAACTGTGAGCGCCCCCCGTTGCAGAAAACAGACCTGACATTGACGAAAAATCACTTACAATATCGAGTATCCTGTCTATGTCGAGTTCGATGTCGGGCCTGGCTTTCGGAGCATTTGTCTCATAAAGCGAATCCGAAACAATCCCCTTGCTTGTTCCCACTATGTTGACTTTTTTGCCTGCAATCTTCTCTTTTGTAGCTTCAGGGCTGCTCGTAGCTACAAAAACAGCCTTTTTTTGTGTATCCACTCTTATATCTTTTACGTCTTCTCTTGAAGATATTATTCCATCTGACTTCAAAAAACCTACCGCCAGGCTTTCAAGGGATTCCGGAGTGCAAAGCAGCCTGACAAATTTCGCCCCATCGACGAAAAGATCCAGCCAAAACTCGGCTACTACCTCGTCTTCCCACTTTGTTAATTTTCCGTCATTGTATTTTATTATATCATAGAATCTCGACTTTTCCATTGGGTTTTTCCTCTTGTGTGACTTGTGAATACTGCCGGAGCTCCTCCATAGTGTTCATGTTGAAAAACATGCTCCAGTCCGGGCTGAATCTTCGCGCCTCAAATTCACTTATATATGTCGTATTCAGCTGTTTTAGCAACGAATACACCGCCCTCTTGTCGCTTTCCAAATGCTCCTCAATGCTCTTAACTAGGCTTTTTCTGTAGAACGCATTGAAGGGCTCAATCCATTCTCCCTTTAGAGTTATGCACGCATCTATATCTTCTCCAGCTTTGATACTGCTCTCGACGACGCATTTCATATGCTCGATGTAGTCCAAGTTTATATACGGCATGTCGCATGCTATTGCAAACACAAATTCGCTTTCCGCAGCGAGAAGTCCGGCATGTATGCCTCCGAGAGGGCCTTTTCCCTTTATTATGTCTGACGTGAGCTTATATTGACAGCAGCTATGCATCTCGGGCCTGTTTGTAACTATTATTATTTCATCGAAGATCTGCGCAAGCCTGCCGGCAGTAATTTCAATGAGTCTTTTTTCATTTATCTCTATAAACTGCTTGTCAAAACCCATGCGGGAGCTTCTGCCTCCCGCAAGAATTATTGCACTGCCAAATAATTTTTGTCCCTCTATTTCCTTGCACACTCGATAGCAACCCCTTTTAATATCTGCACGCCGTGTTCTATTGAGTCAATTGCAAATTCAAGTGATTCACTTACCGCCTTTGGACTTCCAGGAAGATTGACTATTATCGTTTCGCCCCTTATTCCAGATACGGCTCTTGAAAGCATGGCCCGCCTTGTTATGGCAAGGCTGTTTTGCCTTATGGCCTCGCAAATGCCGGGAGCATTCCTTGTTATTGCCTTAAGTGTGGCCTCCGGAGTTACATCCCTCTTTGAAAAGCCCGTGCCTCCTGTAGTCAGGACAAGATCTAGCCTGAGCTCATCGCACATTCTTACTATTTCATTATATATCATTCCCTCTTCATCTGGAACAATAACATATTCAGAATAGCTATGGCCGTTCTCACTCAGTATGCGCTTTATTTCCGGACCGCTCTCATCAAGCCTTTCTCCTGCATAGCCCTTGTCACTAACAGTTATTATGCCTACGTTCAAACTCCGCGCCTCCCCAAGTGCCTGATTGATTATTCTCTTTTATTTTATACGTTCTATCCTCACTGCGCAAACCTTTAGCTCGGGAATCTTCGCCTTAGGATCGAGCTTTGAGTTTGTTATCATGTTGGCCGCGCCCTTTGCAAAGTGGAAAGGCATGAATACTACATCTTCCTCAACTATCTCTGTGACTCTCACGTTCGTCTCAACGCTGCCCCTTCTTGACACCACCCTTACCATCTCCCCGTCTTCTATTCCGAGCTTGTTTGCGGTAGAAGGATTGACCTCTATAAACGATTCGGAATAGTTACTGCTTATACCCTCAGTCTTTCCGGTCATTGTAGTAGTGTGATACTGGTAGAGTATCCTGCCTGTTGTAAGCACAAGCGGATATGTACTGTCCGGCATCTCCGCGCTTTGAGCATACTCGCAAGGCACGAACAGACCCTTGCCTCTGGCGCATCCCTTGGAGTGAAGGTATTTTGTTCCCGGATGCTCTTTTGTGGGGCATGGCCACTGGAGTCCGTTTATGTCCTCTAGCCTTTTATAGTCTATGCCCGCATATTGCGGAGTTACGCTTGCTATTTCATCGAATATTTCAGACGCATCCTTGTAAAAAGCATTGTAACCCAGCTTTTTCATTAAGTTAATCAATATCTCGTAATCCGGCTTTGAATCACCAACCGGATTCACGGCTTTCCTCACCCTCTGAACCCTTCTTTCAGTGTTCGAGAAAGTGCCGTCCTTTTCGGCAAACGACGCCGCCGGAAGCACTACGTCTGCCAGCTCAGCAGTCTCGGTCAGGAAAATATCCTGCACCACGAGGAAATCCAGATGTTCCAGCGCATGTTTTACATGGGTTATGTCAGGGTCTGAAACCATTGGGTTTTCTCCCATTATATAAATCATCCTTATGTTGCCGTTTGAGGCTTCAGTCAGCATCTCCGGCACAGTAAGTCCCACCTTGCTGGAAAGCTTCGCGCTCCATACCGCTTCAAACTTCTCTATGACCTCAGGACTTATAACCTTCTGGTACCCCGGAAGGTCTCCCGGAAGTCCTCCCATGTCGCAGGCGCCCTGAACGTTGTTTTGGCCTCTCAAAGGGTTGACTCCCGCCGCCTCCTTGCCTATGTTGCCGCAAAGCAGCGCCAGGTTGGATATCGACATTACATTATCCGTACCGCTTATATGCTGCGTTATTCCCATGGCATAGTATATTCCTGCTTTGTCTGCACTTGCATATATTCTTGCTGCTTTTCTAATGTCCTCCGCGTCAACTCCGCATATTCTGGCAGCCTCTTCCGGAGTGTACCTTTTTGCAAGCCCAACAAGCTCTTCGTAGTTTTCCGTCTTGTCTTCTATATACTTCTTATCCTGAAGACCTTCGCTTATTATTACGTTCATCATGGCATTCAAAAGCGCTATGTTTGTGCCAGGCGTTATCTGCAGGAAGACGTCCGCATAGTCGGCCAGCTCAATTCTCCTTGGATCAGCCACTATCAGCTTGGCTCCATTCTTGACTGCCTGCTTCATTTGCGCAGCTATTACAGGATGGTTTTCTGTTGTGTTTGAGCCTGTAACGAATATCACATCGTTGTATCTCGTCTCAGCTATGCTGTTAGTCATAGCACCGCTTCCAAGTGTTGTTGCAAGACCTGCAACAGTGGAAGCATGTCAGAGCCTTGCGCAGTGGTCCACGTTGTTTGTCCCCACAACAGCCCGCAGGAGCTTCTGAAAAAGATAGTTCTCCTCGTTTGTGCATCTTGCAGAGGTAAGACCCGCAATTGAATCGGCCCCGTGCTGACTTTTTATATCGCTGATCTTTTTAGCCACTAGCGAAAGAGCCTCTTCCCAGGTCGCCTCCACAAGGACTCCGTCCTTTCTGATCAGCGGTTTTTTGAGCCTGTCAGGGTGATTTACAAAGTTATAGGCAAACTTGCCCTTAACGCAAAGCAGTCCGTCATTCCCAGCTCCCATTGCAGGCTGCACACCCACAACCTCGTCTCCCTTAACTATAAGCTCAAGCTGGCAGCCTACGCCGCAATATGAACATGTTGTCCTGACCTTTTTCGTTTCCCATACCCTGTGTTCAGTCTTGCTCTTTGGCAGCAAGGCTCCCACAGGGCAGTAGGAAACGCAGTTTCCGCATGATACACACGGCGAATTTTCAAGGCCCTCCTCGAACTGAGTCGAAACCTTGGCAACAGGACCTCTTTCAGATATTAGTATGGCTCTTGTGCCCTGCAGCTCTTCGCACACCCTTACGCACTTGCCGCATAGTATGCACTTGTCGGGATCGAACGTGTAGAACGGATTGCTCTCGTCTACAGGCAGAACTCTCTCTTCGAGCCCTTTTATACCTGTCACACCATACTCATAGCAGTAGTCCTGCAGCTTGCAGTCTCCCGATTTTTCGCATGTAAGGCAGTCCAGCGGATGGTTTTGAACCATCAGCTCGAGTATGCCCTTCCTCTCCTTTATGACCCTCTCGCTCTTTGTAAATACAGAGATTCCTTCCCATACCTTCTCAGTACATGATGGCATGAGGTTTCTTTGCCCTTCAATCTCTACAAGACATATCCTGCATGCCCCGGCTCCGTGCCTTGAAAGCCTCTCGTCGTAGCAGAAAGTGGGTATTTTCGCTCCCGCCGCCTCGCACGCCTTGAGTATAGTATAGTCCTTGGGCACCTCGAGCTCGCGGCCGTCTATCTTGACTAACACCATTTTTAATCCTCCCTTTATAAAACCCATCTATCTTTCTTCCAGCTTTTCTATCCTGTTTATCAGCCTGTGAAGCGCAAGCGCCTCAACCCAGCTTGTCTGTACGTACTCCTCGCCCTTTTTCATGTATACAGGCGCAAGCTCGCTCATATCGACATAGTTTAGCTCGTTTGTGAGCCTTCCCTTCAGGCAAAGCGGCCTTCCGCCGCCAGGCGCCATAGACCTGACACCGACAATTTTGCTGCCTTTTTTAAGCAATTCGAAGTCGCAGCCATACTGGCACACAGTGCATTTTATATGCTCCTTTTCGCACTCCCAGCTTCTGTGTCTTCCCATAAGCCTGCCGTCCATAAGTGCTCCCACCGGGCATACGCTCACGCATCTTTGGCACGCCACGCAGCTTGAGCTTCCCATTGTCTTGTCATAGTCTGCCGCTATTTTCATTTCGGTGCCCCTGTTTGCAAAGCAAAGGACAGATCTTTCCGGAATCTGGGCGCATATCCTTACGCATCTGCCGCAGAGTATGCACTTGCTCTCGTCCCTGTATACGTATGGATTGCTCTTGTCGACCTTGAGGTCTATTTCCGAGCTCTCGTCGCCGAACTTGACGTCGTATTCGTATGCATACTTTTGAAGCAGGCACTCGCCCGCCTTCTGGCATGTAAGGCAGTCGTTCGGATGGTTGTCAAGAAGCAGCTGCAGTATCTGTCTTCTTTCCTTGATAACCCTTTCGGACTTGGTTTGAACATTCATCCCGTCCCAAACCTTTGTTGAGCATGCAGTCTCTAACTTGCGAGAACCTTCAATCTCAACAACGCATATCCTGCAGGACGCCACTATTTCAAGTGATGGTTCGTAACAAAGCGCTGGAATTTCTATTCCAAGCTCCTTTGCAGCCATTATTATAGTATGGCTTTCAGGCACACTGATGCTTCTTCCGTCTATTACAACATTAACTTTTTTCAACTTAACCCTCCTATGCGAATTTCATCCTACTGTTCTTTTTTATATTAGCTATACCAACATATGCATATAATTATTGAAACTGTTGGTATTATTATAATTTTTTATACAAACTATTGCAAATATTATAAATTTGACAAACTTCGTCTCTTTTATGCATTTTTCATGATTGTTTTTTTATGAATTATTTATACCCTGTATGTTTTTTTATATGCAAACATAAGAACAGGGGCGCGCCGTCTATGTCGCTCCCCTGTTCTTATGCTTGCTGATTTTCTATGCTGTCAAATCTGCTTTTCTGAAATGATATTTTTTTGATAATCTTGCAATTTTCTGAATTTAATCCATCTGCACAATCAAACATTTAATAATTTTTTTTAAAAAGCCTGTAGACTACAAGTGCAAGTATTCCGCCCACCAATGCCGTATACAGCTGAGGCAATGAAAATGCAGCCACTATCTGCGGCGGAACCTTAGGCATGAAAAGCACAAGCAGTTTCCTGACAGAGAATGCCAGGAACGCATATTTCACAGCTGATGCTATTATTACCCCTGCAACCTCGCCGTATCTCGCCAGAGGCTTTCTTACAGCTTCGAACACTATTACATAAAGTGAATTGCCCAGCATTATCACTGGCACAAGCGGAAAAAGCGGCATAATTCCAAGCAGAAATGCTATAAGCGGCGTAAAGCATCCCACTGTAACTCCTGCAGCAGGGCCAACAGTAAGTGTGCTTAGTATGAGCACCATGTTTACAAGCGGCCCTACGGCTGGCTGAGCAAAGCTCTGAAAGCCAACCTGGAACAGCAATGCAAGCGCAAGCAGTATTCCAGTCCTGGCTATGTATGATGCCGACATCTTCTTTTTCATATTTCCCACTCCTCTTCTGATAAATTCAATATGTAAATATATGATTCCATTATAATAAAATGCTAACATTTTTAACCATATTAGTAAAGAAATATATTGGTTGAAAAAACTAAAGGCAGGAGCAACGTTCACTCCTGCCTTTAGTTACTGGCAATACTCAGTATATTCTGTTAGAATAGTTCTCTCTTTTTGTAGTGAGTGTGAAGAAGCTCGTGAGCCTTGTGGCCGTTAGGCTTTCCAAGGTACTCTTCATAAAGCCTCTTAACAGACTCGTTGTGGTGAGACTTCCTCTTGTCCCTAAGCTTGTCTTCTGTGTATAGAGCCTTTGCTCTTTCAAGCTTCACATTTACCTTTTCCTTGGTTCTTGAGTCAACGTGTGGCTGGCCTCCGCCTGTTACACAGCCGCCTGAGCATCCCATTATCTCAATAAAGTGGTAGTCAGCTTTGCCATCTCTAACTAAATCCATAAGCTTTCCGGCATTTGCAGTTCCGTGTGCAACCGCAACCTTAACCTCAAGATCGCCTATTTTAACTGCAGCTTCCTTGATGCCTTCAAGTCCCCTTACCGCAGTATATTCGATGTCTTCAAGCTCTTGTCCGCTTACTATGTCAGCAACCGTTCTTATAGCAGCTTCCATAACTCCGCCTGTCGCTCCGAATATTACAGCGGCTCCAGTGTAGTCTCCGAAGAACTCGTCAGGATTGCTGTCTTGAAGATCGTTGAATTCAATCCTTGCCTCTTTTATCATCTTGCCAAGCTCTCTTGTAGTAAGAACTATGTCAACGTCCCTTGTTCCGTGAACGTTTTTCATTTCTTCCTTGGCCGACTCAGTCTTCTTGGCTATACATGGCATTACTGAAACAACTATCATGTTCTCAGGCGCTATGTTGTTCTTTTCTGCATAGTAAGACTTAAGCACTGCTCCCATCATCTGCTGCGGCGACTTGCATGAAGATACGTGGTCAAGCAATTCTGGATAGAAGTGCTCAACGTATCTTATCCAGCCAGGCGAGCAAGAAGTTATCATCGGAAGAGTTCCTCCGTTTTTGATTCTTCCAAGAAGCTCTGTTCCTTCTTCCATTATTGTAAGGTCGGCTGCAAAGTTGGTGTCGAATACCTTCTGGAATCCAAGCATTTTAAGCGCAGTGAACATTTTTCCTGTAACCCTTGTTCCTATCGGATTGCCGAACATCTCTCCAAGTGCCGCCCTAACCGCAGGTGCAACTTGAACTACAACATGCTTAGTTTCATCTTCAAGTACTTCCCAAACTTTTTCTATGTCTGTTTTTTCTCTAAGAGCTGCAACAGGACATACATTCACGCACTGTCCACAGTATATGCATGGAGCATCTGCCATGCTTGTAGCAAATGCAGGAGCAACCTCAGTTTCAACACCCCTGTTTGTAAATGCAAGTATGCCTACTTCCTGAACCTTGTTACAAACAGCTACGCATCTTCCGCAAAGTATGCATTTGTTTGGGTCTCTTACTATCGAGTGGGAAAGCATGTCTACAGGCTTAAGCTCTTTTGGCGCCTCGAAATCAAGCTCTGAAAGGCCCATGTCGTCGCATAGAGCCTGAAGCTCGCAGCTTCCGTTTCTAAAGCATGACAGGCAATCTCTGTGGTGGTTTGAAAGTATTAGCTGAAGGTTGTCTCTTCTTGCGTCTCTTACTCTCTTTGTATTCGTCTTTACTACAAGACCGTCTCTTACCGGGAAAGTACAAGCAGTCTGAAGATTCCTTATTCCTTCAACTTCAACAAGACACATTCTGCAAGCGCCAGTCTTATTGATGTCTTTAAGATAACAAAGAGTTGGTATATTTATGCCCATATCTCTGGCAGCATCAAGCACAGTAGAGTTAGCCGGAACTGTCACCTGTCTGCCATCTATAGTAATATTCACCATATCATCTACACCTCTTTCCATATTTAGTAGGATTAAGTTATTTCTTAATTATAGCGTTTACAGGACAAGCATCCATACAAGCGCCGCACTTTATGCACTTATCTGTATCTATTACGTGCTTTTCCTTAACCTTGCCGCTTATAGCAGTAACCGGACACACTCTAGCGCACTTAGTACAGCCTATGCACTTGTCTGTTATGAAGTACTCTAGAAGCGCTGTACAAACCCCCGCTGGGCACTTCTTGTCAACAACGTGAGCCACGTACTCATCTCTGAAGTATTTAAGAGTTGAAAGTACTGGGTTTGGAGCTGTCTGTCCAAGTCCGCAAAGAGCAGTTGACTTGATTGTATTTGCAAGTCTTTCAAGCTTGTCAAGGTCTTCAAGAGTTCCATGTCCCTCTGATATTCTCTCAAGTATTTCAAGCATTCTCTTTGTGCCTTCTCTACAAGGAGTACATTTTCCGCATGACTCTTCCACTGTAAAGTCAAGGAAGAATTTGGCTATGTCAACCATGCAGTTGTCTTCGTCCATAACTATCATACCGCCTGAACCCATCATAGAACCTAGAGCGGTAAGCGAGTCGAAATCTATTTGAGTGTCAAGATAGTCAGCTGTTATACATCCTCCTGATGGTCCTCCGGTTTGAACGGCTTTGAACGCCTTGCCGTTTGGAATTCCTCCGCCTACTTCATATATTATCTCTCTTAGTGTAGTTCCCATTGGAACCTCAACTAGTCCAACGTTGTTTATCTTTCCGCCAAGAGCGAAAACCTTAGTTCCCTTAGATTTTTCAGTTCCTATTGAAGCAAACCAGTCTGCTCCTTTAAGTATTATCTTTGGAACGTTTGCAAGCGTCTCTACGTTGTTTATTATTGTAGGTTTTTTCCATACGCCTTCGTTTGCCGGGAACGGTGGCTTTGGATTTGCCATTCCACGTTTTCCTTCTATAGAGTTGATAAGAGCAGTCTCCTCACCGCATACGAAAGCTCCGGCTCCGAGTTTCAGCTCGATGTCAAATTCAAAATCTGTTCCCATTACATTCTTGCCAAGGTATCCTGACTCTCTTGCCTGTGCCAATGCTATCTCAAGTCTCTTTATAGCAACAGGATACTCGGCTCTTATATATATATATCCGTGGTTAGCTCCTATGGCGTAACCAGTTATCATCATGGCCTCTATTACAGCGTGAGGGTCTCCTTCAAGCACTGATCTGTCCATGAATGCTCCCGGGTCACCTTCGTCAGCGTTACATATAACGTATTTTTGATCTCCCGGCGCATTGTATGCGAACTGCCACTTGAGTCCTGTAGGGAAGCCGCCGCCGCCTCTTCCTCTAAGGCCTGATCTTTTGATTTCCTCTATTACATCTTCTCTTGTCATTTTTGTTATAGCTTTTTTGATTGCCTCGTAGCCTTCTGCAGTTTCAATATAGTCGTTTATGTCTTCAGCCTGTATACGTCCGCAATGCTCAAGCGCTATCCTCACCTGCTTGTTGTAGAAAGGAACCTCCTCAAAAGGTCTTATTTCTCCGTTTTCAAGCAAAGCTTCCTTGTAAAGAAGGTCTTTTACTATTTTGCCGCCTATCAGGTGCTCGTTAACTATTCTGTCTGCATCTTCTTCCTGAACGTGAGCGTAGAATGCGCCTTCAGGGTATACTATTACTATCGGTCCTACAGAGCAAAGTCCAAAGCAGCCAGTCTTTACAATCTTAGTCTGCTCAAGAATACCCTTCTCAGCCATAAGGTCCTCTAGTCTCTTAAGTATTTTAAGTGAAGAAGAAGACATACATCCAGTTCCCGCACAAACCAAAATAGTGTTTTTATAATCCATCACATAATACCTCCAATCATCATCTTGTATTTCACGAAAAATTATATATTAATATTTTGCAAGTATTCCAGGAACATCATCTGCAACTATCTTGCCGTATACATCTTCGTTTATTGTCATAACAGGCGCCAGTCCGCATGCTCCAACGCATCTTGTGGCAACTACTGTGAACTTGCCATCAGCAGAAGTCTTTCCTACTTCAAGGTCAAGATCCTTGCAAACCCTGTCAATTATTGACTGAGAGCCTTTTACATAACATGCAGTTCCAAGGCAAACTCCAACTACATAGTCTCCCTTTGGCTCTAATGAAAACTGAGAATAGAATGTTGCAACTCCATAGATTTCTGCCAAAGGTATGTTAAGACCTTCAGATATTTTCTTTTGAACTTCAAGAGCTACGCAGCCAAATATTTTCTGAGCTTCGTGAAGAACCGGCATTAAAGCGCCCGGCTTTCCCTTGTACTCAGCTATTACTTGGTCTAGTTTTTTGAAATTCTCTTCTGTGAAAACATTTTTCGCCATTAAAATCCCACTCCTTTTTTTAAAAAAATAGAAAAATAAACAAAAAAAATTTAGAAATATAAAAAATTAGAAATATAAAATTTGAGTTGTTAAATTAAGTTCTGGAATTCATTTCAGTGATGTATTGAGTTTTGCATTTGGAAAATACATGTTTAAAAAGCTTTTGAAACGGTAAATTAATATTGAAATGTTTGTTTATCAACTATGAAAAGCTTTTCCTAGATTATATCAAACAAATAACAATAAAACAACATCGAAACTATATTTTTATTAATTTTTTAACACGATTCCAGGTTTATGTTTGCTCTCTTCTTGCTTTGTCCGCTTTTGCCAAATTCAACCCGCCTGAATTCCCAAAACAAAAGAACTCCCCTGCGTTATGGTGTATATATTGAAAAAACTTGCATATAGTAAAAAGAACCCTTCTACAAGGGTCTTTTTTGATTCATATTTCGAATTTCAACATCATTATTTTTGTGAATTTAATAATTATGCACTCCTGGCAAAATGTGAATTTAATAACAATTCGCCGTTTCTAGTTCTTCCTGATGAAACACCATTAATATTTATTCATCATTTGGCACTTGTTTATTCATCTCAGTCACTGAGCTTTTTAAGCAGCTTTTCATTGAAAATTTTAGCTGCATTATAGCCCATGTTTTTCTGCCTGTAATTTTTGGCTGCTACTTCTATTATCATGGCAAGATTCCTTCCGGGTTTTACGGGTATAACGATCTTTTCCACAGGCACGTCGAGCAGCGTCATATACTCCTCATCAATTCCAAGCCTGTCATAATACTTGCCTTCTTCCCAGTATTCAAGTTCTGCTACCATCTCCACAACCTTGTTAGTCCTTATGGCGCCTACCCCATAAAGATTTTTGATATCGAGTATCCCCACGCCTCTTATCTCCATCAGGTACTTTAAAATATCCGGCGCCTCTCCCACAAGCATATCATCCTCAATCCTTCTGATTTCAACGGCATCATCCGCCACAAGCCTGTGGCCCCGCTTCACAAGCTCAAGCGCCGTCTCCGACTTTCCGACCCCGCTTTTGCCCATGAGCAGTACGCCTATGCCGTATATGTCGACAAGCACGCCGTGCACTGTTTTTGAAGGCGCAAGCTTTTCACTCAGGTATCCTGATGCCTTGTTTATGAATTTGGTTGTAGACATTTGTGATCTTATTATTATCCTGTTGTACTTTTTCGCCATGTTTATAGTGTCGCTGCTGAAATCCAGCCCTCTGGCAAGCACGAGCACAGGAATCTCGTATGAAAACAGCTTTTCTAAGCGCCTTAGCCTGGTAGCCCTGTCAAGCGTGCCGAAATAATCATGCTCTCCCTTGCCTATAACCTGCACCCTGTCATATGCGAAGTGTTCAAAGAATCCCGCAAACTGGAGCGCCGGCCTGTTGATATCTGATGAAATTATTTCATAGTCGGTATTCTCGCCCTTGTGCACAACCTCCAGTTCAAGCTCTTTTATGAACATGCTTACGCTGACTTTTTTATCTTCTGTCAATTTTACCTTCCTCCCTGAAAAACATATATATCCGCTCTGCCACTTCCGCGCTTATGCCTGAAATCGCCTTCAACTCCTCGAGCTTGGCGTTCCTTATATTCTCGACCGACCTAAAGTGCGAAATCAGAAGCAGCTTTCGCTTCTCACCAACCCCAGCTATATCATCAAGCACTGACCTTTTAAGCTTTCCGTGCCTTAGCGACCTGTGGTAGTCTATTGCAAACCGGTGCGCCTCGTCCTGTATGGTGCATATGAATCTGTATAGCTGCGATGATTTTTTGAGCTCTATCTCCCTCTCGAGGCTTACAAGTCCGCGAGTCCTGTGCTTGTCGTCCTTGTACATTCCCCACACCGGGATGTCTACTCCAAGCTCCAGTAGCAGCCTGCTGACAACCCCTACCTGTCCTCTTCCTCCGTCTATTAGCATGAGATCCGGACGACCGCTCCACTTTTTAAGCCTCCGAAGGACTATCTCATAGAGTGATGAATAGTCATCAGGACCCTGCACCGTCTTGATTCTAAAGCGCCTGTACTCCTTGGAGTCTTTCCTTCCGCGAGTGAACACAACCATGGAACCTACCGAATCCACTCCCTGTATGTTTGATATGTCAAAGGCTTCTATCCTGTTTGGAGTTTCTTCAAGCTCAAGCAAACTTCTGAGTTCCTCCAGCAGCTCCTGTGAATCTTTGAGCCTGCTCACATTAGAAAATTTTTCCGCCGACTCTCTGGCATTTTTCTTCACCATTTCAATCATTTCACGCTTCTCGCCCTTTTGAGGGACCTTTATATGGACCTTACGCCCTTTTATGCTCTCGAGCCAGCTTTGGAGAACTTCATCCTCCCCTGTTTCGCTCTCTATGAGTATCTCACTTGGAATGAATCCCTGATACGAGTAGAAATGCTTTATGAAGGAGGCGAACACCTCACCTTTTTGTTCCTCAAGCACATCCTCCACAACGAAGTGCTCCCTGCCTATTATCCTGCCTTCCCTCACAAAAAATACCTGTATGCACGCCTTGCCTTCATAGAAATAAGCTGCGATGAAATCCTGGTCCACCGAGCTTTTCGAGACTATCTTCTGCCTCTGCGCGAGTATCCTGAGGCTGCCGATCTTGTCACGAAAATATGCTGCCTTTTCAAAGTCGAGCCTCTCCGCAGCTACCTGCATTTGCTGCTCTATGGATTCTATGAGCGTCTCGCTCCTTCCCGAGAGAAACGTGACTATCTCGTCTATCATCTGCATGTACTGCTCTCTTGCGTCGATTCCCCTGCAGGGCCCTGTGCACTTGCCTATGTCATAGTTGATGCATGGCCGCTCCCCTCGCTGGATCATGCGCTTTATGTCGTTCTTGCACTTCCTTATGGGATAAATCCTCCTTATGAGGCTTATTACGTCGTTGACCGCTCCTTCGCTTGTATACGGGCCGAAATACTTCGCTCCGTCCTCCCTCATGCTTCTGACCTTGAGCACCCTTGGATAATCCTCATTGACGCTCACCTTTATGAAGGGGTATGTCTTGTCGTCGCGGAATATTATGTTGTATTTGGGCCTGTGCTTCTTGATTAGGTTGCACTCGAGTATCAGAGCCTCTAGCTCGGAGTCAGTCATTATATACTCGAACTCGCTTATGTTGCCCACCATTGCCTCGACCTTTGGGCTGCTCTTTCCGTGTGAGCCGAAATACTGCCTCACTCTGTTTTTTAGAGACTTGGCCTTGCCTATATATATGATGTCCCCCGTTGAATCCTTCATGATGTATACTCCCGGAGAGTCCGGAAGCATTGAAAGCTGCTTTTTGATATCGAACATGACGCACCTCTGCAATGTATCTTGATTTATATCATGATTATACCAAAAATGCCGGGCACTTGTGTTGTGTCCGGCATTAATTAGTTTGTATTGTTTTAGTATTCTATTTTGAAACGAAACTATTGTCTATTATGCTACTTATGTCTATTCCCTTCTCGAGCATGCCGTTTTTAAGCAGGAACTCCTGTGTCTTTTCAAGTTCTTCAACATCCTTTTGAGTTATGCTAGGATTAAAGTCATACCAGTCGTACATTTTTTCTACATCTTCTTTTGATATTCCGGTTTCTTTTGCTGCCATTTCCATAGTCTCTTCCCTATTGTCCTTCATGAAATCAAGGCTTCTTGAGTGGACAGCCATATATCTCGCTGTCATGTCGGGATGCTCTTTGATGAATTTGCCGCTTGTGGCTATTACTATCGTAGCATCTAAAAGACCTTCTCCCGTAGTTATCACCTTGGCTCCGTCCGAAACTGCCTTTGTAACCGCAGGCCCGGCAACAAGTGCAACATCCACATTGCCGCTGTTCATCGCTGCAACCGCCTCTGGTATTCCCATGTTTATGAATTCCACGTCATCCACCGACATGCCTGCTTCACTTAATCCGGCTATTAAAAGCTGATGCAGTATTGTCCCCTTAGGTCCTGCAACCTTTTTGCCTTTAAGGTCAGCCAGTCCATTTATGTCCTGGCTTCTTGTCATTACAGTGAAAGCCTTTGGCGCCCTGCTGTATATGCCGATTATCTTTATATCCACTCCGTTTGCAGCCGCAAGTATTGCCGACGTACCTCCCAGGGCATTGCAAAAATCAAGAGAGCCTGCTGCAACAGCCTGTGTCATCTTTGAGCCTTCAGTTATTTCCGGGAATGTCACTTCTATGCCGTCTTTCCCAAATTCCTCCTCAAACATGTTTTTTTCCTTCTCAACTATAGAAGGCATGTTAAGGGGCAGTTTCACATAAGATATATTTATTTTCTCTATATTGCCCGTTTCAGTCGAAGTTCCTGCATCCTTGGGTGCGCATCCCGAAAAAACAAGCATTACAGACAGCAGCATTGCTGCGGCAGTTTTAATCCTTTTCATAAACATCTCCTCCAACGAAAATTTATTTGCAGCTTAATTGAATTTAATCCATTTTATTTTTTAGTAAGCGCGCTTTTTACCATCACCCCAGGAATATTTCCCAGTTTTCCCGACAACGCACCTATCTCATCTGTATTTCCATCAACTATTATTGATATAACACTTACATTTTTCTCCTTATAGGGTATCCCCATTCTTCCTACTATCATATCCGAATATTCGCTCATTACGGCATTGGCCTTTTGCACACTTTCCTTGTCTTCAATTATTATTGCGATTACGCCTATTCTGTTATCCATTCATACCACTCCTTTTTACTCGAATATAAGAGAGAGTATTCTTTTCTTGAGATTAATCATCTCATTTGACGATGGGTTTCTGGGATAACCCATATTCACATTTATGCTTTCTTTTATCCTTCCCTCTTCCATTACAAGCACCTTCTGTCCGAGCAGCAGAGCTTCCTCCACATCATGAGTTACAAACAGTATTGTTTTTTTCTCATTTTGAAATATTTTCACAATCTCATCCTGCAGCTTTTTTCTGTTGAATGCATCAAGGGCCCCCAAAGGCTCGTCCATTAGTATTATGTCCGGCTCATAGCAAAGAGTCCTCCCCAGGGATACTCTTTGTGCCATACCTCCGGAAATCTGGCTGGGATAAGCATTTTCAAAAGCTTTTATCCCCAGCATGTCCAGCTGCCTTTCGACTCTCTTTTCAGACTCGCTTTTACATATCTCTCCCTTTATTGGGAATTCTATGTTTTTTCTTACTGAGAGCCATGGCATCAGCCTCGGTTCTTGAAAAACTATGGATACTCTGGGGTTCTTTTTTGAATTCTCTTCAGCTCTAATAATTATGGAGCCACTGTCACGTTCCTCCAGGCCGCATATGAGCTTAAGGAGAGTCGACTTTCCGCAGCCGCTTTTACCCACTATGCATACAAAGCTGCCGCTTTCCACTTCAAAATCCAGACCCTTCAAGGCCTGTATTCTTTTCCCCTGAATCGAATACACCTTATGAACATTTCTTATCATCAGACTCGCCATGATGCTGTTCACCTCCGCTCCAGCGGGTAATCCTTCTTGTGGCTTCCATGAAGAGTGCATCTATTGCATACCCTGCTATTCCTATCGCCATTATTCCGATTATTATTATGTCGGGCCTTGATAGCTGCTCTGCGTCTATTATCATATAGCCGATGCCTGAAGATGCGGCTATGAGCTCCGCCCCTATTAGAGCTCTCCAGCTGTATCCCAGGCCTATTTGCATACCTACGAGTATTGATGGAATTGCCTGGGGCAGTATTATCCAAAAGAATATTTTTGACCTGCTAAATCCAAATACTTCTCCCACCTGTATCAACTTAACATCTGCTTCTCTGATCCCGCTTAGCGTATTTAGATATATCGGAAAAAAAGTAGCCAGAAATATAATTGAAAGCTTTGAAACCTCTCCTATTCCAAACCAGAGTATAAGCATCGGGATGAGTGCCATTGGAGGTACGTGCCTTATAAACTCAAGCGTCGGCTTGAAAAATTCCTCAAATTTTGAACTAAGCCCGCAAAACACTGCAAGGGGAAAAGCCGCTGCAAAGGCCACGACAAAGCCCACCAGAACTCTTGCAAGACTCACAAGGAGATGCTTTTGAAGCATTCCGCTGCTTATTAGATTACTGGAGGTTTTTACAACCTTTTCAGGCGAAGGCATTATGTATTCATTTGTAAGGCCCAGGCTTGAAAGAGCCCACCAGGCAAAAATTATAAAAACCGGCAGGTATAGCCCGTTCATAGATTTATTTTTTTCCATCAGAGCTCATTCTCCAGAAAGTAAATATTGCAATAACAGAGCAGGCTTGCTCCCGCTCTGTTATTATAGTTTGAATCGTTATGCTTAAAAAAACATCTCAGTAACTCTTTCGAGTATTCCATTCATGTACGCTATTGCGACTCCGTAATTTGTTATTGGCACATTGTCATTCCTTGTCCTTTCAAGCCTTGACATCATTTGCTTCTTGTTGAACATGCACGCTCCGCAATGGACTACTATTGCGTACTGAGAGAGGTCATCAGAAAAATCCACTCCGGCTTTTATTGTTATGTCCAGTTCCGCTCCTGAATATTCTCGCAGCCATTTAGGAAGCTTTTCCCTGCCTATGTCCCCTTCAAGGGAATGATGCGTACATGCTTCAGCTATCAATACCTTGTCCCCCGACTTGAGTCTGCCGATTTGCTTGGCACCCTCTATCAGCTCAGCAAGGTCTCCCTTATATCTCGCCATAAGTATGGAGAAAGATGTCAATGGGATTTCCCTTGGAATTATCTTGCTTATCTTCCCGAATATCTGTGAGTCTGTTATAACAAGGTCAGGCTTCCTGTTAAGGGAAGACAGGAGGTCTTCCAACTCTGCGTCCTTGACAGTAAGAGCCATGGCATCATGGTCAAGCAGATCTCTTATAGTCTGAACCTGCGGAAGTATAAGTCTTCCCTTAGGGGCTTGAATGTCCTGTGGCGCAACAAGCACAACAAGAGCCTTTTGGGGCAGTATGTCCCCAACTATTGTTTCTGCTTCAAAGCCTTCGGGGGCATGCAGCTGAATTGCCCTTTTAAGCTTGTCTATGTTTATCCTGTCTGCCGCACTGACCTTTACAAAGGGCATGTCGAACTCTTTTTCATAACTTTCAAGCTCTTTATCCTTAATGTCTATCTTGTTAATGACCCCTATTGTAGGTATTTTTTTATCCCTAAGCCTTGAGTGCCATTCTTTTTCAAATGAATAGTCTTCATCCGTGGAATCGAACACCAGCAGCGCAAGGTCTGTTTTCTCCATGACTTCCTTAGACTTTTTAACTCTAAGCTCTCCTAATTCGCCCACGTCGTCAAGTCCCGCAGTATCGATTATTACAACAGGCCCTATCGGGAGAAGCTCCATTGCCTTGTATACGGGGTCCGTAGTAGTTCCCGCCATATCAGATACAAGGGCCATTTCCTGTCCTGTAAGAGCATTTATCAGACTTGATTTTCCGGCGTTCCTCTTTCCGAATATGGCTATGTGCAGCCTGTTTGCTTTTGGCGTATCAAGCATATGCTTCTCCTTTCACAGCTGTAATACTTTTAGAATCTAAGGTCTCTTTCCCCAGCCTCAAGCCTTGCAAGGAATCTCTTTGCAGCATCTCTTGCAGCTTCCTTGGGTATGCTCGCAAGTCCTTCTTCTATTACTTCCTTTCCAAGCTCCCTTAGCTCTTCGTCTGAATAGTCCAGCAGGAATTCCTTGAATGTGAGCAGCGCATTTGGAAGGCAAACGTTATTTATCTGGCCTGATTTTGCAAGAGGCATGAACCTGTCTCCAGTTCTACCTTCCCTATAGCATGCTGTGCAGTAGCTTGGAATATATCCGGCTCTGCAAAGGTCCTTAAGCACCTGCATAGGTGACCTGTGGTCTCCCACCTCAAACTGAGGAACCTCCTTCTTTCCTTCTGTTCCGTATTCATCAACATATCCGCCTACTCCTGTGCATGAGCCTGCGCTTATTTGAGATATGCCGAATTTGATGGCCTCGCTTCTGAATTCCGCTGTTTCTCTCGTGGAAAG
This sequence comes from Peptoclostridium acidaminophilum DSM 3953, assembly GCF_000597865.1. Classification (GTDB taxonomy): domain Bacteria; phylum Bacillota; class Clostridia; order Peptostreptococcales; family Peptostreptococcaceae; genus Peptoclostridium_A; species Peptoclostridium_A acidaminophilum. Next base: position 383,676 of record NZ_CP007452.1, on the reverse strand, counting down.
AATCATGCCTGTGTATGGTACAGTGAGCCTTAGTATTGCTATTATCTTTTTGAATTCCTTGTCGCTGACCATGTGAGGGAACTTTGAAATGTCCATTCCTTCAGCAGGCTTGAGCCTTGGAACCGATATCGTGTGGGGACCTACTCCATATACGCTGTCAAGATGCTCTGCGTGCATTATCATTGCAATTGTATCGTACGTATGGTCGTATAACCCGTAAAGTACCCCTATTCCCACGTCATCTATTCCAGCCTGCATAGCCCTGTCCATTGCAGTTGTATGCCAGTTGTAGTTGTGCTTAGGACCCTGAGGATGCATGATCTCATAGGTAGGCTTGTGATAAGTCTCCTGGAAAAGTATATAAGTCCCTATTTCGGCTTCCACAAGCTTCTTGTAGTTTTCAATTGTTGTAGCGGCTATGTTTACATTTATTCTTCTTATGCTTCCGTTGTCGAATTTTATTGAGTATATGTTTTTAATTGCTTCAAGCACATACTCTATCGGACAATTTTCATCGTCCTCTCCGGCTTCAAAGGCAAGCCTCTTGTGTCCCAGGGATTCAAGTATTTTAACCTCGTCCTTGAGCTGCTCCATAGTGAGCTTTCTTCTTGCAACATTAGAGTTGCAGTGCTTGTAGCCGCAGTATTCGCAATTATTTACGCAGTAGTTGCTGACGTAAAGAGGTGCGAAAAGCACTACCCTTTTTCCGTATATAGTCTCCTTGATATGGCCTGCGGTTTCAAACATTTCCTTTACAAGGTCTTCATCGTCTACGTTTAGAAGCACGGCAGCTTCCCTGTGGTCAAGCCCTTTAGCTTCTTTTGCTTTTTCGAGTATCTCTTTTACAAATTCTCTGTCTGAAGCCATTTTCTTTCCGTATTCCATTGAATCCAGTATTTCAGAATCAACTATGAACTCTTCAGCCTTGTACTCTCTGTACTCCTTCATTTTTGCATTCCTCCGTTTTTAGGTTTTATTTATATATCTAGATGTAATCTCCTCTTGAATCCGACACTTCAAGTCCAAAGCTCTTTATGAAATCCTCGACTTCTTTTCTTTCCTGTGCTATGGTTTTTTCAAGCGCTTTAGGTCTTGGATATATGTCATACAGCCTCCTGTAGCTATGGGGCTCAACCTTCCTCATTATTACATTAGCCCCAGCGCAAAATGCGTTTGTCTTTGTAGAAACCTCAAGCGCGGTAGTGGTCGGCAAATGGGACCTTTTAAGCAGCAGCCTTGTTATTGCAACTGCCTTGAGAGTCAGAAGGCTGCTTCCCGTGGACTCATCCCTAAGCTGAGTATCCGGGTGAGGTATGAACGGTCCGATTCCCGCCATCTCGACTTCCAGCTCCTTAAGAAGAAGTATGTCCTTTGCTATTGTCTCAAGAGTCTGTCCGGGAAGTCCTATCATAAAGCCGCTTCCTGTCTGGTATCCCAGTTCCTTCAGCCATCTGAGGCACTCTATCCTTCTTTCAAAGGATGAATGGGGATGGAGTCTGTTGTATATTTCACTGTCGGCGGTCTCATGCTTTATAAGATACCTGTCAGCCCCATCTCTTCTCCACTGGGCATAGTCATCGTATTCCCTCTCTCCTACGCCAAGTGTTATTGCTATGTCGCCTAATTTTTTAATGTCTCTTATGATCCCTGAAATAATGTCCCTTGTATAGTAGGAATCCTCGCCTGACTGGAGTATTACAGTCCTGTATCCCGCCTGGTACGCTTCCTTTGCATTGCTGACTATTTCGTCAGGGCTCATTCTGTATCTTTGTATGTTTCTGTTGAGCCTTTGAAGTCCGCAGTACAGACAGTCACATCTGCAGTAGTTCGAGAATTCTATTATTGCCCTTAGGTGAACCGCATCTCCGCAATACTCCTGCCTTACCCTATATGCCATTTCAAACAGATAGTCTTCGCTTCCTTTAAGAATACTGACTATCTCTTCTACGCTTGCATCTGAGGTTTTTATGATTTTGTCTATAACGGCTCTGTTATCCATGCTTGTCCTCCCAAACGTATAATTCCACATTTTATGCTAATGATGCTTCGGAGCAAAAAAAAGACTTCTCCAAAGGAGAAGTCTTGTATATTCGCACATTTATACTCTAAAAAACACGCAACCTGACTGCTTGTTTTTATTGTATAATAAATAATTAACATTTCAGCGCGGTCCATATACTCTGTATGACTTCCCCTTTTGCTCGGACACTCCTTGCAATCAGGTCGGAAACCTTTGTATCTCCTGGCTTAGGGTTGCCCTCGCCAGCAGATCTATTAATGTAATTATACACAACACGGCAATGCTTGTCTATGTTTTAAATCTATTTTTTCGATATATTAATTATTTTTTCACAAATTCACAATCCGTATTTCTTCTATTGTATTTTTAATTTCATGCTATTTTGTTTATTGCCTGCTTTATGTGGTATAATAAGACATAATAGCATTAGCTATTATTACATCTAAGGAGTGTGGTTTTTAGCTATGTCTAGTAGCGACAAGCCGGTCCCGCGGCGAATTAATGATTTTTCTGAGCTCAAAGGAATATCGGCATGCGTTTCACTTTTGATGGTAATGTACATCATATCAAGCTTCATAACAAAAGTCGTGTAAAAAGTCGCCTTAACTTAAGGCGACTTCTTTATTTTAGAGGAGCTTTTTTAGGAATGCTCCAGTGTACGATTTTTTGTTTTTTGCGATTTGCTCCGGTGTTCCCTGCCCTATTACATAGCCGCCCTTGTCGCCTCCATCGGGACCCATGTCGATTATGTGGTCGGCCGTCTTAATAACGTCAAGGTTGTGCTCTATAACCAGCACGCTATTTCCTGCATCCACAAGCTTTTGCAGCATGTCAATGAGCCTGTCGACATCGGCCATGTGCAGGCCTGTTGTCGGCTCGTCAAGGATGTAGAGCGTCTTGCCAGTTGATCTCTTGCCAAGCTCTGTTGATAGCTTGATCCTTTGGGCTTCTCCGCCCGAGAGCTGCGTTGAAGGCTGGCCCAGCTTAATGTAGCCCAGTCCCACGTTCATTAGCGTTTGCATCTTTCTGCTTATTGAAGGTATGCTCGAGAAGAATTCGACCGCCTCCTCCACGTTCATGTCGAGCACGTCGGCTATGCTCTTGCCCTTGTACTTGACCTGGAGCGTCTCCCTGCTGTATCTGCTGCCTTTGCACACCTCGCAGGGAATATATACGTCAGGCAGGAAGTGCATTTCGATTTTTATTATCCCATCGCCCTTGCAGGCCTCGCATCTTCCCCCCTTGAGATTGAAACTGAACCTGCCCTTGCCGTAGCCTCTTGCCTTTGACTCCTGTGTGGATGCGAACAAGTCGCGTACGCTGTCAAATATTCCGGTATAAGTGGCTGGGTTGGACCTTGGAGTCCTTCCTATTGGCGATTGGTCTATGTCTATTACCTTGTCTATGTGCTCAAGACCCATTATGGCATCATGGTCTCCAGGCCTTGCCTTTAGTCGTTGTATCTTTGCGGCCGCACCCTTGTAGAGTATCTCGTTTATAAGAGAGCTTTTCCCCGAGCCTGAAACTCCAGTGACGCAGGTGAAAACACCAATTGGTATATCCACATCTATGTCCTTAAGATTGTTTTCCCTTGCTCCCTTTATGCTTATCATCTTCTCGCCCAGAGGTCTTCTTCTCTCCGGAACTGCTATAGACTTTTTACCGCTGAGATACTGCCCTGTTATGGACCTTTCGCAGGCCTTTATGTCTTCCACGGTTCCTACGGCGACAATCTCGCCTCCGTGCACTCCTGCTCCCGGCCCTATGTCAACGATGTAATCCGCAGCGTTGATTGTGTCCTCATCGTGCTCTACGACTATCAGCGTGTTGCCCAAATCGGTAAGGTCTCTGAGGGTTGCAAGCAGCCTGTCGTTGTCCCTCTGGTGAAGTCCTATGCTGGGCTCATCCAGCACATAAAGCACGCCCATGAGTGAAGCCCCTATCTGAGTTGCAAGCCTGATTCTTTGCGATTCTCCGCCCGATAGCGTTCCTGAAGTCCTTGAAAGCGTAAGATACTCAAGGCCTACGTCCTTTAGAAATCTCAGTCTGGCCTTTATCTCCTTTAGTATATCCCTGCCTATGAATTTTTGCTTGTCCGAAAGTGGCGCGCTTTCAAGATAGTCATACAGCGCGTTTACCGACATTTCGGTCAGCTGCGATATGTTCCTGCCGTCTATAAGCACCGATAGACTCTCGTCCTTGAGCCTTGTCCCCTTGCACTTTTGGCATGGAGTTTCGCTCATGTACTCCTCAATTTTCTCCCTCATGTAGTCGGAATTTGTCTCATGGTATCTTCTTTCAAGATTGTTTATGACTCCTTCAAATCTCGCGCTGTATGTCCTGCGTCCCCCGAACTTGCTTTCATATTCGAAGGATACGTTCTTGTCGTCTCCGTAGAGTAGCTTTTTAACAAAATCCGAATCGAGCTCCTTGAACTGCACATCCAGAGACTGGCCGTGATTTTTTGCCAGGCCGTCTATCATCTTAAAATAATAAGTGTCCTCGGAGCCGGCTCCGCTTGAAGCCCATGCCGCAACTGCACCTTCGCGAATAGTCAGATCCTCATTTGGAACTACAAGCCTTGGATCTACACTCTTGAGCGAGCCAAGTCCGTTGCACTCCGGACAGGCTCCAAATGGCGAGTTGAACGAGAACATTCTGGGTGAGAGCTCCTCTATTCCTATGCCGTGCTCAATGCACGCAAATCTGGTTGAAAACATCTGAGGCTGAGAGTCTATGATGTCCACGAGCACGAGGCCGTCTGCAAGCTTGAGTGACGTCTCCACCGACTCGTAAAGCCTGCTTTCTATGCCAGGTCTTACAACAAGTCTGTCTACGACCACCTCTATGCTGTGCTTCTTGTTCTTGTCGAGCTCTATTTCCTCGCCCACGTCGTAAACCTCGCCGTTAATCCTTACCCTTACGAAGCCATCCTTTTTGATATTTTCAATTAGCTTCTCGTGTCTGCCCTTCTTGCCACGTATTACGGGAGCCATTACCTGTATCTTTGTTCCCTCAGGCAGCTCCATTATCTTGTCTGCTATCTGCTCTATTGTCATCTGGCTTATTTTCTTTTTGCATATAGGGCAGTGCGGCTCGCCAATTCGCGCGTAGAGAAGCCTCATGTAGTCGTATATCTCCGTTACAGTTCCCACTGTGGATCTTGGATTCTTCGACGTCGTCTTCTGGTCTATTGAAATGGCAGGTGAGAGTCCCTCTATATACTCGACATCCGGCTTTTCCATCTGCCCGAGAAACTGCCTTGCATAGGCCGACAGGCTCTCCACGTAGCGCCGCTGGCCTTCTGCGTATATTGTGTCGAACGCCAGCGACGACTTTCCTGAGCCTGAAAGCCCCGTGAACACGACAAGCTTGTTCCTTGGTATCTCCAGGTCTACGTTCTTTAGATTGTGCTCCTTTGCTCCCTTTATTATGATTTTTCTCTCGTCCATTTTATCTCCTTTTTTTCTTCTCTATGGCAGCTATCTTGTCCCTGAGCTGAGCTGCAATTTCGAATTCGAGCAACTTTGCGGCTTCAGCCATCTGCATTCTGAGCTGATCAAGCAGAGCTTCATCGTCCTGAGCCTGCTGGGGATGGTATGCCTGTTCCTCCTCTGCGGCCTTTGTGGCTTCTATGACATCCCTTATCCCCTTCTTGATGGACTTCGGAATGATACCGTGCTCCTCGTTGTATCTCTCCTGTATGCCCCTTCTTCTGTAGGTTTCCTCTATCGCCCTTTTCATTGAGTCAGTCATTTTGTCGGCATACATTATTACTTTGCCGTTCTCGTGCCTCGCTGCCCTTCCTATCGTCTGTATGAGCGATGTTTCAGACCTCAGGAAGCCCTCCTTGTCGGCGTCCAGTATGGTCACAAGAGACACCTCCGGAAGGTCCAGACCTTCCCTGAGCAGGTTGATTCCTACCAGCACGTCGTACTTGCCTGATCTTAGGTCGTGTATTATCTGAATTCTATCCAGAGTTTCGACGTCGGAATGCATATAGGTCACCTTTACCCCGGCGCTCTTCATGTAGTCCGTAAGGTCCTCGGCCATCTTCTTTGTCAGCGTCGTCACGAGCACCCTCTCCTCTTTCTTTACCCTGAGGTCTATCTCGTTGAGTATGTCGTCTATCTGGCCGCTTGTAGGTCTTATCTCCACCTGCGGGTCAAGGAGTCCCGTCGGCCTTATTATCTGCTGGGCTATTACACTTGACTTTTGAAGCTCATAGCTTGCAGGCGTTGCTGATACAAATACCATCTGCCTGGCCACCTTTTCGAATTCTTCGAACGAAAGCGGCCTATTGTCATAAGCCGAAGGCAGTCTGAAGCCGTAATCTATGAGTGCAGCCTTTCTTGCCCTGTCACCTCCGTACATGGCTCTTATCTGGGGCATCATTACGTGCGACTCGTCGGCGATTATAAGAAAATCGTCAGGAAAGAAGTCCATGAGCGTATATGGTCGCTCACCTTCACTTCTGCCCGTCAGGTGCCTCGAGTAGTTCTCTATCCCCTTGCAGATGCCTATTTCTCTGAGCATCTCTATGTCATATCGCGTCCTTTGCTCTATCCTTTGCGCTTCAAGAAGCATGCCGCGGTCTGTAAAGTATCTTATTCTTTCCTCCAGCTCTTCTTCAATTGCCACAACCGCCTTTTCAAGCTTCTGCCTGCTTGTCACATGGTGGGACGCCGGAAATATGGAAACATGGCTGCGCTTGCCGAGGACTTCACCCGTAAGGTAGTTGATTTCCATCACCCTGTCTATCTCGTCTCCGAAAAACTCTATACGAATAGCCTTCTCGTCACTGCCCGCCGGATAGACCTCCAGCACGTCGCCTCTGACCCTGAAGGTGCCACGGGTGAAGCTGATGTCGTTTCTTTCATACTGTATCTGCACCAGCTTTCTTATGACCTCATCCCTGTCCCTGTTCATGCCCGGCCTGAGCGATATCATCTGCTCCCCGTACTCCTCGGGATCTCCAAGGCCGTATATGCATGAAACTGAGGCCACTATTATAACGTCCCTTCGCTCTAGCAGCGCCGCGGTAGCCGAGTGCCTGAGCTTGTCTATCTCGTCGTTTATCGAGGAATCCTTTTCAATATACATGTCGGACTGCACTACGTATGCCTCCGGCTGATAGTAATCATAGTAGCTCACAAAATATTCCACAGCGTTCTCAGGAAAGAACTCCTTGAACTCGCCGTAGAGCTGGGCTGCCAACGTCTTATTGTGGGCTATCACAAGCGTAGGCTTTTGAACCTTCTCTATTATATTGGCCATGGTGAATGTCTTGCCTGAGCCGGTAGCTCCTATTAAAGTGCAATACTTTTCACCGTCTTCTATGCCTTTTGACAGCTTCTCTATGGCCTCAGGCTGGTCGCCCGTCGGCATGAAATCCGAAACAATCTTGAAATCCAATATGCCACCTCCGTCCACACGCAAACAAATGTTCTTATAAATAAAATTATAGCGCTAAGTCTGGCATAGCGCAACTGAGTTTTGAATCCAAATAAATGCACATTTTCTGGCTGCATACCGCATTTAAGATAAAAAAATGTCCGCTATATAAGCGGACACTCAAACTCTTCAAAATATAGTATTTAATTTATTACCACACCTCGACATACGCGGCGTTGGTGTATATCTCCTCAAGTCTTGCCTTGTGGCCTAATTCCATTTTTGAAAGCTCCAAAAATGTATCCTTTTGTACCTCATCTATGCTGATGTCTGCAAATTGATTGTACATGTTCATGGCTTCCTCTTCTTTTTTCATTGCCAGCGCAATTGCATCAACAAACTTCATATCTGTTGAAAGGGGTTTTTCTTCTACTGTTTCAGATACTTTGTAGTCTTTAGTTTCGTCAAATTTAAGCTTTTTGCCTTCATTTTTCAAGTAGCCTTCTAAAAGCACCTTGTGCCTTAGTTCTTCTTTTGCCAAATCGGCGAAAACAGATTTCAAGCTTTCGTCGCCTACTTTTTCTGAAGCTGCCTTATAAAATTCATATGCCTCAATCTCTTTGTTTACAGCCATTGACAGAATATCTTTATATTGATTTAAATCCATGATAACCCCCCCTTGTTAGTTTAACAATCACAGGAATGTTTATACCCAAAATATCTTGTCGTTATTTGACATTATATATACTTTTGATTGATTTTTTTACAACATAAAAGCTATCCCTTATTACTCTGTTTTGCTTTTCAGATATTCAAGCGCCTTATCAAGCTGCTTGGCCTCGTCCTTTTCTTCTATGTCCGGCTGTATTCCCTTCTTATTTATATAAGCCCCGCTCGGAGTGAAATACTGCGAAACAGTAAGCTTGTAGCCCGAGCCGTCCTCAAGCGGGAACACCTGCTGCACAAGCCCCTTGCCGTATGTCTTTGTTCCGACTAGTATTCCGGCCTTGTTGTCCTTTATAGCCCCGCTTAGTATCTCTGATGCCGATGCCGAACCTCCGTTAACGAGCACTGCTATAGGCAGTCCCAGCTTCCTCTCCTCGTCAGATTTAAGATACTCCTCGCTTCCGCTTCTGTCTCTTGTGTACACTATCGTGCCCTTGCCCAAGAGCTCATCAGATATTTCACGACACTGATCGAGAAGTCCGCCGGGGTTATCGCGCAGGTCTATAACAAGAGCCTTTATACCCTTAGCCTTTAGTCCCTCAAGATTAGTCTTGAAATCAGCAGCTGTCTTTTCGTCGAATGTAGTTATTCTGATATATCCTATTCCATCCTCCTTGACTTCGGATTTGACAGTCTGTATCCTTATCTCTTCCCTTGTTATGTGGACATCAAAGGGCTCCTGCTGCCCATCCCTTGCTATAGTTATTGTCACCTTGGTTCCAGGCTCTCCCTTCATCTTGGAGACAGCCTTGTCTATGTCCTTGGAGCTCACAGTCTCTCCATCCACTTTTATTATCTTGTCCCCGGCCTTAAGTCCTGCCCGGTCTCCAGGAGTGTCCTCTATGGGCGATACTATCGTTATGAAGCCATCGTCCTCCGCAGACACATATACGCCTATGCCGCCAAAGCTTCCCTTGGTGTACTCGAGTAGCGCGTCAAACTCTTTTTTAGTCATGTATGTCGAATAGGGATCATTCAGCCCCTCAAACATGCCCTTTATAGCACCCTCCACAAGGACGCTTTCGCTCGGATCCTTGTAAAACTCCTGCTCGATAGAGTTCTTGAGTGAGTACATTTTTTCAAACTCCTTGTACTGCTTGTATTCACTCATTGGAACTATAGCTATTTTTCCAAACAATGCCCCGGCATTGAGCGTCAACAGCGAACTGACAAGTGCTATGATGAGTGCTCCGACTACTGCCTTTTTCTTTGATATCATTATATTCTCCCCTCAGTATGGGTGGCCGCATTCAGCTGCGTCCCCTATCTTACCCAGCCCATTGGATCTACTGGACTGCCGTTCTTTCTTACTTCAAAATGTATATGAGGGCCTGTGGAAAGTCCTGTAGAGCCGCACTTTGCAATAACCTGCCCTCTGCTCACCTTGTCTCCCGTGCCCACAAGCAGTTTGGAATTGTGGCCGTAAAGCGTCACTATCTTTCCGCCGTGGTCAATCATAACAGTGTTGCCGTAGCCTCCCTGCCAACCGGAAAATATGACCGTACCGTCGTTGGCAGCAAGCACGTTGCTGCCCGAAGGCGCTCCTATGTCTATACCGCTATGGAACTTTTGCTTTTTGAGTATCGGGTGGTTCCTGTAGCCAAAAGGCGAAGTCACTCTCGTGCTTGCCGCAGAAGGCCACGCCATGGCGCCGCCCCCGTAGCTTACTGACGGTGATTGGAGCTTTGCTATCTGAGACTGTATGCTCTTTGCATATTCATTGAACTTGTCTATCTGGGCTTCAATCTCTTCGGCGCTCTGCTCCAGCTCCTGCTTGTACTCAACCTGCTGTCCCCTAGAGACTGCAAGCTTTGTTTTTTCAGCCTCCGCCTTGCGCTGAAGCTCTGCAAGCATTTTTTCCTTCTGCTCAAGGCCCTGCTTTACTTTTTCAACTTTCTCCCTGTCCCTCTTGAACTGCTCTATAAGCTCCTTGTCATGCTCGGCTATGCGCTTTATAATATCAAGGTTCGACATGAACTCGCTTATGTCTGTAGAGCTAAGCAGCACCTCCATGTAGTCTATGTCTGAGGTCTTGTACATTACTCTTAGCCTTTTTTTGAGAAGCTCCTTTTGAGCTTCAATAAGCTCCTGTAGCTTTTGAATTTCTTTCTTTTGTATGCTTATCTCGCCCTTTGTCTGCATTATCTGCGAAAAAAGCCTGTCTATCTCCTGCTCTGTCTTGTTTATCTCGTTGTTGAGCTCTTCTATCTTATTGGCGACTTTACCCTGCTCCTTCTTGTTTGCATTGAGCTGCTGCTGGGCATTTTTAGCCCCGCCCTTTACGTCGTTGAGCTTCTTTTTCAGGTCGTCAACCTGAGTTGCAAAGGATGTCATGCTCGACATCAAAAGCAAAATTGAAATAACTACGGCAATCCTTCTCAAATCGTTCCCTCCTTACACCTCAAGATGTTTTTTAAGTGATATGAGACTCCCGAGCATGCCTATACCTATGCCCATAACCGCAAATATTATAATCAGGCTTGAGAATATCTCGTCCAGCGAAAGCACGTTGCTCATCATCGCCCAGTACGAATTGCTGTTTAACTTGATATAGATATACTTGTAGCAGACGCTTATTAAGCCAAGAGATGCAAGAGCTCCGATTCCTCCGAGCACCATGCCCTCGACGAGGAACGGCCCCCTTATGAACCAGTTTGTGGCTCCTATGTATTTCATTATGTTTATCTCCCTGCGCCTTGCATACAGAGCTATCTTTATAGTGTTTGATATCACAAACAGCGATACGGACGAGAGCAGCACTATGAGCGCCAGCCCGATGTTTCTTATCCATGCCGATATCTTGACTAGCTTGCTTATTACGTCCTTGTAATACTTTATGTCTTCGACTCCATCTAGCGACTTTAGCTGTGCAAAAACGGCATCGGCCGATTCCAGGCTTTCAAGATTGACTATGAACGAATTCTGAAGCGAGGTTTCCATACCCTCTAGCAGGTATGCATCCTTACCCCATCTCTTCTGAAGCTTAACAAATGCGTCCTTGCTAGATTCAAACTCCGCCGAGTCCACCCCGTCAATGGATTCTATATCTTCCTTGATGTCATATATCTCCTGTGTGTCCATGCCATCCTCGAGATACACCTGCATCTTGTCGAACTTGTTTTGCATTGTCAGCGTGAAGGAATTTATGTTGAGCACTAATATTATTATTATGCCCAAAATGAAAAGAGATGCCGCTACGGAGCTTACTGAAGCCAAAGCCATAGGCCTGTTTCTCCATATCCCCTTGAAGCCCTCCTTGATGTTGTAAAATATGCTGCTAAACATTTTCGTAACTTCCCCTTTCTTCATCCCTTACTATCCTGCCACCATCGAGCTCTATAACCCTTTGTTTCATCTCGTCGACCAATTCCTTGGCGTGAGTGGCTATTAGCACTGTAGTTCCTCTTCTATTGATGTCCTTTAGAAGTCTCATTATATCCCATGAATTCTGGGGATCAAGGTTACCCGTAGGCTCGTCTGCAATTAGAAGCGCTGGCTTGTTTATTATGGCCCTTGCTATGCTGACCCTCTGCTGCTCTCCTCCCGATAGCTCTCCCGGATATGATTTGGCTTTGGAGCTAAGTCCCACCATTCCAAGCACGAACGGAACCTTTCTCCTTATATCCTTGCCGCTGTGGCCTGTTATCTCCATGGCAAAAGCCACATTCTCGTATACTGTCTTGTTGGGCAACAGCCTGAAATCCTGGAACACCACACCCATATTTCTTCTCAAACGGGGTATTTTGCGCTTTGACAGCGATGTTGTCTCACACCCATCTATTACTATGCTGCCGCTGCTTGGCTCCTGCTCCTTAAGCAGGAGCTTTATGAATGTGGATTTGCCGGCTCCCGAAGAGCCCACTATGAATACGAACTCACCCTTGCCTATTTCTATGTTTGCATCTATAAGTGCTTTCTTGCCGTTTTTATACTCCATGTTTACATTCTCAAATTTAATCAATATTACCACTCCTAAAAATTCTTTTGGCTTGACGCCATTTGATAATCTATGTAGAATTTTCTGTATATTAAACTGTTTTCCCTGAAAATAGAATTAATCCGATTAATCTTATAAATACTGTTTTAAAATCGTTTTATTGGCAACAATTTTATTATAACAGTAAAACACATAATTCTTCAATCTGTATAGACTACTATTATTTTTGGAGGCTACTAGTATGATGAGCAAGTCAGAGTTCAGAAACAAAGCAATTGCAGACAGGGAACGCCAAAGCAGCGAGGAAGTGGAGCTAAAGTCTCAAAAAATATTTGAAAAGCTCACATCACTTGATTGCATAAGGAAAGCCAGGAGCATAATGACCTATATCGACTTTAGAAATGAGGTGCAGACAAGACAGCTTATAGACTACTGCCTTTCAAACGACAAGAACGTGGTTATTCCCATTTCCGTATTCAAGGGCAGGCAGCTCATACCTTCGTTGCTTAAAGATCCGGACAGCGAGCTTCAAATTTCCAAATATGGACTCCTCGAGCCCAAGCCTGAATACGTCAGGGTTTTCGACAAGGAAAAACTCGACGTCATAATAGTTCCAGGAGTGGCTTTCGACAAATACGGCTACAGGGTAGGCTATGGCGCAGGCTTCTACGACAGATTTCTCTCCTCGATAGATAATGGGGCGGTAGTCAGTGTAGGAGTGGCCTTCGAGCTGCAGCTTCATGATTCCGTGCCCCACGATGCATTCGATGCGACAGTAGACATGGTTGTCACTGAAGACAGGATAATCAAAATATGCAATAAAGGCTAAAAAATACTGACTAAAGGAGGGCTTGCCGTGAAAATTCTCCTTCCCTTTGATGGCTCGGATTCTTCCTACAAGGCTCTGGGCTATGTCAAAGAATTTGTAGCTGGAATGTCCGAATATGAAATACTACTAGTGACCGTCCAAAAGACATTTATGCCAACTCCGCCGGATCGTCCCTATATTGAAATAATGCCTGATGACTTTGTGGCCGAAACAATAATGCATCATGAATACGGCAGAGTCCATCTTAATCTGCTTTCAGATGCGCTCAAATACCTCAATGGCTTTAGTCATTCGAGAATCAGGACATACGTCGGTTTCGGACATGCCGCCGACATAATATTGGAAATGAGCGAGCTTGAAAATCTGGACATTATCATAATGTGCACACATGGCATGGGCGCTGCCAGAAGATTTACTCTCGGCAGCGTAACAGACAAGGTTGTCCACCATTCGGCCACACCAATTCTAATACTCAGATAAAACTGCAACACAAGAGGAGGGTTCTTGTGTGTCAAGCTTCAGACACATAAGCACCCTCCTCTTATTTTTTATGTTTGTTCACTTTTCTTACTTAAAGCTTTCTTTCCTCATCCTCGTCTTCGTTGTTTTCGTCTTCATCATCTCCGCCTTCCTCAATTCCTGCCTGCGGAGCCGGCTCCTGCTGCATCAGTTCCTCTTTCAAGGCTTTTTCATCAGCCTTGCCTTCATCTTCGTCCGATTCCCTAAGCCTCTTTGAGACCCTCTCGTCTATTTCTTCTATAGGAAGTCCTGTTAGTATCTCAATGCCTTCGTTTACATGCTCTATTGAGTATATGTGGAACACGCCGTCTCTGACTGCGTCTATTACATCCTGCCTGAGCATGAGGTTCTTGACGTTGGTCTTTGGTATTAAGACTCCCTGCTTGCCGGTGAGCCCTTTAATCTTGCAGACGTCAAAGAAACCCTCTATCTTTTCGTTCACGCCGCCAATAGGCTGTATCTCACCTTTTTGGCTTATGGAGCCTGTAACAGCTATATACTGCTTTATAGGTATTTCGGCTATGCTTGAGATGATTACATAAAGCTCCGTACTCGAAGCGCTGTCTCCGTCTATATGCGAGTATGTCTGCTCAAATGTTATGGACGTTGTAAGGGATATGGGTTTTTCCTTGCCGTATTTTTCGCCCAGATATCCGCTGAGTATGAGCACCCCTTTGTCATGTATGCTTCCGCTGTGCCTTACCTCTCTTTCTATGTTTATTATGCCAGCCTTGCCCTTGTAAGTGGAGGCAGTCATCCTTGCAGGCTTGCCGAAGCTGTACTCGCCGCTTCCCATTACAGTAAGGCCGTTAATCTGGCCGATTTTTTCGCCGTCTATGTCTATTAGCAGCGTTCCATCTTCGAACAGCTCGTTTAGCTTCTCCTCGTACTTGCTGTTCCTGTATTTCTTGCCCTCTATTGCCTTCATGACATCGTCAGCAGTGACATATTCATTTTTTTCGTCGCTGTATGCCTCCGCCTCATATAGTATCTCCACGACCTGGTTGAATCTGGCACTGAGCTTGTCCTTGTCCTCAGCAATCCTCGAGCTGTACTCTACCACCATCTCAACAGCGCCCTTGTCAAAATGCTTGAGCCCTACTTCCTCACAGTGGCTCCTTATGAATCTGGCAAGCTTTATGACGTTCTCCTCGTTCCTTTTGAACTCCACGTCAAAGTCGGCCATTATCCTGAACTGCTTTCTGAATTCCTCGTCGTAAGCGTAGAGCAGGCTGTACGTCATGTAGTCTCCAATTAGTATAACCTTTATGTCAAGATCTATCGGATCAGGCTTTAGCGTTGATGTTACAATATACCCATACTGCTTGTTTAGCGTCTCCATTGTTATGGAATCCGTCCTGAGAGCCCTTCGAAGAGCCTCCCATGCAAACGGGTGGGAGAACAAGTCCTTGACATCGAGTATGAGGAAACCCCCGTTGGCCCTGTGGAGCGCTCCAGGCTTTAGCTGCATGAAATTCGTAGTCATAAGACCCATCTCATTCTTATACTCTATCATGCCTGTGAGGTTGTAATAAGTCGGGTTAATCTCGTTTACTATCGGAAGGTCGCTCTTGTCGCTGTTGTCTATGAATAAATTAACCTGATATCTCATTAAAAATCTTCCGTCGTCTCTTTGTTGCATCATTAGGAACGGGTTTGCAAGCTCCTGACTTTTAGGCTCCTTGAACTTGTTGATGTTGTCAATTATGTCGTGCTTCATATCATTCATGTATGAAAGCACCTTCTCATCCTTGCCGTAGTCTTCTATAAGGACTTCCATGAAGAAACTTGCTATGCTGTCTCCCGTCCTCTTGTCGAGCTCTTCCAGACTCTCCCTGAACTGCTCCTCAAGGCTTTTTATCCTGTTCAGGTAGTCGTTTATCTCCTTGTTCAACTGGATTGATTTTTTCTTTATTATGTCGTAGTCCTCTTCAGTCAGATTCTTGTACTCCTCGTCAGCCATCGGGGTCCCATCAGGCTTCAGCGGTATGCTAAAGAGCCCCTGGTTTGTCTGCTGGAACACAAACCCCTTGCTTCTTGCAAACTCGTTGAGCTCCATGAGTATGTTCTTGCTGAGCCTTTCATATCGTTGAACTATTTCGGCACTTCTGATTTCGTATTCCCGCGACGAGAAAATCTTTGGTACCTCTTCAACGAGCTTTTCAACCGTCAGCTCCACATCTTTTTTAAAGCTCTTTCCAATCCCCGCATTGAAAGCCAGCGCTGTTGGCTCATCAGGCGATTTGAAATTGTAGACGTATACCCAGTCATTTATGATTTTGTCCTTCCTTGCTGTGGCGACCTTTTGGACAAGCGACTTTGTATAACTTGTCCTGCCGGTTCCGCTGAGTCCTGACACGTATACGTTGTAGCCTTTCTTTTTTATATTCAGGCCAAAGCTCATGGCTTCCGCCGCCCTGTTTTGCCCTATTATTCCTCTGAGGGGATCGAGATCCTTTGTCGTTTTGAAATTGTAATCCGAAAGGTCGCAGCCGCATTTCAAATCCTCCGGCCCCAGCTCCCATTTTCTTGTATCTATCATAAATACACCCCCATATTCTTTAATTCCCGCTAGTAATTCTTTTACCCAAAAACATCCTATGTAAAATGCATACTAGAAAAGAAAATCCTCTATAGCCGCTATGTCCATAACCTCAATATATCCTTTGCCAAACTCAATCAGCCCTTCATCCCTCATGTTTATGAGCTCTCTGGAAAGCGAAGGCCTTGGTATGCCGAAATTTTCAGCCATATCCTTCCTGCTTGTGGAGATTTTAAGCTTCAGATTCTTCTGCCTTTTGTACTCCTCTATCAAGAATTTGCATATCTTCTGCCTGATTGTTTTTAAAGAGAGGTTCTCAACCTTCCTGTTGAGCATTAGTATCTTGTTGGAGAGCTGCATCATGAAATTTTCAAGAAAACGTTCATCCTGCTTACACAGGCTTATTATGTTTTCCCTTGATATAAAGAGCACAGTTGAGCTCTTTTGAGACAGTATCGTCGCAGGGTACTCCCTATGGTTTGAAAACACTATGACCTCGCCGAATACGTCTCCGCGTGAAAGCTTCGTGAGATTAACAACCTTTCCCGAAAAGTAAACCTTCTGGACTACCACATCTCCGCTCATAACTATGCCTATACTGCTACACTCATGACCTTCTATGGCTATGAGCTCGCCCTTGGAATATTTTTTAAGCCTGTAATCCGCCTTTGAAATCACTCTTTCTACATCGTCTGCAGAAAATCCCCTGAAAAGCATGCTCTTTGACAGATAAATCGGAATCATCCTATCCATAATTTCCTCCGGATTTTTATTGTTTGTAACTGATGTTACTTGTTTTATACCCATACTCCATTATAATAAAATCAAGGCAGCAAAAACTATATAAATTTAGTTGTGTCTATCGTGATTGGGGAATCTATATAACAGTGCGATATATAAATCTATTTTCGAGAGGATGGTATGTTACTATGAAAAGAAAAATAATAAGCATAAATGAAGATCTGTGCAACGGCTGCGGGCTTTGCGCCTCTGCGTGTCACGAGGGAGCAATACAGATGGTGGAAGGCAAGGCAAGGCTAATACACGACAAATACTGCGACGGACTCGGAGACTGCCTTCCAGCATGTCCTACAAACGCAATAACAATGATAGAAAGAGACGCTGCACCATATGATGACGAAGCCGTAAAGGAGCTCCAGGCCAAGAACGCAGCAGAAGCTGGAATAGAGCCAATGCCTTGCGGCTGCCCCGGTACTATGGCAAAAACGCTTAATGTTGTTTCCTCTGCTCCGGCCCCAAAAGCTGCAGCTCCTTCAGCCACCCTGGCTTCGGAGCAAAAGTCCCAACTTTCCCAGTGGCCTGTGCAGATAAAGCTTGTAAACCCTGCAGCAGACTATTTCAATGGCGCCGACGTGCTTATTGCGGCAGACTGCACAGCATATGCCTATGCAGGCTTCCACAACGACTTCATAAAAGGTAGAGTGACTCTCATAGGCTGCCCCAAGCTTGACGACAACAAGTATTACGAAGACAAGCTCTCTGAGCTATTCTCAGCCAACGACATAAAGAGTATCACTGTTGTCAGGATGGAGGTTCCATGCTGCTCTGGAATAATCTCCTCAGTAAAGCAGGCCATACTCAATTCCAAGAAGATAGTTCCCTACAGAGAGGTTACAGTAGCTCTCGACGGCACTGTAGTATCCGACAAATAGGCAACCCTTCTGCTATAATAATTATGCTCTGCACACAATTTGAATGCGAGCCCGGATCAAATAATACGGACTGGGCTCGTTTTTTTGCAAAAAAATATCTCAGGCTATCTTTTATTCTTTTGATAGCCTGAGTCAACAGTTATAAGCATGATTGTTTGTTTCATATTCAGTTTTGTTTTTCGAGCTTTCATCTAAACTTCTTATCCAACATTCCTCCTTTTTGCTTCGGATGTTTCAGGATAGGAGTTTGTCATCTTGGTTCCACTTTCTGTAGACCTCTTGCATTGAGGCCCCTTACATTTAGCATTCAGCCTGGTTTGCTATTCATCCCTATAACTATTGTTTTCATTATACATATACCCTGCACATATAGTTCAAAACATAAACTCAATTTTTTTATATTTATTATTTTAAATCACTCTATTTAGGCTTAATGCTCCGGAAAACAAAATGAGACTCCAGGAAGTCTCATTTTGTTAAAAGCACCATAAGTGCTTTGATTATCTTTTTCTTTCTATGGCCTTTATGGCTGCTTGCACTATGTCATTTGCAGTCAGACCGTATTTTACTACAAGCTCTTTAGGGTCTCCCGACTCGCCGAATGTGTCGTTAACTCCGACTCTCTTAACTGGCACCGGATACTCCTCAACAAGCACTTCTGCTACTGCGCTTCCAAGCCCGCCTATTATATTGTGCTCTTCTGCAGTCACGATGGCACCCGTCTCTCTTGCCGCCTTTACTATCAGTTCTGAATCTATTGGCTTTATAGACGACATATTGATTACCCTCGCCTTTATGCCTTTTTCCTCAAGAAGCTTTGCTGCTTCAAGAGACTCGGCAACCATTATGCCGCATGCTATTATAGCGACGTCGTCGCCATCTGTAAGCTGAACGCCTTTTCCAAGCACGAACTCGTAGTCGTCGGAGAATATAGTAGGCACTCCCGACCTTCCAAGTCTTGTATATACAGGGCCGCTGTATTCGGCTATTGAGAATATTACCTTTTCAGTCTCAACGCCGTCAGCCGGCACTATAACGCTCATGTTTGGAAGAGACCTCATTATTGATATGTCTTCAAGCGCCTGGTGGGAAGCTCCGTCCTCGCCCACGGTTATGCCTGCGTGAGTTGCGCATATCTTTACATTCAGCTTTGGATAGCATATTGAGTTTCTTATTATTTCAAAGCCCCTGCCCGAGGCGAACACTGCAAATGTCGATGCGAAAGGAATCTTTCCTGCAGCTGCAAGGCCTGCCGATGCCCCCATGAGGTTTGCCTCGGCTATACCCATGTTGAAGAATCTTTCAGGGAAAATTTCCTTGAAATCGGCCGTCTTTGTCGACTTTGAAAGGTCGGCGTCAAGTACTACTACCTTAGAATTCTGTTGTCCCAGCTTGGCAAGAGCCTTGCCGTATGCGTCTCTTGTGGCTATTTTACTCATCACATCTTCCTCCCAAATCTCTCAAGGCAATTTCTCTCTCCTGCGCGTTTGGCGCCTTTCCATGCCAGCCTGCCTGATTTTCCATGAACGAAACGCCCTTGCCCTTTACAGTCTTGGATACTATCATGGTTGGCCTTCCCGCCGCCGACTTGGCAGCGTCAAGAGCCGTAAATATCTGATCGAAGTCGTGCCCGTCAATTTCAAACACGTTCCAGCCGAAAGCCTTGAATTTTTCAGCAAGAGGATCAACCCCGAGCACCTCTTCATTCTTGCCGTCTATTTGTAGTCCGTTGTTGTCAAGGAACGCCACAATGTTGTCAAGCTTATAGTGAGCAGCGCTCATTGCCGCCTCCCACACAAGGCCTTCCTGAACCTCTCCGTCTCCCAGGAGCGCGTACACTCTCCAAGGCGAGCCGTCAAGCTTCGATGCCATTGCCATTCCGCAGGCCGCAGAAAAGCCTTGTCCGAGCGAGCCTGTGGACATTTCTATTCCCGGCGTGCCTTTCATGTCAGGGTGTCCCTGCAGCATTGCTCCCGTCTTTCTAAGCTTCATCAGCTCGGACTTGTCGAAATATTTTCTCTCAGCCAGAACGCTGTATATTACAGGAGCGGCATGTCCTTTTGAAAGCACAAACCTGTCCCTGTTTTCCTTGTTTGGATTTTCAGGGTCTATGTTCATTTCGTCGAAATATAAAGCAGTGACTATCTCAACCGCAGACAGCGAACCGCCCGGATGCCCCGAGCCCGACTCATGAAGCATCTCTATTATGTTTCTTCTGACGTTAGCGGCAACGCTAGTCAGCTCATTATGGTCCCTCATTTAGTAAAACCTCCCAAGCTAGTCTATTAATTTTCGCCTCTTTTGATGACCTCAACCACGAAAGCAGGCAGCGCCATCATCCTCTTATATCTCCATGGCTCCTTCATGAGCCTGTAAAGCCATTCCAGCCCGAGCCTCTGATATGCCGCGGGCGCCCTTTGCACCTCGCCTGCATAAACATCAGCGCTTCCGCCAACTCCCATTATAATGTTAGAGCCCAGCCTGTCCCTGTGTTTTGCTATCCAGAGCTCCTGCTTTGGGGCTCCCATGGCCACAAAAAGCACGTCCGGCTTTGCAGCGTTTATCTTTTCTATGACCTCGTCTTCTTCAGTACTGTTTTCAACGCCAGTATGGTAACCTTTGAAATAGCCGTGGTGTGTTCCTGCAAACTTGATATTCTTGAATTTCTCCGATATGTTCTGTGCAGCCTTCTCGGCTACTCCCGGCTTGCTTCCCATTATGAAGACAGACTTGCCGTTTTCACTGCAGTAAGCGAGTATCCTGTCCATAAGGTCTATGCCGGTGACCCTTTCACTCAGCGGCTTTTTAACAATCCGCGATGCCAGGACAAGTCCTATGCCGTCTGGCACCACAAGGTCCGCCGTCTCTATAAAGTTTCTCAGCTCGCCGCTAGTTTGCGCAAGCATCACTATCTCACTGTTGGGCGTGCATACCACGCATTTTTTTTTCTGCCTCAGGCAGTCCGCCACCCTAGAAAGGGCGGAATCCATGTCAACTTTGTCTATTGGCACGCCTAGAATCTTCAGCCTTTTCAATGCTATCCCACCTTTGCCCGCTTGATTTAATCAATTTTCCAAGAGCCATGTTGTGGTTTTTTACCTTTGCAGAGAGCTCTATTGCTCTGGAATCCATAAGCCCTTTTTCTGTGTCGAAATTCAGAAGTATTTTTTCCACTTCATTTATTATATCATTAAAATTTAAATTTAAAACATCAGTCGTGCTTTTTTTGCCTATGGATGACATGAAGCTATCTATCTTGGGATCGTACGATATCCCCACCACCGGCACTCCCATAAGCACTGAAAATATGAGTCCATGAAGCCTCATGCCTATGAACATGTCAAGATTTCCTATAAGCGAAAGGTAGTCCTCCACATGCAGGTACTCCCTCAGCACGTGTACACTTTTTCTGGTTTCGCTGTCAAGCTTTTGGTATACCATATCCATTATCTCCAGGTCGGAGTAGAAGTGGAACGGCAGCAATACAATTTCGCAACCCTGCTCTGCTGCCATGCTTTTGCACAGCTGGCTGAACTTTTCAGATATTTCGTCATTGTCCTTCCATGGCCTCATTGATATGCCTACAAGACGCTTGCCTTTTTTTATATTGAGCCTTTCTATTGCGGCTGCGCCCTTGTCCAGGCTGGGCCTGCTCATGCCGAAAACCGCGTCTGCAGTTACGAGTATCTCGTTGTCTATGCCCATCTCCTGCAGCTCGCTCTTTGACTTTTCGTCTCTGACGTTGATAAAATCTACCATGCTCAAGGCTTTTTTGAGGAATCTCCGGTTCGACGACCTGCTTACAGGCCCTATGCCCTGGGAATATATCATTACACTCTTGCCCATGAGCTTGGCTGCATATATTATGGCAAGGTAGTAGAGTATCGACCTTTTTGATGTGACATCCTGGAGCAGAGAACCTCCCCCGCTTATTAGCAGGTCGCATTTTTTTATCTCCCACAGCAGCCTGAATATGTTCATCCTCATGGCTGATTTGACATTGTGCTTTTGTGCTGTAAACCTTGGATGCTGCGAAAGCACCACGATTTCACACTCGTCCTGCGCGCCTCTTATTCCTTCTATAAGCGCCTTTAGTATTGCCTCGTCTCCTGCGTTATTGAATCCGTAGTAGCCGCTGACAAGAACTCTACGCATTCTCTTTTCTCCTTTGAACATAATCCCATACTCCCTTTAGTATTGCAACTGCCAAAGCTCCTATAAGTATTCCCAGTCCTGTTTCATATACGGTCCTGTAGACAGAAAGGTATATAGGCGTTCTAAGATGCGAAAAAGTGTTTACTATATTGCCCTGTCCTATTGAAACCGCAAGTGCCAGCAGTGGCAGGCTCCAGCAGCAGCATTTCTTGTATGCCATGAATATCAGCAGCAGAAGCGCCGGATGTGCAAGCAGTATGGCTTTGGTTCTCGGCCTGGCCTGGAATATCATCTCAAGTATGTTTCTTCCGAGTATCTCAAGTGATGAAGGTTCTATGTTGGTTTCATGCCCCATTCTGGATATATATACTATCGCAGCGACAGCTATCGCTCCCAGAATGGCCATGTGTATTACTCTTATATTCTCGCTCAGGAATAGCTTTATCTCACTCCAGTAAAGACCCCTTTTATCTTCGCTCCTCCTGTAGCCGAATATCGAGATATACGCCAGGAACGTAATTCCTATAGGACCCACCTGAGAAAGCTTTACCCCTCTGAAAAGGTCCATTTCAAGCATATATTTCGAATGCGAGAGCAGCGCATCCTCTGATACGGCTCCGGCAAGCGAAATGAGTGATATCGCAATGAGAATCAAGGAGCTTTCCAGTACTATGTCCTTTATCCTTAAATTCTCCCTTTTTTTGCATCGCATATCTTTTTCACCACGTTCAGCAAGGCCACCATGGCGAGCGAAGGGAATATTATTGACGCCATGAGCGCATACAGCTTGTCCATCGTGTCCGTAGCTATGTTAAGGGCATATGGCGCGGCCGTCACTGCCGCAATGGCATAAAACGCCATGTCGTATATCCTGCCTCTGACATTGATGATGTTCTCGAGCAGCACAAAGCCGGCTGCCACTATTCCAATAGCGGAAAGCAGCTTAATGTATCTGCTGGGATCATTGAGTCCCAGTGGCTTTACATCGGCTATTTTTATGCCGTGGCTTCCAAGCCTGTCTTCAAGCTCATTGAATCTGTCTGCATATATCGACATGTCTGTCACGTATCTATCCCTGCTGTCAATGAAAGGCTTGAAGTACACAACCCTTATGTTCCTTTCCACCACCGCTCTATATATTGAATTCATAACCTCCTGACCGTTCCTGTGAAACGGTATCTGATAGTCATATCTTTTCTGAATGTAATCCCAGACGTTGAAAACTCTCGTGGAATTGTAATCCATCTTCTGCACCAGCTGATTAAGGCCGTCCTGCTCAATATGCTCTCTTTGCACCGAGCTCTCAATCATTGCCGCTATTATGCCCCTTCTTTTGAGCTCCTTTGCCAGCACATCCGAATGCTCAGCTCCGCCGAGTATCTCATCTCCCGTAAACATTATGTATCTTGGTTTTATTCCATTGCTATCCAAGGCTTCAAAATACACCGCAATGCTTTTTTCATCCTCATACTGCGATGTGTATATTGGTCTTGGAATCACTTCAAGTCCCGCATTCTGGATGCGGTCTGTATCTCTCTTTAGGAAGCCCAGCCCTATGAATTCCTTCTTTGAGCCCACTCCTATTTTTTTCTTTCCTACATACTTGCCTTCACTGTCTTTTACTATAGTTTCATCATATATATAGTCTGCCCTGCTGCCAGGTACTCGTAAAGTACCTTCGTCTACAAGCTCAACGCTGCCGCTTCCCAGCTTCTTTTCAAAGCCTGATGCTATAAAATCAATCATCTGCTTGTCCGCGCTCACCATCAAGTCGTAGCCGTCAAGCTCCACATCCACCTTGAGTTCCTTGTCTTCCTCAAGCGAGCTGAGCGTGGCTTCGTTTATTGCAGCTGAAGAAGCGCCAAGCTTTTTGAATTCCTTTAAAAAGTAGTCGATGTCATGATCCTTGGAATCCGCCGCCATGTTTAATATTGACTCATAATCAAGCGTTATATCCACGTTCTTATAGTTTTTTTCTACCCCAATCCTGCCTGAGAGCAAAAACATCGAAGATAGTATTCCTATTACTAAAAATATAGCCATATGTTTTCTTATTTTAAGCATTAATAAATCATCCTCTCACCAAAACATAAATCAAACCATTTAATTATACAATAAAAACAGGGGCTTTTATACCCCTGTTGCACACAAATTGCTATTTAACTTCGTATTTTCCCATCACCATGAATATGCAGTCCGTCTTGGCGTACACGCCTCTTCCGTCGCTCCTTGGAACCATAAGCAGATGGTTTGCAGGCGCCTCATAGCCCTTTCTAAGGTCTATTCCCTGCGTAAGGTCTGCTATGCCGCCCTGCTTGCTGTCTATTATAGAGCCGCTGCCACCTCTTAATATTATCTGACTTCCGGCCTGGAGTACTATGCTGTCTCCCGATTCCACCTCAACTACTTCTATGGCCTCCTGGGCTGCCGGGCCCGAAGAGCTTCCAGTGCTTTGCGAACCGCTTGAGAGCTTTTCATCTATATAGAGGCTAATATCCTCAATCTTCTTGTCGACATACGACTTTGTAACCAGGGGATCGTCGCTTGTGCCCGCATCACCTGAGGCCGCAACTGCCACACATCCCATGGCCGCGACTATGCACGCTATTGTAATCGGTATTTTGACTTTTGAATTTTTTAAGGACATCACACATCAGCTCCTATTTCTTTGCTGTTTTTTGGGATTCTGTTTTTTCCTGCTGCTGCTTTGATTCATTTTGTATGTTTTCTTCATCTTGAGTTTGAAGCGCTTCTTCCTTGTATACGTTCTTTAATGAAAAAAGAGGATTCTGCAGCAGCGATTCCTTGAAAGCGTTTAATGAAGCCTCTGAGGAATCTATGTTGTAGAGCCAGCGGGTGTCAATCTGGTTGAACCATACTGCAGCCTTTATGTTTGGCATGTTGGCAAAGCTGGAAAATCCATTTCTTATCCACGCCGCCTTGTCTCCTCCATCTTCATTGCAGGAAAACTCGGTTATCATGAATGGCTTTTCACGATAATGCTTCATGTAGTCGTCATATACGGGCTGGTATATGTCCCCAAACTCCCTCCAGACATCACCCGAGAACGAGGTGCCGTTGTTGTAGCCTGTAAGCCCTACCCAGTCGACATGCTCATCTCCCGGATAGTACATATGGGGGCTGTTCCAATCAAAGTCTGGGTATGACCTGTCATGAGGGTTCCATACAAACTGCGCATTGTCGGCGCCTTCTTCGTGGAATATCCTCTCAATCCTATTCCATGCCTCGTTGTAAAGCTCTGTATCCTTTCCAAAAAACCATGCGCACCATGGATCCCAGTCGCCGTTCATCTCGTTTGCGAATCTTACGAACACAGGCTCGCCAACGCTTTTAATGTCCCTTGCCCAGCTTCTTATGTAGTCGTCATACTTGCCCTTTACTATCTCGGGTATTAGTACGTCGCTTTCGCTTTCTATGTTTTCATTCTGAGTCTTGTCTATGTACACCCATGGCTGCCATGTAAGCATCATAACCCTCTCGTCATCGTAAACTTCCTGTACCTCTTTGAGGTTGACCTTGTTGTTGAAATCCGAATAAGTCATCAGGAACTCAAACTTCTTGCCTATGCTTTTCTCAAACGGTGCCAGGTTCGACGTGTAGTCAGCTCCGTCGAGATTGTGCGGATGCATTATTCCCCACATCATGCTGTCCTTGCCTATCTTGAGCCTTGTGCTCTTTCCCTTTAGGTCAATGTCCCTTTGCACATAAGGCGCCCTCTGGGTTTTTACTCCCTTTTCAAACAGCCATGCCGACGAGGCCATGTCCCTTGCCATCTGGGTGTAGTAGTCGAGATTGGCGCTGTCTGTCTTTACCCAAAAAGTCAGCACACGATTGAACTGAGGGTATACTGCATTTATCTCGAAATATATATTCTTGTCGTTTTCGATGTTTTCTATGATATCCCTTTGATACAGGAATTCGTATGCCTTTGCGCTGTTTGCAAGTGTAGTAGTGCGCTCATTAAGCATAGTAAAGCCTCCGCGGCCCGCCCTTATCTGCTTGTTGCTGTAGTATATGTATGTCTGGGGCGACATGCCCTTTATGTCCTGGCTGTATATGTATATCCTGCTGCCATCCGCTCCCTCGAGCCTTGCGGAGACATCCTCTATTGACCCCTTCTCCTGCATTGCAAGGGGTATTTTGCAGACAAATCCGAGATTGTACGATACGAAGTCCCGTTTTCCGCTCACTGCTTCGGCATGCGACTCCTCAAGCGGTATACAGGCAAAAAACAGGATTACTGAAATTAATATAGATGCTAACCTTTTCAACCCTATCCCTCCGGTTTTCATTTTTATTTTTCATCATAGAAATATTATATCCTAAATTATAGAATCAAGAAAGCAATCATGTACATTTCAATGAAAAAGCCGAAAATATCATCATGATTTTCAAGGATGATATTTTCGGCTTTTTTTACTAGATTTCCATAAGACCAAGGCTTATCTGAAGAGCTTCGTCAACCTTGAGCATTAGTTTTTCGTCGAAGCTTCCAATCTTTTCTCTGAGTCTTCTCTTGTCTATAGTCCTGATCTGCTCAAGCAGCACCACCGAATTCTTTACCAAGCCGTACTCGTTGGCCTTTATCTCCACATGTGTCGGGAGCTTGGCCTTGTCTATCTTGGCTGTTATGGCGGCTACTATGACAGTAGGACTGTACTTGTTCCCTATGTCGTTTTGTACTATAAGCACAGGTCTTACTCCGCCCTGCTCAGACCCTATTACCGGGCTGAGGTCGGCATAATATATGTCGCCTCTTTTTAAGTCTTTAATGCCTTCTTTTATATCAGCACTACTCACTCTTAGCCATCTTCCTTTCATAAGTCACTAAGGAAGACATGTCTCTGGCAAAACCCATCTCGGCAAGTGCAAGGTTGATGCTGGCCATTTCACTATAGCCTGAAATCATTTCGTTTCTTATCTGGTCTCTTTGTCTCTGTCTTAACAGATACATCTTGGCGGCTTCTCTGAAGAATTCCGATATGTCTTTCATATCTGCCCTCATTGTTTTGTTTATTTCTTCGACTAAATTACATGGCAAGTCCAGCGTAATTTTCTGCGTAGAATCAGACATCTCTACCGCCTCCTCAATCTGTGATACCAGACTATTCTACCAAATAATCAACGACTTGTAAAACTGTATTTTTTTCCATATATACTCTTGGTATCCTTCGTGCAACCATGCAGACTATCTCGTAGTTGATTGTTCCAAGAGCCTGGGCGATCCTTTCGACTCTGGCGTCTATGTCCTCGCCGAATATTACCACCTCGTCGCCCACCTTTGTTTCAACAGCGTCCACATTGAGCATTGACTGGTCCATGCATATGTTGCCTATAACAGGCACCACTGTGCCGTTGACCTTTACGCTCACCTTGCCGCTTAGCATCCTTGTGAATCCGTCGGCATATCCAATAGGCATAGTCGCCACCCTTGTTGTCTTTTCAGTGACGTATCTGAGTCCGTAGCCTATGCCTCTGCCAGCTTCAAGATCCTTCACATGCGACACTGACGCTTTGAAGGTCATGACAGGCTTTAGCTCCAGCCTCTCCTTCATTACCTCGTCAGACGGATACAGACCGTACAGTATTATGCCCGGTCTCACCATGTCCATATGGTACTGAGGCATGTCCATAGTTCCAGCACTGTTGCATACGTGCTTTATTTGTATTTTTACGCCTCTTTTTTCAACCTCGCTGACAATCTTCATGTAGCCGTCATATTGGTGCTCTGTGAACGTCTTGTCCTTTTCATCTGCCTTTGCAAAGTGCGTGAACACGCCCACAAGCTCTATTCCGGGCATTCCCACTATCTTTTCGATTGCATCTACACTGGCATCCTCAACCTGGAATCCCAGTCTCGACATGCCAGTGTCAAGCTTGATATGTACTCTTGCATTTTTTCCGAGCCTGACCGCCTCTTTGCTGAGCTTTTCAGCCGCATCCAGCGAGTATATTGTTATGTCGAGTTCATTGGCTATGGCTTCCTCATATACAACCTCGGGAACGAATCCAAGGCATAGTATAGGGGTTTTGATGCCCGCCTGTCTGAGCTCGATAGCCTCACCTTCGCTTGCAACAGCAAGGTAGTCTGCTCCTTCTTCAATAAGTATTTTTGCAACCTGCACCGAACCATGGCCGTAAGCATTGGCTTTGACAACTGCACACACCTTCGTGCCTTCCTTTGTAAGACTTTTAATATTTCTGAAATTCTCTCTCAAGTTCTCTACATTTATTTCTGCCCAAGGTCTGTTTTTGTACTTCATAACTATTTATCCCCCTTAAAGTTAGTATGAAACAACATCTTGCAGCTAGATAAATTCGCATAAAATCAGATTAATACGTCGAAACCCAATATTTTGACAAAGTATTAACCTGCCTATAATAATATTCTAAATTTTCAGAACGCTAATTTCAACACTTATCTGTACTTTAGTGATTTTTTTTGAAGCCCCCGGCTTAAATAAAAAGCTTTAGAGCAGGTGAATACAAGCGTCAAGCGGCTTGCTTTCCTGCAACTAAAGCTTTTGTTTAGCTAAACATTGATTTTATTATGTCATAGCGGCATATTATGCCCTTTAGTTTTCCCTCGCTGTCAACTACCGGCACTCTGTTTATACCTCTTTCAATCATAAGGCTTGCAACAGTCTCTACATCGTCCTCCTCGTGGACTTTTTCTACATCAACAGACATTATGTCCTCAGCCTTGTAGGCTGTTATTTTTCTTATGTCCTCCTCGAATTTCTTGAAACTCTCAAGGTATATTACCCCTTGCAGCACCGTGATGTAGGAAGGAATGTGGACGTTCTTCTCCTTGCGTACAAGGTCGGTTTCAGATATTATCCCCACGACTCGGCCGCCATCATCAACCACTGGAACACCTCCTATCCTGTTTTCCACAAGAATGTGGGCTATGTCCTTTATGAGCGCATCTCTTTTTACGGATATTACATTGACAGTCATTATGTCCTTTGCTTTCACATTAATCCCCCCTGTTTGTGGCAATTGCGTTTGCTACTGCATAGTATTTCGAGTGGGATATCGAGATTTGAATGTCTCCTATACCTTTTGCCTGGCATATGGATTCAAGCCTGCCGCCTACAGTGACAATAGGCTTTCCAAACGCATCCCTCAGAATCTCGATCTCGGCAAAAGAAATATCCCTTATGCCAGTCCCCAGAGCCTTAACCACAGCCTCCTTAGCCGCAAAATTACCGGCTATTGTGGCAGGACTGAATTTTTTATGCTCGAAATAGTCCCTTTCCCTCTTTGTGAATATTCTCTCCAGGAATCTTGGGTTTTTAGATATTGCCTTCTTTATTCTTTCTATCTCCACTATATCTATTCCTATACCCACTACATCGCTCATATATCTCACCTATTTCAAAAATTTGCGGTCCAGCCTTTCCATCTCCTTGCCTCCGAGCACGCTGTGCATGAAAAAATACATCGAATCCAGCCTGCCCCTTAGCTCATCCCTTTCACCCCTCAGCACGTCAAGCTCCCTGCGCCTTTCTTCTATGGTCTCGCTTACCTTATCAAGCCTGGTTTCATCGCTTGTTATGCTCTCATATGCATGTTTTATGGTTAGCTTGAGCAGGTTAATATTCAGCTGCTCCTTTTCGAATTTAAAGTTTTCAAGCGTTTCGAATGAACCGTCTATGTATTCGTTCATGTTTTCTATCTCAAGCCTTGCCTTTTCAAGCTCTATTTCTGCAAGGTCATTTGAATTCTCGTTTAGCTCCCTCGAGAGCAGGACTATTTTCGCCATGAGCTTGATTTTTTTGTCCTGAACTCCTTTGACCTGCTTTTTAAGGTTTTTTTCGTCCCTGACAATGCTCAACAGCTTTTCATATTCTTTTTCAAGGTCAGTACTTTTGGCCGAAGCATAGAATCGCTTCCACGGAGTGTATTCGCACAGCAGCGGTATATTGTTCCTCCTGAGGATGTCTTCAGCAATCTCTATCTCATTTCTCTTTTTCCCTATAATCATTCTAGCACTCCTCTTTACCTGAAACTTGTTTAAACCATTCTATAACATGCAACTATACACTATGATTATAAAAAAAGCGTGAGTCTGCACTCCTAAATAAGTCCTATGTCTGTATGCTTTGCATATCGCTTATGGCAAACTTCCAATATAATGATACCACATTTTTTGCATAAAAAAAAAGGACAGATAACTGTCCTTTCTTACGCTGTTTAACTCTTAATATCCTATTTCTCTTTTTGCTCTGCCATCCTGATTCTGTTAAGCGCTCTTTTGAGCTTCAGCTCTGCATATAGTACATAAGTTTCGTCCTTTGGACCCTTCTTTATTTCCTCTTCTGCATGCTGCAAAGCTTTTTGAGCTCTGTCAAGGTCTATCTCGCCTGGCCACTCTGCGGCGTCAGTAAGTATAGTCACCTTATCCTTGCCTACTTGAACGAAGCCTCCGGCTATAGAAGCCTCTTTATAGTGACCGTCTTTTTTGATTTTCACTACGCCTATGTCAAGCGGGGCAACATAGTCAATGTGTCCCTTTAATATCCCAAGGTCACCTTCCAATGTCCTCACTATGACCATATCAGCTTCGCCTTCGAAGAATTTCCTGTCGGGAGCCACTATCTCCAGTTGAAATACTGAAGCCATAATTATTACGCCCCCTTCTTAGCTTTTTCCACTGCCTCTTCTATCGGTCCTACATAAAGGAACGCAGACTCTGGAAGGTCGTCATGCTTTCCTTCTATTATTTCTCTGAATCCTCTTATAGTCTCTTTTAGCGGTACGTATTTTCCTGCCATACCTGTGAACTGCTCAGCAACGTGGAATGGCTGTGAAAGGAATCTTTGTATCTTTCTTGCACGTGCAACTGTAAGCTTGTCCTCATCTGAAAGCTCGTCCATACCAAGTATTGCTATGATGTCCTGAAGCTCCTTGTATCTTTGAAGAACTTCCTGAACAGCACGAGCCACCTCGTAGTGGTCATTTCCAACTATCTTAGGGTCAAGTATCCTTGATGTAGAATCAAGCGGGTCAACCGCAGGATATATACCAAGAGATGCTATGTCCCTTGAAAGAACTGTTGTAGCGTCAAGGTGGGCAAACGTAGTAGCTGGTGCCGGGTCAGTAAGGTCGTCCGCTGGAACGTATACTGCCTGAACAGAAGTTATAGAACCCTTCTTAGTAGAAGTTATTCTCTCCTGAAGCGCACCCATCTCTGTTGCAAGTGTTGGCTGGTATCCAACCGCAGAAGGCATACGGCCAAGCAGCGCCGAAACCTCTGAACCTGCCTGAGTGAAACGGAATATGTTGTCTACGAAAAGAAGAACGTCCTGTCCCTCTTGATCCCTGAAGTATTCAGCCATTGTAAGTCCAGAAAGGGCAACCCTCATCCTCGCTCCCGGCGGCTCGTTCATCTGGCCGTAAACAAGAACTGTCTTGTCTATAACGCCAGACTCTATCATCTCGTTGTAAAGGTCGTTTCCTTCCCTTGTTCTCTCGCCAACGCCTGAGAATACAGATATTCCACCGTGCTCCTTAGCTATGTTGTTTATAAGCTCCATTATAAGAACCGTCTTACCAACTCCGGCTCCTCCGAAGAGACCTATCTTACCACCCTTTGAATAAGGCGCTATAAGGTCAACGACTTTTATACCAGTCTCAAGTATTTCTGTAGATGCTTCCTGCTCTTCAAAAGAAGGAGCAGCCCTGTGTATAGGCCATCTTTCAGCTTCTACCTGAGGCTTGTTGTCAACAGGCTCTCCAAGAACGTTGAATATCCTTCCCTGAGTAGCCTTTCCAACAGGAACCGCTATAGCCCTTCCTGTATCTAGAGCATCCATTCCTCTTACAAGTCCGTCTGTAGAGCTCATAGCTATACATCTTACAGTATCATTGCCTGTGTGCTGAGCAACCTCAACAACAACCTTTTCTTCTCCATGCTGTATTTCAATAGCATTTAGAAGGTTTGGCAGGTTTTCTGGATCGAACTTTATGTCAAGTACAGGTCCGATTATCTGTACTACCTTACCCACATTATTTTGTGGCATTCTAAAATACCTCCTTAATTGAAAAATTCCACGCTCTTAGGAGTCTGCCCATTAAAGCGCATTGGCTCCTGCTACTATTTCCGAAAGTTCTTGTGTTATTGTAGCCTGTCTAGCTCTGTTGTAGAGCAGCTCAAGCTTTCCAATCATATCTTCAGCATTTCCTGTTGCAGATTCCATTGCCATCCTTCTTGCGCCCTGCTCTGAAGCCCCAGATTCCACCATTCCACCAAACACTATGCCTGATAGGAATTTTGGCACAAGATAACTAAGCACTTCCTCTTCTGAAGGTTCGTAGGTAACAAGTCCTCTTCCTTTTTCTGCCTCAGCTTCAGCAGACACTTCAAAAGAAAGCGGAAGAAGCTTTACTACCCTTGGTTCCTGCACAAGTGCAGACTGGAAATATGTGTATACAAGATAAACCTCGTCTACCTCGCCTTTTGTGAAAAGTTCGGAAATTTTTGCAGCTATATCCTGGCCGTGCGAATATTGCGGTCTTTCAGAAATTCCAGTATGTCTTGATACAACATCGTATCCTCTTTTAGAGAAAAATTCTGCTGATTTTCTTCCAACAGCAATGACTTTTTCCTTCTTGCCTTCCATATGTGCAACAGCTGTCTTAAGCGAGTTGGAGTTGTATCCTCCGCAAAGACCTCTGTCTCCAGAGAGAACTATATAACACTTGTTTTTCACTTCTCTCTTTTCAAGGAAGGGACTCTTTATGCCTTTTGTGTTTATTGCTATGTCTTTTATTGTCTCATACAGGGTTTCAAAGTATGGTCTTGACTGCACAACCGCCTCTTTGGCCCTTCTAAGCTTGGCCGAGGATACAAGCTCCATTGCTTTTGTAATCTGCTTTGTATTAGAGACGCTTTTTATACGTCTTTTTATATCCTTCATTCCAACGCCTGCCATATTTCACCCTCCATCAAATCAGGCGTAAGTCAGACATTACAAGTCAAACTGCCCAATTTAAAGTATTAAGCGTTAAAGGACTTTTTGAACTCTTCTATAGCCGCCTTTAACTTTTCTTCTGTGTCAGCATCCATGTTTCCGGTAGAAGCTATAGTGCCTCCCACCTCAGGATAGCTGCTGTCCATGAACTTGAAGAACTCAGTCTCGAATTCGCCTACAAGCTTGACATCTATGTCTTTTAGGTAGTTGTTAGTAACTGCATATATTGCCATTATCTGCTTTTCAACAGATATTGGAGAGCTCTCTCCCTGCTTTAGGACTTCAACTATCCTCTCGCCCTGAGCAAGTCTTTCCTGAGTATCCTTGTCAAGGTCTGATCCGAACTGCGCGAACGCCTGAAGCTCTCTGTACTGAGCGTACATAAGCTTAAGTGAACCCGCAACCTTCTTCATCGCCTTTATCTGTGCGCTTCCTCCAACCCTCGATACTGATATACCAGGGTTAACCGCTGGTCTTATACCTGCGTTGAATAGCTCTGACTCAAGGAATATCTGTCCGTCAGTTATTGATATAACGTTTGTAGGTATATATGCAGAAACGTCTCCTGCCTGAGTCTCTATTATCGGAAGAGCTGTTATTGAACCTGCTCCAAGCTCGTCATTCAGCTTAGCTGATCTTTCGAGAAGCCTTGAGTGAAGGTAGAATACGTCTCCAGGATAAGCCTCACGACCTGGTGGTCTTCTAAGCAGAAGTGAAAGTGCACGGTAAGCAACCGCGTGCTTAGAAAGGTCATCATATATTATAAGTACGTGCTTGCCTTGCTCCATGAACTCTTCAGCCATTGCGCAACCCGCATAAGGAGCGATATACTGAAGTGGCGCTAGCTCTGATGCTGTCGCTGCAACTACTATCGAATAGTCAAGCGCGCCGTTTTTCTCAAGAGTGTCCACTATTTGAGCAACAGTCGATCTCTTTTGTCCAATCGCAACATATACACATATAACGCCAGTGTCTTTCTGGTTGATTATTGTGTCTATAGCTATTGTAGTCTTACCCGTTTGTCTGTCGCCTATTATAAGCTCTCTTTGTCCTCTTCCTATTGGTATCATAGAGTCTATAGACTTTATACCAGTTTGAAGCGGCTCATGAACAGACTTTCTTGTTATGATACCAGGGGCAACCCTTTCAATAGGTCTGAACTTGTCTGTTTTTATAGGTCCTTTTCCGTCTATAGCCTGTCCAAGCGAGTTAACTACTCTTCCAAGAAGAGCGTCTCCTACTGGAACCTCAACTATTCTTGAAGTTCTTTTTACTACGTCGCCTTCTTTTATGTTATCATCCGAACCAAGAAGAACGGCACCTACTATGTCTTCTTCAAGGTTTAGCGCCATACCGTAAACTTGTCCTGGGAATTCAATAAGCTCTCCTGACATGCACTTTTCAAGTCCATGAACTCCTGCTATACCATCCCCTACTGTTGTTACTGTACCGACGTCACTAAGTTCTATTTTTCCCTCATATTTCTTGATCTGCTCTTTAATAATAGAACTGATCTCTTCAGGTCTAAGATTCATGAGATTTCACCAACCTCCTAATTTATGCTATTATCTGGTGTAATTCATCCTTTAGTCTATCTAGACGTCCTTTTACAGTACCATCTATCTCTTCGTTTCCTATTCTTACTAGAATTCCACCCATAACACTTGGATTTATTTCGTTCTTTATTTTTATGCTCTTGCCAGTAACTTTTGCAAGCTGCACCTTAAGTGCTTCCAGCTTGTCTTCAGCGATAGGAACTGCTGAAACGGCTACTGCTTCTTCAATGTTGTTGTGCTCATTTACAAGCTTAGCAAACTCTGTGCTTATCTCATCCAGAACACTTATTCTGTCCTTGTCTATAAGGATTTTTATAAAATTCACTGTTTCATCAGAAGCCTTGCCTTTGAAAATGTTTTCAATAAGGCTTTTCTTTTCTTCTTTTGGCACCATAGGAGCTTTGAAAATGTCGCTGAATTCCTTGTTTTCGCTAAATGCAGCAGCTATAACTTCAAGCTCTTGTTCAAAAGAATCAAGCTTATTCTCTTCAAGTCCTACTTCGAAAAGGGCGCCAGCATATCTTCTAGCAACTAATTCTGCCATTTAGCTTCCCCTACCTCTTGAATAAAGTCATTTATAAGCTTCTCATGCTGAGTTTTATCTATATCCTTCTGAATTATCTTAGAAGCGGCCATAACTGCCATTCCCGATATTTCATCCTTAAGCTCGTTAAGAACTTTTTGTCTGTCCCTAGCTATTTCTACCTGAGCTTTTTCAGCTAGTCTTTTTGCCTCTTCATGCGCACCCTTTATGATGTCATCTGCGTTGTTTTGCGCTTTTAAGTTGGCATCCTTAACTATCTCTCTAGCCTCTTCCTTAGCTTCCTCTATTTTAAGCTCGTATTCTTTTCTCATCTGGTTGGCCTTGGCTGTAGCCTCTTCAGCTTCAGTAAATGCGCCGGCAACCTCCAGCTTTCTATTCTCCATGAAAGCTGTGACAGGTTTGAAAAGAAGCTTTTTAATTATGAGGAACATTATAAGCGTATTTGCCCATTGAGCTATAAGTTCAAAGTCCATACCTATAAAAGGTTTAAAATTCTCCATGCTCTTCCTCCTCTCGCAATAAACCATTTTATAATATTGTTTTATTAATAATGGCGCTCAATTCAACGCCTGTCATCAGATACTCCATGCTACAGATAAAAGAGAACAGCATATTCTATTTAAATAATAAGGGAGCTTTTAAGCAAGCTCCCGTCATTTTTTAATGTCTACTGAGCTGTTTAACACGGTCTTTTTCTGACTTCCAGCAATATAAAGTACTGAGGACTTCCATTTAAAATGGTTATTACAATAGGTTTATAAGTGGGTTAGCGAATAGAAGTATAAGTGCAACAACAAGGCCGTATATACCTGTTGACTCTGCAACCGCTGCTCCAAGAAGCATTGTTCTGATTATGTCAGCTTGAGCTTCTGGCTGTCTTCCAACTGCCTCTGCACCTTTACCAGCTGCATATCCCTGTCCTATACCAGCACCAACACCTGCTATCATTGCCACACCTGCTCCTACTGCTGAACAAGCTAAAACTAGAGCCTTACCTGATATTGCTTCCATTTAATTTTCCTCCCTTTTTTCATGAAAAATTTTCAAATTAATGAATGAATTTTTTTATATTATGATTTTATAAAAAACTCAACCAAACTAGATAATACCTTACTCAGCACTTGCTACAAATACCATTGTAAGCATTATGAATATAAATGCCTGAAGTACACCTGCAAACAAGTCAAAGTAGATGTGAAGCACCGCTGGAATACCTATCTGGAAAAGTCCAAAAGGTAGTCCGAAAACTGATACACTCAACCAACGAAGCACCTGATAAAGAAGCATCATGATGATTGATCCGCCGGCAATATTACCGAAGAGACGGAAGCTAAGCGAAACTGGTGTCGCAAGCTCGCCTATGATGTTAAGCGGTAAAAGTGCTGGTAGCGGTTCAAGGAAACCCTTGACCCATCCACCTATACCTTTTGACCTTATACCGTTTGTATGTATCAAGACAAAAGTGACAAGTGCCATTGCAACCGTGGTGTTAAGGTCTGCTGTAGGTGCCCTGAATCCTAAAAGTCCCATCAGGTTTGAAATCATAAACATTAGAAATACTGTTCCTATAAAAGGCGCAAAATTAGCATATTTTTCGCCCATGTTTTGCTTTACAAGATTGTTAATTGCTCCTACAATTCCTTCGACAACAATTTGAAGCTTGCTTGGCACTCTTTGCAGATTTCTCGTTCCAAAATACGAGAACAGAGTGAGAGCCAGCATTACAATCCAAGTGTTTCTTACTGTTTCACTAATAGGAAAGCTTCCTATGTGAAATACAATCTCTGGTCCGTTCATACCCAACCTCCTTTCGTGATTTTTTGAATTTTTAGTTTTTTTGATTTGGTTCTTGAAATATTTAGTTTTTCATTGTAATGTATGGAAAATTTTAATTGCAAGCATCTTTGTTCGTTTCATTATTCATTCTCGCCGAATTATTGATACCCAATTAATCGACTTCTAAAAACCGAATATAAAAAAATATCACACAATTTAAATCGAAAATCATTAAGAGCCTGTCATCATACAGTATCCTTACCGCCTAAACCCATTTGCATAACCGCAAGCTTGGCCGACAAAAGACCTACTATTGTTCCAATTGTACTTATGTAGGGAGCTTTAAGAGAAACGACTATGACTGCTCCTGTTATTACCATTCTTATAAGGTATCTGCTTGATGCATATATCTGGGCTTTCCCCGGGCTCATTTCAAGCGCCTTTGTAACTGACAGCGCCAAAAGCCTGAAGTTAAGTATCGAAATTGTGCTTCCAAACAGCAGACCTACAAGCATCGCCTGCGAAAATTTACCCAAGGCAAACGTTATCAATAAAGCTAAAAAAATTATTACTAGTACTCTTTTTATTATATTTTGCATCAATTTGCCTGTATAGCCTTCCAAGTTTTCACACCTACTTAATAATTCTTCTTATAATAAATAATACTAGTTAACTTTTTTATCTTTTCATGCCTTCGTTGCGCTTCTTTTCCTGGAGCGCTATCTTGTATAAATTCAAAAAAGAAGCTGCTATACCTATAAGTATGAATATGAACAGAAACCAAGGAGCGGTGCCCAGCTTTTTATCAATCAAATTGCCCAGCCATACGCAAAACACTATGGGCACACTCATCATTATTCCAAGATGAGTGAAAAGCTTCAGGTTATCGAGGGCTCCAAACCACTTTTTCCTCCTGCCCGCATCCCCGAGCCATCTTTTTCTCCTATTGCCTCTCATAAATATTCTCCAGTATATAAGTTGTATATATTTTAACCATGTCACTTTATTGCCGCAAAGTGAATTCTTTTTATATTATACAATGAAACTTGTACTTTTTCAAAACCTAAAATTTATTTTTTTGTATATCAAGAATACATATAGAATTTTACCACAAAATGCCCGTTGTTTCATCATTTTTTTGTATCTTTATGATGTATACAATGCTGCATATAAAAAATCCCATATGAAACTTTTTGAAATAAAAGCGTCATACAGGATTAAAGATGCTAATGGCAGAAAAACTCGGCCAGCTTTTTGTTTATTTTTTCACATGCAGTTCCGTTCCCATAAGGATTGACCGCTCTTGCCATTTCTAGATACTCGGCATCGTCTTCTATAAGCAGCGCTGCCGCATTGTAGACATCATCCTCAAACACGCCTGCTATCTTTACAGTGCCAGCCTCTACAGCCTCCGGCCTTTCTGTTTCTGTCCTCATGACTACAACAGGCTTGCCCAGTGCAGGAGCCTCCTCCTGTATGCCTCCAGAATCGGTCATGACAATATGGCACTTGCTTATGAGATTTGCAAATGGCTCGTAGTCAAGCGGCTCAATTATATGTATCCTCTCGTTGCCGGAGAGTATTTCAGCAGCGATTTTCCTTATGTTTGGATTCATATGTATAGGGAATACAACTTCGACGTCTTTGTGGGCGTCTACAAGCCTTCTGACAGCCTTGAATATGTTAATCATCGGCTCTCCCCAATTTTCTCTCCTATGGCAGGTAAGCAGCACTACCTTCTTGTTTTCAAAGTCTACAGCGTCAAGTTCTCCTCCGAAGCTGTAGTCCTCTTTTATCACAGACATTAGCGCATCTATTACAGTGTTTCCAGTAACTGCTATCTTGTAATCAGCAATGTTTTCCTTCAGCAGGTTCTCCCTGTTGCCCTGTGTCGGAGCAAAATGAAGCTCTGATATTGAAGTCGTGAGCATCCTGTTCATCTCCTCTGGATAAGGAGAATACTTGTTGCCGCTGCGCAGCCCTGCCTCGACGTGCCCCACGGGCACTTTCTGGTAGAAAGCGGCCAGCGCGGATGCGAATGTGGTTGTTGTATCGCCGTGCACAAGCAACATGTCAGGTTTTTCAGCTTTCAGAACTTCCTCCATGCCCTTTATAACTCTCGATGTTATATCGGTAATAGTCTGTCCGTGCTGCATTATGTCAAGGTCATAGTCAGGCTCTATTGCGAACAGCTCAAGCACCATGTCGAGCATCTGCCTGTGCTGTGCCGTGACGCAAACCTTAACTTCGAACTCACCGTTCTTTTGGAGCAGCTTTACAAGCGGCGCCATCTTTATGGCTTCTGGCCTTGTTCCAAATACAGTCATTAACTTTTTCTTCATATTAAGCTACCACCTATTCTATTTCATCATCAAGTGACAAAAGCCTGAGCTTTATCATTCCGTAATATATTGCCATCATAACAACGGAAAGCACCCCTACGGCTTCCATAGTGCTTACCTCGCATATAGTAACTGCGCTTACGCCAAGCATTATGCTTATGCCGTAAAGCGCTAGCACAGTCTGCTTTTGTGAAAGGCCTTTGCTAAGGAGCCTGTGATGCAAATGGCCCTTGTCTGCCTCTACAATCGATCTGCCATTGGCCGCACGCCTTATTATGGCAAATGTAGTATCGAATATAGGGAAGCCCATCGCAAGTATAGGTATTGCCACCGCAAGCGCTGTGGCCGATTTCATAGCACCTTCGATTGATATGACAGCAAGTATGAAGCCAAGGAACAGCGAGCCCGTATCCCCCATGAAGACCTTTGCCGGATTGAAGTTGTATGGCAAGAATCCAAGCGCTCCACCTGCAAGCGCAACAAGGAGCACCACCTCAGTTGTCTGGTTGTTTATTACAGCAACAAGCGTAAGTGTAAGCGCCGCTATTGCAGATACTCCTGCAGCCAGGCCGTCCAGGCCGTCTATAAGGTTTATTGTGTTCGTTGCGCCAACTATCCAAAGGAGCGTCAGCGGTATTCCGAACATTCCAAGGTACATCATGCCGTCCACTTTGTCTAATGGGTTTGTTATCCACTCTATCCTTACTCCAAAATACATTACAACGGCGGCCGCAAGTATTTGCGCCGAGAACTTCACCTTGGGGCTCACAGGCTTTATATCATCTATTATTCCTATTCCAACTATTATGAAAGAACCTGCTATTATAGACATATACATCGGGCTCATATCTACAAACAAGAATGAGGCCACTATAAATCCAAGGAATATTCCAATGCCGCCAAGCCTTGGCACGGGTTTCTTATGTACTCGCCTGTCGTCCTTTGGCACGTCTATGGCTCCGACATTATGAGCCAGCCGTATCACATACGGAGTCAAAAGATACGACACTGCAAATGCCACTCCAAACGCGAGGAACACATTCATAATGCTCTTCAAATCCATACCAACCCCTCCATTAATCAACCTTATTGATTTCCACTCCGGCTTCCCTTAATATGTCAAGCGACATGCCGTCCGGATAGCTGCCTTCGAACACCACCCGCTTTATGCCTGCGTTTATTATCATCTTCGAACACAGTATGCAGGGCATAGTAGTACAGTATATCGTGGCATCCTTTATGCTTATTCCGCTGTATGCGGCCTGTACAATGGCGTTTTGCTCTGCATGTGTGGCTCTGCACAGCTCGTGCCTTTCTCCCGAAGGAATCCCGAGCTTTTCTCTTTGACAGCCTATGTCTATGCAATGCAAAAGGCCCCTGGGAGCCCCGTTGTATCCTGTTGAAAGTATTTGTCTTTCCTTGACTATAACAGCGCCCACCTGCCGCCTAAGACATGTGGAGCGCTTCTTGACTACATGCGCAATTTCCATGAAGTACTCATCCCAAGAAGGTCTGCTCAAATATATTCCTCCCGCATTAGTTGGACTCCGTCCAAGCTGAAAAGTTCCCTGTCGATGATATATGTGTCTAATCGTAAAATACCGTTAAAACTTTTGTTAAAAAAGCATCTTGTTTTTAATTTTATACCCTTTTCTCAAAATTTTCAAGTCAATATGTGAACTTGTAGCGTTGCTGTAATATTTCACTGCAATAAAAAAACGGCAGTAAAACTGCCGTTTTCGCATGCTACTTTGTTCCAAAAAGTCTGTCTCCAGCATCTCCAAGTCCAGGAAGTATGTATCCATGGTCGTTGAGTCTCTCGTCTATTGAAGCAACATAAATATCCACATCGGGATGCAATTTTTGAACCTCGCTTATGCCTTCAGGAGAAGCAATTATATTAACAAGCTTTATGTCGTTTGCCCCTTTTTCCTTAAGAAACGTAATTGCTGCAGCGGCAGACCCTCCCGTAGCAAGCATAGGGTCAACTACTATAAGCTTCCTTTCACTTACATCAGAAGGCAGCTTGCAGTAGTATTCCACAGGCTTAAGCGTTTCCGGATCCCTGTACAGGCCTATGTGGCCTACCTTAGCCGCTGGCATGAGCTCAA
Organism: Peptoclostridium acidaminophilum DSM 3953; assembly: GCF_000597865.1. Lineage (GTDB taxonomy): Bacteria > Bacillota > Clostridia > Peptostreptococcales > Peptostreptococcaceae > Peptoclostridium_A > Peptoclostridium_A acidaminophilum. Next base: position 342,552 of record NZ_CP007452.1, on the reverse strand, counting down.
GCATTGCATCCACCATGCCAAGCCCTGCTCTTAGTATCGGTATTATACCAAGCTTCTTGCCCGCAATGACATAGCTCTTTGCCTTAACGAGCGGAGTTTCTATTTCAACCTCTTCCAGAGGAAGATCGCTTGTCACCTCATATCCAAGAAGCAGCGAAACCTCCTTCACTAACAGCCTGAAATCCTTCGAGCCAGTATTCTTGTCCCTTATAAGTGTAAGCTTATGCTGTATAAGCGGGTGCTTTACTTCTATCACCTTAGACATGTCTAGCCTCCTCAAGTTTATTAGCAGCCTTCAATCTCCATTATCTGCCTTACTCTGTTTTCATGCCTTCCGCCCTCGAATTCAGTGGCCAGCCAGGCGTCTACTATTTCAAGCGCAAGACCCTTTCCTACGACTCTCTCACCCAGTGAAAGCATGTTTGCATCATTGTGCGCTCTCGACATTTTGGCCGAGAATGTGTCCGAAACAACGGCGCATCTTATTCCCTTTACCTTGTTTGCAGCCATGGATATGCCTATTCCTGTACCGCAGCATATTATGCCCTTGTCCGCCGCGCCGGAAGATACTGCAACTGCAGCAGCCTTGCCGAATGCAGGATAGTCCACGGACTTGTCGCTGTCAGTTCCAAAATCAACAACCTCATAACCCTTCGAAAGCAGATAACCCTTTATCTCCTCCTTAAGGCAAAGACCACCGTGATCACTTGCAACTGCTATTTTCAACAAATTCACCTCCAAGATTAAACCTTGTATATTATACTACATTATGGTGACAGTTTAATATTTTTTTTGCATCCAACTAAATTTTTTTGAATTCATCGCCATACTTCCCGCTCCGAGCGAGCAAATCAAGCAGTCTCTCAACGAGATTTTTTATTTCAGCAGCCGTAGCCCTGTATATATTTATATCCCCTCCATAGGGATCAATAACGTCAGCATCGCCAATTCCCAAGAATTCTTTAAGCGTAAATATGCTCTTGCCCTCACTTCCAAAACTAAAAAGCAGCATGTCCCTGTGCGAGCTGCTCATTGTCAGCACTATATCCGCGTCCAGCACTGCTTCTTTTCTTATCAGAGCGCTCCTGTGAGGGGATATGTCTATTCCGTACTCCCTCATTGCAATCACCGCATTTTCCGATGCAAAAAGCCCGTCATGAGTCAGTACACCTGCCGAGGCTGCGCAGATGTCAAGATCGCCCTTTTGCGCTATAGCATTGAGAAAGCCTTCAGCCATCGGGCTTCTGCATGTGTTTCCAGTGCATACAAAAAGTATCTTCATGCCTGCTCCCCCTGTATTTCTATGAACCTGTAGCCGGCCGACTTGACAAGTCTGTTCATAACGGCGGCTCCAAGCCCTTTCTCCTCAAGGCTCTCGGAGTACACAACTTGAACGCCGCGCTTGTCCATTTCTATAAGAATGCTGAATATGTTCCTGGCCGCATCGGCGCTGTCGTAGCCAAGCTCCAGCTTGACCGGGGCGTCATAATACCCGGCGTTCTGACTCATGCATATCACTCCGCAGATAGTGCCTTTTTTTGCGTTTTCCTTCACAAGCTTGTTTATAATCCTTGCCGCGCTGGCTCCGCTGCCTTTTACAACGTATACCTGGGCATCCGGCGAGTAGTGAGTATACTTCATGCCTGGAGCAAGCGGCGCGGCATCGCCTGTGCCGCTCTTTAAGGCCGGGTCCATATCCACTCGGCCAACAACCGCCTCAATTTCTTCTGCCGACAAGCCGCCGGGTCTTAAAATCACAGGAACATCTCCTCTAAGATCAATCACCGTCGATTCCACCCCGACAGCGCAGTCCCCTCCGAGTATTATCCCGTCAACCCTGCCGTCCATCTGCTCCGCCACATGTTCACCCTTTGTGGGCGAAGGCCTTCCTGATATGTTGGCAGATGGCGCGGCTATAGGCACGCCGGATTCTCTTATAAGTTCCAGGGCTATGTTATTCGCAGGCATCCTTACAGCCACAGTATCTAGTCCGCCCGTAGTTGCATACGGCACGGTTTTCTTCTTTGAAAATATAAGAGTCACAGGTCCTGGCCAGAACCTTTCCATGACAAGCCTTGCCTTCTCGCCTACGCTGTCTGTAAGCATGCCAAGCTGGCCTGTTTCGCATATGTGTACTATGAGGGGATTGTCCGAAGGCCTTCCCTTGGCCTTGTATATCTTCTCGGCCGCCTGCTCATCGAGGGCGTTGGCACCAAGCCCGTACACGGTCTCGGTTGGAAATATGACAGTGCCTCCCTCGCGTATAATGCGGGCATATTTTTCCAAAAGCTTACAGTCTATGTTGTCCGGATCCATTTTGCTTATAAGCGTTTTTTTCATCATTTCACCTCGAATATTTAAATGACTAAAAACTAAAGAGAGCCCTTTCGAGCTCTCCGAGTACTTATTATTCCACCATCTGCATCTTTTCAGCCTGGTCTGTTGTTATAAGTGCATCCAGTATCTCGTCTATGTCTCCGTCAAGGAACGAGTCGAGCCTGTATATTGTAAGGTTTATCCTGTGGTCGCTTATCCTTCCCTGAGGGTAGTTGTAAGTCCTTATCCTCTCAGATCTGTCTCCCGTGCCTACCTGGCTCTTTCTGGACTGGGCTATTTCCTTGTTTTGCTTTTCAAGCTCCATTTCATAAAGCTTGGCCTTAAGTATCTTGAGGGCCTTTTCCTTATTCTTGAGCTGTGACTTTTCATCCTGCATGGACACTACTATGCCTGTAGGCAGGTGGGTCATCCTTACCGCAGAGTCCGTAGTGTTTACAGACTGTCCGCCGTTACCCGACGACCTGAATACGTCAATCTTCAGGTCGTTTTGATTTACTTCAACCTCCACATCGTCAACCTCTGGCAGCACAGCCACTGTTGCAGTGGATGTGTGTATCCTTCCGTTGGACTCAGTGTCCGGTATCCTTTGAACCCTATGAACTCCCGACTCATACTTGAGCCTTGAATACGCGCCTTTTCCCTTTATCATGAATATTACTTCCTTGAAGCCGCCGACACCGGTTGAGTTTGTCGACATTATCTCAGACTTCCAGTTTCTCTTCTCAGCATACATCGAGTACATCCTAAAGAGGTTGCCTGCAAAAAGAGCAGCCTCGTCGCCGCCTGCGCCGGCCCTTACCTCGACTATTACGTTCTTGTCGTCGTTAGGGTCTTTCGGCAAGAGCAGTATCTTAAGCTCGGCCTTTATCTCCTCGATCTTTTCCTCAAGCTCGTCAAGCTCCATCTTGGCAAGGTCCCTTAGCTCCTCGTCGGAGGACTCCTGTATTATCTCCTTTGAATCCTTTATCCCTGCAGTAGTAGCCTTATAATCCCTGTATTTCATGACTATCGGCTCCACCTCGGCATGCTCCTTCATAAGCTTTTGCCATAGGGCCTGGTCATTTATCACCTCAGGGTCCGATATTTTATTTGTAATATCTTCATATTTATCTTCTAGAAACTCCAACTTGTCAAACATCTATTTCCACCTTCCTAATGCTCTATGATCGATATGGATAATTCTTCATGCTATTTTTTACCATTTTCCAGCAAAAGTATTATATCACAGTTTTCTTCCTATTACAACTCTTTCTATGCCTGCAAGATCGCCTATTATACGCAGTTCGCCAAAAGCTCCCGATGCCTCCATTATGCCCTTGACATCCCTCGCCTGGTCGTGCCCGACCTCGTATGCAAGATATCCTCCCGGCTTTAAAAATGTAACGCTCTGCAGCGTAATCCTTCTGTAAAAATCAAGCCCGTCCGTTCCGCCGTCCAACGCTTTCATCGGTTCGTAGTCCTTTACCTGAACGTGAAGTCCATCGATATCTAGCTTCCTTATATACGGAGGATTTGAGACTATTATATCAAACCTGATTGCCGAGCCTTCAAGCGCCGAAAAAATGTCAGACTCCAGGAACCTGATTTTTTCACCGACTCCGTTATTTTCAGCATTAATGCGACATATCTCAAGGGCCGCTTGCGATATGTCCAGACTGTACACAAAAACTTCCTTTATATACTTTGCCAGCGATACGCTTATGGCCCCGGAGCCGCAGCCGATATCTGCTATCACAGGCCTTTCAATAGCGCCCGATACACTTATAACCTCTTCAACTAGTATTTCCGTGTCCGGCCTTGGTATTAGGACACCTTCGCTAACGTAAAAATCAAGCCCCATGAACTCCTGGCTTCCCACTATATACTGCAGCGGCCTTCCCTTGCTTCGCTCACCGACCATTTCCATAAACTCCGACTCGGCAGCCTCTGCGATCTCCGCTTCAATATGAGTTATAACGTAAAGCCTGTCCTTTCCAAGCGCCTTCGAGAGCATCAGCTGCGCATCAAGCAGCGCGGTCTCGGACATTTCTCCTATAATGGCTACTGCGTTTTCAAGCAGCTGCTTAACCTTCACAGGCTTCACCCTCTGCAGCATCTTTGCTCGGTGTCTTTTTTTCTTCAACTACAGCCTTGAGCGCTGCTATTGCCACTTCAAGCTGTGAATTATCCGGCTCACTTGTAGTTATCTTTTGCAGCATAAGCCCCGGCCACATTAGCGGCTTTAGTAAAGGGGTATTGCTCTTGGCCGCAAGCCTTATTATCTCGTACGATATGCCCGCAACCACCGGCAGAAGCAGCAGCCTGTAGAGCACCCTCAGGAATGGATTTGGCCATCCGAAAAGCGAAAACATAAGCATTGATATTATTAGCACTACAAACATGAAATTCGTTCCGCATCTTGTGTGTATCCTTGTAAAGCCTGCAGCATTTTCAGGAGTCAGCTCGAGCCCGTTTTCATAGCAATGTATCGTCTTATGCTCAGCTCCATGGTACTGATAAACCCTTTTGATGTCCGAGTTGAAAGATATGAGATATACGTATGCAACAAACAGACCCACCCTGGCAATACCTTCTACAAAGTTGAGGACAACCACGTTGTCTGTAAGTCCCTTTATGAAGCCTCCTATGAACGTCGGAAGCAGTATGAACAATAGTACAGTCAGCAGTATGGATATGGCGACCGAGATGTATATGGCAACTTCAGAAGCCTTATCCCCGAACGCCTTGTCAAAAAATCTGTCTATAGCGCCCTTTTCTTCCTCTTCCCCGTCTTCAAAAAAATCGGCTGAAAAATTAAGAGCCCTCACACCTTCCACCATTGATTCAATGAGCACAAAAGCTCCTCGCACAAATGGCAGTTTGTCTATGCCCTTGCTCTTTATCCAGCTTGAAAGCACCTTTTCCTGGAGCTCTATATCGCCGTCGGCTTTTCTCACTGCTACAGCCAGCCTGTCCTCATTCTTCATCATTACGCCCTCTATAACAGCCTGACCGCCTACATTACATTTTTTCATCAACTCAGCTCCTATGATTTTCAACTCACTAGCACTTTCCTCATTATTCAAAAGTCTTATATCTTACAAATCACTACATATATTATATCAAATCGGATATGAAAAATGCGCCAAAAATCAAAAAACTCCACACGATGTGGGAGTTTTTTGATTTGAATTTCTATTTCAGCTGTATTTTTGTCGTCACTTGATGGGCATATAACCATTTGACATGTCTATACCCAAGCCTACCAGCCCTCCGGACACTATGACAGCCAGCATGAGTATCAGCATAGCCCTGTCCTTTTCCCCTTTTTGCATATTTACATATATCGCATATGCAAAAAGAGCGGTGATGCTTCCTACGACTGCGCACATGTATGAAAGCAGCCCGAAAGTATCTATATACCATTTGATAATATAGTGGAATACGACAAATCTGGGACCCAGAGCTTCATCCATGTAGAATTTCATAAGCTAATCCTTTCTTTCATATAAAGAAAGACAATGTGCACTCATTATGTGTCATGTTTGCGGAATTAAAGCGCGCTGCCCTCTTCCTTGCTTTTCATAACCATTGATGTTATTACAGCTCCTATTAATGCAGGCAGCGCCCATGCAAAGCCCGCTCCTGAAAGAGGAAGCATCTTTATGAAGCTTGATATAAATTCAGTGTTGACACCCATTGCAGACACTCCGTCTATAAGGCTTACTACAAGAGCTCCGTATACTGCTCCCGTGTATGCCGCTTTGTTTTTTATCATGTTGTCGAAAAGGCTCATGAGTATAAGCACTATTGCAACCGGATATACAGTAACAAGCAGCGGAACCGCGAACTTGACTATGTTTTCGACTCCCACGTTAGCAAACACGGCACTGAACACTACAGTTGCTATTACTATCATCTTATATGAAAACTTGCCGCTTGTCAGCTCCTCAAAATAGTTTCCTACTGTAGCAGTAAGACCTATGGAAGTTGTAAGGCATGCAAGTGAAACTGCAAGAGCTATTCCAATTGTGCCTATGCTGCCAAACACATTTTGCGTTATTGCAACTATAAGGTCTGTTCTCGCCATGTCCTGAGGAAGGCTTGAGCTTGCAGTGGCTCCAAGATAGAGAAGTCCGCCGTACACAACCGCAAGGCCTATGCCCGCAACTACGCCGGCCTTCATCGCAACTGCCACCTGCTCCTTCTTGTCTTCATATCCCTTTTGCGCAAGTGACAGCATCATTATCCCGCCAAATACAATTGAAGCAAGAGCGTCCATCGTCTGGTACCCTTCAGTGAAGCCCTTCGAGAACGAATTTGCTACTCCCGTATTCGCCGGGGCACCCATTGGATCTGCTATGCCTTTCACTATTATGGAAAGTATTATAACCAAAAGTGCAGGCGTAAGTATTTTTCCTATGCTGTCTATGATTCCAGATGGCTTTATTACAAAGAAAAGCGTTATCGAAAAGTAGATTATTGATACTAGTATAGGGCTGAATCCCGGAAAAAGGGGCTTTATTCCCATTTCATAAACTGTAGCGCCCGTTCTTGGTATCGCAAGCAGCGGACCTATTGCAAGTATTATTATTGTTCCAAGAATCTTGCTGAAAGTCGGATTAACCTTGCTTGCAAGGTCGTCTATTGTTCCACCCGCCTTGGAAACGGCAAGCACTCCAAGTATAGGCATTCCTATGCCAGTAAGGAAAAATCCTATGGCACACGCCAGCCACTTGTCTCCCGATGCAAGACCAAGAGCCGGTGGGAATATTAGGTTGCCCGCGCCGAAAAACATTGCAAACAGGGCAAGGCCTAGCACAAAAAAGTCTTTTGTCTGGTTCTTCTTCATTGATAATACCTCCTGATGTCTGATATGAACATTGTAATGATGACTTTGTGGAAACGTTTGCTTGAAGATCGTAAGTCCTATGTAATATTAAATACATTTCCACCTGGTAAACCTTGTTTCTTGATGAGTGCACTCTAGAGCTCAATTTGAATACTATTGTGATTTTTCAAACAAATTAAATTGTCGGTTCATTATAGCACACTTTTTTTTCGAGTTGAACCGCTTACGTTTTAGTCGTAATAGTAAAAAGAATTCGAATTTTTTCAAATTATCGACAATTGGGAAATCTTCAAAAAATAAAAAGAGAGCTTTACAAGCTCTCTTCGAATGTTTTTCTTATAGGTTGAATTTCTTATTGAATCTCTCGACTCTTCCGCCTTTTTCTATAGCCTTGCTCTTTCCTGTATAGAAAGGATGGCATTCAGAACACATTTCCACTTTTATTTCATCGTTTGTAGAACCTGCCTCGAAAGTGTTTCCACAAGCACAGTGAACCTTTACAACTTTGAAATCTGGATGTATATCTTTTTTCATCAGTATCACCTCTTCCTTAAAATTTCTCTTTCCTATGTTATTTCCTTCTAGGAAAATATATGGTCGATATTCAACTTCTTTATTCTAGCACAATAAGTTCTCAACATCAAGTATTTTTTGCCTTTTATACCGTCTTGTTTATCTGATTCACGAATTCCTTGTTATCCCTTGTCTTTACAAGAGCATTGACCACCTTTTCAGTGACATCATGGGATGCTCCGTTGCTCATGGCCCTTCTGATTTTCCAGACGGCGCCCAGCTCCTCCTGCGAAAGCAAAAGCTCCTCTCGCCTTGTGCCTGACTTGTATATGTCTATGGCAGGGAATATCCTCTTTTCTGCCAGCTTTCTGTCGAGGTGTATCTCCATGTTTCCCGTGCCCTTGAACTCCTCGAATATAACATCGTCCATTCTCGAGCCCGTCTCAACAAGCGCTGTTGCAAGTATCGTAAGAGAGCCTCCCTCCCTTAGGTTTCTGGCTGCTCCAAAGAAACGCTTTGGTCCGTGCAGAGCCCCCGGATCAAGTCCTCCGGAAAGCGTCCTTCCCGTAGGAGGTATTGTAAGGTTGTAGGCCCTTGCAAGCCTTGTTATGCTGTCTAGAAGTATGACGACATCCTTGCCGTGCTCAACAAGTCTTTTCGCCCTGCTCAGCACCATCTCCGCCACCTTTATATGATGCGACGGCAATTCGTCAAATGTAGAGTATATAACCTCACCGTCTATAGACTCTTGCATGTCAGTTACCTCTTCAGGTCTCTCGTCCACAAGCAGCACTATCAGATGTATTTCGGGATAGTTGCTTGCAAGGCTGTTTGCGACACTTTTAAGAAGAGTAGTCTTGCCTGCCTTTGGCGGAGCCACTATAAGGCCCCTTTGCCCTTTGCCCAGAGGGGCTATGAGGTCTATTAGCCTTGTTGCCAGCTGTGATGACTTGTTCTCAAGCGTTATCCTGCTTTGAGGATATATGGGCGTCAGCTTGTCAAATGAAGGCCTTCTAACTGCTGTTTCCGGATTCTCGTCGTTTATTTTTTTCACATAAAGCAACGCCCTGAATTTTTCACCGCTCTTTGGAGGCCTTGTTATGCCCGTAATTCTGTCTCCCGTCTTCATGTTGAATCTTCTTATCTGTGATGGCGATATGTAGACATCATGTGTTGTTGAAAGGTAATTCGAGCCTCTCAGGAAGCCATAGCCGTCCGGCAATATCTCTAGCACGCCTTGAGCAATATCTTCCACAACGTTTACAACTTCCTCGACGCGAGCTTCAACTATGGGTTTTTCGGAGACTTCAACTACAGGCTCTATGGTCTCCTCTTTAACTTCAAGCACATAGCCTTCAATTTCGTCAAGCACTCCGTCCTCTACGTCTGTAGCCTCTGCGCCCACTTCCTGTATGAGCACCTCTGCCTCGTCGTTTATTTCCTCGGCTGCAAGTATCATATCTACGATTTCTTCTTTTTTATATTTTGCCACCGACTTTATGCCAAGTTTTTTTGCGATTTCCTTAAGGTCGGAAAGCTTCTTGCTTACAAGTTCATCTCTGTCCAAAACTGCACCTCCAAAATCTATAAATCAAAAAAATATATAAAAATATATAAATAAAATAATTATATGAATCCACAGCAAAATATACCAGCTTATATGTCATCCATATCTTATGTAATCAATATTTATTTGTTTTTAAGTCTTCATGCAAATAGAGCGATTTGGGTATATGCAAGATCATAATACAAGAATTAAAACAGAAGAGAATGTATTAAGAGTTGATACTTGAATTGCGCTTCACAGGAAGTCTAAACTTTGTTCAAATAATTGCATAAACGCTGAAGCAAATCATTGCCGGCTCCAAGCTTTTTTCAAGCCGGATACGCCCTAAGTTCAGGGCATGTCCGGCTGATTTAATATCCATTTGAAATATTATGCTGTTTACTTTGCGTATCCAGGCTTCTTCTCAAGCCTGTGCACGGCATCTATAAATCTTATTGTGCCGGTAGCGCTTCTCATAACTACAGACTGCGTCCTCGCACTTTCTCCGTAGAATTTCACGCCCTTAAGCAGGCTGCCGTCAGATATTCCGGTAGCTGCAAAATAAACCTCGTTTCCAGATGCAAGATCATCTATTGTAAGCAGCTTTTCAACATCAAGCCCCATTGTGTAGCATCTTGCACTCTCTTCTTCAGTGTACGGCATAAGCCTTCCCTGGAAATCCCCTCCGAGACACTTTATCGCAGCCGCGGATATAACTCCTTCAGGAGCGCCTCCTATACACATCATAAGATCTATGCCTGTATCCTCAAAACAAGTGGCTATTGCAGCCTCTATGTCTCCCGAATCGAAAAGCCTCACCCTGCAGCCCATGCTTCTGCATTCCGTTATAACTCCCAGGCTTCTTTCCCTGTCTATCGTTGTGACTGTTATGTCCTCTATTGATTTGCCCAAAACCTGAGCCAGCCTCTTGACATTCTCCTTTACAGGAAGATCAAGCTGCACAAGACCCCTGCCCTTTGGACCCACCGCAATCTTATCCATATACATGTCAGGAGCGTTGAGCAGAGTCCCTCTTGGTCCCATTGCCACAACAGAAATCGAACCCGGAAGCCCTTTTGCAACGCAGCTTGTGCCGTCAACAGGATCTACAGCTATGTCCACCTCAAGGCTGCCATCTCTCCTCATGCCTATCTCTTCGCCGATATATAGCATAGGAGCCTCGTCAAGCTCACCTTCTCCTATTACAACTACACCGCTTATGTCTATGCTGTCGAACATAGTTCTCATCCTGTCGACAGCAGCCTGATCGGCCAGATTCTTGTCTCCCTTTCCAAAGTGTTTTGCAGCTCCAAGCGCTGCCGCTTCGGTAACTCTTACAAGGTTTATTCCAAGGTTTCTATCCAAGCTCATCACTCCCGATACTCATCTATTGTCAAGCATTCATGCAAATGGCTAATTATTCTCCACTAGTTTCAAAACGCACTACAATATTATAGCAGATATTATATATTGGGATATACAATTTCTTTTGCAGGCATCATATTTTATGAAAATAATTATTTCTGCGTAGCTTTTTCCCAGTCTGCCAGGAATCTTTCTATTCCCGTGTCAGTAAGCGGATGCTTCAGCATGTTCTTGAATACGCCGTATGGCACTGTTGCAATATGTGAGCCCGCAAGAGCCGCCTCAGTAACGTGCTGCGGATGTCTTATGCTTGCCGCTATGACCTGCGTATCTATGCCGTATGTGTCGAATATCCTCACTATGTCCTCTATTACGTCCATGCCCCTGTTGCCCACATCGTCAAGTCTTCCCACAAATGGGCTTACATACGAAGCTCCCGCCTTCGCCGCAAGCAGCGCCTGGTTTGCCGAAAACACAAGTGTCACATTTATCTTTATGCCCTCTTTCGAAAGCACCTTTACAGCCTTTAGTCCCTCATCTGTCATAGGCACCTTGATAACTACGTTGCTGTGTATCTTTGAAAGCTCTCTGGCCTCCTCTATCATCCCTTCGGCCTTTAGCGATATCACCTCTGCCGATACAGGCCCGTCCACTATCGAGGTTATTTCCTTGATTACCTCCTGGAAATCCCTGCCTTCTTTTGCCACAAGCGTCGGATTTGTCGTCACCCCGTCAAGAACCCCCCAAGAGTTGACTTCCCTTATCTCGTCTACATTCGCAGTATCGATGAAAAATATCATTTCTTATCCCCCCAGCAATATATATATGTTTTTGTTATATCTATAATTATATACCCAAATTCTTCTTCAATGCCAAAAAAACCGCCAAATGGCGGTTTTTTTATTTATCATAAGCCTAATATGTCCCTATATCGTTTAGGTACTTGTCCTTTGCAAGGTTATAGCTGTATATTATATCTACGGTCTTTTCCTCAACGTCCGCGAGCCTCTCCTGGGCTGCTATAACCTCTACTATTGTACCCGCAAAATCCGAAAGCCCCGATGATTTTATGCCCGAGGTTTCAAACGAGTACCCCTCCTCGTATCTTAGCTGCGCTATCGCCAGAGACTCTCTGGCATCCTCGACTATGCCGCCGGTGTACTCGAGCATCTGGGCTGCACATACAAGGCTCTCATACGACTGCCTTATCTGAGCGCTCGTATCCACCTGGCCCTTTTCAAGCTCGGCCTGGGCCTTTTCGAGCTTTACTTTCGCTTCCTTGTACTGGTAGGTGTTTTCAGGGTAGGGCCCCCTTGTCAGCTCAAAATTAAGCTTGTCCACCACGTACTGCGCCATTAGCTTTTGCATCTCTATCCTCTTTTCAAGCCCCTGGGCAAGCCCGGCATTCAGGTCAGCCTGCAGCGGGTCTGTCGAAAAGTCCTCTATGAGCCTGAGGCTTGTTGCCATGTCAATATTCATGACTCTCTTAAGCTCGATTTCGGCATTTTTCCTGTCCATTTGCGATTTCGTATACGCTGCGCTTAAGAGATTGAGCTGCACCCTCGAGAGCAGCATGTCATCCTTTGCCTTCATCCCCTCCTCATATGATGCCCTGGCCATCTCATATTGCCTCTTGGCCCTCTCGAGCGCCAGTCGTTTTATCTCCTCAATCCTGCTGGCCTTAAGCACATCGTAATACCTCTTTCTCGTTAGCAGCGCAACGCTTTTCCCTGCTATCTTGTAGCCCGATCCCGTTACGCTTTCCTGGAGCTGCGCCATTGTGGTAAGGAGCTTTGTAGATGAGCTCATGGAAAGATATCTGGACGCCGTGATGTCGAGCTTGTCCTTTATAGACTCATTGACATCCGCTATGCCGAGCTCCAGTTTAACGTCTCCTGATTCAATCGCATCTCTGGCTGGATTTATGACATTTTTTTCAAGTCCCGCCTTGTCGAGCCCGGAAAACTCCGGATGTTCCTCTAAAAGGCCGGCCACTGCAGCATTGCTGCCCGCAATGTCCCCGAGCTTTACACCTTCAGGCAGCTTTCCTGCAAGCTGTTCAAGGGCCCCGATGCTTTCAGATGCATCGCTGAGCCTGTTTTTCCCGTCGCTGAGCTTTTTCTCAGCCCTTTCCGCCATTTCCCTTGAAAGCGCAGCTGACCTTACATCTACATCTAACGATTTTAGGTCCATGTTGTTTTGCATTGCCAGTTCTATAGCCTGCTCAACGTCTATGCTTAGAACCTTCTCCTTCCCGGCGGCTCCGTCTGCCTCCTGCCCACTTGCATAAACCCCAGCGCCACAGTTTGAAGCCATCATGATCGCAGCCATCATAAGGCCGCATATTTTTCTTTTTAAATTCAAACAAAACACCTCCGCATCTATTCGAACGAATCGACTATGTCATTTTGCAACTTCTTAAGGAGTTTGCTCAGCAGTTCCTTCTCATCATCGCCTATACCCGCAGTCATCCTCCTGCTGAACTCTATGTGGTCATCCTTTACGCCTTCAAATAGCTTGCGCCCCTTCTGCGTTAGCAGGGCCTTCGTCGACCTCTTGTCTGATGGATTCAGGATTTTTTCCACAAGGCCTTCCTTCATCATGCGCTCTATGAGACCCGTCATGTTGGCCCTTGATACGAGCAGCTTCCTTCCAATCTCGCTGAATGGCATGCCTTCAGGCTCCTGCGAGAGAAGCAGCAGCACCAGGAATTTCGGCTCTGAAATCGAGTGCTTCTGGAAAAGCTCGTCGTACACAGCCCTCATTATGGCAGTAGTCTTTATCAGGTTGACTATTGTCTTGCCTGACATGTCCTCTATGAAATCGTAAGCCTCTAGAAAATCTGAAAGCTCCTTTTTATTCACGCTGCACCTCCGTCACTGCCGGCCCCGCCGGCTGATCTTTTTTTTATATGACCCGTCCTTTTTGACACGTAATAGCCCGCCGCGCCCCACGCGATCCCGAATGCCAGAAGCGACAAGAGTTCCCCTTTGAACTGGCCAAGCGGCACATTTTTCACAAGCACGTCCCTTATAGGCGACACCGCATACATTGCCGGCCATACAGCTCCGACGATGGCTCTTAGCGCAGGATTGAACTGCTCAAGCGGCCACACGTATCCTGCCGTCAGAAAAGTCGGCATTGAAAGCATCATGCAAAGCTGCGTGGCCCTCAGGGCGTCCCCAAGTGAGAACGCTATTATCGCTGCGACTCCGCTGAGCGCAATTAGCATCAAAAACACGTAAAAAGACGCAACGGCTATGCTGCCCGTAAAATCCATTCCCAGCGCATGCCTGCCAACGAGCATGCACAGCGAGTATACAAGGGCTCCAAGCAGAGAGAAGCCTGCGGCATTGAATGAAATCCTGCTCCGATCCAGGAGCTTTGGAGTCAGCGCCGACATGAAAAGCTGCTGCACCAGTATTATTATGAAACCCGGCATCATGTACATCTTGTATGTCAGCTTGGGATCGTACAGATTCCTTGATTCTATGTTTATGACCTTTGCCAGGTTCAGTGCTGTTTCAGGCATGAATCCCTTAGCCTCCATGGCCTTTATGCTCCCAGCTGCGCTTATGGTCGATAATATCTCGCTCGCCTTGGCCTGAGCGTTGTTAGCCACGGCTATATTCGAGCCGTCAACTATAACAGCGGCAGTTGGCGATTTGAGCGCTTTGACATCCTTTTCAAAACCCGCCGGTATATACAGCCCTATATGGGCCTTTTTCGCATCCAGCATTGTCTTTAGCTCTGCCGGCGAATCCGCATAACCGACAAGCTCGTATTTCTCACTCCTTTCGAACTGCGATACTACCATCCTTGATAGTTGGGAATTGTCATTGTCGCTCACTGCAAAAGGTATGGAATTGTAGTAGTCATTTAGATATATTCCGCCAAACAGCAGCGTGAAGAATATAGGCCCAGCCGTAAGTATTGCTATGCTTCGCTTTGTCGTGTCAATTTCAAGCTTGCCCGATAAGCCCTGCGGCTTTTTAATTGCAAAAAGAAGGGCTGCTGCCAGCGCCGCGCATGCAGCCAACAGTATATATACAATATCTAAGTTCAGGCTCTGCGACGCGCCTTTTATCATTATGTCCCTCAGGCTCTCGGCGTACCTTGTATACGGTATGAACCTGCCTGCAGTCTCATATGCCTGCGGCATGGCTCCAAGCGGCCAAGTGTATCCCGAAAGCATCGTGTTGGGAAGAAACAGCACAGCCGCAGCCTGAGCGCACGTCAGGCTGTTTTTTACAACGCACGATATTGCAATCCCCATAGCCGACACGCACAGAGCAAATGCAGCCGACAAGGCAATTGCAGCACCTGCGCTTCCGCGCAGCGGCACTCCGAATACAATTACCAGCATCGCTATGTTTATAACAAGAGACGAAAAACCAAGCGCCCAATAATAGCCTATCCGAAAGAGCACCTCTCTTGGACCCTCCATTTCCCTTCTTCGGCTCGCGGCTGCAGCCATTGCAAGGCCTGACTGGAGTATGCCGGCCATAATCCCCGGCATGAGAAACGACTTGTAGTCCCTCAACTCATTGTAGAGCAGCCTGCTTTTTATGTCCACTGCAAGTGCCGTATGAAGCGCCTGCTGAGAATTGAGCGAAAGCTTTGCCTGCAGAAGCTGCACTAGCGCCCCTGCCTTCACGCTCATAAGTATCTCGAAGGACTTTATCTTAGCCGCCGATGCTATTGCAAGCCTGCTGGCGTCTATGACAGTCAGCACCCTAGTCTGCTTTTGGCTTTTTATGTCACGCTCGAAATTATCCGGAATCACAAGCCCGAAATTGACATCACCTTTTTCAATGAGCTCCTCAATCTCGTAGGGACTCGAAGTATAATATCTGATGTCGAACGTCTCGGAATCGTCAAAATGCCCCACTATCTTTCTTGAAAGAGAACTGTTGTCACCCAGATATACGGCGGTTGGAATCTCCTTTATCGTCCTGTCCTGGAACATGACGCACAGCGCCGCTGTGACTATAACTGGTATCAGCAGGACCATCACAAAGTCCATATACCTTCTTTTCAGCCATTCCACACTTGCGCACCGCCTATTCCTTGAATTTTATTTTGGCGCTCATCCCCGGCCTTATGCCCTCAGCCGCTCCCTCGAGCTTTAGCTTGACTCCGTATGAGATGATGTCGTAGTTGCCGGATTCGTCGGTGCCCTTCTTGACTGCAAAATCAGGATTCTTGTTTATGCTGACGACCTTGGCCTCAAGCTGTTTGCCCGATAATGCCAGCACCTGCACCTGCGCATAGTCGCCTTCTTTAACCTTTTCAACCTTTGTCTCTTCTACGTCGACTACAAGCCACATGTCACTTGTGTCGCTTACAACAGCAATGCTCATTCCCGTTGACACGAGTTCACCTGCGTTTACAGCGACAGTAGTCACCGTGCCGTCTATCGGAGATTCGATTGTAGTATCGTCGATGTAGGCCATAACTTCGTCCAAGCCTGCCTGCGCCTGGTCATATTTTGCCTTTGCAGCCGATGCCATATTCATTGCCGATGCCGCCATGGCCTGCGCTCCGCTTATGTCCTCCGAGCGGGCCCCCTCGAGCGCCATGTCAAGATCCTGCCTGGCCACATCGAGCTGCAGCTTGACCTCGTCCCTTTTTTGCCTGGAGACCGCGCCTTTTTCATAGAGCCTCTCTACCCTTTCATAGGTCTGCTGCACGAAGTCCACAGCCGCCTGCGCCTTTGCGACTTCCTGCCTCCTGGCTCCGTTTTGCGCCTTTTCGACTTGGGCGTTCGCCGCGTCCACCTGGCTCAGCGCAGCGTTGTACTGGCTCAGCGCAGCATCAGCCTGAGCCTGCATCTGGTTTTTCTTGGCTACAAGCTCGTCGGAATCTATTATCGCAATGACGTCTCCCTTTTTAACCTCGTCTCCTTCCTCCACGAGCAGCTCAGCTACCCTGCCTGGTATCTTGGAGTTTATGTCGACCTCCACAGCCTCTATAGTGCCATGTAGCTCACTGTCCTTTTTAACATTCGCGCCCGAGCAGCCGCTCATCGGAAATATCATAGCCATTGCAAGCAGCAGCGCAAACACCTTCTTCATTTTCATATTTCATACCTCCCGCCAAATTGTTTACATGTTAATTATATTCCCGGATGGCATATTTGTAAATATGTTAACTAAATTCACATGCAAAAAGACAGAGGGACGGTTCTCTTGGCTCGTGAGCCAAGAGAACCGTCCCTCTGTCTTTTTGTCTTCATCTCATTTCATTTATTTAATCTTTATTATCCTGTCGGCGCTGAAGGAGCCAACGTTGTCCGTACCTATTACTGATATTATGTCGCCCCTGCTGAAGCCGCTCTCTCTGAGAGTGTCTCCGTCATAATCTTCCAGTGTCGTATTAGATGTGTATCTTACATATACGGTTTTCTTTGTAGAGCTGTCTGTCAGCTTTATTGTATCGTCACTTGTGCTTATGCTCTCTATTTCGCCTGTTATGGTTGATATTACAACCTGATCGTCAGCCTCTATAGTCTTTACTATGTCTGTCTCAAGCCTTAGCACAAGCTCGTAGTTGAGCCTAAGATCGTAAAGTCCTGCGCTCTTGCCGTCGATCTCCACCTCAAACTCAGGTGAAAGCTGGTATGTCACTAGCTTCTTGTCCTCGTCCTGTATGGTCACCTTTGGCTCTCCGGAGATAACTATTTCCTTGAGCACGCCCGTAACCTTACTCGTAACACTCTCGGCATCTATGGCCGTTATCACAGCATACTTGAGCGAAAGTGTTACATCATCCCCCACTCTGACGTCTGAAAGCTCGGCATCTTCGCCGTTTCTTTCAACATCGGCCTTGGAGTCGATGTTAAATCTGTAGTCCACATCATCGTCCTTCTTGTCTGTGATTATCATGTACTTGCCGTTTGAATCTATCTTTTTGACATATCCTGATGCGCTTCCGCTCTTGGAGAATGCCTCGACTTCAGTCACCGCTCCGCTTGCAACCTCGAAGGATACCTTGTCGTCCGCGCTGAGGCTGTACACATTTGACGCCTTGCCGTCGAGAGTAACCTTTATATTAGTGCCTACGGGATATTCCTTGTCACTGCCGTCGACCTCTATTACTACATAAGCCCTGTTCGAGCCGTCGCTTTCAAGCTTGAAGTATGTTTTTTGGAAGTAACCCTCCAGGTTTGAGCTGCTTGTGCTGCTTTCCTTTATTTCCACCGAATACAGCTTGTCTCCCGAAACCTCAAGCTCTACTTCCATTCCGCTTGCTATGTCGGAAATGCTGACTGCGCTCGAAACCTTGGTTACGGCTACCGCGCTTGATGTATTCTTGAAAGTAAGCTTTGTGCCAGCTGAATTTTCAACTATTAGCGTTATGCTGCCGTTGCTTTGAGACACCGAGTACACAGTGCCCTTGATTGATATGACGGCCTCGTCTGTTGGCGCTACAACAGGCTGGCTCGGTGTTCCCATTATGTCTGCGGTGAGCTTTAGCATTTTTGCCATCTCGCCTCTTTTTACTATACCGTAAGAGTTGAATAGAACGCTCGTGCTTGGATAGTTTGTCTGGCCGCTTACAATCTTCTTGTCCGCCATATAGCCTATGTATGGAAGCGCGCTCTTTGGTATCTTGTCTGCGTCCTCGAAATCCAGAACATAAACCTTGCTGTCGTCGCTAAAGCCAAGCGCCCTGCCAAGGTATACTGGAATCTCGTAGCGTTTTGCCTCAAGCTGCTTGTCTCCGCTCATCACATTCGTAAGTATGCTGCTTGGAACCAGGCCTTTTTGCATCGTAAATACGAGTGATTTTTGCGCCCATGCAGGTATTGCATATTTTTTGAAATCCGCCTCGTACAATGCTTTTGAGCTTGCATAAACGCTGTCAATCTCGGCAGATGAGTAAAGCCTTGATATCATAACTATTGCCTCGAGCCTGCTTACAGGCGCTTCAGGCTTGAATGTGCCGTCAGTATAGCCTGTGATTATTCCCTTGTTTACCATCTCATTAACGTATGCCTTCGACCAGTGGCTTGAAACGTCGCTCATTTCGGCTCCGAACGAAACCATTATAGTACTTAACACAAATATCACGGCTATTGCTATGGCCACCGCTCTTTTCATCCAATCTCTCATAACTGACCTCCCGCAAAATAATAATTTGCTGTTCTGTCACTTTTGACTGTCGCGGCCCTGCTTTTGAAAAAGCTTGCGCAGCGACTTCTTGCATAGTTGACTTGCTTTGATTATACTCTATTGCCAAAACAAAATCAATTCAGCCGCTAGTCACCTATGCTTACCGCCTTGTTGTAGTCAAGCACCGAAAGGCTGTATGCTGCTATCTCTCCATCATAGTCAATCTGGGCATAATATAGTATGTTTCTTGCCTGTCTGACATCGAGTATAGTCTTGTATCCGGCATCATAAGAAAGCTCGGTAAGTCGGAGCTGTTCCTTGGCCTTTTCAAGCTTGGCCTTCTTGAGGTCTATGTTTCTAAGGTTAGTGCTAATGTCGTTGTATTTGCCCCTTATGCCAAACTCCACCGAGAGCTTCATGCTATCAAGCGCCTTTTGGGCTTTCTTGAGGGCAAGTTCCTTCACCCTGTACACATAGGTGTTTGGAGTATAGACTATCTTGTTAGCTTCAAAGTCAAGCTGGGCCAGCTGCGCCCCATGCTGCGCGCTCTTGACGTCCAGCCTTTTTTCGAATGCGGCCTTTATGTCCTCCTCGACGTTGGCCGAGAACGTGGCCATGCTGTATGGGCTTGTAAGGACAAGCTCAGTCTGGAGAGGATAGCTCATAACAAGGTTAAGTCCCATAACAGCGTTCTGATAGGCGTTTTGGGCATTTTCCATGGTTGAAACTGCCTCATCGAGCGAAAGCTGGGCTATTATAAGGTCCGACTTTGAAACCACGCCAAGCTCGTACTTCTTGCTTACTATTTCAAGGCTCCTCTTTGTGTTGTCGAGATTGTCAGTAGCAGCGTCCAGCGCGCCCTTTGCGCTCATAACCCCGTAGTAAGCCCTTGTAGCATTGTATTTTATGTCCTCTATGCTCTTTTCCCTCTTTATCTTCTCTTCTTCAAGCGCGTAGGTCGCCGCTGTCGAGCTGACCTTCTTGTCGAGCTGGAAGCCTTCTACCGTTCCGCTTAGATACATGTATGTAGCAGAGTCACGGTCTGAATACCTCGACTCGCTTCTTTTTGCCTGCGAAAGCTCAACAGTTTTTGTCTCAAGCTCGAGATCAGCAATTTCTACTGCGCTCGAATTCTTAAGCGCATCTTCTATGGCTTTTTCAAGCGAAAGCTGCACAGGCTTAGCTACTTCTGTAGTAGCTTCAGTTGCTTCAGTTGCTTCAGTGGCAGCTACTTCTGCAGCAGGCGTCTCCTGCGCATATGTCATTATGCTCGAAGCCAGCACGAGAAATCCTGCCACAAGAGCTATTACGCTTCGTTTCATTCGTTTTGACAATATCATAATATCCTACACCCCTTTTCTGTCTCTTATTATACCCACTTTTTCTGCAAAGCTTCTAATTTTTACTGTCCAGTCATCGAATATTGTATATACCACCGGAATGAACGCAAGCGTCAGCAGTGTCGAAAGCGCAAGGCCGCCAATTACTACTGTCGCCATAGGCGCCTGAGTAGCGGCTCCCTCGCCTATTCCCAGGGCAAGCGGCAGCAGTCCAAGCAGAGTAGTCATAGTGGTCATCAGTATCGGCCTGAATCTTGTAAAGCCTGCCTTGACAACGGCATCCTGCCTGTCCATCCCCCTGCTTCTTAGCTGGTTTATATAGTCCACAAGTACTATGGCGTTGTTTACGACTATTCCCGAGAGCATGATTACGCCTATGAAAGCCGGAACCGAAAGCGCCCTTCCAGTCAGGAACAGCGCCAGGAATCCTCCCGAGAGCGCAAACGGCACCGAAAGCATTACTGTAAGCGGGTGAATCAGCGATTCAAACTGCGATGCCAGTATCATGTAGACAATGACTATAGAGAGCAACAGGGCAAGGAAAAGGCTCGAAAAGGCCTCCATCATATCCTGCTGCTGCCCCTTGAACTCGTAGCTGTACCCGGCTGGCAGCTGGTAGCCGCTCAGTTTTGATTCTATCTCGTCAGTCACCGACTTAAGATCCCTTCCGCTAAGCTGCGAGCCCACGCTGACAGTCCTGGTCTGGTTGATCCTTGTTATCTGGGTTGGCGAATTGCCGTAGTCTATGTCCGCAATCTGGCCAAGCGCCACCGAAGTGCCTGAATTCGAGCTTATGAGTATCTGCTTCATGTTTTCAACAGAGTCTTTCACCCTGTCGTTCATGGACACGTTGACGTCAATCTCATCGCTGCCTGTTTTGAGGGTCGTGGCCTTGACGCCTTCCACAGATGCCTCGAGCGCGCTTGCCGCCTCGCTTGCGGTTATCCCGTAATGTGATGCACGGTTTCGATCGATCGAAACCCTGACCTCAGGGTCTCCCTCCTTGGTGCTGCTTGAAACCTCGGCCGTACCCGGAACTTTTTTGACTATCTCTTCAATATCCGCCCCTATTGCCTTCAGGGTGTCTATGTCGTCACCCCTTATTTCTATTTCTATCGCCGAGCCTGTTGGTCCCATTCCCATGCTGGAAGCCTCAGTTACAGTAATCTTGGCTCCGGCTATGCCCTGCGCCTTTTCCCTTACATCCTCAACAATTTCCTCTGTCGACCTCTTCCTGTCCTTTTGATTTACAAGCATTACGTTTACCGTTGAAGAGTTGGATGCTGTGAGGCTGAAACCCTCTGTAGAGCCAACGTTTGAGAATACCTTCTCCCTTTCCGGTATTCCCTCGACTATCTCCTCAATCCTTTGCACATATGCGTCCGAGTCCTCAAGGCTTGTGCCAAAAGGCGTCTCTATTGTGACGGTAAACTGGCCCTGGTCCTCCTTGGGAAAGAACTCTCCGCCTACAAACGCGACGGATATCACAGATGCCACAAACACTCCAAGTGCAGCAATTACAGTAGTCTTTCTGTGAGAAAGCACAAAATGAAGCAGCTTGCTGTACTTGCTGTCAATAGAGTCAATAAGCCTAGAGAACATGTCGAGAAATTTCCCTATGCAAACCCCCTTGTGCCTTCTCTGCTTGACCTCGCCCACCTCGAGTACCTGCGATGCCATCATGGGCACCACTGTAAGCGCCACTACAAGCGATGCCAGCAGCGAGAATACTACAGTGAAAGAGAGCTGCTTGAATATTATAGCTGTGAAACCCTGTACGAACACTATTGGAAGGAATACGGCTATGGTAGTCATTGTAGATGCGGTTATTGCCATACCAACCTCCCTGGCTCCCGCTACTGCCGCCTCCCCCTTGCTGTAGCCCTGTTCCCTGAACCTGTAGACGTTTTCAAGTACAACTATTGAGTTGTCCACCAGCATTCCTATGCCTAGCGCCAATCCGCCAAGTGATATCAGATTTATTGTAAGTCCCGTAAAATACATCAGTGCAAAGGTTGAAATTATTGATATCGGTATAGCTATTCCGACTATAAAAGTTGACCTGATGTTCCTGAGGAACAAAAATAGCACTACGACAGCCAGCAGCCCACCGGCCACAGCATTTGATGTCACGTTGTCAATTGACTTGTTTATGAACTCCGACTGGTCCGAGCCGACAACAAATTCTATCTCCGGATGATCTTCCGTTACTCGCGAAAGCTCCTCAAGAACATTCTTTGCAACATTTACAGTATTTGCAACTGACTGCTTTGTTATTGATATCCCTATGCTGTTTTTCCCGTTAAGCCTTGAAAGGCTTGTCTGCTCCTTGTAGCCGAGCTTGACCGATGCTATGTCTGAAAGCCTTACAACGCCGTCTCCGCGCAGCGATATGGGCAGCTCAGCTATTTCATCAACACTCTTGAATTCGGCTGTAGTCCTTACAAGCAGCTCTTTGTCCCCGTTGTTTACATTTCCACCCGGCAGGTTCAGGTTCTCGGATCGCAGAGCATTTCTGATGTCGCCAATCGACAGCCCGTAGCCAGAGAGTTTTTCCGGGTCGAGCTCTATCCTTACCTCAGTCTCCTCTCCTCCGGAGATATCTACCGAAGCCACTCCCTCAAGCCTTTCAAATCTCGAAAGAATGTCGTCCTCTACCAGAGTCTTGAGCTCGCCTGTCTCCATGTTCGAAGATGCGCCTATCTGGATTACAGGCTGGGCATTCGGGTCAATCTTGAGCACAAGCGGAGCCGACGAATCGTCCGGTAGCGCTCCCTTGACCATGTCCACCTTCTCCCTCATCTCGAGGGCTGCAAAATCCATGTCGGTCCCGTATTCGAACTCTACAACTATTATCGAGTTGCCCTCCCTCGAGTACGATGATATGTTCTTCAGATCCCTTACTGTAGCCAAAGACTGCTCCAGCGGCTTTGTGACAAGCGTCTCCATCTCCTGCGGGGCGACGCCCTTGTAGTCTACTGAAACTATAGCCACGGGCACCTCAAGCTCCGGATAGAGATCAACTGGCAGCTTGAAAAGTGACACCGTTCCAATGAGAACAGCTATGAGCATGAACATCAGCGTCGTGACAGGCCTTTTTACGGACATACTTGGCAAATTCATTACTCGGCACTCTCCTGTCCGCTTATTTTGACTTTTGAACCGTCGTCAAGATAGTTTTGCCCCTTGACAGCTACCTGCTCGCCCTTTTTGACGCCGCTTATTATCCTTGCAAATTTGCCATCGTCGATTCCGGTTTCAACCTTTCTCGACCTCGCCTCGCCGCCCTCTATGACAAACACCTGCTTTTCTCCGCCTTTTACAATTACGGCATCCGACGGAACGCTGAGCACGCTTTTTTCACCTTCCGTGGCTATGTCAACCTCGGCAAACATGCCGGCCTTTATCATGCCTTGCGGATTTTCAAGCTCTATCTTTATGGGATACGTCATCGACCCGCTTGCAGTTGCACTAGACAAGGCCGTAATCCTGCCTTTGAAAGGCTTTGACGATGCTGACTTTATCCTGACGTCCAGCTCTTCGCCCCTATTTATCTTGTTTATTAGATACTCAGAAACAGTCGCATCCATCTGAACTCTGGATGAATCCGTTATTACTATAGACGCCATTCCCTGTGGCGGCATGCTGCCCTTTTGAACATTCACGAGTGCTACAGTGCCCGATATCGGAGCCCGCACAACTGCGTTGTCAAGCATTATGCCAGCGCTTTGGACTGCCGCCTGAGCGCTCTCCACGCCGTAGCTTGCC
Source organism: Peptoclostridium acidaminophilum DSM 3953 (assembly GCF_000597865.1). Lineage (GTDB taxonomy): Bacteria > Bacillota > Clostridia > Peptostreptococcales > Peptostreptococcaceae > Peptoclostridium_A > Peptoclostridium_A acidaminophilum. The sequence continues at coordinate 318,735 of NZ_CP007452.1, read as the reverse complement.
ATCTCAAGGTCCTGATCCATGGCCTGAAGCTGCATATTCTCGTACGCCTGTTTTGATATGGCGCCCTGCTCATACAGCATCCTGTTCCTCTCGAGGTTGAGCTTGGCATTGGCCGAAGCCTGCTGCGCTTTTTCGTAGCCGGCTCTTGAAGAATTGTACGCTGCCTGTGCCTGCTGATAACCAGCCCTGAGGCTGTCGCTGTCCATCGTGAAGAGTATGTCCCCGGCGCTTACATAGTCGCCTATCTCCACATTGACGCTTTCTATCTGGCTCTGCAGCTTTGCCGAAACCCCAGCTTCCTGGATTGGGCTTATCTTTCCTGAAATGACCGTAGTCAAAGTTATGTCTCTCTCCTGCACAGGCTCCACCTGGACGCTTATTGCCTTGTCGGCATCTGACGATGCCTGCTCTTTCTTGCTGCAGCCTCCGAAAACTGCTGTTGCCGCCAGAAGCGCCGCAATCAGAATACAAATTTTCCTTATTTTCATGGATTCAACCCTCCAGTTTCCGACTCGAAAGTCGGATGATTGTACAAAATAAATTTTATATCCAAAACGCCTCAATGTCAATATTTTCCGTCATTATCAGTACGTTCCGCAAGCTGCTTGTCTGACTGGAATTGCCTATACGCCGCACTCCAGCTTTTGCTTCATGAAATCCATAAGGCCAGCTCTGAGGTCGTCCCTTTTGAGCGCAAAATCTATTGTGGCCTGGAGGTATCCCATCTTGTCGCCCACGTCATATCGTCTCCCCTCGAACACATAAGCGTGCATACTAGACTCCTTGGCAAGCACGTTGAGAGCGTCTGTGAGCTGTATCTCCCCGCCCTTGCCAGGCTTTGTATTCCTTAGTATTTCGAATATCTGCGGGGTTATTATATATCTTCCAAGTATTGCAATCTCCGAAGGCGCATTTGCCGGATCCGGCTTTTCTACAAGGCTGTTTACCCTATAGGCTCCCTTGCCGACCTCGTAACCGTCAACTATGCCATACTTGTTTACATCCTCTCTTGCCACGCTCTGCACCCCAAGTATGGATGTCCCGTACTCATCGTATGCTCCTATGAGCTGCTTCAGACACGGCGTCTTTGCATCGACAATGTCGTCTCCCAAAAGCACCGCAAAAGGCTCATCGCCTATGAAGCTCCTGGCGCAGTATACAGCGTGGCCAAGTCCCAGCGGCTCCTTCTGCCTTATGTAGTAGATGTTGGCCATATCGGATATGCCTCTTACAAGCTCGAGAAGGTCGTCCTTGCCCTTTTTTTCAAGCTCAAGCTCGAGCTCCACGGACTTGTCGAAGTGGTCCTCTATGCTTTTTTTATTCCTTCCGGTTATTATCAGTATCTCCTCAATGCCCGAATTCACAGCTTCTTCTATAATGTATTGCAATGTGGGCTTGTCAACTATGGGTAGCATCTCCTTTGGCTGAGCCTTAGTTGCAGGAAGGAATCTCGTTCCAAGGCCGGCAGCAGGTATTACCGCCTTTTTCACTTTTTTTATCATGTACAGCACCTCCATAATCTCTCTTCAATGATGCACTTCTATACAATTATATGCTGAATATCTGTATACCGAATGTCATATTATCCCATCATCAATTATACCATAAAAAACCACTGCAAAAAAGAAAAAAGGAGAAGCTTGCGCTTCTCCTAAGGGAGTACTTTCAATGGCGTTTGTTTATTGAAGTTGTTCTATTCTGGTTCTATGATCCCGTAGTTTCCAGCCTTACGCTTGTAAACCACGTTGGTCTCGTCAGTATCTGCATTGATAAACACGTAGAAATCTTGTCCCGAGAGCTCCATTTGAAGCACTGCCTCTTCCTCCATCATAGGTTTGAGGCCTATTCTCTTTCTTCTTACTATCTTTGATTCAGCCTTTGCATCCTCGCCTTCCTCAACAACGTAAGGCTCTATGTTTTCAAATCTTATTGTCTTGTGTTCCTTGGTTTGAAGCTTTTCCTTGTACTTTCTGAGCTGTCTTGCCAGCTTGTCAACAACAAGGTCTATGGCTACATAAAGGTTCTCCTGAACCTCTTCGCCCCTAAGTATTGAACCGTCCACTGGAATTGTAACTTCTATCTTCTGAAGGTTCTTCTGAGTGCTAAGCGTTGCAGTAGCCTCTATCTCCTTGTTGAAATACTTCTCCAACTTGCTTAGCTTAGACTCGACTGAGCTTTGTAGTGCATCCGTTATTTGTATGTTTTTTCCGCTTACTGTTACTTTCATAATTACATCCCCCTTCTGTGGCTTTCGTGTTGCCTATTAAATAGTTACCCCGAGCCATGCTTTTTAAATCACACTTTTATTTTTTGCCTTTTATCCTCTTGAGCCTGAAAAAATCCTCGCGGTCCTTCTCCTCGAGCACCTCCTGTATATACTTGGCCTGAGCCTTGTACCTTGGAATCTGAACGTTCTCGAGCGCATTTGCCCTCCGCTGCGTCTTTTTTATCTCAACCGCAAGCCGATACACAGAGTTTTCAACCTGCGCCAGCTCGTATATCAGATATTTCACCTGCCTGAAGTTTCTTATGGCTATGTCAAAGGCCGGGTTTGTCCTGAAAAAGCCGTAGTTTGGGGTGACCGGATGCTTTTCATATTTTACGCTTGGAATCTCTACTCCCATTACGCTCTTCATTAGTATTTCGTAGTCCTCGTCCTTTTGTATCGAAAGGGCAAGATCCTCGACGTACTCCATGCCAAATGACACATTGACCATCTCAAGCGCCTTGTACGCGTCGGAAAAAACTATAGCTATCTCCGCTTGTATCTCCTTTGACCTGTCAACCAGTGTCATCATCTCGCGTATCAGCACGTTCCTTTTCTTGTCGAGAAGCTCGAAGGCCTTTTGCGAAAATTCAAGGGAGCTTTTGAGCCTCATGAGATTCGCTTTGGTTGCGGCTGTCTGTACATTCATGCGTCATCACCCCTGCTTTTGGGACGGCAGATATTTTTTGATGGTTTCGGGCTTAAGCCTGTCGAGCTCCTCTACAGGCATTATGTCTGCAATTTCCCACCCCATATCGAGAGTCTCGCCAATCTCCCTGTTCTCGTTGAAGTCCTGGGCAAGGAACACCTCCTCAAACCTTCTTCCAAAATCCATGTATTTCCGGTCAAGCTCCGAGAGCTCCTCCTCGCCTATTATCTGGGCCAGCGCCCTTACATCCTGGACCCTCGAGTAGAGTGAAAACAGCTGGTTCGCTATCTCATCGTGGTCCTCCCTTGTGAAGCCTTCCCCTATGCCGTCCTTCATGAGCCTTGAAAGCGACGGCAGCACGTTTATAGGCGGGTATATGTTCTTCTGGAACAGGTCACGCGAGAGCACGACCTGCCCTTCCGTGATATAGCCCGTAAGGTCCGGCACGGGATGCGTTATGTCGTCGCTTGGCATAGTCAGCATGGGCAGAAGCGTTATTGAACCCTTCTTGCCTTTTATCATGCCCGCCCTTTCGTATAGCATGGCAAGGTCGCTGTAGAGATAGCCCGGGTATCCCTTTCTCGATGGGACCTCCTCCCTCGCCGCCGATATCTCCCTAAGCGCCTCGCAGTAGCTTGTCATGTCAGTTAGTATTACTAGTATGTGCATGTCCTTTTCAAATGCCAGATATTCCGCGGCTGTAAGCGCGCACCTTGGAAGTGAGAGCCTCTCAACCACCGGATCATCCGCCAGGTTTATGAACATTAGAACCCGCTCGAGCGCTCCGGACTGCTCGAATGTCTTTCTGAAAAAGTCGGCGTCATCGTGCTTTACTCCCATTGCCGCAAATATCACGGCAAAGCTCTCGTTTCCCTGCGTTCCCACCTTGGCCTGCTTTACTATCTGGGCCGCAAGCTCGTTGTGCGAAAGTCCGTTGCCCGAGAATATGGGTAGCTTTTGCCCCCTTATTAGCGTAGTCATGCAGTCTATCGCCGATATGCCCGTTTGTATGAAGTCCCTGGGGTATTCGCGGGCAACCGGGTTTATCGGATTGCCGTTGACGTTGTGCTTTTCCTTGCTGAATATCTGCGGCCCGCCGTCTATAGGGCGGCCCACGCCGTCGAACACCCTTCCGAGCACATCCTCGGAGAGCGCTATTTCAAGAGGCTTGCCCGTGAAGTATACTCTCGAGTTCGTTGTTGATATGCCTGAGGTGCCTTCGAAAACCTGGGCTATGACAACGTCCTTGTCGACCTTTACAACCTTCCCGCTTCTTTTTTTCTGGCCGTCTATTGTTATGTCTATTATCTCACCGTATGAGACTCCCTGGATGCCCGAGAGCATAATAAGAGGGCCTTCTATCTTGTCTAGCATCAAGTATTCCTTTTTCATAATGTCAGTATCCCCCCTACTCCTCGTATCTTCTGTAGAGCTCCTCGTAGTAGCTTTCAATGTCCTGTCTTAGCTGTTCAAAGCCTTCGAGGTTGTCGTTTGGTATGTTGTATTTCATCTTGACTATCTGGGCAAAAAGCATGTCGTCCTTTGCCTGCGATATTGGTATGCCATCCTTGACGGCCTTGCTGGCTTTTTCATAGAGCAGGTTTATGGTCCTGAGCATAAGGTACTGCTTCTGCAGAGGCACGTAAGTGTCCTCCTTGTGCATGGCGTTTTGCTGCAGGAAGCCGTTTTTTATTATCCTTGAAATCTCTATTACCAGCCTTTGCGAGTCGGGAAGCACATCCTCGCCTACAAGCTCGACTATCTCCATGAGCTTTTTTTCCTCGTGCAGCAGCTCGAGCATCTTGGCTCTCAGGCTTACGATGTCCTCAGCCACGTTGTCCTTGAACCAGTTCGAGAGCATCTTTATGTAGCCGCTGTAGCTGCTCAGGTAGTTTATGGCCGGATAATGCCTTGCGTATGCCAGGTTCCTGTCAAGCGCAAGGAATGCGTTGACAAACCTCTTTGTGTTTTCAGTCACCGGCTCCGAAAAGTCGCCCCCGGGCGGCGAGACTGCTCCGATTACAGTCACCGATCCCTCGCTGCCAGAGAGCGTCTTTACATACCCCGCCCTCTCATAAAACTGCGCCAGCCTCGAAGGCAAATATGCCGGATACCCTTCCTCTGCAGGCATCTCCTCGAGCCTTCCCGATATCTCCCTAAGGGCCTCGGCCCATCTCGAGGTCGAGTCTGCCATTATTGCAACGTGGTATCCCATGTCCCTGTAGTATTCTGCCATAGTGATCCCGGTGTATATGCTGGCCTCCCTTGCCGCAACCGGCATGTTGGAGGTGTTGGCTATGAGCACAGTCCTTTCCATGAGAGGCCTGCCGCTTTTGGGGTCCATTAGCTTTGGAAAGTCCTCGAGCACCTCTGTCATCTCGTTGCCGCGCTCGCCGCAGCCGATGTATACTATTATGTCAGCATCAGACCACTTGGCAAGCTGGTGCTGTGTCATGGTCTTTCCCGTGCCGAAGCCCCCCGGCAGTGCGGCCGTTCCGCCCTTGCCCAGCGGAAAGAACACATCGAGCACTCGCTGTCCCGTAATCAGCGGCTGCTCTATCGACATCCTCCGCTGCATGGGCCTTGGCTCCCTTACTGGCCACTCCTGGTAAAGCCTGAGGCTGCGAGTCACGCCATTATTATCCTCGAGACTTACTATCTCATCCTCTAATCTGTATTTTCCATTCTCGGCCACTTTCACGACCTTGCCCGACATCTCCGGAGGCACCATAAGCCTGTGCTCTATGAGGCTGCTCTCCTGGACAGTTGCATATATGCTGCCCGGCACGAGCTCATCGCCTTCGCTCACCTTGAGCTCCACCTGCCAGAGCGCATCCGGATCTATTGATATAAGCCCAATGCCTTCCGATATGAAATTGCCCGATATCTTTTCAATCTTTTGGAGCGGTCTTTGTATGCCGTCGAAAATATTGCCTATTATGCCTGGCCCGAGCTTGAGTGAAAGCGCCTTGCCCGTTGGCACAACCTCCTCTCCCGCCTTTAGCCCCTCCGTCTCTTCATAGACCTGTATTATGGCCTTGTCCGAATCTATAGATATGACCTCGCCAAGGAGCTTTTTGTCTCCAACCATGACCATCTCCCTGACCTTGAAGCCCCTGACGCCTTCGGCCCTTACGACAGGTCCGTTAATCATGGCTACCCTGGCCGCCTTGACCTTCCCAATATCCATGGCCATATCCTGCATTTCTGCTGCTCTATTTTCACCGCTGTTATTCATAGTCATCACCATTCTCTTCAAGGTATTCAAACACCATGCGCCCTACCTTTTCCCTGTTTTCGTCTATCATTTCCGACAAAGAGCTGTCGATCCTGAAGGTTCCATCCTTGTCTGTGAGCACAAACCCTCCTATATGCTCACTCGAGAGCTCGAGGAATTCAATCTTGCTGCTCTCGCAGCCTCTTCTTTCGAACAGCTCCCTTATGTCCGCTCCAAACAGCTCCCTGTCCTTTGCGGTAAGCTCGAGCATTAGCGTCCTGCCTGAGCATTCCCTTTCTGCTATGCCTGCAAGCGCCTTCGTCAGCTTGTTGAGGAAAAACTCTCTGTAACCCTCACCTCCGGCGAACTCCGCGCCTCTTGCGTAGAGGCGCTGCATCAGCATGTCTACAAAGCCGCTCAGCTTGAGCAGCACCATCCTTCTGCCCTCCATGGTCTCCTGGGAAATTATCTCCTGTTTTTTGAGATCTCCCCGTTCAACCATGTCCTCTATTATCCGGTCAGCCTCGCCTTGAAGTCTTTCCCTGCTTTGCGAAAGTATCCTTTCATTTTCTGCCTTCAGCTTCTCCACGCGGGCGTCCGATTCTTCCTTGACCTTGTCGTATACCATGCTCTTGAAAAGTTCGAGCTTGTCCTCGAATGTTACCATGCTAATCACCCCAATGCTATATCTTTATCCCTATAGAGTCCCTTATATAGCTAGTTATATAGTCAGGCGGCTTTATGCTGCCCTTCCTCGAAGGTATTTCGACTATGAGCGGACGCTTTGCGCTTAACTTTACGGCGCTTATCCTCTCCGGAATCTTCTTAGACGCTGTCTCTGTGATTATAAGTATGCCTATCCCTTCATCGGCCACTGCCATGTCCACAGCCTTTAATATCTCGGAGCGCTCCCTGGCCATGACTCCGTCTATGCCTGCAATCCGCATGGCCAGGAGAGTGTCGCTGTCGTCGCTTATTACAAAAGATCTCATAAAATCCCTCCAGATCCGCCGCTATATCCTTCCGAGTATAAGTATTGATATTATAAGCCCGTATATTGCTATCCCTTCGGCAAGGCCTACGAATATCAGAGTTTTTCCAAGTATGCTCTGATCCTCAGATACGGCTCCAAGCGCCGAAGAGCCGACTGCGCCCACCGCGTAACCGGCGCCTATTGTGGCAAGCCCCGTACAAAGGGCTGCAGCTATGAAGCCAAGCCCCGATGCGCTAGTTGCAGTTCCCTCTGTGGCGGCAAATGCGATATCAGGAACCATCATGCCAACGGCCGTAAGCATGAAGGCAGAGCACGCTCCTATGCTGGCTTTGAGCACCATTCCCGCCCGCTTGCCAAGTCTGTTTGATTTGCTCAGTTCCAGGTAGATTCCGCTTGCTATGGTTGCAAATACTATCATGCTGTTGATTATAAGAATAGCCTTCATATGTCATCCCTCCAGTTTTTTTTATGGCTTATACAAGCCTATTCGGCGCTCATCTTGACAGGGTCAAACTCCCTGCCCTCGCCCTTGAAATACTTGCTGAAAAGCTCGTAGTATTCGAGCCGCAGGCCCTGAATGAATACTATCAGCCCTTCCAGCGCTATTATCACTATGTTGCCTATTATTATCATAATGGCGCTTCCAGCCGGACTGCCCATAAGGCTCGCCATAGTAAGAAATGCCATGAAAAGCCCCGCATGGTTAAGCGCGAAAGCTCCGACCCTTATGAACGATATGGTGTTGCTCGCCATGCTCATTAGAGTCTCGAATATGTCAAAGCCGCTTTCAATATAGTACTGCGACGGACTCTCGTGGTAGAGAGGCCTTTTTTTCATTATTATGTTGGAAAGTGGCTCCCGCACAACCATAAGCGCTATGAGTACCACCGCCATTGCCACACCTACAGTAACATTCAATATGTCTGCGCTTGTAAGCACCTGGTATATCATGACGAGCAGGACAATATAGAATATTAGGCCCGTAACCCCGTTCCTTCCAAACAAGCCATCCTTCATGTTCCTTTGCTTTATGGAGTTGACTATGTTGTATCCAAAGCTCATTACGAGCAGTATCACTCCGAAAACCACAGATGATACTAGAACGAAATTTATGTTTTCGATTGGCCTCACAAGCAGCGCCGGCAGAACATGCTCGAAGCCGAAAATACTGCCATACATAAATCCGAATACTGCCGAGCTTGCTCCAATCCTTGTAAGTATGGAGCCGTATGCCTTGAACTTTTCGACTTTCAGCGCCAGGTATAGACCTGTGAAAAACAGCACAGCTCCCTGCCCCACGTCTCCGAACATCGCCCCAAAAAGCAGCATGTAGGTGATTCCCAGAAATGTTGTAGGGTCAAGCTCGTCGTAAGACGGCACACCGTACATCTTGACCAGGTTTTCAAAGGGCTTTATAAACCAGTTGTTCCGAAGCTTAGTAGGCGGCCGCGTAAGCGACTGTGATTGAGCCTTGCTGCCCCTGCTCCAAACGACCACGACCCTCTCATCCGCCTTTTCAAGGCTCTCAAGCACAAGTGCCTTGTCGTTTCTTGGCACCCAGCCCGTCAGGAAGAAGAAGTTTTCGGTGAAGGCCATCTTGCGCTTCATCCTTTCAATCTGCTTTTGGACAAGCAGCATGTTGTAGGCCTTGAGCAGCTCCTCTCCGTACTCCTCCCTGAATCCCTCGAGCTCCGCCTTAAGGCTTCCAATCTCGCCTTCAAGCATGGCTATAGTCTCGTCTATTGCGGCTATCGCCTGCCCGGGATTCCCCTTTATCTCCGGCGGGATTTGTATGTCGTGAAAGTTTAGTGATTTTAGTACCTTGTCGGTATCCTCCTCAATCTCATCAGGGTACACGGCAAGATATACCTCCTCCTTCTCGCTCGAGCCTATGTGAAATATGGCGGCAGTTATGCTGTCGTAGCTTTCCTTGAGCTTGAGCCTCTTTTCCTTTGAGAGAGTTCCTATCCTGAAGTCGAAGTATTTCATCTGCTCGAGCTCTTCTATCGTCACATCCAGGGCTCCCGTATACTTGATGCTGTCCTTGAATTCAAGCAGTGCCGCAAGGCGATACTCCTTGTCGACAACCTCTTTGTGCAGCGGCTCGATTTTCGAGTAGAGCCATTCCAGCTCCTGCCTGCATCTTTTGTATGTGCATTCGCTTGTTATAAGCTTCTTGTCCACATGGAATTCAATCCCGAAATATCCCTTGATTATGGTCATCTTTTTTTCCAGCTCGGCAAAATCCTCAAATTCAGAGTAGGGCCTTATGTCACATTCCATTTCGCCCTCGCCCTCTTCAAGCATGCACAGTGTCGGGCTGCCTTCGCCCGCTTTTTTTATCGAGCTTTCTATGTGGACCTTCTCAAGGAGCACAACGGACCTTAGCACCTCCTCTATATTGTCTGTGGGGCCTGCCACAGTCATAAGCTCCATTCTTTCAACGGCCATCCGCTTTCACCCCCTTATATCCTTCTTATGAGGTATTTCCTGGCATCATTATATTCCAGCCCGTACCCAACAGCTTCAGTGATTGAAATGATATCCCTCATCTCGAACTCTATCCTGTGGTAGTACTCTATTATCTGAGTTATATTCATGCTTCCACTCGTCTGGTAGTTGTCGTAGAGCGCCTGTGACATGGCTCTTTCCATGAAAATGTCGCTTATGCCCCTCTCGAGCAAAGGCCAGTAGTGGGTACTTCTCATTTCCGTCATGAAATTCTCGGGCGTCTCGCTGAAGCATATCCTCTTGAGCGTCTTCCCCTTGAGATAGTACCCAAACGGCAGCGCGTAGTTGAATATCTCAACGCCCGTGAGCTTGTAAAAGGCCAGGGCCCTGTATATGAAGTGTATGTTTTGAAGGTCGACGTTTGTGCCCACCTGCATAAGCATCAGCTCCCTATCCTCCGGATCGAGCTTTTCTATGTGCTTGAAGAGGAGCTTGAAGTAGGCGTTGTCCATGTTCATCTCCATGTGGAACTGCCTTTTTTCCATGTCCTCCTGGGTAAGCGTCTTGAGCGGCCTGTAGAATATCGTGCCCTTTAGCTGCTCCACAAAATCCTCTATTGATCTGGCCTTTACAAGCTCCTCTCTGTTAATGCCCGTGAAGCTCTCCTTGTGGAGGAAGCGCTCTGCTATCTGCCCCGGATCCTCGCCGCGGCTTATAGACCTTAGTATCAGCTTGAGATCCTCCACCTCGTATCTGACCATCGCGAGCGCCCTGAAGACATGCTTGCTCTCGCCTGTGAGAAAATGGAGTATCTTGTCATAGTCGTCGATTATTGCCTTCCTGAGGCAAAACTCGAAGTCCTGCCTGTTGTAGCTGTCCGGGTCTATGTCCTTGAGTACCTGGCTGTAGCCGGTATGTTCCTTGAGATACCTTACTATTTCTACCTCGTTTTCCATTGCCAGCATGTTCCTGTAGTCCTCGTCCTTTAGCAGCCTCGATTTGAGCGCCCGGACCTTTGCATTTACTGCAGCATATTTTTGAACGCTCGACATCTAAACATCCCCTTTTAGAAATATCTCGAAGAAAAGCTCTTTTTCCATGCCGTCCTTTCTCTTTTGAAACTTCTCGTCCAGCTCCCCGAGCCTGACCTCGTAGGCTCTTCTAATCTTCTCGGCCTCCTGCTCGGCCTCTTCTATGAGGCGCTGCATGCTAGCTCTTCCCTCCTGCCTTGCCGCTTCAATTATCTGCGTCTCCATAGCGGCGAGTTCTTTTTTTATTGTTATATCGTTATCTTCAGCAAGCTTTCTGGTCTTTTCATCCAGAGCCCTGCTTAGCAAGTCTATGTCAAGTATGCGCCTTAGTATCTCTATATCCTCCATTCCAATCCCCCCAATCGGCAATGTTTTCACTTATTGAATATTGTTACCCCCAACAAAAGATTATAAACTTGACGAAATCCATCTGAAAATCCGAAGCTTTATAACTTTTATCCACATTCAAAAATTCAATCAAAAATTAAAAATGGGCAAAAATCGACTTATAAATTCATGCGGTCTTTGTATGAATAAAATGCTTCATTTTCCTCACTTCTGGCGCCAAATGAGGCCTCCCGTCATTGTATTGCAAAAATACGTTTTCTGGAATCCGTGGATTAAATTCTGTGGATAATGTGGATAGTTCTGTGCATAACTCATATTTCAACTATTCGCCTGTGGGCAGTTTTGTTAGGAACGTGTTAAGAATATTTTGGGTCTTGACAGGATTTTTGTGTCGAATTATGGTTTTTGTCTGAATCTTGCAGGAAAAGAGTCGTGAAGGTGTGGAGGGGGTGAAAAACAAAAAAAGTGAAAGGGATGCCGGTTGGCTTCGCTTTCACTTTCTTATATGCTTGCTGTTCTTATTTTTTGTTGTCTATGAAGACTCCCTGGGCGTGGTTGTATTTGGAGGCGTAGCCTTTTGATATTTTGCTGGCTGCGCTTTTTTGCGCCTGGAGTTGTTTCATGTCTTCTTTGACCTTCTCGAGTTTTTCGCTGACTTCGCTTTTGTTTTCCTCGTCGAGTTCCTGAAGTTTCCGTGTCATTTCCATTACAGACTGCACTTTCTGCTGGAGTGTTTCAAGCTGAGGGTACTTTTGTATGTCTGCATATTCGAGCGAAGCTATCCCCATGCTTGTCTTGACGTCTATGTAGAGCTTGTAGAATTCAGAATCTATCTGGTCTATTTCATCCATGGCGAGCTGCCTTTTTTTCATCTCGTTCATGAATGAGTCTATACTTTCGCTCTTTATGAAGCTTTTTTGCTCTAGTGTCATCCAGTAGAGCCTTTCCATGAGCGCGGCTTTCTTGTCCAGGAGCTCTATTAGTCTTGCCATTATGCTTTCTATGCTCATATGGTTACCTCGAGTTCATTCTTGCGAGTTTCATTGCTTCTTTCCATGTGTCTCTCATGTCTGTTACAAGGCCTTTCACTTCTTCAAGGGCTTCCTTGTCTTTCTTTATGTTGGCGTCTATTAGCCTTGTATGCATATAGTCGTAAAGCGGCCTTAGGCCCTTTGAAACCTCGTAGTCCATATTGAGCGTTATGTTGAGCTCTCTTACTATGTTCTGAGCCTTTATTATGTTTGTATTTGTCATTTCTATGTTCTTGTCCTCTATGCCTATGGCTGCCCTGTTTATGAATTTTATGCAGCCGTCGTAGAGCATAAGCGTAAGTTCTTCAGGAGTCGCTGTGAAAACCGACTGTTCCTGATATTTAGCGTACGGATTTGCCATTGCCATAAAATACACCCCTTATCATGTTAACATCCTGACCTGGCCCTATGTAAACGTTCATAAGTTCGTGTCAGGCACCGTTATTGTCCGCCCCCTAGCTGCTGTGACAGCCAGGTGCTTTGTGAATTCATCTGCTGCATTGCCTTTTCGAGTGCGGTGAAGCGCTTCCAGTATCTGTCCTCGACGTTCGAGAGTCTGTCGTTTTCTGTGTCTATTCTTTTGGCTATGCTTAGAAGGTCTTCGTCTATCAGGCTCTTTGAGCCCTTCACTACGAATTCTATCATTATGTTGGACTGGACTTTCCTGTAGAGAGTGGCGTTGTCGCCCGCTCCCGCCTTGTCTATTACGTCCTTCATGCCTTCTACCATGTTGTCGTATATCCTGTTGACTATCCCCGTTTCGCTCTTCTTTGTCTCCTCATCGGACGAGCTTGAGGTCTTGAATAGCAGTTCCATCACGCCGTCAGGATCCTGCATTATCTTTTCCCTTAGCTTTGTCTCGTCTATCTCCAGCTTGCCCTTGTCTGTGTAGGAGCCTGTGGTTATGCCTATCTCAAACATTGAAGAGAATGCGCCCGATACGCCTTCGACTTTTTCGTAGAGGCTTGATCTTATCGTCTGGAGAGTCCTTTGGAGGGTCGAGTCGTTTCTTAGAAGACCTGACTTGGCCTTCTCCTCCCAGAGCTTTCTGGTGTCCTCGTCCATTGCTTCCTTCTGCTCGTCGGTGAGAGGCTGGTAATCCCTGTATTTCTTCTCGCCGAGCTTTGTGTTCACGCTGTCTACTAGTGTGTTGTATGAATCCACGAAAGCTTTGACCTTTTCTATTATACCGTCTATGTTTGTGTCAACCTTTATGGTGTTTGTGACTCCCGGCTGAGCCGCCTTGAGGTCTATAGTGATGCCGTTGATTGTGAACTGGTTTGAGGAGTATTTTATTCCTTCTGCCCCGTCAAAGTTTATCTCGGCGTCCTGACCAACATACAATTCACTATTTAAATCCAAATCCGTAGCAAACTTGCTAGCTGGGCCTGTGAAAAGTCCGCCACCATCGTCTGTTATTTTTATCTGCGCGTTGCTTCCCATTGCTGTTGTGGACAGGAAGAGCCTGTTTGATGTCTCGTCGAATGTTGCCTTTATGCCCAAGGCGTTGCCGTCTGCGTCCTTGAGTGCATTAATTTTGCCAACCAATGTAGCAATTGTGTCTGTGGATACGTATGAAATCGCCTCCGCTGCTCCATCAAAAGTCAATGTACCGTCTGCGATTCCAAGCTCCGAAAGCTCAGTAGTCGAAGTGACATCGGTAAGAGCGCCCCCTAATTCCACATTCCTTGCCACAATATCCTTAATACTTGCCTTGTTTACCCCCGTTGCAAGCTGCTTTACCTCAATGTTGTGCGTGCCCGATACTGCCGAAGTGGTGGCTGTTGCAGTGAATGTGCTTTCATTTGAGGACGATGCGCTTTTCACCCATGTTAAACTGCTATAAGACGTTGTGAATGTTGATCCTGTGGATGTCGTGCTTGTAAGTCCTAGCGCCTTTTTCGAATCCAGTATGAAGTTTGCGAAGCTCTTGTTCATATCGTTGTAGGCTTCCTGAACCCATGTCTTTGTCTGCTTGTTTTGCTGGAGTTTGTCCACCTTGGCCCTCTCGGCCTTCATGAGCTCCTTTACCATGCTTTCTGTGTCTAGTCCCGATGCAATTCCGCCGAACCTTATTGTCGACATTTTATCACCCCTATATTGATTCTAGCCCCTCTTGTCTACGAAAAGACCCGCCTTTTCCATCATATCCGCCACCATGTCGAGTATCTTTTCTGAAGGTATTTCTTTGACTACTTCGTTGGTTTCATTGTCCATTATCTTTATGAGTATCTGCTTTGTCTTTTCATGCACTGAAAATTTTATGCTTGTGTTATGGCCGGCAAGCTCGGGATTGGCTTTTTCTATTGCCTCTATGAGCTTTCTTTCCCCAGGAAATGCCGCCTGCTCCTCCTTGCCGAGAGCCTGCTTTACCATGTCAGTTTTTTCAGAAGACATCTTTTCGGAATACGATATCTCACTTCTTTGAGATAGGGTATTCGAGCTTACAACAGAGCTATCAATTTTCATATGTATTCACCGTCCTTATATATTGTTTCCTCTAAGGTATGTTATCGGTTTAGTGCCAGAAAAGTTTAGAGCCAATGCCTGAAATTTTCAAAAAGCCAAGGGAACGGTTCTCATGACATTCCCCATCCACAAGAACCGTCCCCTTGGCTTCCGCAAGAGCCTTACATAAATTCTTTATCCCCCAAAACCTGTTGTATTATCTACTTGAAGTAACTCTCCACAAAATCCGGCACAGATTCCTCGTCGAAGGTTGCGTAGAACGAATCGCCGCCGCTTGTGTATATCCCTATAATATAAGGATGGCCGGGCTCATAGCTGTCGCTGAGATTGTCAAGGCACACTGCTATCTGCTGCTTGTCTCTGCTTTCGAATCTCTTTATCGATTTGTTGTCCTTAATTTCATTTTCCTCTATGCTGTAGGCGTCCTCGTGAGTTCTCTTTTCCACAACTATGTGGCTCACATCCTCAGGCACAAGCACGGCCCTGCTGAGATATCCCTTCTGCTCGAGCCAGCGCCTTGTGTTTTCAAATCCCTTGTTGTACATGAAGTCTATGCTCTTGTTGTTCGAGAGCAGAAGGCTCACGCTTGATGAGCAGCCCCTCGTGTTTTCGAGTTCCTCGAACGACGCCTCTTTTATGTCCTTGTTTGCAAGCTCTATGAACTCTTTTATCTCCGAATTGTCCACAATCGAAATCCCGTTTCCGCTTTTCTGGGTTGGCCTTAGTGTTATCTTGTCCACATATTCGGGAGCGACTGTGAGTATCCTGTAGTTGGCCCTTTTATATTCCACGGACTCGTATACTGGCTTTAAAAACTCGCTGTACTCGTCAAGCTTTACGTTGTAATTCCTTACAAGTCTCTTTCCGCCTTCAAGCTCGTAGACTATTCCTATACTTGCATAACCCGTGCCCGAACCCCAACTGCCCAGATATTTCTTATCACCCGCCATCTTCCTGTGCATGGCTATTACATTTTTTATGTTGTCCTCGCTTGTATAGAAGGGCGCCTCCTCGTAGCCATTGATGTAGTTGTATATCCCGTATCCGAAATACACACGGTCCACTTCGCCGGCCTGAGGGATTCTTTTTTCAAAACCCGTGATATCCAGCTTCATTCCCCCAAATATCAGCACCGCTGCAGCCGCAAAGCCTGCATACCCGGCAAGAGTTCTTGCATCCATTATTACGAGCGACCTTTTGAGCATCATCTGGACTATTAGATATCCTATGACAGAGCCCGCAACGTAGCCGAATATCATCCAGCCCATGCTGTTTCCCGTCTGTCCGAAGAAGAATCCTCCAAGCAGCATTGAACAGAATGTAACTCCATACCTGAATACCGGCTCGAACACATCGAAAGCCACAGCCCTCGAATACGACTCCGTGCTTCTCGCCCTGTACAGCAGCCCGGCTATCGCTGCCATGACTGTGGACGCTGCAACGTAAGCCCCTATCTCCACGGGCTTCATTGTGAACCTCGAGCCCAGCTCGGCCATCCTCGCAAGCGGAGAGAAGTACATTACCTTCTCTGTAAGATAGTACTCCTCGCTGAAGCCGTGCATGAACGGCTTTATGTTGAATACAAGTAGCGCGCTAAGGCCCACGGGAAGTAAAAGGTATATGTAAGTGAGAGCCCAATGCATCACCGAAATGCCCGTGGTCATCCCCACAAGCACGCTCGCAAGAAAGAGCGTCATGTTGAAGAGCACGCTTATGTACATCCAGTTGAGCACAGCGTTGAAAGTGAAGTACTCCTGCAAGCCTATGTAGCTTCTAAGCGCTATGCATATAACTCCCGTAGCAACCACCGGAAGCAAGCATAGCAACGCCCCGACTGCCAGCTTCGAGTTGAATATGGCGTCCCTTCCTAATGGCAGCGAGTGATACATGTCGGCGCTCCTTCTTGACTGCATGTACCTGAAAAGGAACACCCCGGCGAGCACCGGCACTACAGCCATGAGCATCACATCAAAGCCTCCGAACCTGAAAATATCTTCAAACGGATTGTAGGTCCCCTGCTCTTCCAGGTAGCCAGCCTTCATTATCAGCTGTATCGGCATTGCAAAGGAAAGCATTACGAAATATCCTATGAACGCCCAGGCGAACCTTTTCATGTCGTTTAAGAATACGGCCCTGCTAAATAAAGACGTCTTTAATCGCATATCCTATATCCCCCATTTCGTATATGAATATCTCTTCGAGAGTCAGCGGCAAGATGTCAAGTATCACCGGCTGAAGCTCCTTGAATTTCGAAATCACTTCGGCCTTTCTGCCCCTTACTATGAGCATGCTGACACTGCCGCGCTCCTCCCGGTATAGCACGTCCATGCCTTCATACAGCCTCGGCTCCGGCATGTCCCTGAAAGCCACCTGTATCTTGTGAACGTCTGACTTGAAATCGTCTATGTCCTTTTGAACTACCATCTCGCCCCTATGAAGTATGCCGATAGAGTCGCATATATCCTCGAGCTCCCGCAGGTTGTGGGAGGATATTACTACGCTCATGTCCCTCTGGGCCACGTCCTGTATAAGAAGGTTCTTGACCCTCTGCCTGACCACGGGATCCAGGCCGTCTAGCGGCTCGTCGAGCACGAGAAGGTCAGGCATTACAGAAAGCGCCAGCCAGAACGCCACCTGCCTTTGCATTCCCTTAGAAAGCGACTCCACCTTCTTTCCCGTGTCTATCTGGAACACTTCCCTCAGCTTCTCGTATCGCTCGTCGCTGAAGCTTTCGTATATACCCCTGTAGAACTCCGCCATGCCGTCTATAGTGTGCTGGGGCAGGAAATACGGATTGTCAGGTATGAAAATCACCCTTTGCTTTAGGCCCTCGTTTTCGAAAACCTCCTGGGCGTCTATCTCCAATCTGCCCTTGTCCTGTCTGTATATCCCCGAGAGTATTTTAAGGAGCGTAGTCTTGCCAGCTCCGTTTGAGCCTATAAGGCCGTATATGCTTCCCCGCCTGACATCAAGGTTGACACTGCTGAGAGCCAGCACGTCATGGTATGCTTTTGAAATGCCTTGCGCCCTAATCATCGCCTTCACCCCTTTTCCCAGTATCCCCGACATTTTCTATAAGCTCTATAAGCTCCCCCTTGTCGGTTCCCATGAATATAAGCTCCGACACTATCTTTTCCAGCTCCGCCTTAAGCTCGTTCATCTTCTCAATATTCACCCCACTTTTCGATTCGCTCACAAAGCTCCCCTTGCCCGGAATCGAGTATATGTACCCCTGCCGCTCAAGCTCCCTGTAAGCCTTTTGTATTGTGTTCGGATTTATTGTCAGTTCCTTCGCCAACGTCCTCACTGCAGGCAGCTGCTCGTTTTCCCTGAGCATATCGCTTATTATAAGCTGCTTTAGCTTCTCCACAAGCTGCTCGTATATCGGGACGCGGCTTCTCAAATCAAGCTCAAACATTTATTCACTCCTTTCGCATCAACTGTATTATTATGATTAGTACAGTTATTACAGTTAGTATATCCCCCAGCTCCATTTTTGTAAAGCCCCTTACAAGGAATATTTCCAGACAAAAAATAAAAAGAGCACAACAGCCATTTTCAGCCATAAGTGCTCACTACAGTATATTACCATATTCAGTTATTCTGCTTTCCTCGTCAAGCGCCCTGCTCTGCCATGCTGCTAAGTTTTTTGTTTACGGCTTCGCGCTCCTCTGGCGTGATGTCCTCTACCGCGGCCTGCTCCGCCAGCCATTTCATATCCCTAAGCTTGTCCTCGATGAGATCCAGCACGCTCTGCCTGTACTTGACCCGCTGCAACTCCTGTTCCAGCTCTTCCCTTAATTCTTCTTTTTCAATCATTGCTAGACCCTTATGTCGATGTGTCTGCCACAGTTGGGATCCACAGCCACAGTCTCCATCATATCTGTCACTTGGGCTGCAGTTTCCTTTCCTGTATCCATTGCCATCTTCATTACCGCGATACCCGCATCCTGCTGCACCTTTAACTGGTTCATAACTATTGACAGTGCTGCTATGTCCATATGCTTGCCGTTACCAAAAATCTATAAAAATCTAAAGAAAATTCAAAAATCTAAGATTTTTGTTTGCTTCCTGCTTCACAGTGTCCCATTTTGCCGAAGCTACTCTGGTTTGATGTAACACTCCACAGGCTTTGCCATGCTTTCGCATAGTGGGTTATAACGAATCCCCAATTTGGATAATCTTGAATGTGATTATGCCAAACCATATCCTGCAAGGTTATAAGCCGCATTCTTGTCCCTGTCGCATGTGAAACCGCATTCGCACTTATAGGTTCTATCCGAAAGCTTGAGGTCTTTCTTGATATTTCCGCAATGCGAGCATTTCTTGCTTGAGGGGTAGAACCTCGGCACTTGAACAAACTCTATGCCTAAAGCTTCGCATTTGTACTTCATCTGAGCTATGAAAGCCGCAAAGCCCTGCTGCATTATCGCTTTAGATAAGTGCTTGTTCTTCATCATGCCTGAAACATTGAGGTCTTCCATGACAACTCTATATGGCTTGGTTTTCACCATGGCTAATGTTGTCTGATGTATATGGTTGAGCCGTATGTTTGCAAGCCTTCCGTGAAGCTTTTTTATCTTCTTTTCGATTTTTGCAATGTTCTTAGTTTTTCGGTAACTCCTCCCTTTACGATTATTTTCATACTTGCGCGAACATTGTCTTTGATATCGCTTAAGTCTTTTCTCAAGCTTTCTAACTCTTGCGGTCTTATTTATGTTATTAGCGTCCAATTCGTCTACATTGGTAATCGCAAGCTGTTTGATGCCAAGGTCTATGCCAAGCGATACCTCTGTAAGTTCAGGCTTTTCCTGCTCTATTTCTATTCCTACTGCGAGCACCCAACATCTACCGTTATAGCTGACTCTTGGGTTTGAGAATTTCTGAACTTGCGTCAGGTCTATGCCATAGTCGTGCCTACATCTGACCTTGCCTATTTTTTCAAGATTGACCATGCTTTCTTTGAAATACAGTTTGTCATATCTTGAGTAGAACCCTGTCCTTGATCGCTTCCTGCTTTTGAATCTTGGAAAGCCGCCGCCATTGAAGAATCCCTTATACGCTTTTTCTAAGTCTCTTATGGATTCTTTGAGCGTTGCATTGGATATCTCATACAGCCATGAAAACTCATCTGTCTGCTTTAACTGAGTCAGCTCTTTGCCAAGGTCAGCAACGGACAGCATTTTGCCGCTTGCCCTGTACTCGTCAGAGCGTCTTGATAGTGCCCAGTTATAAACAAATCTCATACTACCTATGTGCTGCCACATTAGGTGCTCTTGGTCTGGCGTTGGGTAGAGCCTTATCTTTAGCCCTTTTATCATGACCACCACCTCCTAGCTATATTATAACATTTTGTCCATGGACTTGCAAGGACTGTAGCTGCATGCTATAATTTGAATGAGGTGACTAAAATGGCTAATAAAGACCTGAAAACAAGAACACCAATATCAAATGCAGTTGATACAAAACTATTGAATGAGTTGAAAGCATACGCGCAAGACACAGGTATTCCAATATCTAAGCTACTGGACAAAGCCATACAGCTACTATTAGAATCTGTTAGAAAATAACAGATTCTTTTATCTTTTTATAGATTTTTATTAACTGTTAGCCACCTCCCATATTATCTTCATTGAATCTATTGTATCACGTTATCCTTTCTAAAATTCATCACTGTTTCTTCCGTTAAGTTCTCATGTTCGTGTCGGGCTCGACTAATGCTAAAAAAATTTCAATATAGCCTTTACGAAGTCATCGAAATCATTCAAATTATTCTCTATAACTTTTTCAAGTATTTCCAAATTCAGTTTTTGGTAATTATGTACTGCTATATTCCTGAACCCTATCATGCTTTTTATTTTCTTCAATATGACTTCATCGATTATTCCGTTTTCAGCCAGGGCTTCAAATGCATCTCTGCTGTTTTGAGGTATTCCCAACTTTTTTTCCGAAATAACATGCATAGCCATATCTATAATAGCCTCAATTGCTCTTTGTATGTTGAGGATTATTGAGTCCTGTTTCGTATAATCCTTTAGATTTTCTGGATTGCCATCGTAGACCTCATTGATTCTAGAAACGCATCGCTCGACTATGCTCATCTTATTGTACAAGACATCCTTATTCATATACTTTCCCGTCCCTTTCAATAGCATCCAAAATGACTTTTCTCTCCTCGTTCAGCTTTGCATAATCCTTGAAAATCCTTATTTCATAATTTGCCCTCACAAAATCGTCCCGGCAATATAAAACCTGTCCATTACCTACAATCTGGGCCGCAAAGACTGCGCTTGCAGATTTCAAATCTATTATCTGTACATCCTTTCCTAAATCGAAAGAAAGCTCGTTGCCCAGGACAAATAATTCATATGACCCTATATATTCTCCAACATATACGGCCAAATCTATATCGCTATCTTCCCTTGCTTCTCCTCTGGCATAAGAACCAAAGATATATATGAATTCCGGATGCAGCTTTTCAATTAAAAATTCGATTATCTTTTTTTTATATTCCAAAGATAAGTACAAACAACCACATCCTTTCGTTTGATCCACAGATTTTTTATTTTCATGCCTTAATATAACTATTTTCATTATATCACAGCCGGCGGATTTCATGAAATTCGTATAGCGGGACTATTATTCTCGAAATGTAGTTTTAGAGAATAGTTGCCTAACTAAAAAGGAGAATCAATCCGAAGACTGATTCTCCATAAGTTCGTAAGCTCGAATAAGTTGTTAACTTGGGTCGAGTAAACAGGTCCCTCTCATTAGCTCTGTGTCTTTTGATTGCAGGCCTGCTCCTCACAGAACCGTGCTTGCGCTACTAACGCACACGGCTCCTCATATTATCATTCACATTATGTAGCTTATATGGCTTCTGAGTTCATATATACTTACATATATTCTCGGTGCAGGTAGTGGGAATTTCTTAAGGAATAGTGCGTACTTGTACCAGTTGAAGCTGTCCTTTTGGCTTCTCCTATTGAGTCTTTTGTACAAAAGTCTTCTCACTTCGTCCTTGAAGTTTCTAATCGCTCTTGTATTATCAGTTACGCCGTAATATCTGTAATATCCAACGAGTTTTGTCCATAGCCTTTTCATTAGCTCAACAGCATTCATGTGCATGTTATTTCTGAGCCATTGTTTGAAATTTTGCAGACTTGCTCTGAATTTACGCTTACTGGTCCTTCTCTTAACACGGAAACGTTTATCACTGCTTAATCCACAGTAATGTGTAAATCCTAAGAAATCAAACGTTTCCGGCTTTGCTTTCCCAGATTTATACACTCCTTTTGAGCATTCTCTCCAAACTTAATTATCTTGGTCTTATCCTTTGATATTTCAAGACTGAATTTCCTCAGTCTTTCTACAAGAGCTTCATAAAATACTACTGCTTCCGCTTCATATTCAAAGCAGCATACAAAATCATCCGCATACCTGACCATATATGCCTGCCCTTTACATCTTTTCCTCACTATCTTTTCAAACCACAAGTCCAGCACGTAGTGCAAATATATGTTTGCAAGTATTGGGGATATAACTCCCCCTTGCGGAGTTCCCTCTGTAGTAGGACTAAGTTCTTCATTCTCCATTACCCCTGCTTTCATAAATCTGTTTACCAGTCTTATGGTTTTAGGGTCTGCAATTCTATGTTTCAGAAATGCGATCATCCAATCATGATTTACATTGTCGAAAAAGCCCTTTATATCCGCATCCACTACATAGTTTACATTCCTTCGCTCGATAATCCTATTAAGAACCTTCAGAGCGTCATGACATCCTCTTTGAGGTCTGAAACCAAATGAACTGTCAAGAAAATCCTGTTCATATATGGCATTCAATATGTCAGCCAATACAGATTGCACCAATTTGTCTTCATATGAAGGTATTCCCAAAGGTCTTTTCTTATCTGACCCTGCTTTTGGAATATACTTGCGCAGGGTTGGCTTTGGTCTGTATGAATTTGTCTTCATCCTGCCAATAAGAGTTCTTATGTTTTCCCTTAGATTTTCTTCATATTCATCCTTTGTCACTTGGTCGACTCCAGGCGATTTCCTTTGTTTCATTCTTTCATGCGCCTGCACGAGTGATTCTTCATTTATGAGGTGTACCAGCGATGTAAACTTCTCATCTGGCCGTTCTTTTGCTACTTCTGCTATTCTCTCAAGTTCCGTTCTCATTATTTGTCTCTCCTCTGAGTGAGTGTAATGTTTCCCTTTTCAAGATTGATAATATGTTACAGCCTTCCCTCCTTAGGAATTACCCTAATTCACAGGTACTATGCTGTAATCCGACTCCCTGAAAACCTTTTGGACTCCTCACTTTGTATCGCTTGTTATCCATACTTTCTACATTTAAGAAAGAGCTTTCAGGGTCTCCCGAGTTGCCGTAACATAACAATGTTTAGCATGCCGAGGTCTCCGACCCCGAGGAAGCTCTGCTATTCTCACCAAAGCGATTAGCAGAGTGTTGCTTTCTGTACAGACAACTACATCAGCCTTCCTAATTCGAATTTCGTGGCTCAATCCCTTCAGCTATCGCTTTCGGCCTGCTAACTCGTTTGCCTACGCTTAAAGGAGACAGTTGCCTGTCTCCCTCCAAGGCTAACTAATAGTTGTTGGTTAAACTTTACTATGCTGGATTCACACCCGCTTTATGTTACGACCTTGCTCGGCCGCACTGCCTGGCTCCGGCTATTCTTTTGAATTTGGAGGTGTCACGCAAGAATTGCTCATAGATAATCCAAAAGCGCTAGTTATCGAAAACATAGAAGGTAAAGAGCCACGTTATAACCTTGATGCTCTAAGAATGGCTACTCATTTGGGGGTGGAATTAAATGCCTGTGCGCCCTACAGGGCAAGGACAAAAGGCAAAATAGAGAGACCTTTCAACTACATAGAAGAGCAATTTATCAAAGGAAATTCATTCCCCTCGATGGAGGTGCTGAATGCAGCAGGAAAGAAATTTGTTGATGAGTGGTGCAACCAAAAGCATGGAACTACAAAAAGAGTGCCGTCAGAAGCATTCCAGGAGGAATCACTATCACTACTGGCATTGCCAAAAAAACACTTCTACAAATCTGAATCAAAACCAAGGAAAGTCAGTATAGATTCACTAATCAGTGTTGATAGCAATAAGTATAGCGTACCCGTAAAATTTGTGGACAAGACAGTGCGAATTCGAGTTTTATACGGTTACCGCTTGAAAGTTTATGATTTAAAGAACAACTGCATTGTCACCCGGGAATTAGACAGAGGCCGCAACAAGACACGCAAGGAAGACTTGCATTACGATGGAGTTGCTGTGAAAACGCCAAAATCAATACCGGAGATAAAGAGAAAATTTACAGAGACCTTCGTGCGAGGCAGCGAATATTTTGAAAAATGCGGCAATACTGTTCAGCAGCCCAGCTATCATGCACGCCAGTTTCTTAAGCTTCAAGAGCTTTACTCAGTCGAATGCTTGGATTTGATTCTAGGGCACTGCATTGACAATGGTATTTATGAAATTGACGGAATAAAAGAAACCCTAAAAGCCAAGGCTTTGGATATTTTGGTTGGAAGCTTGGGCGATGTTGCAACAGCAGCAACTGAGGCGAATCCAGATTTGATAAGAGACTTGTCGTACTATAAGGCGGGTGGTCAATTTTGAGTGTGAATTCTGTAATTAACGAAGAAGATCAGTACATATACAAAACACTGAAAAGATTCAAATTAGTAGACATCCGGGATAATTACAAAGATTTGATCGAGGAAGCCAGCGAAGAAAAACTGGATTATAGGCAATTTTTAATTAAATTGCTCCAATACGAAGATAAGGGAAAGAAGGAGCGTACTCTGGAAAGACTCATAAAGGGAGCCGGATTCAAATGTGAGAATACCATTGAGAATTATGATTTTGCATTCCATTCCTACCGTCATAAAGGAAAAATAATGGAGCTAGCCAGCTTAGATTTTCTGAAGCGCAGTGAAAACATCATCTTGATTGGACCACCTGGAGTCGGGAAAAGTCATGTGGCCACAGCTATTGGGATAAAAGCCTGTGAGGCTGGGAAAAGAGTCCTGTGCGTGAATGCCAATGAATTTATCGACGAGCTTTCTAATCAGGCTTATCAAGGAAGTCTAAAAAAGTTTCTGAAGAAGCTTTCCAGAATAGACCTTATACTTCTGGATGAGTTGGGATATCTGAAAATGGACAAAGAAAAAGAGAGCCTGTTTTTTCAATTTATCCGCCACAGATACGAGAAAAACGCTCTCATTATAACAACCAATTTACCGTTAGAACGCTGGGGAGAAATATTTACCAGCCAGCTTGCAGCTACTGCAATCCTTGATAGGCTGGTACATCACTCTCACATAGTCAGTATAACAGGCGAGAGTTATCGTGTAAAGGGGAAGCCAAGGGAGGCAAGAAATAATGAGCCAAGATCATAACTATGATAATTACGTAGAAATATACAACAAGCAAGGGCGCCAGGCTGCACAGGAGTATGTAATCAACGAATGCGGCCTTGATTATCCAGCCTTTCAAAGAAAAATGAGAAACGAATCAATGTATACATTCAATAGAAGCACAAAAAAATTTGGACTAAAATCCGAGGAGACTCATTTCATGAGCCTAGAAGAGTTATGTGGAGCAAAACCCTCCACTTCAAAAGTTGAAAATCAAGCACTATCAAGGAATAGTGAGTTTGATAATCTTATTATCGAATTAATACGTGATAGGATTACTGAGCTACACAGATTCATTCGACTTGATAAAAGTTCAAATCAGATATTTGTTTATAGCAAGGCAATAAAAGATAACGGGTACTCTCTATCTGTTTTATAAGAGTACAAATACTGATTCTAAAGACAACTATGAGGGCAAAAAAGCTGCCCTCATAGTTGAAAATACATCTTATTGGTGGTCAATTTTAAACGTTAATGTGCTTAAAAAGTGGTCAATTTTACTTGATAATCTATATCAGGCTCCAGCTATTTCTTAGTTATTCAAGATTAAGTTAATCGTAATTAACTTAATCTTGAATAACTACTTCATTTTACAGCCTGTCGCCATATGGGGTTAGACAGCAAAAAAAGAACCAGTATCAACTGATTCTACAATAACTTGGTACCTGGCTCGTGGTATTTTACTGGACGCACACGCGAAAAAAATCAGTCCCGAAAGACTGATTTTCAAATAACTTGTTAACTTGGTGCCTGGTTTGGCTATTTACAGTTACCTATTGTCCGTCTGCCTGTTGAAGTGCATATTTTTGTACTTCTATAGTTCCTCCACTTGAGCCTATAACGAATAAATTCCCTTTGTTATCTACCGCTACATCGTTAGGAATAAACAAGAAAGGAGGATTATCCCAGTAATACAGCGATGTTATGAAATTGCCATCAGAGTCGTTTTTCACCATCGCGGAAAGCATAGGCTCTACCACATACATATTACCTCGATTGTCTACTTCTATGCCGCTTGCGTTAGCAACACTAAATTTGGTTATGAAGTTACCGTAAGAGTCGAACTTCTGTACCCTCGCGTTCCAAACATCACTTACATACACGTTGCCGCTTCTGTCTGTTGCTATTCCGGATGGAACATTAAACTGTCCGTCACTAGCGCCATTGCTTCCCCACTTGGTTATAAAGTTGCCATTAGAGTCAAACTTCTGTATTCTATAGTTCAAAACATCACCTACATATACATTGCCTCTACCATCTACGGCTATGTTACTTGGGGAATCAAACTGCCCATCGCCAGTTCCATTGCTACCCCATTTGGTTATGAAATTGCCATCAGAGTCAAACTTCTGCACCCTGTCGTTATAGGTGTCAGCCACATACACGTTGCCTCTGTTATCTGTTGCTATGCCATATGAACTTGCAAATTGTCCATCGCCAGTACCACTGCTGCCCCATCTGGTTACAAATTCATAGACATCTGTGTTTGAGTTATCAGCCAATCCAACAAGTGGAGTCGCTGATAGTAACAATGCTAACGCAAATGCAAATATCCCTACTCGTATACGCTTGCATTTCATAAAATCATCTCCTAGTATAATAATGATATAGCCATTACAGCTATACAGTTTATAAGTTTCCATATCAGATAACAGAAGAAGGTGTTCTTCCTTCATCAGATGTTATCCATAAATATTTGTCATGTTTGATGGCTCCCTAATAGACTCCAGACTTTCCATAAAGTATAATTCTCTAGGGTAGGACAAATAATGTTCGTCTCCTTGGGAAGTCAGTTCCTGCTGACTCATACCTATTAATAAGTCAATTAGTCCATTCAATGAGGTTTTATGATTCGGCTGGTTGGGAGCCTCAGGCTATACCTGTATAACATGCTAGGTTGTGTACTCATTTAATGGAAATGGATTCCTATCAGAAAGGAGCTTTTGCTCATGTCAAACAATCTTTTTGAAAATTTATTTATCTCGGTCGGTATTGATGTTGGTGCGGACTTCAGTTGGATGTCTATCGCACTGCCTAACCAGACCTTTGTGGGAAAGCCTTTTAAAATCATGCATTCCGACCTTAATTCCTTAAGCTTAGTTGTTTCTAAAATAAAAGAAGCAGAAGAGCTGTATTCCTTAGAAAGTCGCATCTTTCTGGAATCCACGGGAATTTATCATTACCCACTCTTCTGCTATCTTCGTGATAAGGGTTTTAACATTGCGGTTATCAATCCTATCATCACTAAGAATAGCACAAACATCAACATTAGAAAAGTACATAATGACCGTTTTGATTCAAGAAAGGTTGCATTGGTAGGTCTTAAACCTGATTTAAAGGTATCACTAATGCCATCTGATCTTGCTCTTGATTTGCGAAATCTTTCAAGAGAGTATTACGATCTGATGGATAATCGCTCTGCCTATGTGAATAAGCTACAGGGAGAATTGCGCATGGTATTTCCACAGTATTTAAAAATATTTTCCAAGATAACCACAAATACAGCTCTGACCTTACTGGAAAAATACACATCTCCTGAAGCATTTCTAAGTGCCTCAAAAGAAGAGATTGTTGATTCTATAAGGTCTACTGCCAGGTTTGGACTTACATATGCTGAAAACAAGTATAATGCCATAATCCAGGCTGCAAATGATGCAAATACCTTTGGGTATTCTGTAAGCAGTAATTTCAAGCGAATACTTCTATATATCCGTTTTATCAGAAACTATGATATTGAAGTGGCCTCTGTTCTTTCTGATATGCATGAACTTGTTGATACGAATGAAACTACTGATTTTGTGAAACAAGTCCGCTTAGTTGAATCCTATAAAGGAGCTGGCTTCTTATCCGCAGTGAGTCTAATGGGTGAGATTGGCGATTTTTCATCTTTTCGTTCACCAAAGCAACTCTTTGCTTATTTTGGGCTAGATCCAGCTGTAAAGCAGTCTGGGCAATTTGAAGGCACAAAGATCTCCATGTCAAAGCGAGGTTCCCGCATTGCCAGAAGAGTTATTCATACAATGGCTCTTATCAGTATCAGTAAGAACAGAGATGGCTCTGCCAAAAATCCGGTCTTGCGTGATTACTATTTAAAGAAATGCCAATCAAAGCCTAAAATGGTTGCTCTTGGAGCTGTTATGCATAAAGTCTGTAACATTGTGTTTGCAATACTTCGTGATGAAAAAGAATTCGCTATCATCACCCCAGAAGATCATCAAATGAATTACTTAAGAGCTAAATGCGATAAAGCTGCGTAAGTAAATCCATGGTCTGATTTTTCACTTTTTGAGATATGCTCAAAAGGCTTATTAAAGTTACTCTTTTTTATCTGAAGAAATATCAAGCATTTTTAAATTTAACTGTAGACATTTCTTAGCTGGACTTTTTATCATTTAATATCAAAGGCTGCCGCATGAAATGTAATAGGTAAACTATCATATAACCGTGAATCCTTTAAATCCACAGCTTTGTGTCTATGCCTTTCAAGAAACATGTAGAGAATACAAGCAAAACTCAAAAATAATTGTAAATATTATTGTATTATTACCCTTTATGAAATAGATAAATCTTACCTTCAGTGAATTTTATCGTAAATATAACATTTCCCATATGATATTAATAATATGATGGAGAGTTGTACCCATCAATTAAAGATACAGTAATATTAAGTTTATTGTTATAAATCGCTAAATTTGTCTATGAGTTGACCAACAATTTTGCCTCAAACTGCTCGCTTATCTTGCCGCGATTAGGTTCTGTTTTGGCCATGACAATGCTGTCATGGCCGTACTTTAAGGGAGTTCGCCTTCGATTACTGTTCTGATCATGTGGTCGTCGACCAGCTTCTTTGCTCGCTGCGAGGCATACATAAGCGCATGGGTACATACTTTATTGATGGCTCTGGCTGAGCCGGCCGAGTACTTGTAGACCTCGTCAATAGCCTTGTCGGTAAAAACTTCCTGCGCACCCTTTGCGTATGCAAGGTGCGCAGCTATGTATTCTTGGGTCTGAGCCCGGTCATACTGCGGTATTTCGCACTTTATGTCTATTCTTTGGCGGATAGCAGCGTATCTTTGAAGCTTGAGCTTGTCCCATAGCTCATTTTGACCAACCAGAATAAGAGCCATCGGGTTTAAGGAGTCCATCTTGTAGTTTAGCAGAAATCGGATTTCTTCAAGTGTTTCCCGGTCGAGAAGATGCGCTTCGTCGACTATTGTAACAACTGTCTTGCTGTGAACACCCCGGATGACCTCCAGATGCTGATGAAGTTGTCGTTTCGAGTCGCCACGGTAGAACTTGGATTCTACGCCGAGCTGATCAAGAAGACCCTTATAGAACCATCTGGGAGTCAGCTTTGAATCTGAAAGGTACAGTACCTGATAGCGGTCTGAGGGAAGCGAGGCTGTAAATTTTCTAATGGCAGTTGTTTTGCCGCAGCCTACATCTGCCGTAACCAGTGCAAACAGGCGCTTTTCTGCGACGAACTCAAGTCTTCCAAGCGTTTCATCGAGCATTGGAGACATGTAGAGACTTTCTGTGGGTACGCTGTTTACAAAGGGCGTATGCTGCATCTCGAAGAAGGCTTCATACATTTTCTTTCACCTCCCGATTCTTTCTAAAGACTACTGCGATGTCTTTTTTAGTTCGGTTGGTGATGTTTGCTTTGTTTAGTCCTTCCAGAAACCTTGAGCCATCGGCTTTTACGGGAGCAAGCTGCTGAGGCAGGGAAGCCCTAGCGCCGCAGTTTTCTCCTATTTCAAGCTCTTTTGCTTTGAAGGGCTCAAAGTCCTTATGGTGAATTTCAACTTCGTGCGACCATGACGGATCATAGCGGACCTCAACTTTTCTGCCAATGAGCTGCAGTCCTGCTTCATACTTTTTACCAGCGAAGCTGACGCAACCGGTCTTGTCTACAAGCCTTTCATCGGTATGCAGGAAGGCCTCGGTGCAAGCTGCCATGTCTATGAACTTAAGAGGCCGAGAGTCGGTTTTGAAAGCCGTTTCCGGTGAGATTCCTCCGAGTCCGTAATGCTCTGTTTTATGGTAATGATTCGAAATCCATAGCTGAAGATAGTGGTTGAGCTCATCAAGCGAGGTCATATTCATCAAGGCTACTTCCGAAAGGAATGAATCCACTCTGCGGTTGAAGGCCTCGATTTTGCCTTTCCCCTCCGGGTGGTAGGGCTTTGCGAATAAAAGCTTGATTCCAAGCCTTGTGCATGCTCTTTTAAGCCATTCCGAGCGATACTGCTTTCCGTTGTCTACATAGATGGCGTCCGGCTTGCCGTAGCTCATTATTGCGCTGCGGAGCGTATCCTCGATTATCTCAACCTTTTGGTTTTCGTAAAACTTTGCGGACACGACAAATCTGGTGGCATCATCTATGAACGCCGACAAATAGACCTGCTTCTTGGCACCATTTTTTCCTATCGGAAGGTAGGGTCCGTATTTGATGTCGCCCTGGTAGAGCATGCAGCGATGATTCTTTTGAAACCTGCGGGATGCGCTCCCTTTTTTCGTATAGATCTTCATCTGCTTGGAGCCAAAGCCTCGAGCATGAAGATGTCTTTGAAGCGTGCTTCTTCTTAAAGTGCCAGCTTCAATAAGGTTTTCAAGTTCCATTATTTTGATGATATCCCTGACGCTGCGAGTCGGACATTCGCGCCTTAGCTCCACTGCGATGTCAACGATCTCATCAAAGTTTTCCATCAAAGAGCTTTGATTTCTGGTATTTGAAAACCGGGGCTTTAATCCTTCAAAGCCACTCTTTTTAAAGGCATACAGATATCTAGAAACACTTCTGTAGGAAACACCGTTTTGCTCTGCAATCTTCTTTTTGAGCTCGACAATCATGCTATGATCCAGGCCGTCCTCAAGCAGCGGCATTATAAGCAGCATTCGTTTTGCGGCTACATCTTCAGGTTTGCTTTGCGTTTTCATAGTCCTAATGCTCCTTTCATATTTAATTAATGAAAGTGTAGCATTCATTTATTACGGACAACACGCAAAGTAGGTGTGCAGCCAAATTCCTGTTTTGCTAAGCAGATAATGGACAAAAGCTAGCCAACCAGGTCCCTCAAGTCTTATGTAATGGAGTAAAGAAATCCGATTTAAAAGTGGAAAATGCCTGCTTTCATGACTAGTCCAGCACGCCCTCAGAGCGCCTTCTATCTGAGGCAAAACCGCATTAAATGCTCTTTTCCAGCGGTTAATGGTTGAATCATCGGCAGGGCAATCGCTTCTTGACTGGTCAATTGCAGTTTCAATTGCAGAAGCCTCATAGTGCTTGAAAGGAAGCATGCATTTGGGCAGTTCAATGTGAAGCTTGCCGCAGGCAGTACACTTTAGCCGCCTAAGCCTATAAGTCCTTCTGGATCCATCTTGCCCGATTACATGACGCTTTCTTGTGTCACGAACGCTTAGAGTACCTTCGCAGATAGGGCAGACGGATAATTCTTTACTCCTAATGAAAAATATTCAATTCCGGATTGAAACAAGTCTCGTACTGTGATACCATTATCATAATTAATGGGCACCACAAATACGGAACATCAATCTTGCCGGAGAGAGTTCGTATTTTGGTGTTTTTTTATTTCACCTCGATACCAGTTTTTACTAGTATTCTATCGGACTCTTTACGACAAAACAAGAGAGCAGAAATATTTGCTCATGGCCAATGACCATGAGCAAATTAAAGCCAGTTCAAGCTAGCAAAAACAGTTTATCTTCCATAGTTTGGTTATTTTAAAAGCTCTAATATTCCCTCCCCCACTTCATTCGAACGCGCTATCATCGATTGTGACGCCTGCAGCAGCACTTTGTTTTTTTCTAGCTCTGCTATAGCCTTGGCTATATCCGCGCTTTCAATTATGCTTTGTGCATTCGTAAGATTGATTTGATAGTTCCCCACATTATTTCCTATATGCTCAAGCGTATTGAAGTACGCCCCGAATTCAGATCGCTTTGAGGAAACCTTCGCCATTGCTTCATCGATCTCGACACTGCTTTCCGAGCCTATATGCTCACCTATTACGGCGAAAAAAAAATCAGTCCCACAAAAAAAATCAGTCCCAAAAGACTGATTCTTGAATAACTTTTTAACTTGGTGCCTGGCTCCGGCCCATTTCACTAATTATTTCTTTATAAACCTGTTGCAAAGTTATAAGAAACAACTTTGTTTGTTGCTTTGTCTAATTGAACAAAAAAATCCTTGTATGCATCTGGATCTTGATGAGTGTAATAATACACTATAAATTCATCATTCCCTTGATAAATAGAGCCTTCTCCATATAACTCAATCATTCTATCGTAAGAATCTCCAACTTCTAACCCCTTGGCTGTAGGGTATCCCCTTTTTTCTACGTATATATACTCAATAAAATCGTAATAAGATATTGAAATTCCATTCTTTTCGTATAAATAGTTGGTTTTAGCTCCCTCATACGGTTCTCCTAAATCAGTTACTTTTCCTGCACCGAGAACTTCAGATATTTTTTCGATTTCATCAGAGAAATTTAATTCCTTTTTATCGTAAAATATACTGAAGTCTCCATCTTTCAACTTTACCGGTTCTTTTCTAGTATTAGTATTTAAAACTTTTTCATTATGCTCGTATTCAGATTGTTTATTTTCATTATACACAGCCCCATGAGCATTGTTTTTAGTTTTCGCTTCTGAGTCTTGTTCTTTCGATAAATATTCATCTTCTCTTTCGATATAAACATTGTGTATCTTTGGTCCATAATCCCCCCAATCGACAATATAAAAAGTAAAGACCCATCTATTAACCATGTTTGGAAATTCAACCAAATATGAAATATAATATTTGTCATAGTATTTATCATAATCTCCTTGGACAGGTACACATAACTGATCTCCACGCTTACAATCTAATAAAGTCGCCTCTTTGATTGTCATATCAAAATAATTTCTATTGGTTTTAAAAAAGTCCATAACTTTGTAATGTGTATCTCCACTTGGAGTAAGCAAATTTCTATCTTTTATGTATCCATTCGTTTCTAATTCTTTTAATCCCATAAGTGATATTTCCTTGGCTTTTTTATACGTACTTTCGAGATTTTTTGAATAACTGGGGTTACTATAAACCGTGACACCTAAAAATAGTATTGCAAAAACTATAGCTATATTAAAAAATTTTTGCATTTATTCCTCCTTAAATTTGTCTTTGTCATATGTTTACAATTGTTTGTTTGCTAAGTTTTTTGCTTATTCCCTTTGATATCTGGCATTTTAGTGCATGACTGGCATATTTGTTTGTGATTAAATCGTATTCAATGCAAGTGATTCTGTAACATTTATCTGTATGGCCTTAATAAATAATCGTACATTTCGCCTGATAATGCATCGATATAATAGCTTTCTAGACTTGTTGTTCGAGTTCTAATATTGCCATTATCTCCATACATATATGTCATTGTTAAATTTACCTTGTAATAATTAGTTCCTCTAATGCTAACCAAGTAAATATTTTCTGGCAATGGAATGTCTACCCATTCTCTTCTTGGGTCTACTTTTTCCAATACAATATCACTCGCTTGTTGCTTTGTTAGCATAAAATTTGAATATTCAGTTACTTCTTTTTCCATATTGTTTAAATCATTCGATATAATTACTTCAATGCAATTGTCCGTATAATTCTCACGCCACAGAACATCATAACCCATACCTTCAGAAATAAATCTAATAGGAACCATCGTTCTATTGTTTATTATCTGGGCAGGAACATCCATCCAAAAATTAACATCATTTATTTTTGCATTATTAGAATTTATAGTTACTCTAATAACATTATATCCGTCATCTAAAATTACCATTCCTGTTTTTGAGTCCCATTGTACATTTAATCCCAGTGCTTCTGATACACTTCTAATTGGAACCATAGTCCTCCCATTTATAATTTGAGGTTGTATATCATTAAACCACAATTTTTCTTCATTAACCTCCACAATAATTGGTCTTTCTGCAAAAGAAACTGTAGACAATAAAGTAGTTATAATTGCTATGATCAAAAATAAATATTTTTTCAAATTGCATTATTAGAATTTATAGTTACTCTAATAACATTATATCCGTCATCTAAAATTACCATTCCTGTTTTTGAGTCCCATTGTACATTTAATCCCAGTGCTTCTGATACACTTCTAATTGGAACCATAGTCCTCCCATTTATAATTTGAGGTTGTATATCATTAAACCACAATTTTTCTTCATTAACCTCCACAATAATTGGTCTTTCTGCAAAAGAAACTGTAGACAATAAAGTAGTTATAATTGCTATGATCAAAAATAAATATTTTTTCAAATTAATTCCTCCTTGTAAGATAAATATAGGGTTAGGGTTCAAAAACCCGTCCGAATGTTCCTTGATAACTTAACATTTATTGTTCAGATGAACCAGCGACACTCTTGAATGAAAATCACTAAACTTCGTGCTATAATCTCACTTGTCAGAGAGATAGATGTGCGTTCCTCCTGGATCCCTCACATCATGAGGTCTTATCCGTAAATTAGCGTGTCACTCCACAAGGACGATTCGATGTTTAGCTGGTTGGGCCACCTTCTGGTGTTACCCGTTTCAAATGCAAGGTTGTTTGGCGTCCTCAAACAAAGTGGATACTCTGATTCATTCTAAGCAGAAAGGTTGTGTTACTTTGTCCCAATTTTTAAACGATTTTGTTGTCGGAATTGATGTTTCATCAGAGTTTTCTGTAGTTGCAATGATAGCACCTTCCGGAGAGCTCATCCGCAAGCCTTTCAGGATTGACCATAATCCTGCTGGATTTAACAAGCTGCTCGAGATTCTCAAAAAAGAAGAAGAGCGGTTAAAACGAAAGCCCATCTACTTCGTAGAATCTACGGGTATCTTTCATTTACCACTCTTCTTCTTTCTGAGATCGAATGACCTCAAAGGTTTTGTCCTAAACCCTTTATGTGTCCATTCTACCAAGAATTTCGACATTAGAAAAGTGAAAAATGATAATAAAGATGCCGAGGCTATCGCAAGGCTTGCAAAATACCAGGATGTAAAGTTTTCCATGATGCCCGAGCCTCAAATTCTCGCACTTCGCATGATGGTGAGGGAATATTACTCCCGCTGTGACATGCTCACTGAGATGAAAAACAGGCTCTGCACGGATCTTTACTTGCTGTTCCCGGGCTTTCTTGATGTGTTTTCCAATCCTTTTGGAAAGACCGCGTTGGCTGTTTTAAGCGCTTATCCTTCGCCTAAGGATGTTCTAAATGCAGACCCTCAGCAGTTGCTTGAGCTCATTTCCAAAAGCGGCAGAAAAGGCGAGAAGTGGTCAGCCAAAAAAGCTCTGCAACTTCTTGAAACAGCACAGCTTTCTTTGAGTATGCCAAATGAATTCGCTCTGCTTGACTCCAAAATAAGATTCCATCTTGATGGAATCGACAGCTTTAAAAAGTGTCTTAATGCTATAGAATCACAGTTGCACACTATCATCGACTCAAGCGACTTTCCTGACACCGCTCGAAAGCACATCGAGCTTTTGGATCAAATGCCTGGCGTAGGCTTTATCAGTGCGGTCACTCTGATCGCGGAAATCAACGATTTCAGCCTATTCAAGTCTCCAAAGGCCTTTACAGCTTTCTTTGGCATAGATCCATCAGTCAATCAGTCGGGCAAGTTCACTGGCGACCGCAACAGGATTTCTAAACGAGGCACCCGCATTGGCAGAAGAGTTCTCTTCACAATGGCTCTGTCCTCAATAAGAACCACCAGAAACGGCGATTCCATAAATCCGATTCTTCGCGACTACTATTTGAAAAAATGTGTCAGCAAGAAGAAAAAGGTGGCCCTTATAGCCGTTATGCATAAGTTGCTCCACTACATTTTTGCGGTTCTTCGTGACTTAAAACCGTTTGAATTTAGAAGCCCGCAGGAGCACCAAGCATGGAGAAACAACAAGCTTCAAACTGCACCAAAACATGTTGCTTAAAAATTGCTAAAATGTAGCTTCTCCAAGGTCATTGTTCGGATTTTTCAATGGCTTGGTTTCTCATACTCTTTTTTAAGATTGAAAATTTCTAAAGAAAATCAATCAGATTTATTGACTTTTATTAGCTGGTCTTTATAAAATTGTATTACGGTTAAGCAATACTATTGTTGATACTATAATAGCTGTCCTCAAAACCATTAGTCCACTTTTAGCAACAAACCATCCTCTCCTAGGAACTTTTATTTGAGGAAATAATACGCTGTAGCCATAATAAGTTGCTCTTAGCTCTTGGGTCACACCTTACCCACCAAATCACTTTAATAACTCCAATACACCCTTAACCACTTCATTCGAACGCGCTATCATGGACTGTGATGCCTGCAGCAGTATTTTGTTTTTTTCCAGTTCGGCTATCTCCTTAGCTATGTCAGCGCTTTCAATAATACTCTGTGCATTTGTAAGATTTATTTGATAATTCCCCACATTGTTTCCTATGTGCTCAAGCGCATTGTAGTACGCCCCGAATTCAGATCGCTTTGAAGACACCTTCGCCATTGCTTCATCAATCTTTTCCAGGGATTCTTCAGCGTTTTCTATTGGGTCTATACAAACATCATCAATCCCGAGCTTTGAAACCCTTGCATCCATGAGTTCTACTTCAAATGTATGCCCTTCAGCTGGTCCTACCTGAAAATGAAGTGTTGGCATCTTGTCTTTATCAATCTCTACACTACTTTCCGAGCCTATATGCTCACCTATTACACTGCTAAGCTGGTTCCCCCAATCAGCTTCCCATATATCAACTGATTTACCACCAATTTCGTTTATAAAATTAAAATAACTCTTTTTTTCGTAATCCCCGTTATAAATGTAAGGAGAAGCATTAGGATTATATACCCCATGTACCTGTATTCCAGTGTCTTTTACCCTTTTCAATGTTTCATCATATTTTTCGTTGTCATCACCAAATTCATCCGTAAGCAGTATTATGTGTTTTGACGACACTGCAGAACTTTCTCTAAAATCATATTGATTTGCGACTAATTGCATTGCAGTCATTCCATTTTCTTCCCATGCATCATTTTTTAAATTATTCAAAGTTTCATTTAACTCTTCAAATTTAGTACACCATTTATCTCCGTTAAATTTCTCAATAGTATAGCTATCATTACCATATGTAACTAAACCCATTCTAATATCAGTTACACCTTTTGCCTGTATGCTCTCTGCAAATTTCTCCAAATTAGTTGCAACTGTTTTTTGATGAGCTCCCATCGTGCCAGAAACATCCACCACAAAAACTATGTCTGCAACGCCACCGCTTGGTTTTGAAGCTTCATCCACTAGCGGTGGTCTTAAAACCTTTGTTGTGTTGAACTCCGTATTGTTTGCTATTTCATCTATCCCCTGCTTAATCTGATCTATCTCTGTTTGCATTTTTTCTCTGTCTTCCTGTGTGTATGTACCATTCATCCCCTGTATAATAAGTTCCCGCATTCTCTGCAGATTTGGATTCATTATAAGACCCAACGCTGATTCAGCCACACTAACAAGTGACTTACCATCCTCGATGTTGTTCTGAGCTTGTCCAAGCCCTCTTATCAGAGCCTTCATCTTTTCAGATATACTAAGTCCAGCTGCATCGTCAGATGCCCGGTTGATTTTAAGGCCACTGCTTATCCTCTGAAAATTGGATGCAATCCTTTCATTATTTACATTGCTGCGATTTAAAGCGTTTAAAGCTGCGATGTTGTGATTTATTCTCATTGTCTGCCCCTTTCGCATGTTGCCGGCTGATTTTATATGTATATCCATTCAGCCCCATTTATGTGTCTCGCCTACTAATTATATCATAGGTCTTAAGTCTCTGTTAATATAATGTGCAATAAGCGGATTATTTTTTACATATATTCAGAAATTTCGACAAACAGCCTTATATATTATGCCTATAGCATATATTTGATTAAAATTATTCTTGTATTGCCTAGTTATTGGAAAAGTACTATACTATAAGCAACAGAACGCTTGTTCTTGAGTGGGAGGTGATTATGTGAATCAGATCGAAAGAAACATAATAGTCGGCAGCCTTCTTGGCGATGGTAGTCTTGCTCTTTATGGCCGCAGCAAGAATGCGCACTATAGGGAACATGGCGGAGATAGCCAGATAGAGTACCGGAAATGGAAAGCAACCAAACTTGCCAATTTGGGATTCAAATTCAGCACTGGCGGCAAATACGGAAAGCTGTCTTCTCCATCGAGCGAAATATTCACAGAGCTTTACAAGCTATATTATCAAGACAGGATAAAGACAATAACCCATGAAAATATAAAGCTCCTGGATCATCCAATAGGGCTTGCATGCCTATATATGGATGATGGCAGCCTTGTTATTAATTCATCCACATCAAGAAAAAATGGGATTTACATATTCCCGCAGGTCCTGATTTACTCCCTCTGTTTTTCAAAGGAGGAAAACATAATACTTTGCGATCACATAAAGTCAACATTCGATATAGAATTCTCATTGAAAAACAGGCCTGACGGCAAGAACTTCATTCTTCAAATAAGCAAACGGAATGAACTTATGCGATTCATAACCCTGGTAAAGCCATATGTAGATGAAATCGACTGTATGAAATACAAGGTGGATGTCAAGGAAAGGCTCATAATCAATCAGGATCGGCTTGAAGGCAAATATCCAAACAAAAATATAACTGTCGCTTCTTTCGACATTGAGGATAATTCATATTCAAAAAATGATGAACTCACCATACAAAGAATGAAAAAAGAGAAATTTACCGATAAGGAAATTGCCGCCATGCTTAACAGACCCTACTGGGGCATTGTCGACAAGATAAGACGCATGAGAAAAAATGAGGAGTTATAGCTTTCACAGATGCAATTACTATTCCTAAAATATATTTTTAAGGAATAGTTCTCCGGCGAAAAAAGAATCAGTCCCGAAAGACTGATTCTCCAATAAGTTCATAAGCTCGTGTCAGGCACGGCTATTTTGTTTTGTTGCGGCTATTATCTTAGAAGTTGAAGAACTCCTTGAGGTTGTTGGTTTGCTTGCGGACCATCAATTACCTTTCAGTAATTGCCAGACTATATCTTCAACCAAAACATTCTTGGTTGTCGGGCACTTCGGAAGACCTCACTTCCTACAGACCTCATCACCATGGCATAAGCTTTAGGTGGTACGTCTTAGTCGTTGAACCTTCTCCAGCCTTTCGGCACAGGAGCTTGGCTGCTGATTATCCAATCCATTCTTTTTTCAACCTTTCACACCTACCGTTTCCGGTTATGTTGTAGGAAGAATGGCTCTAAGGGAGTTCCAGCAATTCACCCGATTTGCATTAGGGATTTCTCCCTAATGGACCCTCAAATAGTTACCTTAGAAGCTGTAAAACTCCCTGTGGTTGGCTATTTGCTTGAGCCAGCATAGCTTGAGCAGCTTGGCTAAGAATGTTGTTCTTAGAGAAGTTCATCATTTCTTTAGCCATGTCTACGTCTCTTATTCTTGATTCAGCTGCTGTTAGGTTTTCAGAAGATGTTCCAAGGTTTGCTATAGTGTGCTCCAACCTATTTTGGTATGCACCGAGCTTACTTCTTTCTTCTGAAACAGTTTTAATAGCATTATCGATTGTTTCGATAGCACTATTCGCTGATCCTTGAGAAGCTACACTTATTCCCGCTTTAGTATCAGCTGCTTGTGTTACAACTCCATTTGACGTTACAGCCGCCGTAGAAGATGCTGTAGAAACCACTTGAAAATCAGCTGCTGCTGCAGTTGAAATGCCACCGGCTGTAAACGAAACATCCATAGTAGCATCAATTGTTGAATCTCCAATTGTGGCTGCAGTTTGTGCGTTGTTAACAGTTACCGCGGAACCTACATCTGCACCCCCAGCTGTTTTAAGCTGAAGTGTATATGAAGCAGCCGTAAATGTTGTAGAAACAGTATTGCCAGCAACGTATGTTCCAGCACCTGCTGTCCATGTTAATCCATTACCTACATTCATTCCAGCTGAATATGCAGTCGATGAACCAAACGTTGTCCCACCATCAAATGAAACACTAACAGCTGTTGGAATATCAGAACCATCAATTGAATCAATTTTTATTCTTAACTGAGCATCAGCTGATCCAGTGTAAGCTCCACCAATTGTACCTATAGTATTCGCTCCGCCAGTCGTGCCTGCCGCTGTTGTTGCATTAGCCGCTGTCGTTGCTGCAGTCGCTGTTGTTGCTAGCTTATAAGTTTGAGCCGTTAAGCCTGTACCTACACGAGTCGTAGTTGAAACTCCACCAACTGCTGTAGTTGCACCCTGAGAAACAACTTGTCCAGCTACACCTAGACTGGATGCATCCATAGCACCTATTGTTAGATTAACATTTTGATCCTTATTAGCACCAATTTGGAATGTATTATTTAGTCCACCCGCCATTAAGTTTTGAGTGTTGAATTCAGTTGTGTTTGAAATTCTAGTAATTTCTTTTGCTAATTGGTCAACTTCACCTTGAATCTTACTCCTGTCATCAGAAGTATTAGTATCTGTTGCCGATTGAACTGCAAGTTCTCTCATTCTTTGAAGAATTGAATGAGTCTCATTGAGTGCACCTTCTGCCGTTTGTATAAGAGAAATACCATCCTGTGAGTTTCTTGAAGCTTGGTCAAGACCTCTGATTTGGCCTCTCATTTTTTCTGATATAGCAAGACCTGCCGCATCGTCTCCAGCTTTGTTTATTCTAAGACCTGATGAAAGCTTCTCCATTGATTTGCCAGCATTAACTGTATTGCCCATCATCATTCTGTGTGCATTCTGTGCATTCATATTGTGGTTGATAATCATAATAAAATTCCTCCTTGAATTTATATAGGCATCCATGCCAATAATTTATTAAGATGAAATCAACCAGGATCGCAAGAGGCCTCTTTTGCTATCCTGCCTTTTTCACTCTTGACTTATTTATCGTCAAAGTCTGAAAAGACTTTAGACTTTTTTGTTATTTTTTGCTTGTTTTTTTCAATTTTTTCAACTGGTCAATTGCAGCTCCCCTTGTGGCGCTCTTGTTTTCGTCCTCTACGCCCTTTTTAACTTCGCTTCTAATTATCTGTACTTCCTTTGGAGCGTCTATGGCTATCCTAACCTTGCCTTCCGAAATATCAACTATGGTTATCTCAACGCCTTCACCTATGAGCAGACTCTCTCCCTTTTTCCTTGTGAGCACCAGCATACTATACGCCCACCTTTTCATAGAACTCATATCTTAGAGGATATCTGTCATCGAGTATTATTTGCTTCCCAAGCTTTATTTTAGCATTTATTATTATAGGAGCCTGAAGATTTGTCCTTATCTGCTTTATATCGTCAGGTATCACAACTATCGAATAAATAAGCAAATCCTCCTGATTTTCAATGTTCAGTTTCTTTATGTCCGCATCTGGTATCTTGAACTCGTAATCTTCCTTTACAGCAAAAGGATTGATCACAGGGAATGCTATATCCTCGTCTATTCCCTGAAGCCAGTCTACAATCATTTCATCATCCTGCAGCAGTGCGAATCTTCTTACGTTCTCGAAGCCGGGGATTCCTTCTTCGAAATTGATTAGCGCACTTTCGTCTATATTTATCTCACCGAAATTCGTCGTGTTCAGTTTCAATTAAAACACCTCTTTCAGAGCGCAGTTTTGTTTTTTTTATTTATTATGCTATCTTAGAAAGTCCACAAGCGTAGGCTGGATAACTCTTGCTCCTATTGACAGAGAAGCCTTGTATACGGACTCAAGTATGTTGAGCTTCATCACAGCTTCGCCCATGTCTGTGTCCTCTGTTTTTGAAAGCAGGCTTGTGAAGTTAAGTGTCATTTCCTCTGCCCTGTCCTTAATGACTTCCACGGTGTTCATCTTAGCTCCGACTTCACCGCGCACCTGCAACAGGTTTTCTATGTTCTTGTCCAAATCCCCGAGGAGATTTGAGACCTTACTGCTGTCACCGTTTTTCATTGCACCTATTAGATCATCCATAGTTTTAAACATTTCATTCTTTTTAATCGGATTACCATCACCATCTACAACAGCATTCCCACTTTCATCTACTACATCCACAAGCGTTCCAAAAACCTGCTCACCCGTAACGTTAACTGTGGTTTTTGCCGACACCCCCACTTGATACTCTATCTTCTGGCCTCCGATATCTTTTAGGCTTACAGTTCCGTCATCATTCAAATACTTCTCATCCGTCTTGAACCCTGAGAATATATGCCTTCCTATGTACGTATCATTACCTATCTTAACCATGTGCTCCTTTAGCTGCTCAACTTCAGA
Organism: Peptoclostridium acidaminophilum DSM 3953; assembly: GCF_000597865.1. Taxonomy (GTDB): domain Bacteria; phylum Bacillota; class Clostridia; order Peptostreptococcales; family Peptostreptococcaceae; genus Peptoclostridium_A; species Peptoclostridium_A acidaminophilum. Next base: position 276,515 of record NZ_CP007452.1, on the reverse strand, counting down.
CTGTATTTTCTGGGTGTCCTCTGCGTTGAGCACGCCGTTAGCAGCCTGAACTGAAAGTTCCCTCACTCTTTGAAGTACGTTGTTAAGCTCCTTGAGTGATGTTTCTGTCTTATCAAGCCACGAATATGCATCGTCTACGTTCCTTGTGAACTGCTCGTTCTCGGCTATGTCTGTATGTATTTTAAGCGACCTTGCGACAAGCACAGGATCGTCTGAGGGTCTGTGTATTTTGACTCCTGTGGAGAGGTCGTTTTGTTCTTTGTCCATGTTTCTGAGGTTGTTGTTCATGTTGAGCATCATGCGGCTGACCATCATACCATTAGTTATTCTCATGTTGTTCCTCCTTTCAATGGCTTTCAATTAAAACTCTCTCATCTTTGATAATGCAGAAAAAATCTATCTTCATAATTTATTTGAAATCCGGAATTTTGAGAACTCGCTTCGCTCAGACACTCAAAATTCTATCGGATTATCAAATATTATTCAGATGCTTTTTCTGCTGCATTATCAACAAATTTCGTTCGTCTTTGTTTGTCAGCCTTATGTTAAAACCCCGTAAAGCATTCGAATACGTTGAAAAAACCAAATTCAAAACACATAGTTATAATCCTACTCGTCCCATTCTGTTGACTATTACGTCTATCATTTCATCGAGTGTTGTTATCATTCTTGCTGATGCGTTGTATGCATGCTGGAATCTTACGACGTTTGTCATTTCTTCGTCGAGGGACACGCCTGAGATTGACTGTCTCTGGGTTTCTATCTGTTGTGTGAGGACTTCCTGGTTGTTCATTGTCCTCTTGGCGTCCTGGGCATCAACTCCCAAGTTGGCTACTAGCGATTTGACGAAATCGTCTGGTGTTCCCCACATAAACATGTCGTTCTTGTGTCTTAGCTCTGCTATTTCGAGTATATTGGAGTTGTCACCGGCAAGGCCTTTGCCTACTGTGGCGTCATCCTCTATTCCTGCGGCAGCGATATTATCAAGGTCCTCTTCAATCTTCTTTGAGAGCGTTATGTTCTTGGCTGTAATGTCCCCGCCCGATTCAGCTTCGAAGAACGCTATGCCAGTAGTCGCTGCATCCAGCCCGTATCCTGCCATGTGTACTCCGTTTATCTGCTCTGCGAACGTCTTTACAAACTCATCCAGCTTTTTCATGTAGAAAGACACGCCTTTTCTTGCTCCCTCGCTGGCGTTGTCTCTTATGTCAAGCTCGGCTTTGAGCTTGCCGCTTATTGCATCTACGTTAAGCGGATCTCCCGTGCTGAATTTGACTTGTCTTACAGATATATCGGCGATTCCCGCAGGGTGGTCTATCTGCTCGTCCGCCACTAGCTTGTTGACCTTGTCATGGGATACGAGCATGTTGCCGTTTATGAGTATGTTCATCTTCTTGCTCTCGAATGCACTCGAGCCTGTGCTCTCGGAAACCTCCACAACCTCGACTCCCACAAGGCTCGAGAGCTTGTCTATGAGCAGGTTTCTACGATCGCGCAGGTCGTTGGCCTTGACTCCACCCAGCTCAGCCCTGAATATCTGGTCGTTTATACTGGCTATGTCGCTGGCGTACATGTTTATCTCATCGACTGTCGTCTTGACTGCAAAGTCGGTGTCCTTTACCATCTTCTCGAACTGGTCGTACATGTGGCTTATTGTGTATGTAAGCGAGTGCGCCCTCTCCCTCACTACAGCTCTGGCTGTAAGGGATGAAGGGTCTTTTGAAAGCTCCTGGAGTGAATTGAAGAAATCGTCCATTACAGTCCTTATGCCGCTGTCGCTGGGCTCGTTCATTATGGCCTCTACCTCGGAAAGCGAGTCGAACCTGAACGATGATTCACCGTACACCATGTTCTCATACCTGAACTTAATGTCGAGAAAGTCATTCCTTATCTGCTTTACAGCTTCTGTAGTTACGCCAGCCCCCATCATTGTTCCGGGATATTTGAGCGGGTCCTCCTGCACGGCGTCGACCCTTTGCCTTGTGTAGCCCGCCGTCTCTGCGTTGGCTATGTTGTGGCTTGAAACGTCGAGCGATCTTTGCGCCGTGAAAAGTCCCGATCTTGCTATGTTGAATCCAAAGAAAGTAGAACTCATGCTGTACCTCCTAGTATTTCGAGTCGAACATGCTGCGCTGAGCCGGATTTGTCTTGCTGCCCCTGCCATAGTTGGCCGGTTCTCTGCTCGAGGTCATGAGATTGACGTTCAGGTCGATGTAGTCTATTGTAAACTGCAAAAGCGAGTTGTTCATGGAGTTTCTCTCCTCGAGCTCCCTGAGCACCTGCCTCAGCTCCGCTGCTATGCCTTCTATCTCTTTTGCCTTTTGCTCCGATTTTGCCCCTACTATGGACAGTATGTCATCCACTGTCTTTGCCCCGGAGTCCTTGCCTATCGCAGATGTGACTGAACCTCTTTCCTTTTCAAGGCTTATCATCTCCTTGACCATCTCCTGCTCGTCTACCAGCATGCCCGAGAGCCTCTTGGAATCGTCCGATCTTATTGCATCAGTCTTTTCAATGCTTATTTCAAGCAGAGCCCTGTTGAGCTCGAGCTGCCTCCCAAGTATCCTGATAAAGCTGTCTATTCCCTCCATTATTCCTCTTCTCCGATCGCGCCTTTTAGTATGCCCCTGGCTATTTTGTCTGCGTCCACCTTGTATGTGCCGCTTTCAAGCTCTAGCCTTATGGCCTCCACCTTTTCCTGCCTTATGTCTGGCAGCTTCCTTGCGGCCTCCATGGCTATCTGGTATTCCCTGCCGGCCTGTGATATCTCTATCTTGTCTTCCTTGAACTGGGACTTGCTAGTCTCCTGCGGCTTTGAAGCGCCGTATGCATTCATAATCTTTTGTATGTTTGAAAATCCGTTTATCTTCATAAAAAAACGCCTCCCGACTATATCCTTATGAATTAGATATCGTCAGATTGGCGCTTTTGTTTAGCTTATTTTTTATCCCCTATGTTTCTGGTGTATATTTCGGTAGTCTTTTTTGTTGCAGCCGGCTTTTGGAATTTTCCATTTATCTTCTTCATGGTATCGAGCGCGCCCGAGAGCTCCTTCTTGACCTCGGCCTCGCAGCTTGCGCAGTACCTTCCGGTCTTTATCGACTTGCCACACCTTGAGCAGTTCAGCAGCACGTTTTCTTCGTCTACTATCTCTATCCTCTCTTCCCTGAGGAATTTCATTATCCTGGGGCGCTCGACCTCAGTCGCCTCGGATACCTCCTCTATGTCTGCTCCCGGATTTGCGTAGAGGTAGTCCCTTACCTTCTTGAAGTCGCTTTCATACCCGCTTTCCCTGCACCTTGAGCAGAGAGTCTCGTCGCTTTCAGTTCCAAACAATCTTCCGCATTCTCTGCAGTTAACTAGTCCCATGTATTCCTCCAAAATCAATATATATTCCTGCCCGTTGCAAGGCAAATTGCGTATACGCTCGCCGCGCCTTCGCCCTTTAAGACAAGGGCAAGCTCGCTTGCTGTTGCTCCCGTTGTAAATATATCGTCAACTATGAGTATTTTTTTACCCTCAATCTGCTCTTTATATTCACTCTTTAGCCTGAACACGCCTGAAAGCTCGCTTCTTCGCTCGTGCCTTGAAAGCCCTGAAAGAAAACGTGTGTCTCGCAGGCGCTCGGCGGCGTCGATATGCGGCCAGCCCGTGAGCCTTGAAAGCTCTTCGGCAATAAGTCCAGCCTGGTTGAAGCCCCTTCGCCTGAGCCTCGATTTTGAAAGAGGCACAGGAACTATCATATCGCACAATTCGCACAATACGCCCTCGTACTCGAGCTTGTCCGCCATTATCCTTGCAAGGCTGCCGGCCATGTAAGTCCTGCCGCCATATTTGAGCGAGTATATTAGCCGGTGAACCTCGTCTGTATACTCCATGCAGCAAAGCGCCCGCTCGAAGCAGTACTGCGCTTCTTCACAGTCCGGACACCTCTGCTCGTGATATATCTCCGGCAGCGGTTTGCCGCATATCTCGCAGCCCTTTTTTATGAACTTTGCGGCGCAAAAGCACTCCCTGCAAAGTGAGTAGGTATTCTCCACAGGTATTGGGGCTTTGCACGCTATGCACTTGATACCCCTTGGGTAAACAAGCTCAATTATGAGCTCTAAAAGATCTTTTAATATCCCATCGTCTAATCCTCTCCCAGTATGCCTTCTTCTATGAAGCGCATAAGCTTTTCGCCCAGGGCGCAATAGCGGCTCTCGTTCCTTACGTTCTTTACCATGGCCTCGAGAAAGCGCCTTTCTCCCACGAGCACTACAAGCCGCTTTGCCCTTGTAATCCCTGTGTATAGGAGGTTCCTTGTCAGCAGCATGGGCGGCGCCCAGGAAAGAGGCATTACGACCGCTTCGAACTCGCTGCCCTGGCTCTTGTGAACCGTGGTGCAAAAGCTGTGGTCTATTTCGTCCAGCTCGCTAAAATCATAGCGCGCCACCTTGATGTCGTCAAAGACTATGAAAAGCGCCTTGTCAGATTTGTCTACGTGGAATACATACCCAATATCGCCGTTGAATACGCCCTGGCCTTTTTGTGTGCCGTCCTCGCTCTCCCACTTCTTCTCGTAGTTGTTCCTTGTCTGCATTACCTTGTCGCCGACCCTGAATATCCTCCTGCCGAGCTTCTCCTCGACCTTGTGCGCGGATGCCGGATTGAGAGAACTCTGGAGCAGCTCATTGAGCCTGGTGACTCCCGCTTCGCCCTTTCTCATTGCCGATATCACCTGAATGTCCCTTACAGGATCCAGGTTATAGTACTCGGGCAGCCTTTTGGCCACAAGCGATACGACCTCCTCGGCCGTTGCTATGGGCCCCTGCCTGCCTATGAAGAAAAAGTCCTTGTCCTTTTGGTTTAGAAGCGGCATTTCGCCCTTGTTTATCATGTGGGCATTGACTACTATCATGCTCTCCCTGGCCTGCCTGAATATCTCGTCGAGCCTTACAACGCCCACCGCGCCCGATGTTATTATATCGGAAAGGACATTGCCCGCGCCCACCGGTGGCAGCTGGTCCACATCGCCAACGAGCACAAGACGAGTGCCCTTTTTGACTGCCTTCAGGAGGTTGTACATTAGCATTATGTCTATCATGGAGGCCTCGTCAACTATGAGGGCGTCGCACTCTAGCTGGTCGTCCTCGCCCTTTAGAAAGAGCATGACCTCCTCGTCTTCTGAGTATGCCATTTCAAGCAGCCTGTGAATCGTCGCGGCCTCCTTGCCTGTCGTCTCGCTCATTCTCTTTGCTGCCCTTCCAGTCGGGGCCGCCAGCTTTACCTTGAGCTCGAGGCCTTCTAGGAGCTTTATCAGCGAATTGATTGTCGTCGTCTTTCCCGTTCCTGGCCCTCCGGTTATCACTGTGACTCCTCTTTCAAAGACCTTGAGCACTGCCTCCTTTTGCCTGCTTGCAAGGCTTATTCCGGCTTCCGCCTCTACAGAGTCTAGTCTCTGCTCGAGGTCCTCTTCGGGCAGCTCCAGCTGAGCGCTAGCCAGGTCTATCAGCATGCTGCAGGATCCGTTTTCGGCTATGTAGTAGGGATACATGTACACCCGCTCGCCGCTTTGCGCGTTTTCAACGTGTATCAGCTCATCGAGGGCCATTTCGTATATCTGCTCATCTACGCCTTCCTTTTCTATTTCAAGAAGGCTGGCGGCCTTAGCTGCGGCTTCCGTTCTTGGAAGGTAGGTGTGCCCCGAGGATGCAGATTCTCTGAGCGTATGCATTATGCCTTGCCTGATTCTTGAGCTCGATCTCATGTCTATGCCCAGGCTTATGCCTATCTTGTCGGCCGTCTTGAAGCCTATGCCGCTTATCTCGCCGGAGAGGGCGTAGGGGTTTTGCCTCACACGCTCCATGGCCGAGTCGCCGTATCTTTTGTATATCTTGAGGCAGTGCTGGGTTCCTATGCCGTATGGCAGCAGCTCCATCATGAGGTTTCTCATGCACCTGTCCTCCGAAAAGGCCTTGGCTATCTCGGCGGCCTTTTTCTTTCCTATGCCCTCTACTTTAGTGAGCTTTTCAGGGCTTTGCTGGAGGACCATCATTGTCTCGACTCCGAAGCAGTCGACTATACGTTTGGCCATCTTGGCGCCTATGCCCTTTACTGCTCCCGATGAAAGATATGCGAGTATACCGTCAACTGATGAAGGCACAGCAGGCATGAAGCTTTCCGCCTGGAACTGCATGCCGTAGGTCTCGTGGCTTTTCCATGTGCCTCCGGCTTCTATAGTCTCGCCTATTTTAAGCGTGGGAAGGCAGCCTACTATTGTGATTTCGTCGTCACTTGTTCGCATCTGGGCGACGGTGTAGCCGTTGTCTTCGTTCTGGAAGACTATGTCTGTTATCATTCCTTTTATTTTTTCCATTTTATGTATATCAACTGCCTTTTCGGTCTTTTCAAAATCGTATACTGAAATTATATCAGAATCCTAAGGATACATATATGAATCCAAGGGAATAAGTTGGGCATAAATTTCGTTGCCGATTTGGCATGGGCTCATATTGGGCCTCTGGCAGGATAATTGTGCGCCTATTCCGTTTTGGGATTTCCTTTCATCTCATTCAGCCTCTACGCCGGAAGCTTTGAAACTCGCTATCGCTCAGACAGTCAAAGCTTTCTCCCGCCTTCGTGGCTGAATGTCGATGAGAAATCACACAAAACGTCATTAAGGCGCACTGCTTTATCCTACTCAGAGGCTTAGCGGCCAATCCAAAAATAAAACCGGGAGTCGACTTAGACATCCCGGTTTACCTTTTTTACTGAATATATTTTTTCACATCATCCAAGCTTTTATATTCTAGAATATCGTCAATGATTAGTTCTAAAGTTACATCATCTAATCTGGATATTGCCAATTTAAGCTCCTCTGGAATAGTTCCAAATTTTTTAATCAACAATTTAAGGGCAGTCTTTGTAAGCGTTTCTCTTCTCTCTTCCTTTCTACCCTGCTGAATCCCCAGCAAAAGTCCTTCTTGCCTAAACATTTCAGCTAAACTCATAACAACCTCACTCCCTTGCGGATAAATCATCTCAATTTTGTCAATTATGTCATCCACATCTTCTTTCGTTAAGTTCTTTCCTGCATTTAAAACATACCTCATAAATGTTTCAAAATACTCAATACCTGTCTGTCTATCATCTAGTGCCTGTAAATATTCTGCTGCTCTATAAATTGACTCCAAGAGTCCTTTGTTATCTTTTGTAAATATGTCTCTGAATATAGAAAGCAGTATTCTAAGTTGTGCTTCTCCCTTTATTTCTTCGTCTGTATATCTTGATATATCATAAATCAAATATTCATAATTAGGTATATATTTCTTTATGTCATTCGGTAAGTCCTTATATCCTGTTATCATTTCACCTAGAGTTGTTTTGATATTCCAGCTTTCCTTACCATGATATATCACTAATGGAATAATCATTGGAAGTTCGTCTGATCTTTCCTTTTTGATTTTTGATTCCCATATTTCAATCATATATTTAAGCAACTGAAATGATATATTTTTACTGCTGTAGCTTTTATGTTCAAAGAGGAAATATATGTATCCTTCCTGCTTATTTATGTTCACCTTAAAGAGCATATCCGAAAAAACTTCCTGAAGCTCTTCATTAATGAAGCTGTCTTTCTGAACTTCCAATGTGTGTATGTCTATTACATTCGCAATACTCTCAGGCAAATAATTGTTAAGAAAGTCCTTTGCCACAGTCACATTCGAGAATGTTTCCTTAAAGAATTTATCATGCGGATTTTGTATTTTCATTTCATCACCTGCCTATGTTTATTATACCACAATCAGCTTATTTCATAACATTTAAGCATCCTTTGAGCATTATAATTGTGCGCCCTCTTCCGTTTTGAGATTTCCTCTCATCTCATTAAAGCGCACTGCTTCATCATGTCTATAGGCAAAGTGTACACCATATTCACAAATAGCATCCTGTGTTTTGATTAATACATGGGGTATAATGCTATTATGAATTAGCTTCTGTGAAAGGAGATAAGCTTGAATGGCTGGAAACAAAGATGATATAAACGTTTCTTTGGCAATAGATGCTTTTGTGAAAAAAAGAGTTACCCTTACAAGAGCTGCAGAATTAGCAGATAAAAGCCTTTCTGACTTCATAAAGATATTAATGCGCAACAATATTCCGTGGATGGAATATACGCAAGAAGCCTTTTCACAGGATGAAGAGGTACTTGAGGAATTAAGGGATATGGAAAATGATTAGTATTGTAGTCCGTAGTATAGTTAAACCCGGCTTTTCAGCCGGGTTGTTTTTTTGCTCTTCTCGCGTAGAATTCAAACGAATAAGTAAGGCCTGATTTAATGAGTTTTGATTGATTCCCTGACGAAATGTGTGATTGAAATCGCTAATGTTTTGAGTGTCTGAGCGAAGCGAGTTCTCAAAACATGCGAATTTCAGTCATGCATAAGCCAAAAGGAAATCACAAAACGAAATTTAAAGGCCGCTTATTCCGTTGAATTCAAGTGAGTCTGCCAATAGAAAAACCCCAAATGGATGACGGCTTACACCGCTCCATCTGGGGTTGAATTCTTTTATATCATAGAGATAATATGCTTCATTACCGAGGCGCTGAGCTTCTCCAGCCTGTTTTCCGACTCTTCTCTTGTAATGCCTTCTGCCGAGAAGTAGAACTTGATCTTGGGCTCTGTACCTGAAGGCCTTGCCGCAAACCACGAGCCGTCTTCAAGGTCGAATATCAGCACGTTTGACTTTGGAAGTCCGTCGAGTCCCTGAGCATAGTCCTTGACTCCGATGACTTTGGCTCCGTTTATGTGCTCCATAGGCTCTTCCCTGAGGTGCTTCATTATGTCCTTTATCTTCTCTTCGCCTTCTCTGCCCTTGAGTGTTATATTCTCAAGGCCGTCGCTGAAGTAGCCGTATTTCTTGTAGAGCTCTTCAAGACCTTCGAAAAGGTCCTTGCCTCTTGAGTAGTAGTAGGCCGCCATCTCTGCCGCTAGCATAGATGCGACAACCGCGTCCTTGTCCCTTGCGTGGTCACCTGCCAAGTAGCCGTAACTCTCCTCGTAGCCGAACACGAAACTCTTTTCGCCTCTGTCTTCAAAGCCCTTGGCCATCTCGGCTATGAACTTGAAGCCAGTGAGAGTGTCTGCAACGTCAACGCCGTATTCAGCGGCTATCTTGTCGCCCATTCTCGATGTAACTATGGTCTTTATCACCACAGGACTCCCAGGCATCCTGCCTGAACCCGACATGTTCTTTAGCACAAAGTCAAGCAAAAGAGCTCCCGTCTGATTGCCTGTAAGGAGTTCGTATTCGCCCTGCTTGTTTCTTGCAGCTACGCCCACCCTGTCGCAGTCCGGATCGGTTGCTATTATTATGTGCGCTCCGTTCTCCTTTGCCAGCTCAATTGCAAGCTTGAAAGCAGCCGGGTCCTCCGGATTCGGATACTCAACAGTCGAGAATCCCGGATCCGGCTTTTCCTGCTCAGGCACAACCAGAACATGCTTGAAGCCGACTTCCTTTAGTATCCTTCTTACAGGCATGTTTCCTGTGCCATGCAGCGGAGTGAACACTATCTTGAGGTCGTCTGCAACCTTTCTTACAATATCCTCGCAGAGCGACTGCTTTCTTACCGCATTTATGAAATCCTCGTCAGCATTGTAGCCGAAGATCTTTATAAGACCCTTCTCGAGCGCCTTTTCCTCGTCCATTACAGGTATGCTGCTGTAGTCTGTTACGGCGTTGACCTTCTCTATTACACGCTCGGATTCCTCGACGTTAAGCTGCGCGCCGTCCTCGCCATACGCCTTGTAGCCGTTGTACTCCGGCGGATTGTGGCTTGCAGTAATCACTATGCCTGCAGCTGCGTTCACGTTTCTTACTGTGAACGAAAGCTGAGGCGTTGGCCTCAAATCGTCGAATATGTATGTCTTTATACCGCAAGCGGCAAGCGTAAGCGCCGACTCTATAGTAAACTCCCTCGACATGTTCCTGTTGTCATGGGCTATTACAACGCCCTTTTCTGCAGCCTTTTCATCCTTTTCCAGTATATACTGAGCCAGGCCGTAAGTCGCCCTTCTCACAGTGTACTTGTTCATTCTGTTGGTTCCCATGCCTACAACGCCTCTGAGTCCGCCTGTGCCAAACTCCAGATCCCTGTAGAACCTGTCCTCTATCTCCTTTTGGTTGTCGGCTATGCTCCTAAGTTCCTCTTTGACATCCTCGTCAAAGAAGCTGCTGCTTAGCCATTCGTTGTAACCCTTCATGTAGTCCATCTAAAATATCCCCCTTGGTTATATATCTATTGTTCCAATTATTGTTATTTGATAACATGCACATAAAGCATCTTTATATTGATACCCACTTGCCTATCATATTAAAATATAGAATTCCCAATGCTCTAATTATTTGTCATCAAAATATTCTATACCATTACCTTTTCCATTAAATTTATCTATCCAATTTCCCAGCAAAAAGAATGCTCAATATTATAGAAATCACAAAGCGAAAATGAAAGGCCGGGTTATGCCGCAGGATTATTTTTACGCCGCTGGATTCCTCATAAGACTTGTTGTTACACGAGATTCAAACTGCTATAATATTCCCATACCATATATTAGTATACCACCCGACCACCATTAATCCATCACTTGACTGTTAAATACAAAGGAGACCCTCAAATGGACTCATTGACCAACATACCCAAAGAGCTGCTCCTGGCCCTCATATCCACAACTCCCTTTATAGAGCTGCGCGGCGCAATCCCCTTTGGGGTAGCATGGGGCTTTAACCCCTATAAAAACCTGCTAATATGCGTTATAGGCGCGAGCCTGCCGGTTCCCTTCCTTATAATGTTCTTCAGACGGCTTCTGGCATGGTTTGAAACCACCAGGATATTCAGGAGGTTCGGCAGCTATTTGTATGAAAGGACAATAAAAAAGAGCCGCAGGATAAACCCAAAATACATCCTCTTGGGGCTATTCCTTTTCGTGGCCGTTCCCCTGCCAACAACAGGCGCGTGGACGGGCTCAATGATAGCTTCCCTGCTCGACATAAGGCTCAAGCTGGCCGCTCCCGTTATAATGCTTGGAAACCTTGCTGCAGGCCTGATTGTGCTGTTTCTTTCACACCAGATAATAAATGTTTAATTTTAAACAATTTTTTTATAAAATTTTGTTGACAAAGGTTTTTTATAATAGTAACATTAAAATTACTTGAAAATAAAATATGAAATCTTGATTACCTTATCAAGAGTGGTTGAGGGACAGGCCCTATGAAACCCGGCAACAGCCAGCTAGTCTGGAAATGTGCTAAATCCTGCAGAATTCGTTCTGGAAGATGAGGTTGACTATAAAAGTCTGCCTCTTCGCGTGCGAAAGAGGTTTTTTTATTTTAAAATGAAAATTTAGGAGGACGTTTCAATGGCAAGAAGACTTTTTACATCTGAATCAGTTACAGAGGGCCATCCTGACAAGATATGCGACCAAATTTCAGACGCCATTCTCGACGCAATAATCGAGAAGGACCCAGCGGGAAGGGTTGCGTGCGAGACTACTGTAACTACAGGACTTGTGCTAGTAGTGGGCGAGATATCTACTAATGCATACGTTGACATACCAAAGATAGTTAGAAATACTATAGAGGAAATCGGCTACACAAGAGCCAAGTACGGCTTCGACTGCAACACATGCGCAGTGCTTACTTCAATAGACGAGCAGTCTTCGGACATAGCAATGGGCGTTGACGAGGCCCTTGAGCGCAAGGAAGGAGCTATGCAGGATGATGTTGAGGCTCTTGGCGCCGGAGACCAGGGAATAATGTTCGGCTTCGCCTGCAACGAGACTGAGGAACTTATGCCTCTTCCTATATCTCTTGCACACAAGCTTGCAAAGAGACTTTCAGACGTTCGAAAAAACGGTACGCTTGACTACCTGAGACCTGACGGAAAAACTCAGGTTACGGTTGAGTACGACGGAGACAAGCCTGTGAGAGTTGACACTGTGCTTATATCTACTCAGCACTGCCCTGATGTTGACCACACGACTATTGAAAAAGACCTTGTTGAGAACGTAATAAACAAGATAGTTCCAGCAAATCTTATAGACGACAATACAAGGATTCTTGTAAACCCAACGGGCAGATTCGTTATAGGCGGACCTCAGGGAGACGCCGGACTTACAGGAAGAAAGATAATAGTTGATACTTACGGCGGCTACTCTAGACACGGCGGAGGCGCTTTCTCCGGAAAGGATTCAACAAAGGTTGACAGATCTGCTGCCTACGCTGCAAGATACGTTGCAAAAAACATAGTTGCCGCTGGCATTGCGGACAAGTGCGAGGTTCAGCTTGCATACGCAATAGGCGTTGCTCAGCCTGTATCAATACTTGTTGACACTTTCGGAACTGGCAAGATATCAGAGGATGCAATATCCGAGCTTATAGCAAAGCACTTTGACCTGAGACCAGGCGCTATAATCAATTACCTGAACCTTAGAAGACCTATATTCAGAAAGACTGCCGCATACGGACACTTCGGCAGAAACGACGCTGACTTTACTTGGGAGAAGACAGATAAGGCTGAAATCCTTAAAAAGGAAGCTTTCGGCGCATAGTCTTCCACATAAAGTCAAATTTTATAAAGTGAATTTAAAGGCCCCGGCTGCAATGCAGCTAGGGCCTTATTTTTTTTGCCGTATTCAATTCAAGTGAAATAGAATTCCACCTAGTTTTCTGTCTGCTTGAATATGTTAACATGCCCGTATTTAATGCCGTCAGGCTTTATGTTTATTGCAAGGTACTTGTAGTCGTTCCAGAAATCGCCCTTACTGAGATCTGCGTAGTCGGGTATCGATACGTATCTGGCATTGCCCTCTACAGTCTGGGAGAATTCGCTGCCCTTGTATACCACGCATATGTTCTTGTCCTTCGCAGCCTGGTACACGTTATCCTTGAATATATTCACCTCATCGGCAAAGCCCAGCTGGCTCTTTGATGTAAACACTACTATCACGTTCTTGTAGTTTGACGAGAGTATTGTGTTTATGAAGTTCCACTGTCCTGCCTGCTTATAGAATGTGCCGCTTGAATTCTCGAGCGTAACCACAGCTGTCTCCGGATCTATTTCTATAGCCCTAAAGCCTGATTTGACGTCTATCAATCTGCCTGAAAGCTTGGCTGTTCCGCTTGAATTGTTGTTGCCTATTACTACCGCCTTGCTCGCACCAAGCGATGCTATGCTCTCCTGAAGCTTGCTGACTATGAGCCTGTCCATAAGCTTTTGCTCCTTTGGCATGCTCATGTCTCCAAGGAACGCCAGCGTCGTGCCGCCTTCAAGGTCGCTCCTTGTAAGCTCGCTGTCAAAAAGCGAGTCGCTGCTTGTCTTCTCTATCGCCTCAAGCTCGAAGCTTATGCTCGTGCCGCCGTAGCTGGCTGTAACCGTTCCCTTGCCCGCCGAAGTCGGCACAAATGCGCCGTTGCTGTAGTAGCCGCTTATTCCGCTTGATGTGAATTGGGCGCTATTGGCTCCCAGATCAAGCTGATTGCCGCTCGCGTCGTGGAATGTCAGCTTTACTGGAACTCCCTCTCCTACATATGATGTGGCCTTTACAAGATAGCCTCCCAGATGGTCGAAGGCTCCTTTCTGCGAAAGGCTCTTTACTGCAAAGGCGTTGAGTATTGCCCTTTCCGAGCCGTCTGTGAGTGTGTTTTTAATGCTGCCCTTGGCTATGAGCTCTGTTGAGCCGCCGCCGTCTAGCATTACAGCGTCAGTACAGCCCAGCTCCTTGAGGTACCCAGCCACCTCGCTTGCATCCATGCCGGGGCTGTGTGTCAGCCTGCCGTCGGATGTGAACATCACGAGCTTGCCTGATGGCATAAGGCCTATTGCCGTCCTTTGCGACTTGCCCTTTATGTTTTGTGTGAGCGGAGTGTACTCTCCATTTTTGAGAAGCACGCTGCCCGCCCCCATAGCTGTTTCTACGTCGCCGTAGTTGAGCGTCAAGCTCGTGTCGAGAGACACCTGCTCTCCTGCTGCAAAGTTGTCCCTTAGCACCAGGCCGTTGTTGCCCCCCGCGCTGAGCACGTAGCCGTTTTCGGGTATGTCTACGGCCGGCTGGCCGTATCTTACGTCAATGACGCTGCCCGAGTCAACTACGACCTCGCACACGTCGTAGTATGCGCTTGTGGCTCCAGGCGACTTGGCTGAGTACTCCTTTGTATAGGCGACTATATTTGCATAGTACTGGCTGGGCTTATTGACTGCCGCCACGGGCACGTCCACTCCCCTTGCCACGTTCTGCGCCTTTACATTGGGGCTTATGTAGTCGAACACTACGTTCCTTGAGCCGTCCACTAGTATGGAGGCATACTTTTGCTCCTCATAGTGCGGGTTCGAAAGCAGCTTGCCATCCTTTACTATGGCTCCCAGCGAAAACGAAGGGCTTGACATGCTGAAAAAGTCTCCGTTTACTGCTGCCACTACGTCCGGACTTTGCGATACCATTGTGCTGAGCTTCGCCCTCTTGCTGAAGCCTTCCTTGTTGTAGAGCACATCAAAGTCAACTTCGGAATCCCTTACATCGGCCTCAATAAGGTTGATGTTTACTATTCCGCCTTCAGTGAACCTGTATATGTTCTTGTATACAATACCCTTGGCAAGAACCTCCTGGTTTTGCTTCTCGTATATCAGCGTACCCTGTGCATGCGCTGCGCCCGACGCTGAGAGCATGAGTGCCAGTGCCAAAGCAATTGATGTCTTTTTAATGAATTTCATAATATCCTCCTAATAACAACGGGCCAAATGGCCCCTACTGAGCAAAAAGTCTTAGAGCGCCTGCTTTCCAGGCATTCTAAGACTCGTTGGCCGCTACACTTGTTATCTTTCCACTATTGCAAACATGAGCTCTCCGCTGCATGCGAGCTCCTCGCCCACATATGCGCTGGCCTGAGCCTTTCCTATTCCTCTTCTTACCTTTGTGAATTCCACTGTCATAGTAAGGGTGTCGCCCGGGCGTACCTCCCTCTTGAACCTGAGGCCGTCTATGCCTGTGAATACACCTATCTTGCCCTTGTTCTCCTCGAGGGAGAGCATCACTGTGGCTCCCACCTGTGCCATGGCCTCCACTATGAGCACTCCCGGCATCAGCGGGTAGCTTGGAAAGTGGCCCTGAAAGAAAGGCTCGTTGGCTGTTACGTTCTTTATTCCAACCGCCCTCTTACCCTCTTCCATCTCGATTATCCTGTCTACAAGCAGGAACGGGTATCTGTGCGGCAAGATTTCCTTTATCTGGTCTATGTTTAGCATCAAATCATTTCCCTTCTAGAGTATTTTCAGCTGCAGTCCCGGCGTCGACTCTGTTGGCCTTGAACTGCTCATATATCATGTTGGCTAGCCCTAGCGGCGAGTTCTCGCCCGCATGCTGGCCGAGGCTTTCGTAGTAAAGGTCCTGTATTACGTCGTGGCCTGCTGTCTTGTCGAGGAATCCCGAGTCGGGAACCGTCTTCTTCATCTCCTTGAGCATTAGCTTGAAGAACTCAGCCTCGAGATTCTTGCAGGACTCCATGAGCTTTTCATCGTCGCTTTGCGAGCTCACTGCCTTCTTAATGTTGTCTGCCTTCTGGGCTGCGCCCTGGCTGAGGCTGGCTCCAAGCATGTCGTATGCACCGCTAATTTGCATTTTCAGCCCTCGCTTTATCTCTTGACGTTGTTTGCAGTCTGCATCATCTCGTCGGCAGTCTGTATTGCCTTGGAGTTTATGTCATACGCCCTCTGGGCGGTTATCAGCTTTATCATCTCTTCGACTATCTGAACGTTCGAAGCCTCCAGGTAGCCCTGGCGCATCTTCGTCTTTCTCTCCTCGCCCTCAAGCATCAGCTCCTCGCCCGAAGCGTTAGTAGCCTTGTAAAGGTTGGAGCCTACGGCCTCTAACCCTGCAGGATTGAGAAATTCGTATATTGCTATTGTTCCCATCTCCTCTATCTCGCCGTCGGCTGTTTTGACAGTAACCCTGCCTGCTTCGTCGACCGTAAGATCAGTCTGGCCGTCTTCGAGCACTATCTCGTCCTCATCTTCTGTAAGCACAGAGTAGCCCTCCGAGGTGACAAGCTTTCTTGTATCGCCGTCGACTGAGAGCTTGAAGCTTCCATCCCTTGTGTAGAACATCTCGTCTGTTGCCGGGTTGTATATGCCGAAAAATCCGCTGCCATCCAGCGCCAGGTCTGTAGAGTTGTTTGTGCTCTCGAATGAGCCGTTCTCGAAGTTCCTGCTTGTGGCGCTGTACATTACTCCGTGACCCACCTGGAGGTTGACAGGGCTGCCTTCCCCCTCAGAAAGGTTTGACTGCTTTATGTTCTCGTACAGAAGGTCCTTGAACTCCACCCTCATCTTCTTGTAGCCTGTTGTGTTGACGTTGGCAAGGTTGTTGGATATGTTGTCTATGTTGAGCTGCTGAGCTTTCATTCCGCTCGCCGCCGACCAGAGCCCTCTCATCATTATAATCTACCCCCGATTAATTAATAATTACAGTTTTCCCAGCTCGTTCGATGCCTTGGCCATTATGTCGTCGTATGTCTTTATAACCTTCTGGGAGTTCTCATAGTTCCTCATGACCTCTATCATTTCAATCATCTCGGACACGGGATTGACATTCGATCCCTCAATAAAACCTTGCACGAGCTCGCCGTCAAAAGGCGCAAGCTGCGGGTCATTCTTGGGCTCTATTTCATATGTATTGTTGCCCACTTTTCTGAGGGAGTCCTGGTTCTGAATGTTGACAATCCTCAGCCTGCCTATGCTTTCTCCGCCCACGTAGAGCGTGCCGTCAGGCTTGGCCTCCAATTCGCCTTCGACCCTTATAGGCCCGCTTTCTCCCATTACCTTCATGCCTTCGTTAGTGATAAGCTCGCCTGCGCTGCTTATCTTGAAGGCTCCGTCTCTTATGTACCTTTTGGCGCCGTCCTGCGACTCCACCTCGAAAAAGCCGCTTCCCTTTATGGCAAAGTCAAGCTTGTCGCCGGTCTGCTCCAGGTTGCCTTGCAGGAAGTTGCTCTTTATGTAGTCTACGCTCATTCCGCCGTTTATCGTGCCTATCACGCTTCTGGGCGGGGTGTATAGAAGGTTTGCCACCGTAGCTCCGCCCGAGACGACGTTGCCCTTTGTATCTATGCTGAAGTCTGCTCCGGCCTGGACTCTCTTGCCGCTTGAATCGAGCACGTAGTAGCCCTTGCTCGTGTCTAAGCTGGAATCCATGTTTCTTGTGTATGTCTTCAGGTATCCGTCTGGGTCCCTTGCAAGCTTCATGTCTCTGCTGTAGCTCTTGCCGTCCGAGCCGTCAACCGTAAGAAAGCTCTGCTTGCTGCTTAGAACCCAGGCCCCGTTCCCGTCCCGGCTGACCTCTATGGCCTTGTCCCTTTGGTTCTGGGAATACGAAAGTCCGTTTATCTTTGAGAGCAGTTTTTCCGGAAATGCCTTGGTTATGAGCTCGTCTTTTTTAAAGCCTGCGGTGCTTGCGTTGGCCATGTTGTTTGAAGTGACGTCTAGCTTTTTCTGGTTCGTCATCATCGAAGATGTGACCGTGTATATGCCTCTGTACAATTTTAATTTTCACCCCGTTTCAAAGTGCCTTATACCGCCGCGGGGATTTCCCCGCGACGTTTCGGCTCATGGCATTATTCTTGCTATATTCATTCCATTTTAACCTATATCCGGGTGCAGCTTTAATAGTCCAAGCGGCTTATACTGCCTGCCTAGTTTATTGGACGGCCTATTTCTTCCTGGAGTTCCCGCCTGTTTTCTTGAGCAGATGAAGCGAATTCAGAGCCTCGCCTGTTCCCATAGCGACGCAAGATATGGCATTTTCCGCTATTGAAACATTTATGCCTGTCCTCTTTGATATCAGCTGGTCAAGGCCCCAAAGCAGCGAGCCGCCGCCAGTCATTATTATTCCCTGGTCGCTTATGTCGGCAGACAGCTCAGGCGGAGTCTTCTCAAGCACCATGTGAACTGCGTCAGCTATCTGGTTGACGTTCTCCTCTAGTGCCTCGAGTGTTTCTCTCGCCGATACTGCAACGTTTTCAGGAAGGCCCGATACGAGGTTTCTTCCCCTTACGTCCATAGCCACATCGTCCTTTCTCGGGAACGCCGTGCCTATGTTCATCTTTATGTCCTCTGCAGTCCTCTCTCCTATGAGCAGATTATGCTTTTTCCTCATATATTTGACTATGGCTTCGTCGAACTTGTCGCCCGCAATCTTTATTGATGTGCTTACAACAACGCCTCCCAGCGATATTACGGCTATGTCGGCAGTTCCTCCACCGATATCGACAACCATGTTGCCATTTGGCTTTGATATGTCAAGGCCTGAGCCTATCGCCGCGGCTATCGGCTCCTCAATTAGGAAAACCTTTCTCGCGCCAGCCTCCATTGTGGCGTCTATTACGGCTCTCTTTTCAACCTCTGTAACGCCCGAGGGTACGCACACCATTATCTGAGGCTTGAATATGCTGAGCAGGCCTGTCTTTCCAAGTACTTTCGATATGAAATACTTGAGCATCTTTTCTGTAACGTCGTAGTCGGAAATCACGCCGTCCTTTAGCGGCCTTATTGCCACTATGTTGCCCGGCGTTCTTCCAAGCATCCTTCTGGCCTCTTCGCCCACCGCCAGCACTGTGTTAGTATTCTTGTCTATTGCAACTACAGAAGGCTCTTCAAGGACTATGCCCTTTCCCTTTACATAAACTAGTATCGAAGCCGTTCCAAGATCTATACCAATATCAGGTGCAAAATTAAACATACCCATATCTCTCCTATCATCATATAACTGTTTGTTTATCAAAAATTTGTCAAATACCAAATGCATAATGCTACCGAGTATATTATATCAAAAAAAAACTATAAAATGCCAATAACTGATTTTATTTTTAATTTTAATTTTAATTTTAAAAGGCCGCTGCATGTGGCATTGTGCTATTTATAGCTCCAGTGCCATGCAGCGGCCTCTCTATCTCACTGATAATTGTTGCTCCAGTCTTTATATTTGCTGTATTCGCCTTATGTCGGCGCCCAACTGCGAGAGCTTGTTTTCTATATGTACATAGCCCCTCTCAATATGGTGTATCTGTCCTATCACCGTCTCGCCCTCTGATACGAGTCCCGCAAGTATCAGCGCTGCGCCGGCCCTAAGGTCAGTTGCGTCCACCTTTGCGCCTGCAAGCTTTGGCGTTCCCCTTACTACTGCGGTCCTGCCCTCTATCTTGATTTCGGCTCCCATCCTGGCAAGCTCGGTGGCATGCATGAACCTGTTTTCGAACACCGTCTCCGTAATCACTGATGTCCCGTTGGCAACGCTCATCAGCGCCATGAACTGAGCCTGCATATCTGTCGGGAATCCAGGGTGCGGCAGCGTTTTAATCGTTGTGTTGGATATTGAATCCGGGCCCTGCACCCTTATTCCGTTTTCAAATTCCGTTATGGTGCAGCCTATCTCCCTTAGCTTTGCAGCCACGGGCTTCACGTGCTCGAGCATTATGTTGTCCACCATTATGTCTCCACCCGTTATGGCCGCAGCTACCATGAATGTTCCCGCCTCTATCCTGTCGGGTATTACCCTGTGAGTTGTGGCTCCGAGCCTCTCCACGCCCTTTATTGTTATTGTGTTTGTGCCTGCGCCCTTAATATCGGCTCCCATGCTGTTCAGGAAGTTTGCAAGGTCTACTATCTCAGGCTCTTCGGCGGCATTTTCAAGCACCGTGGTCCCTTTGGCAAGCGATGCAGCCATTATTATGTTTTCTGTGGCTCCAACAGAAGGGAAGTCAAGGTATATCCGCTCACCCACAAGCTCGTTTGCCACGGCCTCAACCGAGCCGTGCTCCACGTTTATTTTTGCGCCAAGCGCCTCAAAACCTTTAAGGTGAAGGTCTATGGGCCTTGTGCCTATTGCGCAGCCTCCCGGCATTGAGACCATTGTCCTTTTGAACCTTGCCAGAAGCGGCCCCAGCACGAGGAATGATGCCCTCATCTTCCTCACAAGCTCGTATGGGGCACTCCACTTGTCCACCTTCGAGCCGTCCACCCTTAGCACACCGTCCTCGCTGAACTCCACGCCGGCTCCGAGTGTCTTTAAAAGGTCTATCATGACGTATACGTCCCTTAGCTTTGGAACATCCTCTATTATGCATTCCTGCTCGCAAAGGAGTGTTGCAGCCATTATGGGAAGTACTGAATTCTTTGCTCCGTCTATTCTTACACGGCCTTCAAGCGGCCCGCTTTTTCTCACGACTATACAATGCTGTTTATTCATTATTCATCCCTTCCTAATATACTTATGCAAAAGGTCTAGTCCGCTTTTTAGCGCACATACATATTATAGTCTTCATGTTTTTAAAACTCAATGGATATTACAAAAAAGGATCCGGAAATTTTTTCCGGATCCTTTAAAAATCATATACCATTTGCTGAATAACTATGTTTTTTATCTCCATAAGGTCTATGCGCTCCTGGGTCAGCTTCCTGTCCTCTACAAGCTCCACTACAGGCCTCATGGGGAAACCCTCGTTCAGGCTCTTTACAACTCCCGTCTTGCCGTCACTGAGCCTCACAATGCTGCCCACGGGATATGTCACTATCTTTTTGACAAAGAGCTTTACATAGTCCATATCGAACTTTGTGGAGGCCATTGACATTATGTACTCTACAGCCTCGCTCGGCGAATATGCTCGCCTGTAGCTCCGATCTGAGGTCAGGGCGTCATATACGTCAGCTATTGCAACTATCCTTGAGAACTTGTGGAGCAGCCCTGTATTTTCATAGTTAGGGTAGCCGCTGCCGTCTACGTTGAGGTGGTGCTGAAGCGCTATTATCTTTGACGTCGACTTTATAGGGCAGTTTTTGAGATACTCGTACCCTTCTATTGTATGCTCCTGTATCTGTCTGAACTCCTCGTCAGTGAGGGCTCCAGGCTTGTTGAGTATGCTTTTGGGTATGAATATCTTGCCCACATCGTGCAGCATGGCACCTATAGTCAGATCCTCGAGCTCCCTTCTGCCAAGCCCCGCGGCTATTCCTATCACAAGCGATATTACGGCTACGTTTACGCTGTGAGCATAAGTATACGTGTCCATGTTTTTTATATCGACCATGCTTATCATTATGTCGCTTTTGGAGAACAGCTCGTCGACTAGATTTTTTGCAAAATTATTGAGCTCTTCCATGCTTTCGTACATTATTCTGGAGTTTTTATGCGATACCTGCCTGTCCTTAGAGAAGAATTCGAAGGTCTCCTTTATCTTCTGGGCTATCTTGTTTCTTATCTCCGGCTTTATTATGTCTTCAATTTCATCATCTGAATAGTCATCGTCTATGTACACCGACGAGTAGCCCTTTTCCAGCAGGTTCTCTATCCTTCTGTCTGTCAGCACTGAGCCTTCCTTCAGGAGAAGATTCCCGTTTTCATCTATGAGCGATTTTCCAAGTATGCTGCCTTCCCTTGCTGAGTTTAACGGTACGAAACGCATCTATTCTCCTTTCCGGCGCCGCGGCTGATTAATGAATATATGCATTAATTCCATGCACCAAGTACTGTCTATTTTTGACACTACCCATGGCTAAAGCCAGGGGATTCTCAGGTGATTAAAAGCAAGTCCATTTCTGGTATGCTAGTATGACCCTGAGTTAAGGGCTATGCCATTAGCCCGTCCTAAGCCAGTGCATATAGCAGCTTAAGCTAGCGGACTGTTACCATCCGCTACAGGTGCAGATATTATGTTTCTTGCACCCAGTATGTCTCTATGAGCTGCAAATCCGCACGAGCACTTATACTTTCTGTCGACGGCATGGTTGCGAGTATTGCACGCAGGGCATGTTTGGCTTGTATATCTGGGGTCTACATATTCGACCAGGATACCTTCAAGTCGTGCCTTATACTCGATGAATTGTGCCAACCGATAGAAGCTCCACGTGTGCAGGTTCTTTTCGTTTTTACGGCTTGTTCTTGCCGTCTGGCGAATGCCAGATAGTTTCTCAAGTCGGATTACCGAAGCGTTGTTTTCTTTGGCGAAGTTAACAATCTGGCGACTTATCTTGTGGTCTTTGTCGCGCATCCAACGCTGCTCCTTGTTGTTCATTTTCTTGATGGCACAGAGCTTTTTAGATTTGCCGAGATTCTTGCGCATGGAGCGGAACTTACGTTTGACAAACTTATTTTGACGGCCATTGCCGAAAAACCTAACCTTGCTATCTTCGGTTACAGCTACTGCAGGTATTTTCAAACCAAGGTCGACTCCGGTAACTTGACAGCCAGCGGATGGCGCTTCTTCGACTGTCACAGCTATCTGTGCGATGTACTTGCCAGACTTCTTGGTTATCCTCATCGTGCCAAGCTTACTCAACAAAAGACTAGCTTGGTAGTCAGTTATTATGGCTTTTACGATAATCCGAGTTGATTTGCCGTTATTCCAGACAGGGAACGACATATAGCCAAGCTTCACAGCATAGTTTTGGTTGTTCCATATTGCCACTGGCTTTTTCAGCACAGGCACTTTGATTTCCTTTTGTATGGAAGCGTCTTTTTTACTGCTAGCTTTCAAAGCTTTGGAGTATTTTTTAAATATGCTTTTTGCATCCTGAATGGCTTGATTCTTCAGGGCGCTCGGAAGCTCGGCATTGACGCTCTTGGATGTGTATCTTGCATCAGCATCCGCTAGGTAGCCGCTTACTATGCTATTTGCAGTATCAATATACTCTTGTAGCGTCTTATTAAGCAAAGCTCCCTGCTCCTTGGTTGGCAACAGTTTTATTTGTGCGGTTACTTGCATGATATCACCTCCTCTGAGAAGTCTTTTGGCTTTCAATGTATTGCTTGATTACCGCTATCGGAGCACCACCGACAGTCGAAACAAAATAAGAATTAGTCCACAGCGTCGGCAATTTAGTTGTTAGTAATCTACTCTGCTATCACCATTATGACATCATAAACGTCATAATGGTATTATACAATAAAATCCAACTACCTCAAATATATTTTCACAATTCGAACAAATCATCGCATTCGATACTCTATCCAGGCTGTTTTCCGTATGAAAAAAGCGGGATTGCTCCCGCTTTTTGGTTTTATACTATTAAGCTACTATGCCTGCATCCTTAAGTATCTTTGCCGCTTCTTCAACCTTGGCTTCGTTTACCATTACTATAGGTCCTGTGCAGCCCATTCCGCTCTCTGCGTATATTCCGGCTTTCCAAAGCACTTTCTGTGCGTCTTCAAGGTCCATTACGTCTACGCCTGAGATTGTTCCTGTTACTACTTCCTTAGGAGGCATCTTCACTTCTTCCTCTGTAGAGGCTTTCTTAGTGTCCTTGCTTAGTCCCGCAAGTATGCTCTCGAGGCCTGCCGCCTTGGCCGCCTTGAACTCTGCCGCTGCTATCGCCTTCACGTTGTTTTGCGCAAGCTTGGCTGCGTATTTTATTGCGTTTGCAGCTACTGGAACTCCTGACGCTCTTGAGAGTATCAGTATTGTCCTGTTGTAGCCGTCGCCTATTCCAGGGCCGTAGCCGTAGCCTAGTCCCTCGTAGCTTCCGCCTGTTGTGTATGACGAGAACACCTTCATCATTATGTTGCCTGTTAGCGAGTCTGTTACCATTACGTCTGCAGCTCCGCCAAGAAGGTCGTTTCCTCTCATTACGCTTCCGCCGTCAGCTCTTAGCGACTCTGCGAATGTTATAGGGTAGCCGTTTCCTGCAAGCTCCTTAAGCGCTCTTTCTACTGCTCTTGCTCCGTCAAGGTTTAGTATTCCAACTGTCGGGTTTTCTATTCCCATTGACTTTGCTGTTATTATTCCGTAAAGCGCGTTTCTTACCATGGCCTCGACTCTTTGAGCCGCAGATGTTCCTGTTGTTGTTGCTATGAACATCTCCTTGCCCATTCCAGGTGTTACTACCCTTCCTACTGTCGATACGCCTATTGGGAAGTTATAGTGCACTGTTACGCAAGAGTGGATATAGCCGCTGTCTAGAAGCTCTTCCATTTTCTTGTGCGCTTCTTCTTCTGTTGCTACCTCTACTACTTCAAGGCTTGTTTCAACCTTTGGTCCTATAAGCACTATGTCAAAGCCGGCTGCGTCTTTAGCTGCAAGCTCTGCTCCCTTTACCAGGTTCTCTACTCCGTGCTCGCTGCCCAGGGTTGTTATTCCTACTTTTACTTTTCCAGCGAAGCTTCCTGTTTCGATAGCGTCTGCTATCTCCATGAAAGTCTTGCCTATCATTTGTTTTATATCTGACATTTTTTCACCCCTATTCAGCTAATAGATGTGCTGCGAAATCCTTCATAGATTCTGCTATCATTTTTCTTATCTCTTCTGTTGATACTGAGCTTCCTGACTCCACTTTGCCTGTGTTTCTCTCTGCTACTATTGAAACACCATCGAAAAGGTTTGTCATTCTTCCAAGGAAGAGGCTTCCCTTTCCTACTATCATAGTTCTGTTTACTGAGCCTTCTGTAAGGTCGCTTATTGCAAAGCCGATGTATGGTACTCCTGATGGTATGTGGCCTTGTGTTGGAGCCCAGCCAACCATTCCGTGCTTTTCAACGAAGGCTGCTATGTCTGCTCTTTCTATTTCTTTTCCCATGACAGCAAGTGCGCCTATCATCTTGTAGTTGGCCTCTGGAACGTCTCCCGCTCCTGCCGGCTTAGTTATGTCTGGGTTTTGCATTTCTACCGAGTACTTGTCTACGTCTGTTATTTTAAATCCGCCTGCTTTTAGTGGGCTTAGAACTAGAGAGCCTATTACAGCCTGTGGAGCTGATCCAGTTGCAACTGTGTGTCTTCCCACTAGATCTGTTCTTAGTACTGGGTTTACTCCGTCGTTTTCGCTAACTAGTACTGCGAAGCCGCCAAGGCAGTCCTCCAGTATTGGCATTTCTTTCTTAACGTGGTCTTTTCCGTTCATTCCAAGCTTTGCTGTCGCTCCGCCCGCTGCTATTATTACGTTCTTGTATACGCCTGATTTAACTAGCGCCGCTGCCGCTATAAGTGCGTGCGTTGGTCCTGCGCAGAAGCCTCTCATGTCTGAGCCTGTCGCGTTCACGCAGCCAGTCATTTCTGCAAGAGCCTTGGCGAAGTTTCCGCCTCCTCTTTGGTTCATGTCTCCGCAAGCCTCTTCAGAGCACTCTATGATGTAGTCCACTTCAGCTGGGTTTACGTTGTTTTTAGCTATAAGGTTTGCAAGAGCAAGCACTCCTGAAGCCTTAACAGCAAGGTTTTCAAGCATTGTGTGAGAGTTTAGGTTAACGTCTACGTCGTGGGCTCTTTTTACGCAGCCTACAAGCTTGCCGTTATTGTATAGTCCTTCTGCGTGGAAGTCGCTTAGCTGCTTTTTTATCTCAGCTAGCTCTACTCCTGCGTTTACGCTCTCTGCAAGGTTGCCTACTACAGGGTGAGCTGCAAGCTTAGCCTTTGCTCCCTCTATGAACTCTTTTTCAAAAAGCACAAGGTCGAATACGTCTGATGCAGACATAAGCGCAAGGAACTCGTCCTGAGGCATTATCTCTCCAAGCTTTCCGTATCTGTCGGCTCCAGCTACTTTCTTGTCTTCTGTCCACCATGGCATTGCTATTTCTCCAAGTGCCTCTGGAGTCATGCTTCCAATGTATGTCTGGTTTGGAGCGTATGCTACCACGTCTTCAAATGATCTTAAATGCTCAGGCAGCTTTTTTAGGTATTCTGATTCTGGGTTTACAATCTTTTCTGTTGTCTGAGTTGTTCCGTTGTGCATTATCATGTCTGGTGTGTGCACGAGAACGTATCCCGCACCTTTAAGAACTGGAAAATTCATATATTGACACCTCCGAAATTTTTGAAGTACTTTTTTGAATAAACCTTTTGAATAAACCTAATGGGCAGTGAAGTCACCGCCCATTAGGTTATCATTGAATGACAATTTAGCCAACGTGCTTGGCTATCATTGCATCTATGTTTTCTCTTGTAGCGTCGTCCTTAGTAACTTCCTCTACCTTTTGTCCACCCTTGTAAAGTGTTATTGTTGGAAGTCCAAGTATTTTTTGGCTTATTGCAAGTCTTCTCGCTGAGCTTGTGTTGAATTTACGGAATGCAACCTTGCCTTCGTATTTAGCAGCCAGCTCTTCCACGTCAGGCATAAGAGCCTTGCATGGCACGCAGCCGTCACTGAAGTAGTCAACTAGCACATAGCCTTCTGCCTCTAGCACCTCTGCTTGGAATTGATCCTTGTCTATTTCAACTAGTAATGCGCTCATTAAAAGTCATCTCCTTTTAAATTCTATTATTATCAATATATTTCAGTACATTGATTTTACAGTCATCGTTTGAATTTATAGCCTTATTTTGGATCGTCAAACAATATTTTTTGTGCTTTCTATTCTTCGAAATTAGCCTCAACATATTTTTCAGCCTGAGTTGCAGCTATAGCTCCGTCTGCACATGCAGTAACTACCTGTCTTAGGGACTTGACTCTTATGTCTCCTGCTGCAAATACGCCTTCTACGTTTGTCTTCATGTTGTCGTCTGTTATTATATATCCTGCATCGTCAAGCGTTATCTTGCCCTTGAATACGTCGCTCTTTGGTATGTAGCCTATGAATACGAATATTCCGAATGTGCCGTCTTCTTCGTTTGCAAAGTACTCTGTAGTCTCTCCAGTAACAAGGTTCTTGAATACTGCAGATTCAACTATGCCGTCTCCCTTTATTTCTTCTATTGCAGAGTTCCACATGAAGTCTAGCTTAGGATTCTTGAATGCCTTCTCCTGTATAGACTTGGCAGCTCTTAGCTCGTCTCTTCTGTGAACTATTGTAACCTTTCTTGCAAACTTCGCAAGGTACATAGCCTCTTCAACAGCAGTGTCTCCTCCGCCTACTACGAAAACTTCCATGTCCTCGAAGAAGTCAGCGTCGCAAGTTGCGCAGTATGATACTCCCTTGCCTGTAAGCTCCTGCTCTCCAGGGCAGCCTGCAAGTCTTGGAGCCGCTCCTGTTGCAAGTATTACTGATTTTGCCTTGTACTCGGCTTTTTCGCCTTTTATTACTTTTATCTTGCCGTCAAGGTCAACGTCTACTATCTTGTCCATTACCTTCTCGGCACCGAACTCGTTAGCCTGCTCTTCCATTCTCTCTATAAGTGATGGACCCGTAGCTTCTCTTACTGAGCCTGGGTAGTTTGCAACCTCGTGAGTTATTACTATTTGTCCTCCGACTTTCTGACCTTCAATCATGATTGTCTTCATCTTGGCTCTGGCTCCGTATAGAGCTGCTGCCAGCCCTGCAGGACCTGAACCTATTATGGCCAAATCGTATACATTTTCCATTTAAACCCCTCCTGTTCATTTATGCATTTTTATTCATGCATGGTGTGATTTTATAACACAATGTCAAATAAATATCATCATATTAAAATATATCAAAATATTGCTTATAGTTGAATACTTTTCAATTGAAAAAAACGTCACAATTATCTTTTTTAATGAACACGCTTCTTCGCATAAATTTATCATATAATCCACTCTATATTTATACTCGAACACACAAGTTTGAAACATTATTTATATTTTAACAATTGTTGTCAATATACAAGCCAGAAACAGTGACAGACACATATACTGCACCATCAGCTCCTGGCTTGTTATATAGCTGCCCTTAATTTATTTCGTCGACTTGGAATCCTCCAATAACACCTTTATAAGTGATACGCACGCAAGAAGCATGACTCCTATGAATGGAAAAGCCGCTGCTACAGATATTGTCTGAAGCGACTGAAGTCCTCCAGCTAGAAGAAGTGCCGTTGCAAGAAGCGATTGGAAGAGTCCCCATATTATTTTCTTTTGATTCGAGGGATTGAGATCTCCTTCAGATGTAAACATTCCGAGTACAAATGTAGCCGAGTTTGCAGATGTTATAAAGAAGGTGCATAGAAGCAATAGCGTAACAAAAGACAACAGGGTTCCCAAATTATAATGTTGCATAACTGCAAACAATGCAGTTTCAGGCGCACCTACTGCAGCCTTGAGACCATCAAGACCCAGCTTATCTGAAAGTCCTACTCCAAGAGCTCCAAACACTGCGAACCATACGAAAGATGCCACTGCAGGCGCAAATATTACTCCGCCCACAAATTCTCTGATTGTCCTACCTCGTGATATACGCGCTATGAACGAACCAACAAATGGAGCCCATGCAATCCACCACGCCCAGTAAAATACCGTCCAGCTTTTAAGCCAGCTGTTGTCTCCAAATGCATTAATCGAGAGTGAATCCTTCAGAAAATCGTTTAGATATAGTCCCAGGCCGTTCGAAAACGCATTCATTGTAGCCACCTTAGGCCCAATTAGGAATGTTCCCACAAGAAGTGTACCCGCCAGAACCAAGTTAATATCTCCGAGTATCTTAATTCCTTTATCTATTCCGCTTACTGCAGTCCATATGAAAAGTACTGTAACAACAGCAATTATCAATATATTCATCATATTAGTCTGTTCTATGCCGAATATATAGCTGATTCCACTTCCTATTTGAAGAGTTCCCATACCAAGCGAAGTTGCCACTCCGGCAACCGTTGCAAATACAGCTAATATATCTATCGTTTTACCTATTGGCCCTTGAACTCTTTCCTCTCCAAATATCGGTATGAATATGCTGCTTATAAGGCCCGGCTTTCCCTTCCTGAATTGCATATAAGCAAGAGCCAGTCCTATAACACTGTAATTCGCCCATGGGTGGAATCCCCAATGCTTGAATGATGTCTTGAATGCAAAATCAACAGCTTCCTTGGAGCCTGGTTCTATCCCCAGCGGTGCAAGATAATGAAAAATTGGCTCTGCGACGCCCCAGAAAACAAGGCCTATTCCCATACCTGCGCCAAAGAGCATGGCAAACCACGATTTTGTACTGAAATCAGGCGTTGAGTCATCAGGTCCAAGCTTTACATTTCCAAATTTGCTAAAAGCAAGACCTGCAGCAAAAACTACAAACACGAACATGGACATAAGATATGCCCATCCAAATGTTTCTGAAAGAAAAGAAAGAAGGTTGCTTGCAAAGGTTGCAAAGTTGTCCTTGAAAATCATTCCCCATCCAACTATTCCAAGAACTATCAACATTGATATATAATACACCTGGTTGTCTGGCTTTTTCACTTGGGGAGCTTCATTATTTAATGATACCAATTAAATTCCTCCTTTTTTGCTAGCCAAAGTTAGTTTTAACACTTAGTTATTTTTTTAACTTATCGTCATATTATTTGCTATGTTTTCTGCATTTTAATAAGTTTCTCATGTTTATATTGTATATTATATAAGGGGTTATTTAGATACAATATTTATTATTGCCTAATCAGGAGTGATGCATCATGCAATCACTCCTGATTAAAGCTTTCCGTACATTTTTCACTTTTTCCGTTCTCTTTTACCGCTCACTTATATTTTCTATTTTTCAATTATATTTTGGAATGCGTTTGGATTTTTTGTTTTCTATTTTTTCAATTATATTTTGGAATGCGTTTGGATTTTATATTTTCACCTTGAATATTGTCTGCTCCTGAACATCTACTGTTAGAGCATCTAGAGCCGTTCCAACCCTGTGGTACCTAAGTTTCCACTGCTGCTCCTTGGATGTTGATGGATCTCCCAAAGGATATGGTATTGATATTGTAGGAACTATTTTGTTGGCTCCAACTGTAGAGGCAACAGGGATAAGGTTGCACATTTGAACTATTGGGAATCCGGCTCTTTCTATTTCTTTTACCATCGTTGCACCGCAACGTGTACACGTGCCTCAGGTAGAAGTCATGATAACGCCGTCAACTCCGCCTTCTTTAAGCTTTACAACTATTTCCTTGGCCATTCTTGCAGCTTCCGCCTCTGTAGTTCCAGTTCCGACTGTAGAGTAGAAGTACTCGTGAACCTTTCCTATCTTGCCTTCCTTCTCATATGCTCTAAGGGCGTCAAGTGGAACTATAACGTTTGGATCAGCGTCTGCAGCGGCAGGGTCGAAGCCCGCGTGTATAGTCTTGTAAACGCCACCTTCAAGCCTTTCAAGTCCTGTCACATCATACATACCCCATCTTGTGGCTGAAGCCGATTGGATTCTGTCAGGGTTGTCAACAGGAACTATTCCGCCTGTAGTAACTACAGCTATAGTTGCCTTCGAAAGGTCCTTTATAGGCGCAGCTATTTCTACTCTGTCTGACTTAGGTATTGGAAGCTCTGTCTGGAACTCTTCACCGCTTAGCTTTTTAAGCAGCATATCAACTACTCTTTCAGAAGCAGGCTTTCCGTCTTCTCTCCAGTGCTGATGCCTCTTTCCTCTTGGGAAGAATCCTTCCTCGTCTGCAGGTCCGATTTTCTCTCCTGCAATAATCTTGTTGGCCACCTTAGCCATGGCGCTCATGTCCTGTCTCATTCTACCTGCATTGTTTCCGCCTATCATCACGTACATGTCCTTTTTGAACATCTGAACTCCAGGATTTTCAACATGCATAGATGTAACTACAGGTACGTTGTACTTTTCTTTTACTACCTTGCATATTTCTCCACAAGCCACGCCGTATCTTCCTGCCTGGAATGCCGGTCCTGCAAGGAATATGTCGAACTCCTTGTCCTCGAGGAATCCCATTATTCTACTAACGGCCTCATCCTTGTACGTTCCCATGAAGTTGTCACCACATATTATCGTGTGTGTAACCTCGGCACCTTCTAGAACTCCGTTAAGCATCATAGCCGCGCCTACTTGTCCGTTTATTATTTCAGGCTCGTAATCAGCCTTGTCTTCACCGCCTACCTGTCCAAAGAACTGGTTCAAGTATAAGATTGCTTTTTTCATCTATTCGCACCTCCGTCAGGATTATATTAGAGTACTAAAATTCCTTCATAGTCTTTGTAGACCAGCCTACAACCTGGTCTCCGCAGAACATGGCATTGTTTTCCATTATAACAGAGCCGTCAGCTTTCACAGAAGAGCCGAGTATCTCATCTCCTGCCCATCCACCAGAAAGACCATCTCTGGCAAGAGCCTCAAGTTCTCCTAGAACTACTGGCATAGGCGGAAGCTCAACAAGCTCGGATACGTTGCCGCAAGAAACTATGGCATTTGCCTTCTCGTCAAGAGTAACAAGAGGCTGCGAGAAACCATCTCTACCTGTACACTCGTTTGTAAGACCTACTGTTTTTATTCCTTCATTCTCGAGCGCCACTATGCATGCTATAAAGTCCGCATCAGGGTTTCCATAGCCTTCCTCAGCCACTATTGCTCCCTGAGCTC
The DNA here is from genome assembly GCF_000597865.1 of Peptoclostridium acidaminophilum DSM 3953. Lineage (GTDB taxonomy): Bacteria > Bacillota > Clostridia > Peptostreptococcales > Peptostreptococcaceae > Peptoclostridium_A > Peptoclostridium_A acidaminophilum. The sequence continues at coordinate 245,262 of NZ_CP007452.1, read as the reverse complement.
CAAGAGACTTGGCCATTTGTGCCACGAAAAGAGCCGAACGCTGCTTTTGCTGAAGTGCCACGTTAAGGTTTGACATTATTACGCCAAGGAAGTTTACAGTCTTGCCGTGCTCAGCGTATAGCCTTTTTAACGCCGGGAAGTTTTGGAAGTCGTATGTCGACCATTTTGAAGAGCATGGCATGAAGCTTCCTGAAATAATCGCACCGTCAAGCACCTCGTTTGGATGCATGTATGTTGGAACCATCCTGTTCATGTCCCAACCGTAAACCATGTCGTTATAGCCGAGCTCCTCCATCTGAGACTGAGGCTGCATTACGAATACTACTCCTGGAAGCTTTGTTACTTCCTCGCTTCTTTGTGTGACAGGCTCAAGCTCGTATGTCTCGACTTCCTGAGGCTCCATGTCCTTTACTGTTTTTCCTATATATTCAGCAAGTTTGTGACCGGCCCATCTTAGCGCCTTGTTCTTTTTTTGCTGCTCGTTCTTTTCGAAGTCCTCGTTGGTGTCTCCCACAAGAACTATGTTCTTAAGCGTCGAATAGTATGTGTACTTTGCTCCCTCGCCGCCCATATCTATAAGTCCATCCTGGAAGCCTCCCCAGTGCTTGCCTACCACAAGAACGCTGCAGCCTTTAAGGGCATGAGTTCTTCCCTCTCCGCATCTTGTAAGCTCTTCGTCTGTAACTCCAGGGAAATAAGTTCTGCCGTCAAGTTTGATCCTTGGCTCTATGGCCTCTTTGACAGGGCAAAGTCTTACCATGTCGCCAGGTTTTACTATGTGAAGCTCAGCATGTGTTATGTTCTCATCCTCCATAACATAGTCCAGAGCCTCCTGCTTGTTTATAGTAAGCACGCCGTCCTTGAATGACGTTTTTTCTCCGAAAACGATTTCCTCAACATAAAAATTACCCAATTCCAATTTCATCAACAGACACTCCCTTCATACTTTAAAATGATAGATTTGCTTTAAAACTCCTGCAGGTTTTTTCAAATCCAGTCTGTGAAACGTATTTGATTTTTCAGAGTTTTTTTGAAACTTTTACTCTTTGTTATAATTATACACCACTCCGTTTATTTTGCAACCAAAATTATATAATAATCATGATTACTACAAAGGACTCTTATACTACTTTCCTGTATTTGCAAACTCTAGACATTAGTTTTATCTATAGAAAAAAATTTCACAATAATTATTTTGTTCAAAAATTACTCCACCCGTATATGTTGGAGCTTGCATTTGTGTTATAATCACATTTGAAATTCAATAAAATAATTATTTAGGGTGATAAAGAATGTACAGCAAGACCTCCGAAGTTAAGAAAAGAATGCAAAAAATAAGGATGATGAGCTATTTCATAGAGGCGACACAGAAAATAATAGAGGAACAGGGCTTTGAAAATGTTACCATAAGAAAGGTTTCAGACATTGCCGGCTACAACAGCGCCACTATTTACAACTATTTCGAAAATCTCGAGCACCTTGTGTTTTTTGCATCCATGAAATACCTGAGGGAGTACTCCAGGAATCTCTCATCTTATACAAAGGGAGCCAGGAATTCTCTTGAAAAGTATCTCAACATTTGGAGCGCCTTCTGCAGGTATTCCTTCGAAAGGCCTCAGGTGTTCTACACCATATTCTTCGACAAATTCAGCTGCTCGCTTCCTGACATAGTTGAGCAGTACTATGAGATATTCTCGGAGGAGCTTGGTGAGCACAAGGATTCAACACTTCTGATGCTTCAAAAGAAAAACATATATGCTAGGAACAAGGCCATACTCGAAGACTGCGTGGCTGAAGGCTATATAAGGGCTGATGATATTGACGCCATAAACGAGATGAGCATGCTCATATACCAGTCGCTTCTCTCGCGTGTTGTGGACGGCCAGGCATCGTATAATGCTGACGAGGCCTCGAGCAAAACACTTGAATACCTAAAGCGCATACTTATTTCATACCAGGTGGACGAGAAGGTGACCAGGGCATTTGAAAACTAGAAAAATATAAAAAAATAGAATCCCAATGGATTCTATTTTTATTTTGACGCTATAATCGAATTGTCAGCATTGCAGCTATTTAAGCTCGCATTACATTCCCAATATTTTTATATGCTCTATGCCCGGGTCCTCGGTCCCAACAAGCACTGCGCTTTGTTTTTTTAGGAATTTGATGTAATCTATCATATCGCGCGTTATCCTCTCACCGATTGCAAATATTGGGATACCGTGCGGGTAGAGCATAAGCGATTCTCCGCTTACCTCCCCTTCCGCGTCCTCAAGCCTTACTGTCCGTTTGGGGCTATAGAACGCCTCTCTGGGCGATATTACTACGTAGGGATTTATTAGTATTGGTTGCTCTATTTGGCGCTTCCCGCCGGAATGACTCGCTATTATGTCTTCAAGTGCCGCTACAAGTGCATCGATATCGCTCCTGGTATCGCCCAAACTGACTATGGCCAGTATATTGCTCCCGTCGGCAAGCTCCACTTGTATGTTGTACTTCTCTCTAAGCAGGTCGTATACTTCAAAGCCGGAAAGACCTATCCCAGAAACGCATATTCCCAGCTTAGTCTCATCAAATCCGAAAATATCGTCTCCGTTTATGAGCTCCCCGCCGAAGGCGTAAAGGCCTTTTATTGAATTTATCCTATTCCTTGCATCCCTCGCCAGCTCGAGAGCCCTGCCTACCAGCTCATCTCCCATGGTTGCAAGATTCTTCCTTGCTGCATCGAGGCTTGCAAGCAACAGGTATGATGAGCTTGTTGTCATCATGAGCTGCACTGTAGTCATAACGGACCTTGAGTCAACTATGCCGTTTTTGACAAGCAGCATAGAGCTTTGCGTAAGCGATCCTCCAGTCTTGTGCATGCTGACTGCGCTCATGTCGGCACCCGCATCCATTGCGGACATTGGCATATCTTTGTGAAATCCAAAATGTGTGCCATGAGCCTCATCTACAAGCACAACCATCCCCCTGGAGTGCGCAAGCCTCACTATCTCGCTTATGTTTGAGGTCGCTCCATAATATGTAGGGTTCATAAGCAATACAGCTCTGGCGTCGCGGTTCCTGTTTATGGCTTCCTTTATGTCAGCCATAGAAACCCCGTTTGTAATGCCAAGCCGCTTGCTTATGCCCGGCTGAACATATATTGGCACTGCGCCGCTTAGCACAAGCCCCTTGATGACAGATTCATGGGAGTTTCTCGGTACTATTATCTTTTCCCCGGGCTTGCATGTGCTCATTATCATCGCATGTACCGCAGCGGTTGTTCCGCCCACCATGAAGAAGCAGTGGTCTGCATTGAACGTTTCAGCTGCCAGCGCCTGAGCCTGCTTTATCACTCCGCTGGGGTTGTTGAGTAAATCCACTGGCTTTGCTGAGTTTATATCGAGCCTTAGCCCCTTTTCCCTCAGTATTGTGTCAAAATACGCCAGTCCCTTCCCGCCTTTGTGCCCTGGAACATCAAAGTGTATGGTTTCCTTGTCGCAGCATTCTACCAGCGCATCCAGAATGGGTGTGCTGCTTTGACTTTTCAATTTATTCACCCCTTTAAAAAAGGCGTCCAAATCAAGTCTGAACGCCTATACTTTATAATATATTATTTTACCCCGGTTTATGCCGTTGAAACCACTTCTATGTCCTTTGTATGCGCATGAGCACACTGTAGCCTTCATCCTTTATGCTTATAGAGCAGCTTGAATAGTCAATCTCAAAGTTGAGCATTGCTGAATAAAGGTCGATGCTCCTTAAATAGTGTATGGTTGCTACTTTATTGCTCTCGTCCTTTGAAAGCCGTATGAGCACGTTGGCCACCATGCACGATTGGAGCCTGCCTCCCATATACTCCGGCAGTCCTTCAATTTCAAGATTTACAGTTCGATCCCCCACCGGTATAATTATGTCCGCATCAAAGGCCTCATCCCTTACCAGCCTTATTTCAAAATCGGTTTCTATCGAAAGGCCGTGTATGCTTGTCTTCATCGTCCCTAGGCCTCCTGAGACTGTCCCAGATTTTTTAGTATCTCTCCGCGCACGATGTCCCCCAGATTTTTTTCATCCTCTTTGGAGAGCTCGTCGGTATATATCGGCTTTGAGATTACTATTCGCACATCAGAAGGATATACGCTCAGCTTGCCTTTGAGCATTATGTCCTTTGAGCCTATTATTGTTACCGGCACTATGGGCGCCTTCGCCTTCGTTGCCAGCTTGAGACTGCCCGGCTTGAACTCCCTGAGCTTGCCGTCCTCGCTCCTTGTGCCTTCCGGGAATATTACCATAGAGTATCCTTTTTTTACATTTTCAGAGCCGCTGCTTATAGATTTGAGCGATTGTCTCGCATCGTTCCTGTCCATGAATATGCAGCCCATCTTCTCCATCCAGCTGCTTATTACCGGCAGCTTTTTAAGCTCGATTTTGGCTATGAACGCTTTTGGCTTGTCTATGCAGCCAAGTAGTATTGGAATGTCGAAGTTGCTCTGGTGGTTGCTCACAAACACTACAGCCCTTTCAGATGGTATGTTCTCCTGTCCCTGTACGCTCACCCTTGAGCCGCTGAGCCTTACTATCGCTTTTGCCCATTTGCTTACCGTTTCATTTACAATTTTGTCCTTTTCGATTTTTTTACCGCTTTGCTCGAGCTGAGAAACTCTTTTCAGCTTTCCAAGCGATGAAGTCAGATAGATTACAAGGTATATTAGGATTTTTATGGATCTTGTCATTTGATGCCGCCTTTCGCTGTATTTTTTTATTTGGCCATGCCCATTATAATTTTAGCAGATTTTACCCCCACATAAAAGCAAAAGACCTTCATTTCGAAGGCCTATGAATCTATGCATATATGTATATTCCGCTGTAGCTTCTCTTTCTTCTTATGTACTCCCTCTTTATTTCAAGCTTTTCAATCAATACGCTTGATTTTTGGATGTACTTGTCAATCTCGTCGCTTTCAAAATCTCCCCTTAGCTTGAGGACCTCGGATATCTGCATTAGCATGTCAAAATCACTCTGTGCGTTTTTTAAATCACGCACGCTTTTTGCCTTGCTCAGGTTGTTGCTTATTATATCGTAGAGCCTGTCGAGCTCCCTTTCTACCGCACATTTGTCCGGCGTGTTCAGATATACAAATTTCACTAGTTCGTTGGTTATCTTGATTCCCATTATAACACCCCCTGCTTAGTATAAAGGTATTTGTGGGATGCTTATAAAAAAAGCGCCCCCTGTTTCCGGCGCTATTTGCTATGCTTTATTTTAGCATATAAGCATTCCGGCAGCCTGGCAGTCATGGGGATTATCCCTTTAGACCCATAGCTTTGCGTCCCTGCCTTTAAGCAGGTTTGCCATTGTCACATGCTTCCTTTGATTATTTTCATGGAATATTGCTTCGAATACTGCTTGGAATATGTGCTTCGACATGTCAACGTATTGTAGCATGAGCATTATTAGTGTTTATTATATCACACAGTATGATTTATTTAAATATCATTATAAAAACTGCACAGATATATTTTTTTTAATACTCTTGCTCCTGTTAATCCTTTACATGAAAATCATATGCTGCAAAAGTATCTTGAGCCCCATGCCTGCTTTAGTATCCGCTTGATCCGAAACCATTATCGCCCCTTTTGCTCTCGGACAGCTCGCCTGCCTCGGCAACCTCCACCCTGAGCACCGGCTGCACTACCATCTGGGCTATCTTCATCCCTTTTTCTACTTTGAAGGCGTCTTTTCCGTGATTTATGAGAATCACCTTTATCTCTCCCCTGTAGCCTTCATCTATTGTTCCTGGCGTGTTGAGAACAGTGATGCAATGCTTCAGCGCCAGGCCGCTTCTTGGCCTTATCTGAGCTTCCGTGCCCTCTGGAAGCTCTATGCTTATTCCAGTGCCTACAAGCTCCGCCGTCCCTGCTTCTATCAACTTTTCCTCTACCGAGAACACATCCAGCCCCGCATCTCCCGGGTGGGCATAGCATGGCATTATGGCATCCCCGCTCAGCCTTTTAATGTTCAGCTTCATAATTTACCGCCTCCTCCTCTAGCTTCATACAGTATTTTATTATAGCATATTTTCAAAGTCTGCTTGACAGTGTTCAATCACAAAAATGCGCTATTACCTGGGCTCTTTTGGGTATATGTATCTATATTACATTAACAAAAGACAAAAGGAGGCGCAGCATGAACGTCAACATACTTATAGCAGAAGATGAAGAGGATATCCGCCAGCTTGTAGCCCTGCATTTGTCAAAGGAGGGGTATGAAGTATTCGAGGCGTCAAGCGGCGTCGAGGCGCTTGATGTATTCAGCCGCGAGAAGATCGACCTTCTCATACTCGACATAATGATGCCCGAGATGGACGGCTTCACCCTCCTGAAAAGGATCAGGAAGCACAGCAAGGTTCCCGTAATCGTTCTTACGGCACGTACAGACGAGGCAGACAAGATTCTTGGCCTCGGGCTTGGAGCCGACGATTATGTAATAAAGCCCTTCAGCGTTATAGAGCTCATATCGCGTGTAAATGCGCAGCTCAGGCGATACATGGAATACAATCCCATGAAGGCTCCGGAGGACAAGCTGCGCAACGGCGGTATTATAATGGATCTTGACGATTATTACGTCGAAAAAGATGGCGCGCGCATAGAGCTCAATCCCAAGGAATTCAAGATGCTCAGGCTTTTCATGGAGAATCCCGGAAAAATATTCACAAAGAAGCAAATTTACGAGTCCGTATGGGATGAGCCTTATGTCGGCGACAACAACACTCTCATGGTTCATGTGAGCCATCTGCGCGACAAGATAGAGACCGACCCCAAGGAACCCGAGTACATCAAAACCATAAGAGGGATCGGATATAGGATGGATGATAAAAATGATAAAGCTACGTAAGCTTGGGCTAGGGCTGCTCAACAGAAAAATTTCGATATCGACCCAGTTTTTTCTCAACTATCTCATACTGTTTTTTCTCATGATTGCAGTGACGGTTACAACCTCGTTCTTTGGATTTTCGTATGTTGAAAAAAACATAGAGCCGGATGATATAGACCTGAGAGCCCTGCACAACAGCATAATTGAAAACGGCATGGAGAAAGCCTGCAAAAAATATGGCGTGGCTGATGTTTCATATGTGGAGATACTCGACTCGAATTTCAGGGTTACACAGGAGTATAACAGTCCACACAGCATCGGCTACACATACCCAAAGGAAAATATGCTTGATTTGATGCTAAGCGACACCCCGCACTACAAATTCCTGAACGTAAAGGAGCAGAAAAGCCTTGTTCTGTTTGCATCGTCAGCAGCAAACAGCTCAGCCAAGGCTGAAAATGTCATGCAGGTTTTTCTAAAGACGTTCACTGTGAGCCTTATAATGGTACTGCTCATATATGCCAAGATAACGTCGTCGCTTATCTTATCTCCCATAAACAGACTCTTGCTGGGTGTAAAGACCATATCCGCCGGCGACTACAGCACCAGGATAAAATTCAGCTCCAAAAATGAATTCGAGGACCTGCGAGATGCTGTAAACCAAATGGCTCAGAAGATAGAAAACGAAATAAATCTGCGCGAGGATACGGAGGCTAACCGAAAAAATCTCGTGCTCTATATATCGCACGACCTCAAGACGCCGCTTACAAACATACTCGGCTACTGCGAAACGCTTAAAAACGAAAAAAATCTGCCTCAAGAGACCGTCGAAAAATACCTGGACATAATAATAGCAAATGCCAGACGCGCCAACAGCCTTATACAGGACCTTTTCGAGCTTTCAAGACTCGGAACCGAAAGCGCCACAAAGGATTTCGAGAGGCTTGACATTTGCGAGGTGACGCGCGAGATTATAATAAACTATATAGACGAACTCGAGCAAAACGACATGAAGTACGACTTCGACATACCCGACCACCCGGTGGAGTGCCTTATAAATCCCAAGCAGCTTGAGCGGGCCATAGGCAACATAATAAACAACAGCATAAAATACAGCGGCAAGGGCACCGGGCTTTTCATAAAGCTCAAGGCCACAGATGAATACGCCTTTATAATCGTGCGCGATACAGGCGCAGGCATATCCGCGGATTTCAAGGGCGATCTGTTCGAGCCGTTTGTGAGAGGCGAGTCCTCCAGAAACTCAAGGACAGGCGGGACAGGCCTGGGCCTTGCAATAACGCAAAAGATAATAGAAAACCACAATGGCAGGATAATACTGGACAGCTCATACAGTAAGGGCTGCAAGTTTATTATAATGCTGCCAATACTCAAAGGCGTCGATTCCTAAAATCGCATTTAAGCACTTTCCAAACAGGACCATTTGTGCTATATTCGTTTTTATAATGGGTATAACTTACCGTGCATACCGTGTCATTATTCCTACCAATCATTGCTGGAGGTCTTTTTATGCATCCAAAAACTATAACTGTTCCTGTTTTCAATCTAAATTCCGGCATGGTCCTGGGCGATGACTTTTTCGATGCGAATGGCGCTTGCATAGTAAGCAAGGGAGTTGTTCTCAATGAAAGTATTGTTTCAAGGCTCAAGGAGCGATTCCCCTACAAGCTTGCATGCATACAAGACGTCCATGCTCAGAATGTAGTGACGGCAGGGAGCAGCAAAATAAAGCGCATAGTCAAAACAGAGGTGTGCTTCAGGCAGCTGGCCAACGGTATAAAATCTATAATACGCGATGTGCAATCCAGCGGTAAAATCAACATCAGGGAAGTCGAAGGCATGTCTGTGCAACTCCTTGAAAATTTCAAGGACTACGCCGCGGTGCTCGACAGCATTGTAAAGGAACGTTCTCTCGATGAATACATACAAAGACACTGCGTAAACGTATCGGTGCTTTCAATAATGCTGGGCAGATGGCTTGGACTTTCTGACAGCGAACTCATGATGCTAGCACAGTCTGCACTTTTGCATGACATAGGCAAGGTCAAGATAGACGAGCGCATACTCAACAAGCCTGGATACCTTACAAGCTTGGAATTCACTGCAATCAAGCGCCATTCGATTTTGGGCTACGAGCTTGTAAAGGATTTGAAGCACATAAGCCCCCTGGTATCCTCGGGAATACTCATGCACCATGAAAAAATCGACGGCTCCGGCTACCCACTGGGGCTAAGAGGAGCTGAAATAAGCCCTTTTGCAAAGATAATAGCGGTGGCAGATGTGTTCGATGCTATAACCTCAAAGCGCCCCTACAAATGCAAGGAATCGCCCTTCCACGCTCTTTCGGTGCTCGAAAACGAGCTTTGCGGCAAGCTGGATCCGCTTTGTCTTACGACATTCGTACAAAGGATTTCGATGTTTTACATAGGGGAGTATGTCCGACTGAGCAACGGTAACCTCGCCAAAATAGTTAAGATAAACCATTCGGATATCTCCAGGCCTCTAGTGATGCAGGGCTCAGAATTCATAGACCTGCACAAGGCTTCAAAGCTTTCAATAGTTGAAATCGCAAGCCTTGCAGACTTCACAAAACATCATTTTTGTTGTTTAATCTATATGTGATTTTTTAGAATATACGAACCTGCTTTGAAATGCTCAAAAGGTATATATACCCCTCCTTGACCTTCTTCCCCGTAAGCTTCTCTATGGCCTCCTTGTATAATTCAAGCTGGCCCTTGTATTTTTGCGCGGCGCCCTCTTCAATCCCCCCATGCTCTCTGTCTGTCTTGTAGTCGAGCAGCACTATCTCGCCATTTTCTTCGAAGTAGCAGTCCACAATCCCCTGAATGAGTATTGAGTCCTCGCACGCTCCAAGTCCAGGCATGATTTCGCATGCCTTTTTCTGCACTACAAAGGGGACCTCCCTATGCGACTCCCCGGCACTTTTAAGCCTTGTGCCAATGTCACTCCTGAAAAAATCGCTTATCATGCCTGAATGGACCACCTGAGCCTCTTCCTGAGAAAGCAGCTCCCTTGATACCATATCCTGCACCTGCAGCCTTATGTCCTCCTCGCTGCCCGTCCTTTGCATGTCTATATGGCGCATTACAAAGTGGTTTATGCTCCCCTTCTCGGCGGCCGTGAAGCCTTTTTTCCCCTCCACAAATGACGGCGATTTTGAAAGCGACGGTATGCTGTAGGCCGAGCCTTCATACCCTTCCTTTGAAATCCTTGAAAGCTGGGTCACCGATATTTTCGATGGTATGCTGACGGTTTCAGCGTGGGGGTATGTCCATGAAAACCTCCCGGAAATCAGCTCTGAAAATTCACCGCTGCGAGGTTTCCCTTTCAGCTCCATCAGCTCTTTTTCAAAGTGCTCGGCCCTCTGTCTCCTCTCTATTTCTGCTACGCTCACATGCGTCCTGTCGAGCAGCCTTATGTCGAACGACGACAGGCCGTCCGCGAGCACGTGCAGCTGCTCGTTTTCGCACAGCTCCCGCAGGGCAAGCGCATCCTTGTGTCTTGCGGCCGCTGTGCATATCCAGTCCATGAAACTGAGCGCGCTTGAGAGAGTGTAGGTGCCTATTGGCCTGCACCATTTCTTGGCGGCGTTTTCAACCCCGCTTACGCTCCCAATCATTATTAGGCGGTCTACCGCCCTTGTCATTCCAACATAGAGTATTCTCATCTCTTCCGAGAGACTCTCTATGTCGATTCTCTTTTTGATTGCTATCTGCGGCAGCGTTCTCCTGTAAAAGCGCAGCTGCGGCTCCACATACCTTGGCCCTATGCCCAGCTCCTTGTGCATTACTATCTCGGCGCTTGAGTCCCTCAGATTGAACTTCTTGCCAAGGCCCGCAAGCACCACTACCGGAAATTCGAGCCCCTTGCTCTTGTGTATGCTCATTATTCTTACTATGTTTTCATTTTCGCTGAGCACCTTGGCGCTTCCCATGTCGGAGCTGCTCCTTAGCATCCTGTCTATGAATCTTATGAAATTGAAAAGTCCGCTTATTGTTGATTTCTCAAGCTGGCCTGCCCTGTCCGCCAATATCCTGAGGTTCGCCTGCCTTTGCTCCCCGCCAGGCATGGCTCCTACATAGTAGTAGTAGCCCGTGTCAACAAGCAGCTTCCATATGAATTCGTCAAGCCGCATCAGCCTGGCATCATCCGCCCACTTATCCAGCCTGCTTGCAAAGCGCCTTATCTTTTCCGCGAGCTCCGTATCACCTGAAGCCGCATAGCTTTCAAGGGCCTCGTGGTAGCTCGCCTTTCTGCTGGCAAGCCTAACCTGCACAAGCTCTTCTATTGAAAAGCCGCCTATTGGCGATCTCATAACACTTATGAGCGGTATGTCCTGCCTCTTGTTGTCTATGAGCCGCAGAAGGTTTATGAAAATCTGTATCTCAACGGTGTCGAAATAGCCGCTGCTCTCATCGGAGTAGACCGGTATCCCCTCCTCCCTGAACACCTGCATGAATACGGATGCCCAGTTTTTAACGGTCCTAAGCAGCACTACTATGTCCTTGTATTCTATCTGTCTGTACGCTCCGAGCTTAGGGTCGTAAGTCATCTGCCCTGCTATTTCCTTTATCCTGGATGCGGTAAGCCTTGCCTCCGCCTCGATGTCGCTCATCTCCTCGAGCTCGCTGCCTACATCGAGCCCGTCACTTCCTTTTTTAACTATGTTTATCTCAACGGGAGCTCCCGTGCATTCCTCGAATTCCCTGCCCTTGTAGAGGAAGGCTTCCTCATCATAGTCTATCTCCCCGAGCTCCTTTGACATTATCTGCCTGAATATAAAGTTGATGCTTCCTAGTATCTCCTCGCGGCTCCTGAAGTTCTTGGCGAGGTCTATCCTTAGATCATTTGTGCTTCCGTCCTTGCTGTAGGTTTCGTATTTTTCGATAAACAGTGTAGGATCAGCCAGGCGAAACCTGTATATGCTCTGCTTCACGTCGCCCACCTGAAAGAGGTTGTCGTTTCTTTTTATCCTGCCTATTATGGTTTCCTGGACTATGTTGCTGTCCTGGTATTCGTCCACGAATATATATTCGAACTTGGCGGCAAGCTCCTTCCTGACCTCCTCGTTTTCAAGCGCCCTGAGCGCATAATGCTCGAGGTCGTTAAAGTCGAGCAGGCCCCTTTCAAGCTTCTTGGCGCTGTATATGCCGTCGAAATCTCCAATCATGCCGCAAAGATACTTCATGAGCGGATGCATGCGCTGCAGCTGCTGCGCATGCTCCTGCAGCGTGGTTCCCTCGACGTCGCTTTTCATGGAATCGACAATCTTTTTGTAGGACTCCCTTAGCTTTTTGGCATCCTCCTGGAGCCTTTCGTCCACCTCTTCCTTGCGCTTTCCTTTTATAGTGGCCAGCCTTGCGTGCTTGATGATGGACATTTGTGCATAAAAGCTTGAAAGGCCCCTGCCTAGCGAATCCTTAAGTGCTGCAGCATTCGACATGTCGGCTTCGAGTGTCGCCAGGTATTCGCCTGGCCCGCTTGGAAGAGCGCATATGGCACTTGCCTGCCTCAGTATGTCCACAGCCCCCTCGAGCTCGTCCCTGAAGCTTTTGGCTATAGTCATTCCCCAGCTTGTACCTTCAATGTCGTCCGGGCCCACATTCAGGTCCTCGACGCTCTTTTGGAGCCACTCTAGAGGATATGGCTGGCTTTGTATGAATCCGTACATGGAAAGCATGAGCTCCTGAAGCTTTGTATCCTCGCGATTTCCTCCAAAGCCCTCGACCAGCTCCAGAAAGTCTGGATGCGCGCTTTTGTAGCACTCCTCGAAAAGCTCATCTGCAGACTCCTGTATGAGTATGGCCGCCTCGGCCACGTCTGCTATCCTAAAGGACGGGTCTATGTCTATTACGTGGAAGTTGCTTCTCACCACGTCTATGCAGAACGAGTGCATGGTTGTTATGAATGCCTTGCTCAGCAAGGTTATCTGTCTTCTTATATGTTCGCTGTCTGCGCCTTCCTTCTCGGCTTCCCTTGCAAGCGCTGACATTATCCTCTCCCTCATTTCGCCCGCAGCCGCATTTGTAAAGGTCACTATGAGGAGCCTGTCTATATCCACCCGATCGCTCAGCACTATTTCTATTATCCGCTGCACCAGCACGGCGGTCTTGCCGGAACCTGCAGCTGCCGATACCAGCAGATTCTTGCCCCTTGCCTTTATTGCCGACTCCTGCTCCCTAGTCCACCTTGTCATCTGAATGCCCCTTCCCTGATATTAGTCCCCTCACCTGGCCGTCCGAAAGCTTTCTTATATTCCTGTATTCGTTATCCTCGAGGAGTGTGTCGAACTGGCATATGGATTTGAACTTGCAGTAGCCGCATGAAATCTCGCTGCCGCTTCTGCAGGGCTGTATCCTTATCTTACCCTTTATTATCTCTGCTCCTATCTCGCGTATCAGGTTTTTTACATGCCCTATGAGCCTTCTGAATTCCTCTTCGCTGACTGCGCTTGACCTCTCCGAGAGTTCGCCGTCATTTTTTACCTCGGCCGGTATTATGCTAGAGAACCTTTCACTTTCTATTTCTGAGTCCATGGCCTTTACTACACTTACATCCCTTAGCACTATGCCGTTCATCTTGAGCTGCTTTAGTATGCCCTTTTCTATGTCTGTCTCGCCAAGCTTTTCGGCATCTATAAACGGATCGTCTATCCTGAAGTAGAACACGCCGGCCGGATGGAGTTCGTCGAACTCGAGCAGCTGCTTGTTTTCCAGGAGGGCATCCATGTATACCAGCAGCTGTATCTGCAGCCCGTAGTAGGCATCCGAAAGTGTGAATTTTTTGCTGCCCGACTTGTAGTCTATTATCTTTACATAGCCCTGCTTTTCGTCTCCGAATATGTCCACCCTGTCTATCCTGCCCTCGAGCTCTATACTTTCGCCTCCCGGCAGCTCTATTATTATAGCCGGTATGCTGCCCTTTTCCGAAAATTCCACCTCATGGTCCATTGGCTCGAATTCTCCTCTTCTTATGTGCTCCACTATCGCCCATGCCGCCCGCTTACCGACTCTTTTTATCTTGTTGACCAGGTAGCTGTACCTGTGGCTGCTGTAGAACACTCCGCTGCCAAACTCGGGCACCATGCTGTCTATCACTCGCTCGACTATTGCGTCACTTTTTTGTTGCTCGAGTTCCCTCCAGTTTATATTCTCGCTTGAAATCTCCTTTGAAAATTTCTCGACCGAGGAATGGAAAAGCGTGCCCATGTCCGGCATGGAGACTGTGTACTCAAGGCGCTCCCTCGGAGAGAGGCCGTAGTTAACAAAATGCGCAAACGGGCAGTTTGCAAAGCGTTCCAGCCTTGATATGCTCGATTTCAATGGGCTAGGATACAGCCTGGCGGCTAGCCCTGCGCCTATATAGTCCTGCTGGTTTTTGTGGAAGAGCCCCTTGCATACTATGTCCGCCTTCTCGCTCCACTGCTCGCGGGAGGTGTACCATGAATACAAGTCCCTCCAGAGGCCGTCTTCAATCGCCGTGTCCATCTCCTGCCTTATCAGCTCTGAAAGCTGCCTGAGGCCGGGGAGAGGTGCAACCAGCATTTCAAGCCGCCTGCTTGAGTCGACTACTATGTCCGATTCCGTCACGAGCCCCCCATATAGCTTTTTCATCCTGTCTGCAATAATAGAAGGCCTTAAGGCCTTGCCTTCCTCATCGGCTATGGCATAGCTCATGTATAGAATTCCGCTCGGCTTCGATAGGGAGGTGTATATTGAGAACCGCTCCTCCTCAGCCCTTGTAATGCTGTCGGTGGAAATATGGACTCCGTGCTCCTTCATAAGAAGCTTCTCGTCGTCGAGTATTAGCTCCTCGTCTGAAAATCCGCTGGGGAGCACGCCGTCGTTTACTCCCAAAACAAACAGCGCCTTTATCTCGTGGCTCTTTGACCTTTCAAGGCTGCCTGCTATAACCTGGTCCATGGTGGGCGGTATTATTCCTATCCTGTGCTCTGCAAAGCCCGCGGAGAGTATCCCTGCATACTCGCGGAGATCCACCTTGAGATCCCCCATCATTTCCACCATCTGGTCGAATATCTCGATGACTATGTTCCATATCTGTGTGTTTTCATTTACATATTCGAGCCTCGAATCGTCCATTAGCATTTGAGTCCAGTTCTCAATTTTTTCGGGCATGTCGAGCTCGACCATGAAATCATAAAGTATCCTTGTGAAATCCTTTACCGTCTTCTTTTTCCCCAGCTTCTTTTTAAGGCCGGCAAGAGGAGGCACAAGTTTTTTCCGCGCCTCCTCTGCCATGGTACGCTCATCATCCGAGCCCAGTGTGAATTCACGCATCCATGCCGAGGATTTTATGCCGTATCTGAGGGCGTAGTTTTCGAGATTTTCCCAGCTGCCCCGTCCAAGCTCTGTAAAGCCTGTCTTTATGAATTTGAAAACATCTTCGTATCTGAAATCCCTGGCTGCTATGTCCAGGGCAGCCAATATGAATCTTATTATTGGATTGTTTGTAATCGGCCTTTTTTCGTCTATGAACACGGGTATGCCATACTCGCTGAATGTCCTCTTTATTATCTGGGCGTAGTCCTCGAGCGCGCCAGTGACTATTGCAATGTCTCTCCATCTGTATCCGTTCCCGGATGCGAGCTTTATTATCTCTACTGCGGCGTTTTCAACCTCGCTGTGCCTGCTCGAACCCGCAAACATTCTTATTCCATCCGTATCTCCCGCATATCTTGCAGCTGGGTAGGCGTAAAGGTTTCGCTCAAGGTGGAGCAGTTCTGGCGGCTTTGCCGATTCCAGGCGAGCCCTTAATATGCTCTCGCCGGCTCCCGCCTCCCTGGCTGCCGCTGAAATCGCCTTCATTGTCCTTCTGGTTGCGGCAAAAAGCTCGTAGTCCGGCCCGGCTTCCAAGTCCAGGGTAAGGCTGACGCTTACCTCGGAAGCCTTTTTTACAAGCTCGTTTATGACGCTCAGCTCCCCGGCGCTAAAGCCGCTAAAGCCGTCTATCCAAACATGCGCGCCTTCAAGCAGATGGCTGGAGTCTATCTTTCGCGCAAGAAGCCTTAGCCAGTCGTGCTCGTCCGCATAGCCTTCTTCGAGAGCCCTGGTGTATTTTTCATATATAAAGCCTATCTCCCTGAGCTTCAGCCTGAGCATGCTGTCGCCAAGCGCCTCGCTGCACATTATGAGGCTCTGGGGATCTACATCCTGCCTTTTGAGGTCGTCTATGAGCGCGCTGCATTTCGAGAGGAAGCCCTCCTGTTTTGACGCCCTCGCATACAGCGTAAGCTCGTCCGAATTGGCATCTATTATGCTCCGAAGCAGCATGGCCTTGCCGCTTTGGTTTATCTGAACCCGCTTTATTCCGCCTACCTCGCTGAGTATCCTGTGCGCCAGCCTCTGGAAGCTCAGAACCTCCAATTGCATTATCCCCTCGCTGCCCAGGGCTCCTATTATGTCTGTCTCCGCCTGCAGCGTGAACTGCTCAGGTACCATAAGCACAAGCTTTACGTCCTTATTTTCATTCATGCATTTTTTTATATCGCCGTAGACCGCGCTTGTCTTGCCGCGGCCGGCACGCGAAACCACATATTTTATGTGCATTATGCCACCCCTTCCAAATATAAGAACTCCTGTTCCTATTATACCAAAAAACCCCGCAACAAACCGCAAGCAAAGCGGCATGTTACAGGGCTTTTCCATTTCAATTTTTAGTTGTGAACCATTATTTTTGCATCCTACTCGTACTCGATAGCATAAAACTCATCAAGCCCTTCTATTGTTTCAACTTCTCGAATGCCCACAATGTCATAATCCCTGTTGGGCGTAATTATTATTATATCCCTGTCCTGCTCCAAACTTTTGAGTATTTCCATAAGCTCTTTAACTTTCACTGCAAACACCTCCATCGAATATACATCTGATATTAATTGCTCTGCATTAGCTTTTCCATGTACTCCACATATTTTTTGTATGCAACGCTGTCTAGTATCTCCGATAGTTCATATTTCCCGTCTGCAATCCTTAGTATGTCGTCTGCTATGGAGCTGATTACTTCCATGGTTTTCTTTTCGTTTATCGCCATGTTGAGCTCACATCTTTTTATTTCGGTGGCGACTTTGCACTTTGCCTTGTCCATACCCTGATTCACCCCGCTTATATTTCTTCGCCGGCTCTTAGCTTGTCTGTAAGCATGGGAAACAGGCTTTCTCTGGATGATATCTCCGTCGGGAATGTGACAAAAGTGTTTTCGACGGAATAGTCCTTGAACCTGTCATCCGTCGTTTGTATTTCATCAAAGAGACTCTTTATTTTTTCATCCACAACCCGGGTGTTTTCCTGTGTACAAAAGGGAAGTACGCCTATGTAGCTGTGGTTTCCAAAACTCATAAATATGTCAGTGTCCCAAAACAGACTGTTTATTCTGCTGTAGAGCTCTCCAAACAGCCTGTCCTCGGCTTTCATTCCATATCCGGAATCTGCACTGTCTTTATTTATGACGCTCATTATGAGAGATATGCTGTAATTACCCTTCTCCGCCTTTCGGAGCTCTCCAGAAATGTACTTGTTGAAATCCATGTACACCCTTCTGGCTCCCAGGGCAGCGCTGCCATTTTGATCTTCCAGTTTCATGTTCGACATTATCCTGCTTAGAAGAAAATCATCTTCAAATGGCTTGAGTATGTAGTCCGAGGCGCCGGCCTCGATTGATTTGACAAAAGTGTCCTTCTTGTTTTGCGCCGTCAGGACTATCACAGGAATTTCATACCCTCTCGACTTGGCCCGTTTTATTATTTCAAGCCCGTTTTCCTTGTCCAGCTCAAGCTCTGTTATTATAAGCGAAATTTCATCCTGTTTTTTTTGAAGCATTGTGAAAAGTTCGCTCGAATTCGCAACCTCATGCAGCCTTATACCGTATTTCCGGACAAGTTCCTTTATCCTGTGTCTTACATAAGCTGCACCGTCTAGAATAACTATACTGCTCACGGCTATCATTCCTTTACCTATATATATCTATTGCTCTATTTTTATATGATTTCCAGAACCGTCTTTTCAATGTTTTTCAGTTCTTCAGATGAAGGCACATATTGTTGCTTGATTTCCGACATGACTTCGCAGCCCGCGAGCTCCAGCTCTGATTTGACCAGTCCTATGCTTTGGCCTCCCCAGCCGAAGGATCCAAATGCTATAGCTTTTCTGCCTTTTGGCGCAAGTCCCTTCAGATAAGCCAGGAATGCCGCTACCGTAGGAAGCATGTTGTTGTTTAGTGTAGGCGAACCCACGCATATATACTCTGCATCCATTATCTCCGTCATAACATCAGATATGTGGTTGTGCTCCAGATTCATATACCTTATCACATATCCCTTTTCCTCGAATGCCGATTTTATGCTTGATGCCATAGTCTCTGTAGACTTCCACATGGAATCATAAACTATAACAGCCTTTTTAGAGGTTCTGTTCGAAGCCCAGTCTGCATACAGGCTCATTATTTCCTGGATGTGGCTTCTCCATATTATTCCGTGGCTTGTCGCAATCATTTCTATATCGAGTCCCTTTGCGGCTTCAAGCTCTTTTTGGACCTGCATTCCGTACGGAAGCACTATGTTTGCGTAATACTTTCTGGCTTCTTCCATTACTATGTCTATTGGATATTCGTCGTCGAACCTTTCCGAGGATGCAAGGTGCTGGCCGAAAGAGTCATTAGAGAAGAGTATCTTCTCCTGCGGCATGTAGCACACCATATTGTCAGGCCAGTGCACCATAGGAGTAAGCAGGAATTCAAGACTCCTCTTGCCAAGCTCTATATTGTCTCCCGATTTTACAACCTTGAAGCTCCAGTCCTTCTTGTAGTGCGCCCTAAGTCCTTTTTCCCCGCTGGCGCATGTGATTATAGTGGCGTTTTTTGCGATTTCCATTATTTGAGGAAGGGCGCCCGAATGGTCCATCTCAACGTGGTTTGAAACTATATAGTCTATTCTCGCAGGATCAACTATGCTCGATATCCTGCTCATCATTTCATCTGCAAGATAACCCTTGACAGTATCTATGAGCGTTATCTTTTCATCTATTACAAGATATGCATTGTATGTCGATCCTCTTTGGGTTGAGTAGCCATGAAAGCTTCTCACATTCCAGTCAATGCCCCCTACCCAGTAAATACCTTCCTTTATGTTGACTGCTTTCATCAGAACACCTCCGCAAATTTATTTTCTGCTCAGGCAGTCTTTGCAGACGCCTTTAAAGTATAAATGCCTCTCGTCCACCTTGAAGCCTTCTATTCCGCTTACTCCGCTATCTTTGATTTCAAATTCGAAATCATATACATTTGAACATTCCAAACACTTGAAGTGCCCGTGGCTCTCTACGTCGGCATCATATCTGCCCTCGTTCTCCTCTATTGTTATAAGCTGGGTTATGCCTTTTTCGATGAAGAGGCTGAGAGTGTTGTATACCGTAGTTTTTGAGAGTGTCGGTATATGCGGTAAAAGCGACCTGTGAATCGTGTCGACCGTGGGATGGTTCTTGTTTTGTACTAGATATTCAAATATCTTGAGTCTTTGGTACGATGGCTTGACCCCGTTATCCTTCAGGTATTCACCCAGACTGTCGATGTTCATTTTACTTTTCATAATATCCATCTTCCTTTTTAGTAATAGCATCGATTTACACTTTTGTAACAATTACAATTTTATTTTAATGTTTTATTGTCATGCTGTCAACATTATAGGAAGATTTCAAATCCGACTTGTCTTTTGAATATTAAGGCTGAGATGGCATCATGTCTTCTATTTTCATTACCTCAACATCATCAGGCAGCTTGAATGTGTCTTCCCCGAAGCTGCCTTCCTTTATATTCTTTATTTTCATTGTGGAAATAACCTTTCCGTCAGCTTCTATTTCACTCTTTATGACAAGTCCTGTCTTCTCGTCTATCCACATTCTGCTTATTATGTTTTGTCCTGTGCTCTCGTCCTTTAATACAACCAGCTTGGCATTTCTTCCGTCGACATCGTCGTCCTTTATTTCCACGACTCCATCCCAGTTTACGTCATCGCTTGAGGTGTTGATGTCGTAGTCGTCCTGCATGCTTTCAGAGGATGCTATATCCTGTCTTATGGCTATGTTTTCCGCCGGATTGTACATTAGTATGTAGTCCTCTCCGGCTTCCTTTATGAGGACTGACATGACCTGGCCGCTTTGGTCGAGCGTCTCTGTCCTTATATTCTCGCCCTGCTGCCATGTATTCATAGTCATTGATGACTCTGGCATGCCGCTTCCGCCTTCCACTGTAACTGCATATTCATAGTATATTCCTTCTCCTAAGCTGCGCTTGGAGACGAGCTGCTTCATCTCTTCCTTGAGCTCCTCGAGCGATTTTTCACTTTTCTGGGCCTGCTCTTTTTTTGCCTGCTCGCCAGTATCAGTCTCCTTCTTGTCCGAGCAGCCTGCAAACGAGATTGCCAATGCAAATATAAGCATGCTTGCGTATATTAGTTTCTTCATTTTTCCAACCTCCCAAATTCAAATTTTTAAGCAGAGTAGCTCTGCTGTAGAAATTGCTATAGTATTTAATACCCTATTAGCATGCCTATTATGTTTCCAAATTCAGAAATTTGAAGAATAAATGTTCCTATATGTATTTTATTTTATCACCGTCCATAGTATCATATTTACATACCAATATATGTTTGCTCAGGAGGGACGTCTTTTGTCATTAATTCAAAGCGACAATAAATTGATAATAAGCACGGACGACCTCCACGAGGGAATGGTTCTGGCCCAGGAGATAACCGACAATCGCGGCGTTCGCATTCTTGCTCCGGGAACGGTAATGTCTGAAGCTATAATCCAAAAGCTTCAAATCACTTTAGATACAGATTCAGTCTTCATATACAAGCCTGACCACACCCGGGGAAATTTAGGCAATCGCATGCAGAGCACTGCCATGAACAGGCCCTCAAGCGCTGAAAAACGCATTGAAAAGCTTGTTGATCTGGCTTCCGAGCAGCTGAAGAGCAAGATTTTTACAGCCGACTCCGAAAAACTAATAAATGTAATTCATCTCAACAGGATAACAGAGCTCATAATAGAAACCTCACTCAATACGGGTGAGCTGATAAGTTATATCATGAAAATACGCGAACACAAGGACACCCTCTACAAGCATTCCATAAACGTTGCAGCACTCAGCTGCATGCTTGGCAAATGGCTGGGTTACGACAATGCAACGCTCAAGATACTAACCCGAACGGCCATGCTGCACGACATAGGAAAGACGCGAATAGACAGCCATATACTTGATAAACCCTCAAAACTTTCTGCCTGGGAGTTCAATCTTGTAAAAAAGCACTCCGAGATAGGCTACCGTATGATTAAAAAAATCAACTATATGAGCGAAAGCGTCAGCCTCGGCGTACTTATGCACCACGAGAAGGAGGATGGCTCCGGCTATCCCCTCGGCTTAAGCGGCTACCAGATACATCCATTTGCAAAGATCATAGCAATAGCCGACATATTCGATGCTCTTACATCCAAGAGAGTATACCACAAGAGAACCTCCCCACTTAACGTGCTTGAAATATTCCAAAAGGAGTCTTACGAAAAGCTCGACGTCAAATGCACGCTTAATTTTGTAAGGAATATATCCAGCTTTTACGAAGGCGCAATAGTGCTTTTGAACACAGGAGAGCGCGCGAAGATAGTAAAGATGAATCCAGGCGACATATCAAGGCCGCTCATACTCGTTGGCTCTGATTTTATAGACCTTCAAAAATCAAATACGATTCACATTGACGACATACTCCCAAAATAAAAAGCGGTCAGGAAAATCGAACAATTCCAGACCGCTTTTACTATGCTTTTATTAATCCTCTATTCCTGCATCATCCTTTTTAGGAAGGCTTGAACTCTAGGATGCTCCGGATCTTCAAATATCTCCTTCGGAGTGCCCTCTTCTACGATTTTGCCCTTGTCCATGAATATTACCCTGTCTGAAATTTCCCTGGCGAAAGCCATCTCGTGCGTTACTATAACCATCGTCATGTGCTCGGCTGCCAGCTTCTTTATTACTCCAAGCACCTCTCCAACAAGCTCAGGATCGAGAGCGGAGGTAGGCTCGTCAAAGAGTATTATCTCAGGCTTCATTGCCAGCGCCCTGGCTATTGCAACCCTTTGCTTTTGTCCGCCGGAAAGCTGTCCCGGATATGAATCCGCCTTGTCCTGAAGCCCTACGTCGGAAAGCATCCTTCCAGCCAGCTCGCGGGCCTCTTTTTTCCCCATCTTTTTGACTATTACCGGTGCTTCCATAACATTTTCAATAGCGCTCATATGCGGAAACAGGTTGAAATTCTGGAAGACCATCCCCAGCTTGCTGCAGTTGTGCCTGCTCAGCTGCTCGCCGTCTATCCTTATGACACCTTCGTCTATCTCCTCTATCTTGTTGAGACACCTAAGCAGCGTGCTCTTTCCGGAACCGGAAGGACCTATCACCGATATTATCTCACCCTTTTTCACATTGAGGCTCACCCCGTCAAGCACTGTGAAATCGTCAAATTTTTTTACTATGTCTATAGCGTCTATCATGACTTTGCCTCCCGTCTAGTACACAGAATATCTTTGTTCTATCTTCTTGAATATGAAAACTATGACCCAGCTCATGGCAAGGTAAAACAAAGCGGCAATAACAAAAGGTATTATCGTAAAGTCTCTTGTAAGCACTTCTTTTGCGGATCTCAACAGGTCCGCCATGCCTATTGCTGCAACAAGCGCAGTGTCCTTTACAAGAGTTATGGCCTCATTGCATGTGGGCGGAAGCACCCTTCTTATAGCCTGCGGTATGACTATCCTTCTCATCGTCTGGACATAGTTCATTCCCAGCGAATGTGCGGCTTCATACTGACCCTTGTCTATCGACTCTATGCCTGCCCTGAATATCTCCGTCATATATGCGGCATAGTTGACTATGAATGTCACGGCTGCCGCCATGAAAGGAGTCATGGTGATTCCGAGTATTGGCAGTCCGTAGTATGCAAAAAACAGCTGCAGGAGCAGCGGTGTTCCTCTGAAAACCCATGTGTATGCCTCCAGCGCCATTTTGAGTGTCTTGTGCTTTGACACCTTTCCCAGAGCGAAAAATATCGCAAGCGGCACGCTGAATATGGCTGTTACTGCATAGATTTTGAGGCTGACTACCGTCCCCTTGAGAATGTAAAGTGTGGTATTAATTATGTATTCCATATTAGTCCTCCGAAAAACTTATTGTGCATTATCGCTTTACCACATTAAATCTTACCACAAATGCATGCTATTTACTAACCGAAAATTTGAAAGGCAGGCTATGCCTATGACATTGCCTGCCTTTTATATGATATCTACTTTACTATGTCTTCCCCGAACCATTTTTTAGATATCTCTGCCGCAGTTCCATCTTCCTTCATTTCACTAAGCACCTTGTCAAGCTCGGCAAGGAACGCCTTGTCTTCCTGTCTTACTCCAACGCCGTATGATTCCTTTCCAAGGTCTTCATCCAGCACCCTGTAAGTGTCTGCAGCGTTATTTGATGATATATAGTATCTTCCTACAACTGCGTCCATTACAACTGCGTCAACCCTTCCAGCCTTGAGATCAAGCAGCGCCTCTACGTTGTTAGAATACTTCTTGACTTCCTTTAGCTTTCCTGCAAAATCTGCATTGCTGTCAAGCGCTGCCTGGGCTGTGCTGCCAAGCTGTATGCCCACAACCTTGCCTTCAAAATCAGCCTTCGCTTTGTATTCTGACCCGGCTTGAACTATTATTATCTGGCTGTTGCTTAGGTATGGATTTGTAAAGCCTATTTGCTCTTTTCTCTCGTCAGTTATTGTCAGTCCGTTCCATATTGCGTCTATCTCTCCGTTTTTAAGGCTCAGTATTACTCCGTCCCAGTCTACAGGCTTGAAAACCACGTTTACGCCCATTCTCTTGCCTGCTTCCTTGGCAAGGTCTATGTCAAAGCCCACTATTTCTCCGGCCTGGTCCCTAAAACCCATTGGAGGGAAGCTGTCGTCAAGGCCAACTATTATTTCTCCTTTTTCCTTTATAGCCTCAAGCGACTTGTCCTCTGTCTCCTGAGTTTTGCCGCAACCAGTGAAAACCACTCCTGTGATTGCAATTATAAGTGCTAGTAAAATAGATAATTTCTTTTTCATGCTGTTGTTCCTCCTTGTTTTATTTATTTTTTATAGGTTCAGCTTGTCTGCCCCGATATCTATTATACTTTCTTGCTTTATTAAAGTAAAGCGCAAAAGCATTTTTTGCCTGCAAATTTTAAAAGCCCTGCGGTTTTGCCTGCAGGGCCTATACGTTAATATTCTCTGTGGATTGCAAGAAATGCAATGTCGTCTCCGAATCTGCTCTTCTTGCTATGTCTTGACACTTCAAGCAGCATTATCTTGAACTGCTCCTCAAGGCTAATATCCTTATTCCTTACGAACATAGACTTGAGCCTTTCGATTCCCATTTCCTCGCCGTGGGCATTCCTCTCCTCGACGGCTCCGTCTGTAAGGAGTATGAAACTGTCTCCTCTTTCAAGGTGGATTTCCCTGTCCTCGTAGTCGAAATCAAACAGGTCAAGGCCCAGGCCGTTTATGGGCAGTCCCGATATTTCATATGTGCCGGCATTTCTTTCGAAGCTCTTGATATGTATAGGCGGCACATTATGTCCGGCGTTTGATATTGCCAGTGTGTTGTTTTCAACGTCAATTACACCTATGAATATGCCTATATACATCTCCTCGTCCATCTCAATGTCGAGAAATCTCTTCTGAAGCTTTTTGAGCACCTTGGACGGCACGAGCTTCTCCCCTTTTTTCTCGTAGTACTTCACAAGTCCTTTGAGTGTCTGCTTGAGAAACACCGTCAGCAGCGAAGCTCCTACGCCGTGTCCTGATATATCCGCCATGTAGAACACTATGCTGTTTTCGTTGTTGCATTCTATGACATCATAGAAGTCGCCGCCCAGATAGTATGATGGCTTGTAGTTCCTGTAGAACGTGTAATCACCGAAGTTTATATAGCCTGATGGCAGAATTTTCTTTTGTATCTTTTGAGCAAGCTTGAGCTCTCTTCTGCTCTTTTTGTTCTGCTCGAGTATTATCTTTTTCTCTTCATTTATTATGGAATTCTTTTCAAGTATGACCTGTTTTTCGCTCATGACTTCTTCAAGGAGTATCTGGTTTTTCATTACGAGCCCGCATATTGGGCCGTAGCGTTTGAGTATCTCTATCTTGTGAGGCTCTAGCTCATCAAGGCTGTCGAACTCGAATCTCATGCCGGCTATATTTTCCCCTATATACTTTATAGGCATGACAATGCTGGATGGAGTCTCTTTTATTACATAAACCTTCTCCACATATAAGAAAAAATAGTCCTTTCCAAGCTCTGTGCGCATGAGGTTTATCTTTTTTGTCTCGCCGTGTTCATAGATGTATCGCGCATAAAGCCCCTCCATCGATTCCTTCCTTATGAGCATTGTTCTCTTTGCTCCGAGAAGTTCCGAAAGGTGCTTTATTACAAGTCTTGTAACCTTCTCTATACCTTTAGTCTTAAGCAGCAGCTCCAAGAACTCTATGAGAAGCAGAACAGTATCGTTTTCCATATGGAGTTTTTCTACGGCACCTTTTAGATATTTGTTCTCCTCTAAAAGGAATTGTGAATACTGCTCGTTCAACCCGAATCACATCCCAAAACTATTTTTGTGTATATTTGTGTATAACGGATATTAAATCTCAATCGAACCCCTGTGCATTTTATCTATGTATACTTAATATTCTACCAGACTTTTTAGCAATGCCCAATAACAATATACACGTTATTCGGAATAAAAATGATATGCTGCCCTTCTTCAAAAATTTTATGCCTCTTGAATGCTGAATTTATTCCTGTTTTGGAGTATCATATTATAGTAACATTCCAGCTTATGAGTCATAATATTTTAAGACAAAGAAGGTATTGTTCATGAAAAAGGGTTATATCTATATTGTATTGTGCGCTTTCATATTCAGCACCATGGAACTTGCCGGCAAACTCGTAGCAGGCTCTATGAGCCCGATACAAGTTACATTTTCCAGGTTTTTGATAGGCGCTCTCATGCTGCTTCCTCTTGCTGCTACCGACCTGAAGCGGAAAAACATAAAACTTGACCGCAGCGACTACCTCTACTTTTTTGCTCTAGGATCGCTTTGCATACCAATTTCAATGGTGCTCCACCAGCTCTCTGTAGTCCACACCCAGGCTTCCACTGCTGCAATAGTTTTTAGCATAAATCCGCTTTTTACACTGCCCTTTGCTTTTTTCATACTTGGTGAAAAAATCGAAAAAAACATGGTAATAGCGCTCTTGGTGAGCCTTGCAGGAGTTGTCTGCATATTCAACCCTCTAGCTGTAAGCTATGACCTCAAAGGAATACTTCTCGCCCTGGCCTCCGCGCTCACATTCGCGCTCTACACAGTGCTCAGCAAGTCCAGACTCTCCAAGTACGGAGGATTCATTTTCAATTTCTTCACGTTTGCAGCCGGAGAAATCGTGTTATTTGCAGTGCTCGCCGCAAAGGGAACGCCTGTTTTTTCGAGCATAACCGCAGCGAACCTGCCTGTTGTCATATACATGGGGATTGTAATTACAGGCTTGGGATACATATTCTTCCTGGAAGCTATAAAGCTGACCTCCCCCGTGACTGCATCTTCCGTGTTTTTCATAAAGCCGGCGCTTGCTCCGCTGCTTTCAATGGCTTTTCTGGGAGAGCGCATATCGCTCAACGTGGCCCTTGGGATGCTGCTGATAGTCGCAGGCTCTGTGATGAGCTACCGGAGCAGAAACCGCTAGAGACTATAGAACTTGCATGTTAAATGTAATTTATATCTGCACAGCCGTATGAAACAATGCCTGTTTTGTGGTAATATCTTTAAAAACATATATAGGAGGCTGATTTTTTTGTATTTTTCCGACTACCACGTGCATTCTCATTTTTCAGATGACTGCAGCGAAAGCATGGAAGCCATGGTGAAAAGGGCCATAGAGCTCGGCCTCAAGGAGCTGGCTTTCACGGACCATGTTGATTTTGACTATCCTGATCCTGACTTTCCATTCCTGATAGACTACGACAGATACACCGAAGAATTCAACGCCATAAGGGACAAGTACAAAGGCAGCATCGATCTGCTTCTTGGGGTTGAAATAGGCATGCAGCCGCACGTTTATAGTGAAATAGAGGGCCTTGTATCTAAGTACCCCTTCGATTTCATAATAGGCTCTGTGCACGCAGCTGACAGGATGGACTTTTGCTCGCCCGACTTTTTCATAGGCAAGACTCAGTATGAATCATACATGAGGTATTTCGAAAACGTGCTTGAAAACGTAAGGCTCTATTCGACAATGTTTGATGTTCTCGGCCACAAGGACCTTATCGTCAGATACGGCGGCTTCGACTCTACTGATGTTGACTGGCTATACTTCAGCGAGATAATAGACGAGATACTCAAAGTGCTCATTAAAAACGGAAGAGGCATAGAGCTCAACACGTCGGGCTTCAGGTACGGCCTTGAGCGTCCGCATCCCCACCCTTATATACTCGAGCGCTACAAGAGCCTCGGCGGCGAGATAATAACTCTGGGCTCTGACGCACACACCGCAGGACACTTATGCGCCGATTTCGACTTCGCTTACAGCATGCTCAAGGAGTATGGATTCAAAAACATATGCAGCTTCAGGTCGAGAAAGCACAGCTTCATAGAAATCCCTTAGCATTTAATCTTTATGTGGTTTGAGTGCTGCCGCCGTTTCTGGCGGCAGTTTTTGTTTTTTAGGGCTTTTTTAGGGGATACATATTATATGCTGCAACACGACAATACTTTTTGGGAGGCGTTTTTATGGATTATGAAATTGATGTTATGAACGCTTATATGGACAAGCTTCTAGGTAGGTTGGATACAGAGTTGAATAAATGCAAGGCCCATTCATCAGAAAAAGCCGTGCATGATGCACGCGTTTCCATAAGGCGCATTATATCTGCAATTGAAATTCTAGATGCAGTCTCCCATACCGATGATAAGAGCTCTCAAAAACATTTAAAGCGCCTCAAGGATATTCACAAGCTTTTCAGCCCCCTGCGTGACACTCATATATCCATCATGTATGCGGACGGTATGGCATCTGACTTTCCCAAAATAGACATATTCATCGAATATCTGCATTCTCGGGAAAAAAGGCTTTCCTTCAAGCTGCAAAAGAAGCTTGAAGCTGTAGCGATAGAGTCACTGAAAAAAGCAACAGACGCCGTTAAGCTAGCGATATACGGTCAATTCAAGGAAAAGGAGCTTTACTGCGAACTGCGGAAAAGAAGCGACGAGGCCTTTTGCAAGGTAGCCGATCTCATAGACAGCGTGGACACAAGCGACATGGAGTCAATACACAATGTCCGGATAGCCTTCAAGCGCTTCAGATACATGGTCGAGGTGCTAAATGAACTGCAGCCTGTCGAGGAATATATGCTAAGCGGCATGAAGGCCGTGCAGGATGAGCTCGGCGCAATACAGGACATTACAGTCGTTGCGGACCTTCTGAAACGCTTCATTGAGAAGAAATCACCCGGAGGCCAGCTGCTCTCGCTTGAATCCCACGAGCTCTTGCGAAGGCAAAAGAGGCTTGTTGAGAACTTTGCTGCGACTGCGGATGATATAAAAAATATCTGGAGAGTGCTTCGCTGATGGGCTCAACATTGAGAACCCCTAGTCAAGCAGAGGCTTGACTCGCTTGCCTTCTTCAAGGCCTGTTGCCTTTCGGTCGAGTATGACTATCTCGCCTTCTTCAAGACCGCTTGAAATTATGGACAGGTCCTCTGTTTCGGCGCCTATTGTCACGTTTCTTAGCTGTGCCATGCCGCTTTTTACGACAAAAACAGAATCCTTGTCCTGATACTTGAAAATGGCTCTTTTGGGCACCGAAATGGCTCCCTCGCTCTTGCTTATTATGAAGTCCAAATCGACCTTGTATCCGGGTCTTAGCACTGACGCATCACCCGCTAGCTGTATTATTGTCTTGACTCTCTGTTCTACAAGGCCTATGGCAGATATTGTTTCTTCTGCCGATGGGTCTATCCGCGATACCGTTCCGTCAAACACGAAGTCCTGGGGCTTGTGCTCGAATGTGACTCGAACGTTCATACCCTCCCTGAGGTCCACCGAGTTCTCGGTCAGCACCATCGACTCTATTTCGATTTGCGAACCCTCTATGGTGCTCAGGAGCTTCTCTCCATACTGTACATACTTGCTTTCCTTTGCATCCACAGTCCTTACCACTCCATCTGACTCTGCCCTTATTTCACCCTTTGACATGTTGCTCCTGAGAAGGTCTATCTGGGCTTGTATTGATTTTTTGAGGCCAGCAAAATATTGCTTTGTGGCACTCGGATCGCCGTATCTGTTCTTGATGAGCTCGAGAGCGACCTGCTGGTCATCAAGCACTCCCTTGAGCTTATCCATGTAAAGCTTGGCATCATCTAGCTGTTGCTTCGACATTGCGTCCTGCTCGTAAAGCGCTGCTGCTTTTTGGTATTTGATCTGAGCATCCTGGTAGTCCCTCTGGGCATTTTCAACCTGCATAGTCTGCCTCTTGATTTCCAGGTCCCTGTTAAGCGTGAGTTCTCCACGCTCCTGTCCCTGTATGCTCTGGAGCTGCCCTTCAAGCTGCCTGATGCTGTATTCTGTATCACTCATGTCAAGCTGCAATAGCACATCTCCCTTTTTTACGGACATGCCCTCCTTTGCTTTCATGACTTTCACCTTTGCAGCAAGCGGTGAGTAATAGTCCTGTTCTCCTTTTGAAACGACAGTTCCTTCATCCCCGAAGCTGTCCTCTATGCTCATCTTCTGAACCTTGTAAGCTTCAACGCTCAGAGGTTCCAGGTAGCTGCTTATGGAGGCATAAATGACAGCTGCTGCTATTAATGCTATTATGCCGCGCTTTATCCACTTTTTCGAATTGTTGTTCTTCATGTTTTCCACCCTCCAGAAGTTTATTCCCTTTCCTTGAGAACCTCCACCATGTCGAGCCTCGATATCTTCCTGTATACGGATACTTGCGCCGCTATTACAGATGCCACGGCTACTGCAAGTCCCGATACGAATGACATGGTATCTATTTTATAAGGTATCGAAAAAAGGTCCGTGCTCATTCCCTGGGCTATTATCCATCTAAGGCCAAATGCAACCGGTATCCCTACTATCCATGAGCCTATCGCAATTAGCCACTGCTCAAGCGCAATTATCCGGAACACCTCATTCCTCGTCATGCCCAGTACCCTCAGTGACGAAAGCTCCCGCTCCCTTTCCGAAAATATTATTGTCGACGATGTATAAACCACCGCAAAGCCGGATATCACGCCGAATACCACGAATATCCACTGCATGTAACTGTAGCTTTCCATAAGGCTGTTGAACATCTCAATTACACTCTCTTTCCGGTCGAGCGACGACACATTCTTGCCCTCTATGTAGTCGTCATTTAGACTCTCAAAAGAGCCCTCCTTTATGTTCATAAGCACCGAGTTTGCCATGGCTTTATGGCCGAGCAGCTCGCATAGTGCGTCCAGCTCCATATAGGCATTTACTCCGAAATACTGCGGCACAATGCCCTCTACTGTTGTTCTCACAGTATCCCTTGTCGCCCATGGGCTTTCAAGCTCTACCGTGTCGCCCTCCTTGAGTCTAAGTGAGTTTGCAAGCCTTTCAGACAGTATCAACCCTTCGCCTTTTATTTCCACCCTTTGGCCCTTGCCGTCCAATATGTTATATAGCCTGCTCCCTTTTTTTATGCCTATGCATAATGCGTCTTTTTCGAGCCAGGCGTTCTTGATCCGCACAGGTGCTTCAAGCAGCGGCTCGGCCTCGACCACATTTTCATTATTAATTATCTCCGAATGAAGCTTGCTTGCATCGAGGGGATAATAAAAGCTCATCTTGGCATCGAATGTCTGAACCTCGTTGAATTGCTCGTCCATCATTATTTCAACAGTGTTCATGAATGACGCCATTGTGGTAACTATGCTGAAAACAAACAGCATTCCCAACATCGTGAAAAAGCTCCTGGCTTTGTTTCTAAACAGATTTCTCACTGTCATCTTTGTAAGGGAGTTGAGACTGTTCCACAGAAGCTTTATCTTCTCAATGAATATGGTGTGCGTCTTGATTTCAACCTCGGTTCTAAGCGCCTGCGCAGGAGTGAGCGCTAGTATTCGCTTCGTGCCGCTGTAGCCTGCAAATAGGCTGAACGCAATTGCAATAAGGTTTGCCTGAAAAAAATACTCGATTGGGTATGTTGCCCGCAGATTAGGAAAAGTGAAGAATTCCATATACATTTCCACAAAATAGCTTTCAAGCCAAAAGCCAAGCAGGCCGCCGAATATCCCGCTCATCACCCCTACGAGGAGGCTGTAGCCCATATAGTGCGTGAAAATCTCCTTCTGTGTGTACCCAAAAGCCTTAAGAATACCTATCTGCCCTTTTTGCTGCTCTACAATTCTTCTTAGCATCATGTAGAGCACAAAGCTTGCCACAGAAATAAATATAAACGGAAAAGTCTTGGCAGTGTTCTCGAGCTGTACTATTTCATTATTGAGTATGGAATGGCTGACCTGGTCCTTTCTCTCGTATATACCCTTGAGCCCGTAACGTTTTAGTCTCTGCTTCAGCCTGCTCTCCACATCGTCATAAGTGTATCCTTCCTTCAGGGTGAATGAGAGCTCATTGTGGAGTCCCTTTTCCCTGAAAAGCCCCTCCATGTTGGAATAGTTTATAAAGGCTACGCCAAACAGCAGCGGATCCGGGTATATCTGCTCGATGCCCCTTATGGCATACACATAGTCTGGACTTACCGCCCCTCCGAGCACCTTGAGCTTTGTCCTTTTCCCCTCGGCTATCACCTCGATTGTGTCTCCGGGACTTATATTGTTTGCTTTGTAATACTTTATGTCGGTCCATATGCCTTCTCTTGAGGGGCTTATCTGCTCGCCCTCCATTGCCACAGGCTTGTTCAGGGAGCTTGGATCCTCCGATTCGATTGAAACCATCCTGATGTACTTTACCTTTTTAGATTCGCTGTCATACACCCGGACATCCTTTACAAGCTGTCCCTGTATGCGCTCTATACCCTCTATATCTCCAAGTGAATCCACTGCATTTACAGGAATTCCTGTGACCTGTGCAAAGCCGTCTGCAAAGTGCGAGCTTCCGTAGAAGTCATCCAGAGCGCCTTTGAGGTCTACCATTACCATGAACATCGACGTATATACACTAAGGCCCACCATCATTACTATCGCACAAGAAATGTACACAAGCTTGTGCCCCATTATGTCCCTTAGCAGCTTTTTGTGAAGTATCACCAGGACACCTCCTCCGGTCTCATAGGCTTCTTGTTGACTGCAATCCTTTCAATATTTCCATCCCTTATATAGAATACCCTGTCCGCCATCTTGCCTATGTCGGAGTTGTGGGTTATTATGACAACAGTTTTGCCCAGCTCCTCATTGAAGAGTTTTAGGAATTTCAGCACCTCAATGCCTGTGGACACGTCAAGAGCTCCAGTGGGCTCGTCACACAGGAGCAGCTCCGGATTCTTGGCTATTGCGCGGCCTATCGCCACCCTCTGCTGCTCTCCGCCTGAAAGCTGAGCCGGAAAGTGGTTTTTCCTGTCGCTAAGGCCTATCTTTTCAAGCACATAGTCTATCTCGAGCGGGTCCTTTGCTATTTCCGTGGAAAGACTGATGTTCTCTCCCGCCGTCAGGTTGGGCATAAGGTTGTAGAACTGGAACACAAAGCCCACGCTGTGCCTTCTGTATCTTGTAAGCTCCCCCTCATCATATTCCGATATGAGCTCGTCCTTATAATAAAGCTCTCCGCCAGTTGGGGTATCCATTCCGCCTACGATGTTTAGCAGTGTACTCTTCCCAGAGCCACTGGGTCCCAGGACGACTACAAACTCGCCTTCGAATATTTCAAAATCGACCCCGCGCAGGGCGGTTACAACTACTTCTCCCATCTGGTAGTCCTTCTTTACCCCTTTACCTTTTATAAGTGTGTTCATAATATCGCCCCTGTTTGATTAAGCTTTTTGCGTATCCTTTTCTTATTACCCTGAATCGATTGCATTGCTACATTTTCTTGGTAATTTGCACATAAAAAAGCCCCGGGTAATTACGAGGCTACTGAAGAACTTGCGGTTTTAATGAACCTTAAGGTCATAGTAAAAAAAGACGATTTCTCAACACCAGTAAATGGGTATGAGAGTCGTCTTTTTCTCTGTATATGACCGATCGTTGTTGTTTTTTCACTTCATTAACTTTAATATTCTTTTTATATTTACAGTGAATATCGCCATTGCACCTTGTAACTCCATGCCGACAAGACCCGAGGATGTCGCCACATCATACCCGTGTCTGTGTTTCAGTTCGCTGTTCTTTGCCTCAATTTTGTAACGTTCCTTGGCCTTCGTCTTAAAGTACTCAGTCTCCTGGAAAGCCATCTGTTCAGTATGTTCGTCGGACTTTATGCTCACCGAATAGGATTTACTTTTTGCCCCTTCCTTGTAGCAACCTTGACGGCGTAAGCATCTCTTGCACTTTTCCACATCAAAGTAGTATGTATCCGTCTGGTTTGTGCCGATGCCTTTCTTGCCTTGACGGGCCTTTCGGATTGCCATGTGGCCAGCTTTGCAGACATACATTCCTGCATCCTTATTGAACTGGAATTCATCTTCATGCTTACGGTAGCCTTGTGTAACAGACGGGTTAAGCTTAGCCACTAGTTCAACCGTGTTCTCTTTGGCGTAAGTGATGTTATCTTTTTCGGAGTATGCCGCATCTCCGATGACTGTATTCACTTCCATGCCTGCTTGCTTGCTCTTCTCGATTAAGGTCTGCAATTGTTTGCCATCATTCTTCTCACCAGTTGTTACAACGGCTGCCGTAATAATTCTTTCCTCGGTCATAGCAATATGGGTTTTGTAGCCAAAGAACGAAGAGTCCGCACTCTTATGACCGATCATTGCATCTTGGTCTTCCGAGATTCGAAGTTGTTCAAGGTCATCTGCAACGGTTTCTTTCAGTAGATTGAGCGGTTCTTTTATCTTAGGCAGCTCACAAACGCCGCCTTCTGCCTCGACTACCTCGATAAGCTTTTTACAATAGGCGAGTTCGTCCTCTAACATATTGCTTGTATTTTTCGCAGGAAACTTGGCTTTTACAGATTCATCAACCTTGTAGATAGCCTTTCTGAGTTTTCGAGAACGGTCCTGTAAAATTTCACGTGGAGACTTCTGGTTATAACGAGCTTTCGTATGCGTCGCATCTACGATGATGGATTTACTCTGGATAATGCCTTTTTCGATGGCGAGTTCAACCGTCTTGTTAATCAGCAAATCGAGTAAATTCATATCCTTTAACCGAAGTTTTCGGAACTTGGTTAGTGAACTAGAATCTATCACCTGCTCTTCCGGTGCCATATCCAGAAAGTACTTAAACGACATATCATATTTCGATCTCTCGACGATGTCGGCGTCGGACAATTCAAAGATTGCTTTTAGCAGCAGGTATTTAAACATGCGAATAGGGTCAATCGCATTTCTCCCATTGTCCAGGCAGTAATTCTGTTTGAGTTCTTCATATATAAAAGAAAAATCAACAAGCTCATTGATTTGCCGCAACATATTATCCTTGGGGATCACTAGATTGTAAAGCTCCAGATATGGACTTATGACCAATGTTTGCTGTAGCTGAATCAATTAGCACACCTTCTCTCATGTTATACTTCAATTATACAAGAAAAAAGGTACAACCTCCTCAATAATATTGAGAAAGTGTACCTTCTTATTTTATATGAACTTTTTCAGTGGCCTCGGTAATTATCCGGAGCTTTTGCATTTAAAATCTATTATTCTATACGGCCACCGCCGCTTTTTTGCTTCTTAAATTGTCGAATAAGTCTATTCTTTCAAACCTTCCGTCCGTATAAGCTACAGGATTTGTACCTCCTGATTTTACAGCTTCTATAAAATCCATCGTATCTCTTACTTTTCCATTGAAAACTGTCGCATACCTGCCTATAGCATCTATATTGTGCGCATCACTCGCACCCAAAGACGGAATATTAAGCTCTGCCGCGAGGCCATACGCATCCAGATTATCACTGTATCTTGTGCTTCCGTTGAAAGCCTCTATGCCCGAAAGCCCTTTTACATTCCTTATTGCATGACCCATTCCTCTATTGTTCTTCCTGAATGGGTGGGCACTCATGGCTACGCCGCCAGCCTTAAGCGTCATGTCTATGAGCTGCTGCGCATGCAGCTTTTCAGTCGGGAGGCGATCGAGGCCGAATACGGTTATGTCTCCCTCGTGGGTGAGTATCTCGGCGCCTACTATTATAAGGAACCCGGTCTCTTTTGAATACTCATATGCCTTTTCCATTATAGCATTGCTCTCATGGTCCGTTATGCAGACGCCGTCAAGGCCAATCTCCCTTGACCTTTTTACTATGTCCTCGAGCGAGAGCTTGCTGTCAAGCGAATATGTCTTTTCATGCATATGCGTATCTATGATCATGGCCTATTCACCTCTGTCCGTTTTAAAAAACAAAATCAGGCATAAAACTATCTTTCTTATTATATTTTTAATTATATCTAAAGTTTGGCTACAATTGAAATTGAATTTGCTTATAACATCACGCTCATCCATTAAATCCATCTATAAGTTAAGCAATTCTAAAAGCTTTAAGACGCAAAAATGGGAATAGCAGCCAAAATTTATCCTTGGCTGCTATTCCCATTTCATTTTCATATCTGCAGGCTAGGGCACATATATTTTCAGAGCCTTGTGAAGTATTCCGAACTCAGCCGGAAAACCGCCTCCGTCTTCGCCGTCCATGTCTATGCGCAGCTCTGCTCCCAAAGTCTCCACGCGAAGGCGGTCTGTCTTGAAATACTTGACTGCATTGCTTGTAACATGGTCTCCTTTCAAAACCCCCATAAAAAGGTTTGCAAAATCGAGTATGTCAGTCTTTTCTATGACTACAACATCAAATAGCCCATCGTCAATTGTAGCATTAGGGGCGAATTTTTTGAAACCGCCTGCAAATGTAGTGTTAGAGACGGCAAAGAGCGAAATCTCGCTTTCGAAGCTCTCTCCGGCAACTGTAAATTTTAGCGGAAATGACTGGAATATCTGTTTTGGAATCTCCTTTAGCCCTTCCGCGTAGTAGGCAAGCCTTCCCAGTATGGTCTTGGATTCAACCGTTGTGGTAAGAGCTATATCAGTGAAAAGGCCGCAGGCTGCGACATTTATGAAATATTTGTCGTTTAATGTGCATACGTCCACTGCCTTTGTCTTCATTCCTCTTATCATCCGGCATATCTCGTCTATATCCGACGGCATATTGAAAAATCCCGCAAAATCATTCACTGTGCCTGCTGGTATTATGGCAAGAGGCACATCTGCACCTGCCTTCATCATGCCGTTGACAACATGGTTTATAGTTCCGTCTCCGCCAAGGGCTATTATTACGTCCAGTCCAGACTCCACTCCATCTCTTACGGCTTTTTCATAGTCAAAACTCACGCTTGTGTCGAATTTTTTAACGCTGCTGAGAGTCCCCTCAAGCACAAGCCTGCCAACAATACTCTCGAGATTCTTTTGAAGAGATGCTCTTCCAGAAGAAGGGTTGTTTATTATAAGCGCTTTCATAATTTCCCTCCGAAATTATATTATGGTATATGTTTTATTTTACATATTATCATAATGATACCATCGCCGCATGCCTTCTAAAAGCTTTTCAACAATCTTCTTTTTATATAACCTGCGCACTATACAATATTTATTGATACTAATTGCCTTTTCAAGGGTATTAGTATCATATCAACATAAGAGTAAGCGAGGTGATGTTATGAATCAAGATGACTTCATACAAAAAGTTCTTTCCAAGACATTCTGGGGCAGCTTCCTGTTTCTTAACGGTGAGGTGCTTGGCAGCAATAACTTTGAAGGCGTCTTCTACAACGGCGAATACGTTGATGACGAGGATGAACTTGAGATACTCAGGGAGTGGATAATTGCCGCCATGAACAGCAAATCGACAGAGACAATCGACGACACTGAAGCCATATGGAAGAAATACCCTATAGAATTGCTCGAGGATGGCAGGGTTCTTGATTTTACAAAAATAGAGACCGAGCCTACACACGATATTTTTTTCGTCATATTTATGAAAGACAACACATGGGAGATACAGATTGAAGAAACAGAAATAGAGTTTGAAGATTCAGAAGGCCTTGGCCTTGATGGAAATTGGACTGATGAGGACATTTGAGTGTGTAAAATAAAGTGTGTATCTTCCTTGGAATTGATATAATCAAACTATCATTCAAGGAGGTATGCACTTTTTATATGGGGATTTTAAGTAAAGATCAAATAAGACAAATGATAAAGCATTACGGAATCAAGGATGCAAAGGACATCCATGAGGCTCTTAAGGACATGTTTTCAGAAACAATCCAGGAGATGCTTGAGGCTGAACTTGATGAGCACCTTGGATATTCAAAATATGACTATAAAAACAAGGAAACGACTAATAGCCGAAACGGCAAAAGAAGCAAGAAGATACTATCAGACCTTGGGGAGTTTGAAATCGAGGTGCCAAGAGATAGGGACGGTGATTTTGAGCCTGTGGTTGTAAAAAATCATCAAAGAAGCGTATCAGGAATAGAAGACCAAGTAATAGGAATGTATGCAAAGGGCATGACAACAAGAGACATAGCAGCTCAGCTAGAAAAGATATACGGGATAGATGCTTCTCCCACACTAATATCAAAGATAACAGATAAGATCCTTCCACTTGCTCAAGAATGGCAAAATCGGCCGCTAGAGCCGATTTATCCGATTATATTTATGGACGCGATACACTATAAAGTCAGGCAGGATGGCAAGGTTATCTGCAAGGCCGCATACGCAGTAATAGGAGTCAACATCGAGGGCAAAAAGGATGTACTTGGCCTTTGGATAGGGGAAAACGAGACAGCCAAGTACTGGCTGCAGGTTCTAAACGACTTGAAAAACAGGGGCGTAAAAGACATCCTTATAGCATCAATAGATGGGCTAAACGGCTTCTCTGATGCGATAAGAGCGGTTTTTCCAAACACGGACATACAAAGATGCATAGTCCATCAGATAAGAAACTCGCTAAGCTATGTATCATACAAGGACAGAAAAGCCTTCGCAAAAGAGCTCAAGGAAGTGTACTCGGCCATAAACGAGCAAACAGCCCTAATAGAGCTTGAAAAGCTCGAAGAAAAATGGGGTGAAAAATACTATATAAGCCTAAAATCATGGAGAAACAACTGGGATGAGCTTTCGGCTTATTTCAAGTATCCTGATGAAATCAGAAAAATAATCTACACGACAAACTCCATGGAGAGCTACAACAGGCAGCTTAGAAAAGTGACCAAAAGCAAGAGTATATTCCCAAGCGATGATTCTCTATTCAAGAGCCTGTACCTTGCAACGGCTGATATCACCCAGAAATGGTGTACAAAACTGCGAGACTGGCACCTGATTCTGGCCCAGTTAAGCATATATTTTGAAGACAGGATTAACCCGTATTTGTAAAAAAAAAGACCATTAAATGTTGGCACTCTAGTTATTTTCACCAAATGGAAAAATATTTAATTTAAGTAATAAAAAGCCTGGAAGGCTCATATTTAAAAGCTTTCCAGGCAACCAACCAATAAAACAATATATCTTTTTTAAGGAATCATACACATAATTATTGACAGACTCGGACATTTTTGAAGATGAAGATGGCGTGGACATATATGTCAATCCTGATGAACTCGCAGACGAATAGAAAGCCCCGCATACGCGGGGCTTTCCTTATGTGTTCATTTTTTTTGCAACGAGACCTTCAAGATTGTCGTATTCGCTTACGGCCATCCTGTCGAAGCATATCATTCTTAATATTATCTCGAGTATGCCGACTCCTGCTGTTATTATGTCGGCCCGTTGCGGCTGAAGTCCCTTTATCATCCGCTTTTCGCTCAGCTTCATATTCTTGAGGCTGCCAAGAAGCTGGCTGATTTCACTGTACATTATAACGCTGCTGTGTATTTTTTCCATGTCGTAGGGCTCCATTTCCTGGAGCATTGCAGCCACCGACGTTATGGTTCCTCCTATCCCTACAACCTTCTTTATGTTAAGCTTACACACCTTGTCTATAGTGTCGTCAAGCTCTTCCGATACATAATTTTCCATCAGCCCATATTCCTCAGTGTCAACGGGATCCCGCCTGAGAAACTTTTCCGTCATTCTCAGCGCGCCTACGTTTTCACTCTTTATGAATTTTATTCCGTCCTTGTTTCCCACTATGAACTCAGTCGAGCCGCCGCCTATGTCCACGACAAGTATGTTCTCATCCTTACGGTCAAGTCCCTGAAGCACGCCTGCAAAACCCATGTCGGCCTCCATTGCGCCGCTTATTATCTCAACGGCTATGCCCGATCTTTCTGCCGCTTTCCTCACAAACTCATCCGAATTCTTGCTGTCCCTGAGGGCAGACGTACCTATGGCCCATATCTCTTCGCAGCCCTCCAGTCTTGCGAGACTGCCGAATTGATCAAGGGACTCCAGATTCCTCTGTATGGCTCCTTCTCCTATGACGCCATTCTTGTCCACATCAAGACCCATTCTTGTTACATTTATGTGCTTTTCTCTATTTTTGAAATTACCGTCTTCATAATCAGCTATGAGCAGTCTCATTGAATTGGTGCCAATATCTATGGCAGCAACCTTCATATCCTTCCCCTCCAAATCTGCGCTGCTATTTTCCACCCTGCGAATCTATATACATTATCTCTCCGGGCTTTACCATCTTGAGCCTTTCTCGAGCTATCCTCTCTACGCTTTCAAGGCTTCCTGCTTCTTCTATCCTTTTGCGAAGCACCTTTATTTCGGATTCTTCGCTTTTTATGTTGCGCTCTATGCTGGCTATTTGCGCCTTGTACTTTCGTATCGTGATTTCCTGCTTTACAAGCGTAATGCAAACATACACGAATATCAGGACAACAGCCATGTTTACAGCGAGCCTCTCATAATTGATCTTCTTTCTGGAGCTCTGCTCCCCTTTGCCTTCATTCATTGTATTAAAGCTCCATATCCTGCTGGATCACTTCATACATTTCACAGGCTTCCTTCTTGAGGACATGCTCCCTTATTTCTGTGACCTTAACCCTTGTGAGCTTTTCTCCAAACCTTATTTCAATAACGTCTCCCACTGCTATATCCGTCGACGCCTTAGCAGTTTTGCCGTTTATGCTTATTATGCCGCTATTGCAAGCCTCTTTAGCTATAGTCCTTCGCTTTATAAGTCTTGATACCTTCAAAAATTTGTCCAGCCTCATTTGCCATTCCTCCAAAGCTACATTTTAAATAACAATCATTATAGTTTTTATTATACCACAAGGAAAAGCCATTTACACTTTCATGCATCCGCCTTCCCGATTATACCTGCGCAAAAAAATAAAAAGCACGGAGCGCATCCGTACTTTTATCTTTTATGTATAATTGTATTACTTGTTAACTATTTCCTTAAGTCCTTTTCCAGCCTTGAATACTGGAGCTTTAGATGCTGGTATTTCTATTTCTTGCTCAGGATTTCTTGGGTTTCTTCCTGTTCTAGCTGCTCTTTCTCTAACCTCGAAAGTTCCAAAACCAACTAGTTGAACCTTGTCATTGCTTATAAGAGCGTCTTCAACTGTCTTCATGAACGCGTTTAGAGCCGCCTCTGCATCCTTCTTAGTTAGGTTACTCTTTTCAGCCATTTTAGCCACTAATTCAGCTTTGTTCACAATAACTACCTCCCCATAAAATATATTAAGAATTTATTAGTAACACTTTTGGAGTGTCTTGGACAAACCAAATTTTAACCCAGCACTTTTTTGGCCGCTTCCCATAGCATGTCCATCTCTTCCAATGTCATATCCTGAATATTCTTACCCATTTTTGCGGCTTCTATCTCTACAAATTGAAATCTTCTTATAAATTTTTCGGTTGTAATGTTGAGTGACTCTTCCGGATCGACTTTCAAAAATCTGGACAGATTGACTACTGAAAACAGCAAATCGCCTAACTCTTCCTGTATGTATTGTATATCGCCGGCTGCATGCGCGTCAACAACTTCTTTGTATTCTTCCTGAACTTTTTTATACACATCTTCAATCTCTTTCCAGTCGAATCCTACATACGCCGCCTTGGTCTGAGCCTTGTGAGCCCTTATCAGCGCCGGAAGATGCCTCGGAATCCTTATCAGGCCTTCCGCCACAGTCTCTTCCCCCTTTTCAGCCTTCTTCATGTCCTCCCACTTCTTCATGAACGTGGCTTCCTCGTACTTGTCTTCTCCGAATACGTGCGGATGTCTGTATATAAGTTTTTTGCATATGCTGTCCGCCACCTCGTCGAGGTTGAAAAGGCCCTCTTCCTTGCCGATCTGCGAGTGGAATACGACCTGCAGAAGCACATCCCCCAGCTCCTCTATCATACCTTCCACATCATCATTTTCAATGGCGTCTGCAAGCTCATAGGCTTCCTCGATCAGACACTTTTTTATGGACTGGTGGGTTTGCTTTATGTCCCAAGGACACCCGTCTTTTGATCTCAGCTTATCCATGATATCTTCAAGCTCATATACGTCCTTGAATTTTTTGCTTGAGCCTCTGGGCACATACACGCTTGTAAGATGATCAAACCCCTTGTAGTGGTCCAGCTCACAAAGCGGCATACTCACAATGCTTTCACTGCCCTTTATACCTGCATGCCCAACAACATATATGCCCTGGTCATCGTCATAATACTCCATTAATTTCAATTTTGTCTCCGAAGCCACAAATTTGCTGTAAACCTGCGTTATTATCACAGCCTTGTCGCTGCTTACCTCCCTGCTTTTGAAGCTGAGCGCATCAAGCAGCACGAACCCATCGGAAGGATCAAAGCCGAGCGCATTGAACATGGCGTCTACAAAGCTCATGGACGGTATTATTTCAAGCCCTATGCCTTTTTCGCCCGCGAGCTTTTCTATCAGTGAAACGGTATTTTCCGCCACCCTGGGGTGGCCGGGAACAGCATAAACAACGCCTTCCTTTGCCATGGATACTATGTGCTCCGCAATGCTGCTATAGACCTTCTCAAAGCTGCATTCAGTTTCGTAGTATCTGTCCAGAGAGTCAAACTCCACGCCCTCTTCTATCAGCTTTTCTACTACAGGATGCTCCTTTGTCCTTAACACAGCACGCTTTGAATTCTTAAGGGCCTCCATTGCGCCCCTGCTTATAAGATCAATATCCCCAGGTCCAAGACCAACTATAGTTATTTTGTTCATAAAAAACACTCCTTTGCTCTGCTTATAGCTACACAACCGTATTATACTCTGCATTTCCAGCTGCCGCATTGTACTGCAATATAGACGCCTCTATTGCATTTCTATCACTTTAACGCTTTTATTTTCATCAGTCCCTACGCCATTAACGTGCATTCCCATGTGCAGCGCCGCTCTAACGTATTCAAGCACATCATCTCCAATTAGCTCTCCAGGTGCAACCAGAGGTATCCCGGGGGGATATGGAATTATATAATCCCCACAAATACAGCCCTTGGATTCTTCCAGCGGAACCAGCCGCTTTTTCATGTAAAACGCGCTCGATATGCTAGCTACCGCTTTGGGCATAGCTCCAGGGTATTGCGGAATTGCAGGCAGGCTGCCGCATCGCCTCAGCTTATCTATTTCGAAAAGAGCCGCCTTAAGCGCGTCAAAGTCACTCCCGCCATTTCCTATAGTGCTTACGAATAGCACACCGTGCGGAGTTGAAAATTCAGGCTGTATTTTGTAGTTTTCCCTCAGCAGCTCTTCTATTTCGTATCCGCTTACTCCAGTAGCCGTTGTCACCACGAACAGCTTTGTCATGTCAAATCCGCTTGCTTTTCCTTCATACAGCTTTATATTGTCAAATCCCTTGAAGACATCGGCAATTTCATATATATATCCTAGCAATTCCCCCATAAGCCTTTCCCCGTGCTTTTCATATATGTGGGCAGCCATCTCAAGCGAGCTCATGAGCAGGTATGACGGGCTTGTAGACTGGAAAATCCGCAAAAGGCTGCGCAGCCTTTCCCTGTCTGCACGTTCTCCTTTGACATGGAGCATTGATGACTGCGTAAAAGAGCCCAGAGTCTTGTGTATGCTGCAAACTGCCATGTCTGCACCCGACTT
Source organism: Peptoclostridium acidaminophilum DSM 3953 (assembly GCF_000597865.1). Lineage (GTDB taxonomy): Bacteria > Bacillota > Clostridia > Peptostreptococcales > Peptostreptococcaceae > Peptoclostridium_A > Peptoclostridium_A acidaminophilum. The sequence goes on along the minus strand of NZ_CP007452.1, from coordinate 202,079 downwards.
TATTGCGGACGGTGGCAAAAGGGCGCTAAGTCCAAGGTGCGAACCGTGAGCCGCATCCACAATCAAGACCATGCCGCATTTATGTGCCGCTTTGCTTATGCGGGATATGTCAATGCAGTCTCCATAGTATGTTGGACTTGTCACAAACACAGCCCCGGCATCAGGATTTTCCTTTATGGCCCGCTCTATAGACTCCTCGGATGCCGGCAGGGGTATTCCCCTTTTCTCATCTATCCTCGACGCAGCATAAACTGGATCTATCCTCCCCAGCAGGCAGGCATTGTATGCGCTCATGTGGCTGTTTCTGTCCATAATAAGCTTGCCTCCCGGATCAAGACAGCTCATTATAGCTGCATAAATGCCTCCTGTTGTCCCATTCACAAGAAAGAAGGACTCATCGCTTCCGAAAATCCTGCTCGCAGCATTTTGAGCCTGCAAGATGACATCCTGCGGGTTGTGAAGATTGTCGGTGCCGGGGAGCTCCGTCATGTCGATGCCCAATACCCCAGCTTCATATTCTTCAATGCCCAGCCTTTTAAAAAGCTTTCCTCCATTATGGGCCGGCACGTGAAATGATGTCATACCCTTTTGGGATATTTCCCCCAGTCTTCTATTCAAAAAAAGCTCAGTCACTGCACCCTCCCTTCACATCAGATGTCAGATGTCATATGTCGTAATGCATGCGCATCGTCTGCAAATCCTATAAAGATAGTATATCATGCTTCTATCACATTATGCAAAATACCCGCCTCGCAGCAAAAAAGAGGCCAACAGCTTCAATTTGCAGCCACTCGCCTCTAGATTAATTGTCATTTTTCCTCTGTTCCTTCTTGAAAGCAAAATAAGAATACACGCATATATAGAGAGTAAACCCTATAGTCCCACCCACTACAATGATAAACTTAAGCATTGAGCTTTTTAAAAACGCACTCAATATGAATGCCGCTCCAATGGCTATGAAACCGTACCCCCCGACCCGGTGAGTCTTTTTCCACACATTTTCATTTGCAAGAGTCCACGGCGTCCTTATACCGAAAAAGTAATTCTGTCTTATCTGGCTCATGAAATTCCCAATCACAATGAACATTATGCCCATGCCTATTGAAACCACAGTCGATACATCCAGATTCGCTCCAAGACTCACGAAAATAGTAACCCAGTGTATTGCTATGAGAAATGTTACTATGAGCCCGACTGTCACGCCATAGGCCTTCTGGTGCTTCTCGTAAGATTTCTTCTTTGGATCTATCTTTGGAAACAGCATCATAAGCATGTAAAGCACAAGAGGCAGCAGTGCAGTCATGAACACGTTGCTCTTGCCGCCAATCCTGTCTACCTCACCCTGTATATTCCAGTGAAGAGGTATGGTATCGGGCAGATATCCATAGACAAAGATAGTTCCTATTATAGATACAATTGTAAGCTCGAGAATTAATTTATTTGCCTTCAGCATCCTCGTCACTCCTTTCATTAAAATCAAAAATCCATTTTACAATCTCCTGCATGGCAGTGGTGTTTATGGAGTATATTATATTCTGCCCGTCCTTCTCCCAAAGCACCAGCTTTGCATTCTTTAGAATATTCAAATGGTGGCTTATAGATGGTTTACTTATGTCGAAATACTCAGCTATCTCTCCTGCGCTCATATCCTTTTCTTTCAAAAGCTCAAGTATCTTGCGTCTTGTAGGGTCTGAAAGAGCTTTAAACAGGTCATTCAAGCTATCACCTTCCATTTTGTGTTTTTGTATTTATTTCGCTATTGATTTAGATATTTAGGTAATCATCTAAATATATTTTACTACTTTTTCATATTTTATGCAATATCATCTCTGTTAAAGCTTATACCTGAAAAACTCAAAAAATAAAAAAAAGACTACGCAGCCACGTCCTACTCTCCCGGGACCCTTCGATCCAAGTACCATCGGCGCTAAGGAGCTTAACTTCTGTGTTCGGAATGGGAACAGGTGTATCCTCCTTGCTATTGTGACTGCATTGTCTTTTCTTTGAAGGTTTGCACCCTCAAAACTGCATGCTTTAGACTTGGTCAAGTCCTCGATCTATTAGTACCCATCAGCTGAATGCATTGCTGCACTTACACCCTGGGCCTATCAACCAGGTAGTCTTCCTGGGATCTTACCTATAAAAGTGGGAAATCTTATCTTAAGGTTGGCTTCGCGCTTAGATGCCTTCAGCGCTTATCCATTCCATACATAGCTACCCAGCTGTGCCGTTGGCACGACAACTGGTACACCAGCGGTACGTCCATCCCGGTCCTCTCGTACTAGGGACAGCTCCCTTCAAATTTCCTGCGCCTGCGACGGATAGGGACCGAACTGTCTCACGACGTTCTGAACCCAGCTCGCGTGCCTCTTTAATGGGCGAACAGCCCAACCCTTGGGACCTACTCCAGCCCCAGGATGAGACGAGCCGACATCGAGGTGCCAAACCTCCCCGTCGATGTGGACTCTTGGGGGAGATAAGCCTGTTATCCCCGGGGTAGCTTTTATCCGTTGAGCGATGGCCCTTCCACTCGGAACCACCGGATCACTAAGCCCGACTTTCGTCCTTGCTCGACCTGTATGTCTCGCAATCAAGCTCCCTTCTGCCTTTACACTCTTCGCACGATTTCCGACCGTGCTGAGGGAACCTTTGGGCGCCTCCGTTACACTTTGGGAGGCGACCGCCCCAGTCAAACTGCCCGTCTGACAGTGTCCCAGTACCGGATTCACGGTACATGGTTAGAACCTCAATACTGCAAGGGTGGTATCCCAACGTCGGCTCCAACGAAACTTGCGTTCCATCTTCCAAGCCTCCCACCTATCCTGTACATGCAGCATCGAAATCCAATGCCAAACTGCAGTAAAGCTCCACGGGGTCTTTCCGTCCTGTCGCAGGTAGTGAGCATCTTCACTCACATTACAATTTCACCGAGTCTATTGTTGAGACAGCGCCCAAATCGTTACGCCTTTCGTGCGGGTCGGAACTTACCCGACAAGGAATTTCGCTACCTTAGGACCGTTATAGTTACGGCCGCCGTTTACTGGGGCTTAAGTTCAGTGCTTCGATTGCTCTAACACATCCCCTTAACCTTCCAGCACCGGGCAGGCGTCAGCCCCTATACTTCGTCTTGCGACTTAGCAGAGACCTGTGTTTTTGGTAAACAGTCGCTTGGGCCTATTCTCTGCGGCCCCCTCATGCTTGCACACTAACGGGGCACCCCTTCTCCCTAAGTTACGGGGTAATTTTGCCGAGTTCCTTAACAATAGTTCTCTCGCTAGCCTTAGGATTCTCTCCTCACCCACCTGTGTCGGTTTGCGGTACGGGCACCTTCCACCTCGCTAGAGGCTTTTCCTGACAGTGTGAAATCAACCACTTCGCTACTAAATTTCGCTCCCCGTCACGCCTCAGAATTGCCACGGCGGATTTGCCTACCATGACTCCCTTGACGCTTGGACCTTCAAAACCAGCTGAAGGATGGCCTATCCTACTGTGTCACCCCATCACTCAAATGGTGGTTGGTGGTACGGGAATATCAACCCGTTGTCCATCGCCTACGCCTTTCGGCCTCGGCTTAGGCCCCGACTAACCCAGAGAGGACGAACCTTCCTCTGGAAACCTTGGGTTTTCGGCCGGTGGGATTCTCACCCACCTCTCGCTACTCATGCCAACATTCTCACTTGTATAAAGTCCACTGCTCCTTTCGGTACAGCTTCGCCCCTTATACAACGCTCCCCTACCATCCTTTCGGATCCATAGCTTCGGTGGTGGATTTTAGCCCCGAGAATATTTCGGCGCAGGATCACTCGACCAGTGAGCTATTACGCACTCTTTGAATGAGTGGCTGCTTCTAAGCCAACATCCTGGTTGTCTGTGCAATCCCACATCCTTTTCCACTTAATCCACACTTTGGGACCTTAGCTGATGGTCTGGGCTGTTGCCCTCTTGTCTATGGACCTTATCACCCACAGACTGACTCCCGGATAAAAGTTCATGGCATTCGGAGTTTGATAGCCTTCGGTAACCCATAGGGCCCCTAGGGCATTCAGTGCTCTACCTCCATGTCTCTACGTCCGAGGCTAGCCCTAAAGCTATTTCGGGGAGAACCAGCTATCTCCGGGCTCGATTGGAATTTCACCGCTATCCACAGCTCATCCCCGCACTTTTCAACGTGCGTGGGTTCGGACCTCCGCGAAATTTTACTTTCGTTTCATCCTGTCCATGGATAGGTCGCCCGGTTTCGGGTCTACAGCATGTAACTAAACGCCCATTTAAGACTCGCTTTCGCTGCGGCTCCGGACCTCAAAGCCCTTAACCTTGCTACATACCGTAACTCGTTGGCCCGTTCTACAAAAAGTACGCGGTCACACTAATAATGTGCTTCCACAGTTTGTAGGCATAAGGTTTCAGGTTCTATTTCACTCCCCTCCCGGGGTTCTTTTCACCTTTCCCTCACGGTACTATGCGCTATCGGTCACTAGGTAGTATTTAGCCTTGGGGGGTGGTCCCCCCAGCTTCCCACAGGGTTTCACGTGTCCCGTGGTACTCTGGAGTATGCCTGTGGCCTTCTTGTTTCATCTACAGGACTGTTACCTTCTATGGTGGGCCTTTCCAGACCTCTTCGATTACAATAGCCGCCACGTGATGGCATATCCGCAACCCCGACAAGGTAAACCTCGTCGGTTTGGGCTCTTCCCTTTTCGCTCGCCGCTACTTAGGGAATCGATTTTTCTTTCTCTTCCTCCGGGTACTTAGATGTTTCAGTTCCCCGGGTTCCCCTCATTAGACTATGTATTCATCTAATGATACATGGACATTACTCCATGTGGGTTTCCCCATTCGGAAATCTTCGGATCAATGACTGCTTGCGTCTCCCCGAAGCTTATCGCAGCTTACCGCGTCCTTCATCGGCTCCTAGTGCCAAGGCATCCGCCTTATGCCCTTAATAACTTGACCATTTTATCTAAAGCTATGCAGTTTTCAAGGTACAAATGGTGGAGATAATGAGATTCGAACTCATGACCCCCTGCTTGCAAGGCAGGTGCTCTCCCAACTGAGCTATACCCCCACGCATAAAAAAAGCTGTTCAATTTTGAAGGCTTGAGCCCTCAAGACTAAACAGCAGGCTATTTCTCCTTAGAAAGGAGGTGATCCAGCCGCACCTTCCGATACGGCTACCTTGTTACGACTTCACCCCAGTCATCAGTTTCACCTTCGGCAGCCTCCCCCTTGCGGTTGGACAGCTGACTTCGGGCGCCCCCGACTCCCATGGTGTGACGGGCGGTGTGTACAAGACCCGGGAACGCATTCACCGCGGCATTCTGATCCGCGATTACTAGCAACTCCGACTTCATGCAGGCGAGTTTCAGCCTGCAATCCGAACTGAGAACGGCTTTAAGGGATTGGCTTGCTCTCGCGAGCTCGCAACCCGTTGTACCGCCCATTGTAGCACGTGTGTAGCCCTGAACATAAGGGGCATGATGATTTGACGTCATCCCCACCTTCCTCCGAGTTGTCCTCGGCAGTCTCTCTAGAGTGCCCACCCTAAGTGCTGGCAACTAAAGATAGGGGTTGCGCTCGTTGCGGGACTTAACCCAACATCTCACGACACGAGCTGACGACAACCATGCACCACCTGTCACCTTTGTCTCCGAAGAGAAAGCTTCCGTTACGAAGCGGTCAAAGGGATGTCAAGTCCAGGTAAGGTTCTTCGCGTTGCTTCGAATTAAACCACATGCTCCGCTGCTTGTGCGGGTCCCCGTCAATTCCTTTGAGTTTTACTCTTGCGAGCGTACTCCCCAGGCGGAGTGCTTAATGCGTTAGCTGCGGCACCGAGGTTTGACCCCCGACACCTAGCACTCATCGTTTACGGCGTGGACTACCAGGGTATCTAATCCTGTTCGCTCCCCACGCTTTCGTGCCTCAGCGTCAGTAACAGTCCAGAAAGTCGCCTTCGCCACTGGTGTTCCTCCTAATATCTACGCATTTCACCGCTACACTAGGAATTCCACTTTCCTCTCCTGTACTCAAGTCCGGCAGTTCCAAAGGCTCACTATGGTTGAGCCATAGCCTTTCACCTCTGGCTTGCAAGACCGCCTACGCACCCTTTACGCCCAGTGATTCCGGATAACGCTTGCCCCCTACGTATTACCGCGGCTGCTGGCACGTAGTTAGCCGGGGCTTCCTCCCAAGGTACCGTCATTATCTTCCCTTGGGACAGAGCTTTACGACCCGAAGGCCTTCATCGCTCACGCGGCGTTGCTGCATCAGGCTTTCGCCCATTGTGCAATATTCCCCACTGCTGCCTCCCGTAGGAGTCTGGACCGTGTCTCAGTTCCAGTGTGGCCGATCACCCTCTCAGGTCGGCTACCCATCGCAGCCTTGGTGAGCCGTTACCTCACCAACTAGCTAATGGGACGCGGGCCCATCCTATGCCGCAAAAGCTTTGGCGAGTCGTCCATGCGGACATCTCGCTTTATCCGGTATTAGCACACCTTTCGGTGCGTTATCCCTGTGCATAGGGCAGGTTGCCCACGTGTTACTCACCCGTCCGCCGCTCACGCAGCGGGGCTTCGTCCGAAGACTCCCTCCCGCTTTGTTCGCTCGACTTGCATGTGTTAAGCACGCCGCCAGCGTTCATCCTGAGCCAGGATCAAACTCTTAAAAAGAAATCCTTGGGACTATGTCCCTTTAGCTCACTTTGACATCTTGCGATGTCTCACTGACTTTAAATAATTTCGATGGCTTAGCCATCTTTAAAAAATAAGCCTGCTGTTTAGTTTTCAAGGTTCAATTTGCGATGCTTTTTAAAAAAGCATGTATGGTAGCGGCAACAAGGATCGAACTTGTGACCTTTCGGGTATGAACCGAACGCTCTAGCCAGCTGAGCTATGCCGCCATAATTTTATATTTAAATTATTGCAATAAATATATGGTGCCCAGAGGCGGAATCGAACCACCGACACGGGGATTTTCAGTCCCCTGCTCTACCGACTGAGCTATCTGGGCAAAAGATGGTGGGCCTTCAGGGACTCGAACCCCGGACCTACCGGTTATGAGCCGGGCGCTCTAACCAACTGAGCTAAAGGCCCATCTTTTTAAGTGTTTCAAAGGTGTGCAGTCGAATACCGATATGGCATGGTCGAGGTGGAGGGACTCGAACCCCCGGCCCCATGGTCCCAAACCACGTGCGCTACCAAACTGCGCTACACCTCGTTGAATTGGCAGGAGTGGCAGGATTTGAACCCACGACATTCGGTTTTGGAGACCGACGTTCTACCGGCTGAACTACACTCCTAAAAAGTTTTCAGCATACAATATCATCAACAAGTATAAGATGGTGGGCCTTCAGGGACTCGAACCCCGGACCTACCGGTTATGAGCCGGGCGCTCTAACCAACTGAGCTAAAGGCCCATCTTTTTAAATGTTGAAAATCTTATGGTGGGCCTAACTGGACTCGAACCAGTGACCTCACGCTTATCAGGCGTGCGCTCTAACCACCTGAGCTATAGGCCCTCATTGATGGTCGAGGTGGAGGGACTCGAACCCCCGGCCCCATGGTCCCAAACCACGTGCGCTACCAAACTGCGCTACACCTCGATATATGGCGGAGAAGGAGGGATTTGAACCCTCGCGCCCCTTGACAGAGCCTACTCCCTTAGCAGGGGAGCCTCTTCAGCCACTTGAGTACTTCTCCATATATTGTGAAACAAATTGCTTATGGCGGAGGGGGTGGGATTCGAACCCACGTGGGCTTGCACCCTAACGGTTTTCAAGACCGCCCCGTTATGACCGCTTCGGTACCCCTCCGTAGTTTTGGATGGTGACCCATCCGCGACTCGAACGCGGGACACCCTGATTAAAAGTCAGATGCTCTACCGACTGAGCTAATGGGTCACATTTGTTTGGCTGGGGATGCTGGACTCGAACCAGCGCATGCAGGAGTCAAAGTCCTGTGCCTTACCGACTTGGCGAATCCCCAATGTCATCAAATTAAATGTTAAATGGCGCGCCTGCAGGGATTCGAACCCCGGACACACGGCTTAGAAGGCCGTTGCTCTATCCTACTGAGCTACAGGCGCATATTTGTTTGGAGCGGAAGACGGGATTTGAACCCGCGACCCTCGCCTTGGCAAGGCGATGCTCTACCACTGAGCCACTTCCGCATATTCCAAGTCAAAAGGTTTTTGTGGTGCGGGTGGAGGGACTTGAACCCCCACGTACTGGACACTAGATCCTAAGTCTAGCGCGTCTGCCAATTCCGCCACACCCGCATGTTTTGTGGAGCTGGTGATGGGACTCGAACCCGCAACCTACTGATTACAAGTCAGTTGCTCTGCCAATTGAGCTACACCAGCATGATACTGTTGTTAAGTTTCATACCACATTCCACTTTGAAATTATAAATGGCGATCCGGAAGGGGCTCGAACCCTCGACCTCCAGCGTGACAGGCTGGCATTCTAACCAACTGAACTACCGGACCGAATTTGGTGGGAGCAACAGGGCTCGAACCTGTGACCCCCTGCTTGTAAGGCAGATGCTCTCCCAGCTGAGCTATGCTCCCACGAAATGTGAAACTAATGGTGACCCTACCGGGGTTCGAACCCGGGTTACCGCCGTGAAAGGGCGGTGTCTTAACCGCTTGACCATAGGGCCTTGATTTTGGTTGCGGGGGTAGGACTCGAACCTACGACCTTCGGGTTATGAGCCCGACGAGCTGCCAACTGCTCCACCCCGCGTCATTATGAATTTCCTGGTGCCGAAGGCCGGGATCGAACCGGCACGATCGGTAAGGATCGCAGGATTTTAAGTCCTGTGCGTCTGCCAATTCCGCCACTTCGGCTTGAAACTATGTGGCTCCGGAGGTGGGATTCGAACCCACAACCTCTCGGTTAACAGCCGATTGCTCCGCCATTGAGCTACTCCGGAATATTACCTGGCTGCGTCCTACTCTCCCGGGACCCTTCGATCCAAGTACCATCGGCGCTGAAGAGCTTAACTTCTGTGTTCGGCATGGGAACAGGTGTAGCCTCTTCGCTATTGCAACCAGATTGTCCTTGCGGACTTTTACTATTTTAGCACGGCACACCGTGTTTGTCAATAGCTTTTTGAAGGTTTGCACCCTCAAAACTGCATGCTTTAGACTTGGTCAAGTCCTCGATCTATTAGTACCCATCAGCTGAATGCATTGCTGCACTTACACCCTGGGCCTATCAACCAGGTAGTCTTCCTGGGATCTTACCTATAAAAGTGGGAAATCTTATCTTAAGGTTGGCTTCGCGCTTAGATGCCTTCAGCGCTTATCCATTCCATACATAGCTACCCAGCTGTGCCGTTGGCACGACAACTGGTACACCAGCGGTACGTCCATCCCGGTCCTCTCGTACTAGGGACAGCTCCCTTCAAATTTCCTGCGCCTGCGACGGATAGGGACCGAACTGTCTCACGACGTTCTGAACCCAGCTCGCGTGCCTCTTTAATGGGCGAACAGCCCAACCCTTGGGACCTACTCCAGCCCCAGGATGAGACGAGCCGACATCGAGGTGCCAAACCTCCCCGTCGATGTGGACTCTTGGGGGAGATAAGCCTGTTATCCCCGGGGTAGCTTTTATCCGTTGAGCGATGGCCCTTCCACTCGGAACCACCGGATCACTAAGCCCGACTTTCGTCCTTGCTCGACCTGTATGTCTCGCAATCAAGCTCCCTTCTGCCTTTACACTCTTCGCACGATTTCCGACCGTGCTGAGGGAACCTTTGGGCGCCTCCGTTACACTTTGGGAGGCGACCGCCCCAGTCAAACTGCCCGTCTGACAGTGTCCCAGTACCGGATTCACGGTACATGGTTAGAACCTCAATACTGCAAGGGTGGTATCCCAACGTCGGCTCCAACGAAACTTGCGTTCCATCTTCCAAGCCTCCCACCTATCCTGTACATGCAGCATCGAAATCCAATGCCAAACTGCAGTAAAGCTCCACGGGGTCTTTCCGTCCTGTCGCAGGTAGTGAGCATCTTCACTCACATTACAATTTCACCGAGTCTATTGTTGAGACAGCGCCCAAATCGTTACGCCTTTCGTGCGGGTCGGAACTTACCCGACAAGGAATTTCGCTACCTTAGGACCGTTATAGTTACGGCCGCCGTTTACTGGGGCTTAAGTTCAGTGCTTCGATTGCTCTAACACATCCCCTTAACCTTCCAGCACCGGGCAGGCGTCAGCCCCTATACTTCGTCTTGCGACTTAGCAGAGACCTGTGTTTTTGGTAAACAGTCGCTTGGGCCTATTCTCTGCGGCCCCCTCATGCTTGCACACTAACGGGGCACCCCTTCTCCCTAAGTTACGGGGTAATTTTGCCGAGTTCCTTAACAATAGTTCTCTCGCTAGCCTTAGGATTCTCTCCTCACCCACCTGTGTCGGTTTGCGGTACGGGCACCTTCCACCTCGCTAGAGGCTTTTCCTGACAGTGTGAAATCAACCACTTCGCTACTAAATTTCGCTCCCCGTCACGCCTCAGAATTGCCACGGCGGATTTGCCTACCATGACTCCCTTGACGCTTGGACCTTCAAAACCAGCTGAAGGATGGCCTATCCTACTGTGTCACCCCATCACTCAAATGGTGGTTGGTGGTACGGGAATATCAACCCGTTGTCCATCGCCTACGCCTTTCGGCCTCGGCTTAGGCCCCGACTAACCCAGAGAGGACGAACCTTCCTCTGGAAACCTTGGGTTTTCGGCCGGTGGGATTCTCACCCACCTCTCGCTACTCATGCCAACATTCTCACTTGTATAAAGTCCACTGCTCCTTTCGGTACAGCTTCGCCCCTTATACAACGCTCCCCTACCATCCTTTCGGATCCATAGCTTCGGTGGTGGATTTTAGCCCCGAGAATATTTCGGCGCAGGATCACTCGACCAGTGAGCTATTACGCACTCTTTGAATGAGTGGCTGCTTCTAAGCCAACATCCTGGTTGTCTGTGCAATCCCACATCCTTTTCCACTTAATCCACACTTTGGGACCTTAGCTGATGGTCTGGGCTGTTGCCCTCTTGTCTATGGACCTTATCACCCACAGACTGACTCCCGGATAAAAGTTCATGGCATTCGGAGTTTGATAGCCTTCGGTAACCCATAGGGCCCCTAGGGCATTCAGTGCTCTACCTCCATGTCTCTACGTCCGAGGCTAGCCCTAAAGCTATTTCGGGGAGAACCAGCTATCTCCGGGCTCGATTGGAATTTCACCGCTATCCACAGCTCATCCCCGCACTTTTCAACGTGCGTGGGTTCGGACCTCCGCGAAATTTTACTTTCGTTTCATCCTGTCCATGGATAGGTCGCCCGGTTTCGGGTCTACAGCATGTAACTAAACGCCCATTTAAGACTCGCTTTCGCTGCGGCTCCGGACCTTAAGGTCCTTAACCTTGCTACATACCGTAACTCGTTGGCCCGTTCTACAAAAAGTACGCGGTCACACTAATAATGTGCTTCCACAGTTTGTAGGCATAAGGTTTCAGGTTCTATTTCACTCCCCTCCCGGGGTTCTTTTCACCTTTCCCTCACGGTACTATGCGCTATCGGTCACTAGGTAGTATTTAGCCTTGGGGGGTGGTCCCCCCAGCTTCCCACAGGGTTTCACGTGTCCCGTGGTACTCTGGAGTATGCCTGTGGCCTTCTTGTTTCATCTACAGGACTGTTACCTTCTATGGTGGGCCTTTCCAGACCTCTTCGATTACAATAGCCGCCACGTGATGGCATATCCGCAACCCCGACAAGGTAAACCTCGTCGGTTTGGGCTCTTCCCTTTTCGCTCGCCGCTACTTAGGGAATCGATTTTTCTTTCTCTTCCTCCGGGTACTTAGATGTTTCAGTTCCCCGGGTTCCCCTCATTAGACTATGTATTCATCTAATGATACATGGACATTACTCCATGTGGGTTTCCCCATTCGGAAATCTTCGGATCAATGACTGCTTGCGTCTCCCCGAAGCTTATCGCAGCTTACCGCGTCCTTCATCGGCTCCTAGTGCCAAGGCATCCGCCTTATGCCCTTAATAACTTGACCATTTTATCTAAAGCTATGCAGTTTTCAAGGTACAAATGGTGGAGATAATGAGATTCGAACTCATGACCCCCTGCTTGCAAGGCAGGTGCTCTCCCAACTGAGCTATACCCCCACGCATAAAAAAAGCTGTTCAATTTTGAAGGCTTGAGCCCTCAAGACTAAACAGCAGGCTATTTCTCCTTAGAAAGGAGGTGATCCAGCCGCACCTTCCGATACGGCTACCTTGTTACGACTTCACCCCAGTCATCAGTTTCACCTTCGGCAGCCTCCCCCTTGCGGTTGGACAGCTGACTTCGGGCGCCCCCGACTCCCATGGTGTGACGGGCGGTGTGTACAAGACCCGGGAACGCATTCACCGCGGCATTCTGATCCGCGATTACTAGCAACTCCGACTTCATGCAGGCGAGTTTCAGCCTGCAATCCGAACTGAGAACGGCTTTAAGGGATTGGCTTGCTCTCGCGAGCTCGCAACCCGTTGTACCGCCCATTGTAGCACGTGTGTAGCCCTGAACATAAGGGGCATGATGATTTGACGTCATCCCCACCTTCCTCCGAGTTGTCCTCGGCAGTCTCTCTAGAGTGCCCACCCTAAGTGCTGGCAACTAAAGATAGGGGTTGCGCTCGTTGCGGGACTTAACCCAACATCTCACGACACGAGCTGACGACAACCATGCACCACCTGTCACCTTTGTCTCCGAAGAGAAAGCTTCCGTTACGAAGCGGTCAAAGGGATGTCAAGTCCAGGTAAGGTTCTTCGCGTTGCTTCGAATTAAACCACATGCTCCGCTGCTTGTGCGGGTCCCCGTCAATTCCTTTGAGTTTTACTCTTGCGAGCGTACTCCCCAGGCGGAGTGCTTAATGCGTTAGCTGCGGCACCGAGGTTTGACCCCCGACACCTAGCACTCATCGTTTACGGCGTGGACTACCAGGGTATCTAATCCTGTTCGCTCCCCACGCTTTCGTGCCTCAGCGTCAGTAACAGTCCAGAAAGTCGCCTTCGCCACTGGTGTTCCTCCTAATATCTACGCATTTCACCGCTACACTAGGAATTCCACTTTCCTCTCCTGTACTCAAGTCCGGCAGTTCCAAAGGCTCACTATGGTTGAGCCATAGCCTTTCACCTCTGGCTTGCAAGACCGCCTACGCACCCTTTACGCCCAGTGATTCCGGATAACGCTTGCCCCCTACGTATTACCGCGGCTGCTGGCACGTAGTTAGCCGGGGCTTCCTCCCAAGGTACCGTCATTATCTTCCCTTGGGACAGAGCTTTACGACCCGAAGGCCTTCATCGCTCACGCGGCGTTGCTGCATCAGGCTTTCGCCCATTGTGCAATATTCCCCACTGCTGCCTCCCGTAGGAGTCTGGACCGTGTCTCAGTTCCAGTGTGGCCGATCACCCTCTCAGGTCGGCTACCCATCGCAGCCTTGGTGAGCCGTTACCTCACCAACTAGCTAATGGGACGCGGGCCCATCCTATGCCGCAAAAGCTTTGGCGAGTCGTCCATGCGGACATCTCGCTTTATCCGGTATTAGCACACCTTTCGGTGCGTTATCCCTGTGCATAGGGCAGGTTGCCCACGTGTTACTCACCCGTCCGCCGCTCACGCAGCGGGGCTTCGTCCGAAGACTCCCTCCCGCTTTGTTCGCTCGACTTGCATGTGTTAAGCACGCCGCCAGCGTTCATCCTGAGCCAGGATCAAACTCTTAAAAAGAAATCCTTGGGACTATGTCCCTTTAGCTCACTTTGACATCTTGCGATGTCTCACTGACTTTAAATAATTTCGATAGCTTAGCCATCTTTAAAAAATAAGCCTGCTGTTTAGTTTTCAAGGTTCAATTTGCGATGTGACTAATATATCTTATCACTCCAAGACTCCAAAGTCAACATCTTTTTGTTTGTTTTTAATTTATTCTCTGTTCCAATTCTCTGCCGCTCTCGGCGACATAGACTAATATACCAGCTTTGGTTTCACGTGTCAACACATTTTTATCTAAAATCCAAACATACGCCAAGCGCATTTAAAAACCACACAATACAGCTTTGAAAGATAAAAAGCCACCTGCATTTTGTCGAATCACCAAATGCAGGCGGCCTCAATTCAAGTACCCTTTCATTCATTACTTATTTATGCCTTTAGCAGCCTTGTTTTTTTGAGTATTCCAACAAGCTTTTTGCCTCTTGGAATTACAAGTATCTCCGACTCCTTTATTATGCCGACTCTAAAAAGCAGCACTATATAAGCAGCCATACCTATACATATCGAGACTGCGCACGAGAGATTGTTTCCAAGGCTGCCTACTACTGCAGCAAACGAAACCCATACAACTCCTGCCATTATAAGCGATGCCAGCATAGGCTTCACTACAGAATCCATTATCTCAAATTTTATGTTAATATATTTCTTTATATATACGAAGTTGAGCACAGCAGCCACTCCATATGCAACCACCGTTCCCAACGCCGCCCCTTTAACGTTGATTGACGGTATTCCCGTCAGAACGTAGCTTATACCTATCTTGAACACAGCTCCTATAGCCAGGTTCTTCACCGGAACATACGCCCTGCCCAAACCCTGGAATATGCCCGTGAAGGTCTGTGTGTAGCCGAGAAAAACAACTCCCAGCGAAAGATAAAGCAGTATGTCACCGGCAGATGCAGGCTCATTTGGAAACAGCAACTTCATTATAGGGACAGATAGCACGGCAAGCCCGAATGCAGCTGGAAATGAGGCCACGCTCGAAACCTTGACTGATATTTGAGTGTATTCCTTCGCTGCATCTATATTCTTTTGCGCCATACACTGAGATATCAGCGGCACAAGACTCATCGAAAGCGCCACAGTAAGCACTTGCGGGAGGTTTACAAGCGTTGCCGCCATTCCTGTAAGCTGGCCGTAAAGGCTTGATGACTCTTCAACGCTAAATCCAATGTCCTGAAGCCTTCTCATGACTATAGCCGTATCTATAAATGTCATTATCGGTATTATCCCAGCGCCTATAGTTATAGGCACAGCAATATTCAGAAGCTTTTTAATGATTTCAGACGATGATTCTTCGCTGTGATTCCCGGGGTTTCTCTCTATTTCGCTATGTATGCTTTTTTTGCTCTTCATGTATATATACAACATGAACAGCGCTCCGAAAACTGCTCCCGCAGTAGCTCCAAACGACGCTCCCGCCGCAGCATACTCCTTGCCTTTATCAAGCAGAAATACAGCGAGAAACAGTCCAAGCCCAACCCTGAAAAACTGCTCTATTATCTGCGATATAGCCGTAGGCTTCATATCCTGTAGCCCCTGGAAATATCCTCTATAGGATGACATAATCGACACAAAAAAAAGCGCCGGTGCAATTGCCTTCATAGAATACTCCGCCTTTGGATTCTTAAACCAGCTGCTAACCAGAAAATCCGAACCAAAATACAGTAGCAGCGAGCTTAGTACCCCTACAGATATGAGTGCGGTGAATGATGTCTTGAATATCTTATGGGCTCCTCTTCTGTCTCCAAGTGCAACCTTTTCCGATACAAGCTTTGATATGGCTGTTGGAAATCCAGCCGTGGATATTACAAGCAGCAGCACGTACATTGGATATGCCGTAGAATAGTAGCCTATACCCTCTGAACTTATTATGTTTGTAAGCGGTATCCTGAAGAACGCTCCCATGACCTTGACGATTATGCCTGCTATCCCCAGTATGAAAGCTCCCTTTAAAAAGGAATCCTTTTTCATAAATATTTCCTCCCAGATCTTTTCCCTGTTTAAAACTGTTCAGGCCCGGACAAGCGCCCGAGCCGTTTATTCAGTCATTGAAAAACCAATTCTATTTGAGTCTACTTCTTCGTTTCATCCTTTAGCAGCTTTTCAATCTTAGCCTTTTCGTTGAGCTCAGTCGCGAACTGATTGTATTTGCTCTGTTCCATCTCGCTCTTTATCGAATCCTTAAGCTTTTCGAACTCAGGTATCTCGTCTATCTTGTCAGTCACCTTTATTATGTGGTAGCCGAACTGGCTTTTTACCAGCTCTGATATCTGGCCTTTTTCAAGCTTGAACGCAGCCTCTTCGAACTCAGGCACCATTACGCCCTTGCCGAAAAAATTCAGGTCTCCGCCGTTTTTTGCAGAGCCTTCATCCTGCGAGTATGTTTTGGCAAGCTCCGCAAAATCGTCGCCCGCCTTGGCCTTTTGAAGCACCTCGTTTGCAAGCTTTTCCTGCTCTTTTATCTTGTCCTCCGAAAGCGGATTCATGCTGTCATCCACAGTCTTGATGAGTATGTGGGATGCCCTGACTTGCTGATTCCTGTAGTTTTCCTTGTTCTTTTCGAAGTAATCCTCGAGGTCTGCATCGGTGAGCTTGAGCTCTGCTTTGAAACTCTCTTCAAGTCCCGAAACTGTAAGCTCTTTTCTCAGCTGGTTTTTTATAAATTCATCGTCTATCTTGCTCTTCTCAAGGAATGTCTTCATATCCGCACTCGCCGCAACACTATCCTTGAACTCCTTCAATGCTTTGTCAACCTCAGACTCATCAACTTTTACGCCTTGCTTTTGTGCCTCCTGATAGAGCACTTCGACAGATATCATTGTTTCAAGCACCTGTTCCTTTATGAGCTCGTTGAATGTCTTTCCATCTCCGGCGTCCTTCGTCCATATTTCCTCGCCGTAGAGTCCTTCATAGCCTTTTTTTGTAAGCGCCAGGTTCTTTTCAAAATCCTGCGCAGTGATAAACTTGCCATTTACCTTAGCCACATTTTCGCCTGATTTTCCAGAGCCGCAAGCAACCAATGAAATAGACAGTAAGGCAATTATAAAAATGCTCATTATTTTCCTCATAGCTAACATCCTTTCTATTTTTATGCTGACATATTATTGTAACATCTTTTCCATGACCATAGCAATTTCTGTAATCAATTTGTAATCTTCTTTTTCCTCTTTGGGCTTGAACATGTAGTAGGGCTCTATATATATCTTTTCCTTGTGATGCTTTATGGCTTTTACTCCAAGTTTTTGAGCCATCGACTTGACGTATGCGGTCATAATAAGAGTTCTTACAGGCAGCGGGATGTCCGAGAATCTGTCTTCTATTTCCTCTTCTATCTCATACATTTCATCCTTTGATTCTATTGATGCTATCTTCTTGTATATTTCTATCTTCGCCAGCTCATCTTGTATATAGTCCTGCGGGATGTACGCATTTAACTTCAACTCTATTTCAGTGTCTACTTCCGGCCTTTCCTCTTCTCCCTTTAGCCTTCTTATAGCACCTGAGAGCATCTTTACATAAAGATCGTAGCCTATCGCAGACATATGCCCGTGTTGCTGTGAACCCAGCAGGTTCCCTGCTCCCCTGATTTCAAGGTCCCTCATTGCAATTTTGAAACCCGAGCCAAACTCGGTGAACTCCTTTATCGCCTTTAGTCTTTTTTCCGAGATTTCAGTGAGCATCTTATCCTTTTCATATATGAAATATGCATAACCCTGCCTCGAGGACCGGCCCACCCTGCCTCTTAGCTGGTATAGCTGCGAGAGGCCCATCTTGTCGGCATCGAAAACTATCATTGTGTTTGCATTCGCTATGTCCATTCCCGTTTCGATAATTGTGGTGCATACGAGCACGTCAGTTTCCCTTTGAAGGAAGCGCATCATTACATTCTCAAGCTGCCTTGCACTCATCTGCCCGTGTCCTAAATCTATCCTCGCGGAAGGCACAAGCTTTTTTATCCTGGCAGCCATATCCTCTATTCCGCCGACCCTGTTGTATACAAAAAACACCTGTCCGCCTCTTGAAATTTCACGTTCTATAGCATCTGCAATTATACTCTCTTTTGCTTCCACAACAAACGTCAGGACTGGATGCCTTTCCTCGGGCGGCTCCTCTATTATACTCATGTCGCGTATGCCTGTAAGCGACATGTGAAGCGTTCGCGGAATTGGCGTTGCAGACATGGCAAGTACGTCTACGCTCGCTTTCAGGCTTTTAATCTTTTCCTTATGCTTTACGCCAAACCTTTGCTCCTCGTCTATAACAAGCAGCCCCAGGTCCTTGAATTTTATATCATCAGACAGCAGCCTGTGGGTGCCTATCACCACATCCACAAGACCCCTTCTTATGTCGTCCGCTATGCGCGATTGCTCTTTTTCAGTCTTGAACCTGCTTAACACTTCTACCCTTATGGGGAATTTCTCAAATCTCTCCCTGAAGGTGTTGTAGTGCTGCTGTGCAAGTATGGTGGTGGGAACTAGCACTACAACCTGCTTTGATTCCATGCACGCCTTGAATACGGCCCTTATGGCCACCTCAGTCTTGCCATAGCCTACATCGCCGCATATGAGCCTGTCCATAATACCATCGGACTCCATGTCTTTTTTGACTTCCTCAATGGCTCTTTTTTGATCCTGCGTCTCTTCATGCGGAAAGAGGTTTTCAAATTCGAACTGCCATGGAGTGTCTTCGCCGAACTGATAGCCTTTCATGCCCTCTCGTTTTGCATAAAGCTCAATGAGCTCTTTTGCCATCTCTTCGACTGCCTTTTGCGCCTTGGCCTTGGCCTTGCTCCACTCGCTTGTCCCAAGTTTGCTTAGCTTTACTCTCTCACCCTCGCCACCTATATATTTTTGGACCTTGTCCAACTGGTCTGTGGGGACATAGAGAGTGTCACCAGCGGAGTATACTATTCTCAGATAGTCTTTTGTGACATCTCCCACCACAAGCTGCTTCATACCCTCGTATTTACCTATTCCGTGACTTTCATGAACCACATAGTCCCCAATCTCCAGCTCCATGAAGCTTTCAATCTGCCTGGCATTCTTGGACCTTGTCTTTTTCTTCTGGAATGTTTTTTTGTGAGCCCCGAGTATCTCGGTGTCTGTAACTAGTGTGAAAGCGCAGTCCAGGTAAGAAAAGCCGGCGCTCACATCGCCTGGAGATATTACAACCTGCGAAGGCCTTATGGCGTAGCTTCTGTCACTTGTAACACTGCACTCTATGGAATGTGAAGACAGCATTTCCTGCAGACCTTTGGCCTTGTCAGGGCTGCCTATTGATATTAGTATGCTGTGGCCCTTTTCCTTCAGAAATTTTATCTCACCCGCGGCCATTTCAAGCTTGCCGCCAAAGCTTGGAACCTCTCTTGCCGAAAAGCTGTATGCCGAGGCTCTATTGAAGCCTTCGACATCCTTTGGCAGCGTGGCGAGCATCAGGAGCGTTTTTCCTTCGAAACGTTCTTGAATATCGTCCATTGCAAACAAAAGGTTTCCCTGCTCACTGCCGGCTTCTCCCCGTTCAAGGCTTGCAACGAATATCTCGCTGAACTCGCTCGCAAAATTCTTTGCCCTCTGGAGAACTCGCTCTGGTTCATTCATAATGACTAGCGATTCTGCGCCTAAGTAGTCAAGGAGTGTACTCGGCCTTTCATATATATAGTCTATATGGTTTTCTATTCCTTCGAAATAAATTCTTTGAGACAGCTTCTCCATTTTTCCCGATAATTCTTCAGAAAGCCCTGCTGTTTCATGTATATTTGCTGAAAGCTTCGGGTCAAATCCAGGAGCATATATAACCTCTCTGGCCGGCGCTATTGTAACAGAATCGACTCTTTCAATCGACTTTTGGCTTAGTGAGTCAAATGTTCTCATCGAGTCAATCTCATCGCCAAAGAGCTCTATTCTGACGGGGTTTTCAAAGCCTGGCGAGAATATGTCTATTATCCCGCCTCTTATGCTAAACTGGCCTACCCCCTCGACCTTGCTCTCTCTTTCGTAGCCCAAAGCAGCAAGCTTTCTTGAAAGCGCTTCGATGTCTACTGTGTCGTTTGAATTCACCTCTATCAGGCTCTCAAAAAAAATGTTTTTGGGCACGTATTTCCTCATAAGATTGTCTATGCTGCTTATAAGAATGATCCTCTCGCCTTTTGCAAGTCTCCTTAGCACATCTATCCGCTTGGCTTCCTCATTCCTGTCCCTGGCCTCCAGCGAATAGAAAAAAATGTCGCTGCAGGGCATAAATGCCGCGGCTTCGCCCGCATAAAATCTCATGTCTTCGTATATTTTCTTGGCCTCCAGGTCGCTGTGGGTTATTATCAGTCCCTGCTTGATGCCGCTGTATTTAAAAAGCCCCGCGCCAAAATGCGCCTTTTGACTCTGCACAAGTCCATTCACATGGACAGGGCTTTTTCCTTCTTTGACATTTTCAATTATCTGGTTGAATTCATAGCATCGTTTCAGGGGACTCAAAAAAATATCAGCCATTGAATGCCCTCCTATTTTAACCGTTATATTTGTTCATTGCAGCTTCAACACCGCTACTGATTATTGCCTCTGCAGCCTCTGCAGCACGCTTTTCTGCTTCTGCAATCTCCTTCATCTCTTCCTTTGCGAATTTCGAAAGCACAAAAGAGGCCAAATCTCTTCCGTCAAATGGCCTTCCAACTCCTATTCTGATTCTTGGGAAATCTTCAAAGCCAAGGCGAGAAATTATGGATTTCATGCCATTGTGCGTGCCGGCGCTCCCTTTTTTCCTTATCCTTATCCTGCCAAAATCCGTATCTATATCATCGTATACAACTATAAGCTCCTCCGGGCTCACCTTATAGTAGCTTAATATATCCGCAAGCGAATCCCCGCTCAGATTCATGTAGGTCTGGGGCTTTACAAGCAAAACCTTCTGCCCGCCTATGAACCCTTCTCCTACAAGCGCCTTGTGCTTTAGCTTTTTTACGCTTATTCCGTGCATATGGGCTATTATGTCTATCACGTCAAAACCCACGTTGTGGCGCGTACACTCGTACTGGCCTCCCGGGTTTCCAAGTCCTGCAATTACAAACACTCTTAATTTCCTCCTTACAATATTGTCCATAACCTACAAAAGGCGGAGAATTAATATCTCCGCCAAGTTCAAACTCTAGTCGAACAGTCTGCTTACCGATTCATTTAGGAATATCTTTTTTATAGCCTTTGCAAATAGAGGCGCAACCGATTCAACGACTATCTTGTCGAGCTTCTTGTCGTCAGTCAGAGGTATTGTATCCAGCACCACAAGCTCCTTTATTGCCGAGTCTCTTATTCTTTCTATCGCAGGCCCCGAAAGCACAGGGTGCGTGCAGGCCGCATATACTTCTCTTGCTCCAAGCTCCTTTAGAGCATTTGCTCCGTTTGTTATAGTTCCGGCCGTATCTATCATGTCGTCTACTAGTATTACGTTCTTGTCCTTTATGTCCCCTATTATATTCATAACTTCGCAAACATTCGCCTTTGGCCTTCTCTTGTCTATTATAGCCAGCGGCGCATCCAGCAGGTTCGCGAAATTCCTTGCTCTTGTAACGCTTCCAAGGTCAGGCGATACAACCACAAGATCCTTGAGCCCCTGATTCTTGAAGTGCTGGGCAAGTATCGGCACACCCAGGAGATGGTCTACCGGTATGTCGAAATACCCCTGTATCTGAGCTGCATGCAGATCCATTGTGAGCACTCTTTGCGCTCCTGCCGCAGTAAGCAGATCGGCCACAAGCTTTGCAGTTATCGGATCTCTTGCCTTCGCCTTTCTGTCTTGCCTTGCATAGCCATAGTATGGAATTACTGCAATTATTCTGCCAGCCGACGCCCTTTTTAGTGCGTCTATCATTATAAGAAGCTCCATTATATGCGTGTTTACAGGAGCGCTGGTGGATTGAATAAGGAATACGTCTCTTCCTCTTACAGATTCGTTGAAATTGACAGAAATCTCGCCATCACTGAACTTAGAAACTACAGCATCACCCACAGGAACGCCCACAAGCTTGGCAATCTTTTGCGCCAGCTCGGGATTGGAATTCCCGGTAAACACCTTGATTTCATTTCCGCTACTATTGAAATTCATTTCAAAAAACCTCCCAAATTTATATAAAAAATTAAAGCAATAATTTTTCCAAGCAGTCTAGTCTTTTTTTTCCCATTTGTCGCCTTTTAAGTAACCTTCCTTGGTTGTCTGTCTCTGTCTGGCTATGGCAAATGAATCCCCAGGCACATTGTCAGTTATCGTTGATCCTGCTGCTATATATGAATTCTCGCCAAGCTCAACAGGAGCGATCAGATTTGTGTTGCAGCCTATGAAGCTCCTGTCGCCTACCTTTGCCCTTGATTTTTTCTTGCCGTCATAGTTGACAAATACAGTGCCGCAGCCTATGTTTACATCCTCGCCTACGTCAGCGTCTCCTATATATGAAAGGTGAGAAGCCTTGGAGTTGTCTCCGATGTTGGAGTTCTTGACCTCCACAAAGTCTCCTATCTTAACATTTCTACCAATATTGCTGTTTGGCCTCAGGTACGCAAATGGTCCTACCTTGGAGCCACTGCCTACAGCACTTTTTACTATAACCGAATTTTGAATCTCGCAGCCATCGTCAAGTCTTGAGCTGTCAATAGTGCATCCAGGCCCCACTATGCAGCCTTCGCCTATTACGCTGTTGCCCTTTATTAGGCTTCCAGGATATATTATAGTGTCAGAGCCTATCAGCGCGCCGCTTTCTATATAAGTAGCCAATGGGTCTATCAGTGTGACACCATTAAGCATATGGAATTCATTTATCCTCTTTTTCATGAGGCATTCGGCCTCCGAAAGCTGGAGCCTGTTGTTGACTCCCATTATCTGCTCACTCGTTGCTCCCGCAAAAGCTCCGGCAGTCATGCCCTTGCCTCTTATTATTTCGACTGCATCCGTAAGATAGTATTCTCCCTGCGAGTTGTCGCTTCTTATCTCAAGCAGAGCCTCGCGCAGAGCCTTGCCTTCAAAGCAGTACATCCCCGAGTTTATTTCGCATACAAGTCTTTGCTCCTCGCTGGCATCCTTTTCCTCGACTATTCCAACTAGCTCCTTGCTTTCTCCCCTTATTATCCTGCCGTAGCCCTTTGGATTTTCCATTAGCGCCGAAAGCACGCTTACAGCAAAACCGTATTTCCTGTGGAATTCAATAAGCGCCTTTATCGTTTCACCTTCTATAAGAGGCGTGTCTCCACACAGAATGACTATGGTATCGCTGTCATCTATGTAATTATTTGCCATCATGACCGCATGGCCAGTCCCCAGCTGCTCCTCTTGAACCACCGTCTCGACTCCCTCGGGCAGACAGTTCCCGACCGCTTCCCCGCCATGCCCTATCACTACGATGTTGCTTTTGGCTCCGGCCTCAAGAGATGCATCTATTACATGGTTTACCATCTCCTTGCCGCACACCTTGTGCAGGACCTTTGGAAGCTTTGACTTCATTCTGGTCCCTTTGCCAGCAGCAAGTATGATTGCTTTTATGCCCATTTGAGTTCACTCCTATATGATAATGTACGTTTTATAGTCTTAACATTATTTACAATTTCCATAATTAATATAGCACTTTTTAAATGAATTGTATACTTATATATCGACTTTTTACACAAAAAAAGAACCTTCGCCAGGTTCCTTTTCCACGTCCTTATTATTTATTCCAGGCCAAAGTCAGCGCTGACTTCGGCAAGCGATTTAGCCTCGTCGTATGCCCTCAGTATCGCATCCTGCAATTTTTCCCTTGATTGAATATTTATAGGATGCGCTATGTCTTTGAACCCTCCCTCGTTGAGCCTTTTGCTTGGCATTGCCACAAAAAAGCCATTTTTCCCCTCTATCACCTTGATGTCGTGGATCACAAACTCGTTGTCGAAAGTTACCGAAACTACGCCTTTCATCTTGCCATCATCAAGAACCTTTCTGACTCTAATATCAGTGATTTGCATTTTGTCCACTCCCTCCAAAAAAGCATATGTATGCCCGGCTGAAATATGTATATTTAAACTGCCTTAAACTATATTCTACATAAAAACTCATAAATCTTCAAGAAACTTCTAAATTTTCTGAAGTTTTTGCGCGAAAAAACGCAGGCCCTATTAGTTTCACGAGCCCGCGCTGCTTGGTGGTTTTTATCTATTTAATTATTTCGTCGTTAGGTATTGTCTTTACCTCTCCAGCATCAATCCTTACAAGCTTCATAAGCGAGATGCAGTCTTCAATTAATTTCTTCTCCGGAGCATTTGTCGATATGAGGACTCCTTTGCCCACCACTTCAGCCTTGAATTCGCTCATTAGATCCTGCATGCCCTTTAGAGTTCCTCCGCCCCTCATGAAATCGTCTATAATGATTACCTTTGAGCCTTCCTTGAGCGACTTTCGCGAAAGCGACATCGTCTGTATCTTTTCATTCGAAGCCGAAACATAGTTTATGCTAAGCGAAGAGCCTTCGGATATCTTTGAGTTCTTTCTTATTATTACAAGAGGAAGATTCATTGCATTTGCCGTGGCAAGCGCCAGAGGTATGCCCTTGGTCTCTATTGTAACCACGCAATCGGCAGAGCTGTAATCTATATATGTCGCAAACAGCTTTCCAACCTTGGAAACCACCTGCGGGCTGTATATTATATCAATCAGGTAGAGGAATTTGCCGGGCAGAACTCTTTCCGGGTCATTTATCTGCTCGCAAAGTTCGCTCAAAAACTCTCTTGCATCCTCGCTTGAAACCTTCGGTATATACTTGACTCCGCCTGCGGCTCCCGCTATAGTTATGACCTTGCCCAGCTTGAGCTTCTCAAATACATTTTTAACTATTAGTATGTCTTCACTTATAGTCGACTTGGCCGCATTGAATTTTTGCGTAAAATAGCTAAGTGTGAATATTCTATTTGGGCTGTCGGAAAGAATTTTAACTATTCCGCCGATCCTTTCATTCCTTTTGAATTTCATATGCTTCCTCCTTAAAGTAATTCCGGTGTTGAAAGTGTACAAAACGCTTTATTTTAATTCGTTATATTTTCAAGCTATATTGTGCTATAATTTAAAGTGCTTGTTTGTATGTTCTCAAAAAAGTGCACATTCCGCAGCCAGATTAATCTTTTACATTATATACGAAAATTCAGCATCATTCAAGCTTCAATGTTCACTTTTTATCATTTCATGGAGGTAATTAAAATGCATATACATTTCATTGGAATAGGCGGCATAGGCATGAGCGGACTTGCCTTCATCTGCCTGAAAAGAGGCCACGAGGTATCCGGCTCCGACTCTAAAAGCTCTGCCATCACCGCTAGTCTTGAAAGATCGGGAGCGAAAATATACATAGGTCAAAAATCTGAAAACATCCAGGAAGGCACTGACATTGCAGTATATACTGCTGCCGTATCGCCTGATAACGAGGAGCTTGTTGAAGCACGGAGCCTTGGAATTGAAACCATGGATCGCGCTGAATTTCTTGGTCTTTTAATGAAGGATTTTTCCAACTGCATAGCCATAGCGGGAACCCACGGCAAGACAAGTACGACATCTATGACTTCAGTTGTATTCAACATGAACAATCTTGACCCCACAATACTTGTGGGCGGCAACCTTCCCCACATAGGCGGCAATGTGCGCGTGGGCGGTTCCATGCACTTTATAACCGAGGCCTGCGAATATGTGGACAGCTTTCTCAAGTTCCATCCGACTATAGCCATAATAACCAACATAGACGCCGACCACCTGGACTATTTCAGGGACATAGACCATATAAAGGACTCGTTTGCAAAATTCGCTGCGCTAGTGCCTGAAGGCGGCCACGTGATAGTAAACGGTGACGACGAGAACATAAGTGACATGCTTGCAGAAAACTCCCTGAAAATCAGGGGCGAAATCATAAGCTATGGCTTTGACAAGTCAAACAACGCAGTGATATCAGATCTTGAGTTTGACAATAATGGATGTGCCTCATTCTTGCTGTCGTTGAGAGGTTCTATTCTGGGAAAATTCTCACTTGGAGTTCCTGGAGTTCACAACGTACTCAATTCATGCGCTGCTATAATAACTTCATATGTATGCGGCATAGCTCCAGACGACATAAATTCTGCAATAGGTGTATACAGCGGCGTGGGCAGAAGATTTGAGCATATGGGTTCAATAGGCGGCATAAAATTCATAGACGACTATGCCCACCACCCCACCGAAATAACGGCCACACTTTCGGCGGCAAGGCGTGCCACGCAGGGTAAAATATGGTGCATATTCCAACCTCATACCTACACCAGGACAAAACTGCTACTCGAGGAATTTTCAAACGCCTTTGACGACGCCGACAATATAATAATAACGGACATATACGCCGCCCGAGAGATTGACAATGGAGAGATACACTCAACCGACCTTTTCAAGAGGCTTTCAGATAGGAATAAAAACGTCAATTATATCTCCAGCTTTGAAGAGATTGCTTCATATGTGCTTGAACATGCCAGCGAAGGCGACATCGTAATAACAATGGGTGCGGGAGATATCAACAGGATAAACGACATAATATTCAAAGACAAATAGACTACCAAAAAAAATGCCGAAATCAATTTTCGGCATTTTTTTTATGGCTTTACAGACTCCAAGAAATCATACACTTCGTTGGAGAGAGCTGCAAATTCGTGTATTGTAAGGGTCTCACCCCTTCTTTTTTCATCTATTCCTGCGCCGGATATCACTTTAAATGCGTCATCCTTTGATATTCCAAGCTCCGAGCTTGAAATGCAGTTAAGAAGCGTCTTCCTCCTCTTCGAGAAAGAGGCCTTGACCACACGAAAGAACATATCCCTGTCTTTTACGCTGCATGGAGGTTCATCCAGCAGATCGAGCCTTATTACTGTTGAGTCCACATTTGGCTGAGGCATGAATACCGTCTTGGGCACATTTGCTACAATACTTGTCGTGCAGTAGAACTGTATGGCCACTGAAAGAGAACCATAGTCCTTAGTCGAAGGCTGCGCGTTCATCCTCAGGGCAACCTCTTTTTGTATCATTACTACGATCGATTTGACAGGTATATTCTCTTCAAGAAATCTCATTATTATAGGCGTAGTTATATAATAAGGAAGGTTTGCTACTACCTTGACCCTCTTGCCCTCGAACTTTTCTTCTATGAGCTTTTTTATATCCAGCTTGAGTATGTCTTCATTTATTATCTCCACGTTTTCCCTGTCCGAGAGAGTCTCCCTGAGTATCGGGATGAGATTCTTGTCTATCTCAATAGCTATCACCTTGTCCGCGCGCTTTGAAAGCTCTCTTGTGAGCGTGCCTATGCCCGGGCCCACTTCTAAAACACAGTCGCCCTCTTCTATCTGGGCTCCGTCTACAATCTTGAGAAGCACGTTTGAATCCACAAGAAAATTCTGGCCGAGCGATTTTGAAAACTTGAATCCGTATTTTTGAACTATATCCTTTGTAACCTTTGGCATAGAAAGCCTGTCCATACTACTCCTCCCCGAGCTCAAACATGGCAAGCTCAAACTCTTCCCGCTTTATTCCATAGCTGTTTAGTCTGTTTAAAAACTGCTTTGCATTGCCATAGCCTATCCCAAGAACCGCACCCAGCCTGTCTCGCCTTGCGGATGCATTTGCATCTCCATCGAGACCACTGCGCAGCAGGTCCATCCTCGAAAACTCGCTCCCCGGGGTTTCAAGCTCACTTCTGACCTTTGAAAGAGCCCTTAGTATGCTCTGGGGGGAGGCGTTTTCTATTCCAATATCGCCATTATATGTGGCCTCTTCTCTCGGAAGGAATGCATGCTTGCAGCCTGGCGCTATTTTCGAAACTCTCTTTCTTATCTTCTCACCTGCAAAGTCGGGGTCTGTAAACACTATTATGCCCCTACTGTTTGCAGCCGCCCTTATACGCTCTTCCACTCCGCTTGGAAATCCAAATCCGCCTGTTGCTATAAGCTCTGCCTCTACAGCCCTTCTTACGGCGCATATATCGGACTTGCCCTCTACCACTATTATTTCCTTTATCAAAAAACCACCTCTTAACAATAGAAATGGAAAGGCCTGAGCCTTTCCACATCCTTTTCTATAGAGTTAATTATAACATTTTTTAGCCTTGCATCAATATTATTTAAGCAAATAGACTGTTACATTTCTCTTTCCGAAGCTTCTCGCATCGCTCAGATTCTCCATGTATATGTCAATTCGGTTCCCCTTTATTGCGCTGCCTGTGTCCTCTGCAATGCAATAAATTCCCATTGGCTCTATATAGAGCCTTGAACCTAGCGGTATTACTCTTGGATCCACGGAAACTACTCCTGGCCTTACCCGTGTTCCGCTCCTTGTTATTCCATAATTTCTGTCGCCAGGGTTTTTCCCTGTGCTTTCATAGCCTGCCGTATATGCGCTGGCCACCATGTTTATGACTCTTTTGAAGTCCCTGCTTTCTCCCCTCGATGTGAGTACAAAGCTTTTTGTCCCTCGCTTCACAAGCTCCTCCGAAGGCATCGAAACCACCTTTTCGCCAACAAGTCTCTTGTCGACTTCAACTCCGTCTTCAAGCACAATTTCGTAAGTTACGCTCTTTTGGCCGGCCTTGCCTTTTTGCACTACCTTTGTTTTGCCAGCCTCCAGGGAATCATCTCCCACGACAGTAACCTTGTATGGTATCTCCTTGCTCTCTTGAACCTGCTTCATCTCAACTCTTACTATCTTAACCGATGAGCCCGGCTTCAAGCTGCTCCCAAGCGACGGATCAACCTTGTCCTTTTCTCCCAGCTTTATATTCTGCTGCCTTATGAACTTTTCTACTGTGTCTGCCGCAGTGTATACCGCATTTGTCTTCCCATCAATGCTGAGCGTGACCTCAAACGCTCTGTAAACCTTAACGTCCATTCCGTCTGAAAGTTTTTCATCGAGTGATGGGCTTACCTTGTCATTTTTTGAAAGCTTTACTCCCTTTTCCTCCAAAAGACCCGCTACATCTTTTGAAAAAGTTGATGCTTCGATTTTTTTATCGTCGACTATTATTGTAACCTTTTTGTTGCTTAGGTCATATATCCCTATAGAAATCGATAAAAGGAGCACTACTGCCAACACACATACATGCCATTTTTTTAGCATGTCAAGTCTTGACTTCATATAATCACCTCCTGATATATAGGCCTTGACTCATTTTATTTCATTTTTTACGCCTTGTCAAACCGAAATGGTTTTTTATTTTTCAAAATGTGGGTATAATTATCATAAGCCACCACAAAAGGGGAAGCGCTATACCCCACTAATTCCGGATTTTTTCATTGATTTAAGAAGGGTCTGAAATAGCCTTTAGAATGTTGTATTGTTTTATTTTTATAATTTGATATTTTTATTGATGTTTTCATTTTGTATATATGGGTATATTTTTGAAATGTGGGAGATATAAAATATAGGGGGGAAATCACATGGCCAATATGTCGAACATCTTAGCATTCTTTGATGAACCAGAAAAAGCGTCAAAGTGCCTAGCAGAAATTAGAAAGGTGGCTTCAAAAAACACAAAGGCTTATACTGTTGCTCAGCATGAATACACAAAAGACAAGGACGAGGTACAGGTAAAAAAAGATGAAAGGCGCAGAACAGCTATCAAAATAGGATCTCTTGCAGGTATAGCTGTAGGAGTGCTTGTGTCTGTAGGATATACACAGGGGCTTTTCGAAGCTGTACACAACTCAATTGTTGTACTACTTATAGCATTCGCTGCAACCGGAAGCCTTGCCGGATTCCTCGTGGCAAACCATAAGCTTGATGAGAAGGAGAGGATTTCTGAAGAGGGCAAGAGAGGACAGCTTATGCTTATAGTAGAATGTCCTGATGATGAGCTTGAAAAAATAACTGGTGTTATCGAAAAATTCTCACCATCCAAGATCAACGCTTATTAATTTGCTTTGCTACCACTTATTAAATATAAAGGGCTGCTGCTAACCGACTCTATATGTTGGTTTTGCAACAGCCCTTTTTGGCTTTTATGCCATATTCTTATTATTTCTTTATATTGAAGAATCTAAGAGCATTTTCACTCGTCTTCTGGCATACTTGCTCGTATGACAGCCCTCTTATCTGAGCTATCATGGCCGCAACGTGCTCGACCTTGGTGGGATCGTTGCGCTTGCCCCTGAACGGTACGGGAGTGAGATACGGCGAATCCGTCTCGATTAAAAGTCTCTCAAGCGGGATTTCTCTGACCACTTCTGCCGTCTTGTTGTTCCCCTTGAACGTAACAGGCCCTGCTATTGAAATATAACATCCAAGCTTTACGTATTCAAGGGCCATCTCCTTGCTTCCAGAGTAGCAATGTAGCACGCAGCCTGTGCCCGGAGCCTTGTATTTTTTTATGATTGAAAAAGTGTCGGCATGCGCGTCGCGATCATGAACTATTATAGGCAGTCCGGTTTCATTTGCAAGCTCAATTTGCCTTTTGAACACTTCCTTTTGAATATCCTTCGGGGAAAACTCGTAGTAGTAGTCGAGCCCTATCTCCCCTATCGCAACCACCTTTTCGCATTTGGAAAGCTCCCTTAACACATTCATGCTCTCTTCGTCTGCGCCTGCGGCCTCATGAGGATGTATCCCTATGGCGGCATATAGGAACTCGTATCTTTTAGCCAGATCTATGGCTTTCACAGACGATGGTATATCGACTCCCGGATTTACTATATATTTAACATCTGATTGCCCCAGCCTTTCAAGCAAATCATCTCTGTCCGCATCGTATTTCTCGTCGGTAATATGGGCGTGAGTATCAAACAGCAATTAAGACACCTCGCATCCGCTTTCTATTCCTTCTACCGCAGGCAGCACAAGCTTATTCTCGTCGTCATTTACCGCCGCAAGTATCATGCCCTGGGAGTCGATTCCCCTTAACTTGACTGGCTTTAGGTTGCAAACCACAACCACATGCTTGCCTATAAGCTCCTCTGGCTTGTAGTGCTTCGAGATTCCCGACACTATCTGCCTCTTTTCGCTGCCAAGCTTGATTTGCAATACAAGGAGCTTATCGGCCTTTGGATGCTTCTGGGCATCCACTATCTCGCCCACTCTGAGCTCTAGCTTGTCAAAGTCGTCTATAGTTATTTCTTCCTTGTGCTCGAGTGGCTTTTGCCCCGCCTCTTCGCCCTTTGGCGCAAATATCTCTTCAAGAGCGGCTATTTCGCTGTCGATATCAAGCCTTGGGAACAGTATCTCGCCTTTTGATACGCGTGTGCCTGGCGTTAGCTTTCCAAACTCCTGAACACTCTCCCAAGTCAGAAGCTCCTGCTGCCCTGTTATTCCCAGCTGCTCGAATATCTTCTTTGAAGTCACATGCATTAGAGGGCTAATTAGCACCCCGACTATCCTTATTGCCTCGGCGAGATTGTAGAGCACTGTGTCAAGCTCGTCCTTCTTGCCTTCTTCCTTTGCCAGCGCCCAAGGCATAGTCTCGTCGATATATTTGTTCGTCCTTCTTATGAGCTTCCATATACTCTCTAGCCCTTCGCTGAACTGCAGCTCGTCCATTTGACCCTCAAATTCCGAGTATGCACGTATTGCCTCGATAGAGAGCTCGTCGTGCACCCCGCCCTTTACCTTTGGAGATGGCACTTCAGAGTCGCTGTATTTTTCTATCATTGTCACTGTTCTGCTCACAAGGTTTCCAAGGTCGTTTGCAAGGTCGGAGTTGAGCCTGCCAAGGAAATTCCTGTTTGTATAGCTGCCGTCCTTGCCGAATGTGAATTCTCTCAGGAGGAAATATTTGAGGGCATCTATTCCATATCTTTCTATCAGCGGTTCAGGATATACTATGTTGCCCTTTGATTTTGACATCTTGTCGTCCCCAAACAGTATCCAGCCGTGGCCGAAGACCTGCTGGGGCAGCGGAACATCAAGAGCCATCAGTATAGCCGGCCATATTATTGAGTGGAACCTAACTATCTCCTTGCCTACAAGCTGCACATTTGCCGGCCAGTATTTCTGGTATTCGCTATCGTCGTCAGACATGAAACCCAGCGCCGTTATATAGTTGCACAGCGCGTCAAGCCACACATATACAACGTGTTTTGTATCGAAAGGCACCTTTATTCCCCAGTCGAAAGTTGTTCTGGATACGCAAAGGTCCTCAAGATTTTCATTCAGGAAGTTGCTGAGCATCTCATTTTTTCTGGCCTCCGGGTAGCAGAACTTTGGATTGCTCTTAAAGTGCTCTATCAGCCTGTCCTTGTAGTTTGAAAGCCTGAAGAAATAGGCCTCTTCCTTTGCAAGCTGGGCTTCCCTTCCGCAGTCAGGACACTTGTTGCCTTCAAGCAGCTGAGTCTGTGTCCAGAAACTCTCGCAAGGCGTGCAATACCAGCCTTCGTATTCACTCTTGTATATGTCTCCTTTTGCATACAGCTTTTCGAATATCTTTTGGACGGCTACCTTGTGCCTGTCCTCTGTAGTTCTTATAAAATCGTCATAAGATATCTCCATCCTGTTCCAGAGCCTCTTGATGTCTTCAACCATCCCGTCAAGATATGCCTGCGGCTCAAGACCCTGCGCCTCCGCTGTCTTTTGTATCTTCTGTCCGTGCTCGTCAGTGCCCGTAAGGAACCTTACATCATATCCTGTGAACCTTTTGAATCTGGCAATTGCGTCTGCAGCTACCGTGGTGTATGTGTGCCCTATGTGAAGCTTGCCGCTTGGATAGTATATTGGCGTTGTTACATAAAAAGTCTTATTGCTCATTTTTGCTCCTCCTTTAAAAATCAACTTAGTCACTACTTACCCTAAATCCTTTATTGTCAAATTGTATATTCTGATTTGTTCAATAAAAAACGCCCCTGAACAATGTCCAGGGGCGAATATTCTCCGCGGTACCACCCTATTTGCTGTTTGGGCATTGCCCAAAAGCCTCAATCAGGCTATAACGTGCCTTATGCGTTCCGCCCTGAATCATCTCGGGCGGAGGGCTCCGGGGCCATATTCAGCATATAGTTCCTTGCCGGCTTTCACCTTATCCGGCTCTCTTATAAAGGACTTGCCTGCCTACTCTTCCCTTCACTGCCTTTTCTTGTTTTATTGCTTTCTAAAATGTTATAGCATTTTTTATTCTATGTCAATAAGCAGCTTTAAAATATTGGCCCTCATATGGCTCAGAACATCCGAAAAATCGCTATATTCCACAAAGGCAATGCCTTGCTCCTTTAGCAGACTTGCCAGGTCTCCCTTGGCGTATATTATGTCTGCAACTAGTCCTGCGCATCTGTCTGAATGACCATCTCCCACGTATATAACCTTCCTGCCGGTCTTTAGGAGTTTAATTATTTCAAACTTGCAGCTCCCGCATTTGCTGCAATTCCTGCCTTTGTTTGGAAAATATCCTTTAAGCCCCGAAGGCTCGAATTTTATCTGATTTGAAAAGCATTCTATTCCTGCCAGATCGTTTTGCAAAAGCACGGGATCTATCAGCAGGTCGTACCCGTCGCTTACAATATACAGCTCTATTCCGGCAGAGGCAAGCTCATCCTTGAACTCCTTGAAGTAAGGATCAATTTCCATGCTTCTTGAAAATCTCTCGAGCTCAGCCGGCGTTATTTTTATCATGTCAAGCAGCATCTGGCTTATATGACTTGCATCATGTATGCCCTCCTGCCAGAGCCTGTCAAGCGCCCTCCAGTCATCCACTGCATAGCTTTTAACAAGCTCGAAGCATGTATCCTTCAGCGTAATCGTACCGTCGAAATCACAAACTACAATATAATCCACATCAATCACTCCTGCGCTGCATTCTCTCGTTTATATTATATCACACTCATCTTGAAAAACAATCAAGCTGGCCTTTTTGTGCGTTGACCTCTTTGAGCAATATAATGACGCCTCACACATTGGTTTAATTGAATTTTGCTTTTTGTGTTATAATGACTTTGTATGTTTTTTTGACATAAAAATAATTATCGAGCAAATTTACAAAGGTGGTGCTCATGAAAAATCTAACACTTCTTACCGATCTTTATCAACTCACCATGATGAATGGTTATCTCAATGAAGGCATTCAAGACGACATCGTTGTCTTTGACATGTTTTTCAGACGAAACCCATCCTCGGGAGGCTATACAATAGTTTGCGGTATAGAGCAGCTTGTGGACTACATAAATGGGATTCATTTCAACCCTGAAGATATAAAATACCTAAGAGAACTTGGTCTTTTTACTCCCGAATTCCTCGACATGCTTGAGAACTTCGAATTTACAGGTGACATATACGCAGTAGAGGAAGGCACATTCATGTTCCCCGGAGAACCCATAATACGGGTAAAGGCTCCTCTCTTCCAGGCTCAGCTGATCGAAACAACGCTGCTCAACATAATCAACTTTCAGTCGCTTATTGCCACAAAGGCCTCCAGGGTATGCCATGCAGCCCAGGGTGATCCCGTATTGGAGTTTGGTCTTAGAAGAGCTCAGGGTCCGGATGCCGGCATATACGGATCCCGCGCCGCAATCATAGGCGGCTGCAACGGAACCTCCAATGTGCTTGCCGGCAAGATGTTTGACGTACCAGTAGCCGGAACGCATGCTCACAGCTGGATACAAAAATTCGACTCCGAATATGACGCCTTTATGGCTTATGCGCGCTCTTATCCGGACAAGGCAATGCTGCTCGTAGACACATACGACGTGCTCAGCAGCGGACTTCCGAATGCAATAAAGGTATTCGACGAGATAACAAAGCAAGGCCACAAGCCAATGGGCATAAGAATAGACTCGGGCGACCTGGCTTATCTTTCCAGGATGTCCAGGCTTATGCTTTCTCAGGCAGGCTACAGCGACATTTCGATAACCGCATCAAATGACCTTGACGAATACAGGGTGCAGGAGCTCAAAAATATGGGCTGTGACATTAATTCCTGGGGTGTTGGCACAAAGCTAATAACCTCTAGCGACTGCCCTTCACTGGGCGGAGTTTACAAGCTTTGCGCTGCATCTGACGGAGAAAAACTGGTTCCAAAGATAAAAATATCGGAAGACCCCGAGAAGATTACGAATCCGGGGTTCAAAAAGGTTGTGCGGATATTCACAGGCGAAGGCCAGGCAGAGGCTGACCTTATAATGCTTGAAGACGAAGAAATAGATACCAAGAAGCCTCTTACCATATTCCATCCTGTGTACAACTGGAAAAAGAAGACGTTCACCAATTACTCCGTGCGCGAACT
Source organism: Peptoclostridium acidaminophilum DSM 3953 (assembly GCF_000597865.1). Classification (GTDB taxonomy): domain Bacteria; phylum Bacillota; class Clostridia; order Peptostreptococcales; family Peptostreptococcaceae; genus Peptoclostridium_A; species Peptoclostridium_A acidaminophilum. The sequence goes on along the minus strand of NZ_CP007452.1, from coordinate 167,067 downwards.
TCTAAAACCCCTCTTTGTCGGCGGCAAATGCACCTACAAGAAACGCCGCGTTATGGAGATACGTGATTTTGTAAAAAGCGAAATGGAAACCTTGGGCGCACATTACAAGCGCATATCCTCACCTGAAACATACAAGGTAGACCTTTCAAACAAGCTCTGGCTTCTCAAAAGACAGATGCTCCACGACTCAAAGGGAGAATAACGTCAGTTTGTTAATAAAATTTTCAAATAAAATTATGGCAATTATAAAATAAATGTTGACTTTTATTGCCAATATTGTTATTATTTAATTAGCTTATTTTGTCGAAAAATGCTATATCATGAGGAGGGTTTTAATTTGAAATCTACAGGAGTTGTAAGAAAAGTAGACGAACTGGGAAGAATAGTAATACCAATAGAGCTTAGAAGAAATCTGTCAATTGCAGAAAAGGACGCTCTTGAAATCTACGTTGACGGAGAGTCAATAATACTTAAAAAGTATGAGCCAGCCTGCATTTTCTGCGGAAATGCAAAGGACATAAAGGTATACCAGGGCAAGAATATATGCCCTGAATGTCTAAACAACATTTCAAATCTGTAGAAAAAAGGCAGACGCTTGTCTGCCTTTTTTATTTCGCTTTTCAATTCATTTTGTAAAGTGGCGGTTATAATATGGTTTAAATTTTCCGTGCGTTCTATATATCGTGCACTTCCTTATATACATCATTTTTTGCAATTCCTCTTTTTTTTGCGACAGTTTTTATCGCTTCTTTTTTGTCCATACCCTGTGCATCCATTAGATACTCTACATACTCCCTGTGGCCCATGCCTTCAGTAATGTCATCTTCAATCTTTTTTTCCTCTTTAGACCCCTCCACTATGAGTACAAATTCACCCCGCGGCTGATTTTTCGAAAAATGCCCGATTGCATCCTGCAGGCTGGTTCTGATATTTTCTTCATGCAACTTAGTTAGCTCCCTTGATATGCATACCCTTCTGTTGCCCAAGCCTTCAAGCATGTCGGAAAGCGTGTGCAAAAGCCTGTGAGGAGCCTCGTATAATATCACTGTGGCTTTTTCATATCGGAGCTCTTCTAGCTGCGCTCTTCTTTCCTTTTTGTCCCTGCTCAAAAATCCAAAGAAAAGAAACCTTCCTGTTGGAAGTCCTGAGCCTACAAGCGCGGTCACAAACGCACTGGCACCGGGAAGCACCTCGACTTCTATTCCATTTTCTATTGCAAGCCTCACAGCGTCTTCTCCCGGATCAGATATCCCGGGCATACCCGCATCCGATACAAGCGCGATATTCTGGCCTTCAAGTAGCTTTGCAATCATTTCGCTTCCCTTAGAGAACTTGTTGTGCTCGTGATAGCTCATAAGTGGCTTCGATATGCCATAGTGATTAAGCAGCCTTATTGTCCTTCTTGTATCCTCTGCTGCTATTATGTCGACCTCCTTGAGTACATTCAATGTTCTCAGGGTTATGTCCTCCAGATTTCCAATTGGTGTTGCGCATATATAAAGTTTGCCGTTCATATCTATATCACCCCTATGCTCTCACTTGAATATATGTCCCTTATCTGGCGGGTATATTCGCCTGAGGCTTCATAAATATAAAGAGGCTCGAGTATCTTTAGCTCCGGCTTGCCTCCCTTTGTAAATTGAATCAGCATCATGTTGGGACTCTTGCCGGCACTCGGATGCACAAACCTTATCTGCTTTGGTTCCAGCTTATAGCTTCTGGCAAGGCATATTATATCCGCCAGCCTTGTAGGCCTGTGAACCATAAAAAACTTGCCTCCGCTCATTAAGAGCCTTGACGCCATGCAGATGACATCCTCGAGCGAGCACATTATCTCATGCCTCGATATGGCCTTCTTATCATTCGGATTCTTCACACCGGCAGGATGCATATACGGGGGGTTCGATGTTACCACATGGAACGTATTGAGCTGCAGGCGCGTTGGTATGTCCTTAATATCCATATTTATTATTTCAACTCGCTCCTCAAGGCCGTTTAGCTCCACAGAGCGCCTTGCCATGTCTGCTACCTCCGCTTGAATCTCCACGCCCAAAACGCTCGCGGCACTGCTTTTTCCCGCTATTAGTATCGGTATTATGCCTGTGCCCGTTCCAAGGTCAACAACTCTCTCGCCTGCTTTTGCCTTTGTAAAATTGGCAAGCAGCACGGCATCAACGCCAAAGCAAAATCCGCCGGTATCCTGTATTATCCGCAGGCCGTTTACCTGCAGGTCGTCTATTCTCTCGTTATCCTTAATCTCTATATCCATGTCCATATCTACTCCATAATATTGATGGCATATCCAGCCTTTAAATGGCCATACACGCCTCCATAAAATTTTAATCCAGACAATATTCAAATTCAATTAAAAAAAGCGGCATGACCGCTTTTTTATGAATTATTTATCGCTCTCAAGCTGCTTCAGCTCTTTTGCAAGCTCCGCATCAATTGAATCCTGCTTGCCCTTGCTCTTTTTAGGCGCTTCTATCAGCTTTATTTCATGAAGCTCGAATTTCCTAAGCTCCTTTGCTTCGTCCAGAAATACATTGAGCCTTTCTCCCAGTATATCCACAGCTGATACGACTCCCTTTCCAAAAGGAGTCATTACTATTGAATTTACAGGAGGAATTTTACCGAGTGTTTCCTCATATGTCGCATGCTCGTAGTTGAGGCAGCAAAACAGCCTGCCGCAGACTCCCGATATCTTGGTTGGGTTGAGTGAAAGACTCTGATCCTTGGCCATCTTGATGGATACCGGCTGAAAATCGCCAAGCCATGTCGCACAGCAAAGCGACCTTCCGCAGCAGCCAAGGCCTCCCAATGATTTTGCCTCGTCCCTTACGCCAATCTGCCTTAGCTCTATTCTGGTTTTGAATACAGCGGCAAGATCTTTAACGAGTTCTCTAAAATCCACCCTGCCTTCAGCCGTGAAATAGAATATGAGCTTGTTTCTGTCAAATGTATATTCAGAGTCTATAAGGTACATGTCAAGCTTATGGCTTTTTACCTTATCGTTGCAAACCTGGAATGCCAGCATGGCATCTTCCTTGTTCTTTTGATTTGCATATATGTCTTCGTCTGTGGCTATCCTTATTATTGGTTTGAGAGGAGATATTATTTCAGAATCCTCAACCTCCTTGACACCCACGACTATTTTACCAAACTCAAGGCCCCTGACAGTCTCAACTATAACATGCTGGCCCTCAAGCGGCTCGAATTCATTAGGGTCAAAATAATATATTTTGCCGGCTTTTTTGAATCTTATTCCAACGACTTTTACCATCTTATCACCTCTTGTATATTTAAAAGCATGGCCTGGACACTAATGGCAAGGTTGCAGTTACTCCTAAGCCTCTTTTTACAGTTGTCCAATTCTTCTATTATTCGAAGTATCTGACCTGTTGAAAATTTGTCCCCCACGCTGTCGATAAAATCTCGTCTGTCGAGATTTATTATGAAATCTTTGTCGCAATCCATCTTTATAAGTGCCATATCTCTGAAATATGTGGCTATTATGTCTAGTATCTCGTCTGCACCGTCTTTGTTGCTTTCAAAAAATGATGAGAGCGAAAATATATTGACCGTATTCCCTGCCAGTAATGTTTCTATGAGCCGTTCTGTCTTTTCCCTGAAATCCGAAAATTCCTGTGACTCTATGAGGTTGAGAGCCCTTGAAAGAATCCCGTTTGAAAACGCCGCTATTGCATGAGCTCTCTCGCAGGAGAGCTGCTTGGATTCAACCAGATATCCCTGCACCTGCTTTTGTGAGAGAGGAAAAAATCTCACAAGTTCGCATCGCGAAGCCACTGTAGGCAGCAGCACCGACGAGTTTTTGCACAGCAATATTATAACTGCGTATTCAGGAGGCTCTTCAAGAGACTTCAAAAGGCTGTTTTGCGCCTGAATTGTCATCTTGTCTGCCTCATCAAGCAAATACACCTTTCTTTTCCCATACGGCCTTATAAGTATGTCCTGGCACAGGCTCCTTATCTGAGCTATCTTGAAGGACGCCCCGTCAGGCTCTAGCATGCAAAAGTCCGGGCTATTGCCAGGCTCCTTGCCTTCGAGCAGCAGCCTGGCGTACTCCAGGGCAAATGTCTTCTTTCCTATCCCCGATGGGCCTTCAAATAGATATGCATGGCTAATCCTGCCTTTTTCAACCGAATTTATTATAAACCTCTTGGCAGTTTCCTGACCCAAAATAGTATCAAAGCTCATTTGAACTGTTTCCTCCAACAAATTGCATGCATTTTACTCTCTATTATATCATAAGTTTACATATAAATATCTGCTTAAAATCAGCAGCCTAAGCCTTATGTATAGCTTCTATTATGCAGCTGTATATTTCATCGTGTATTTCATCTATGGTCCTTAGATTACCTTCCCTGACGCAGTCTACAGACTTCCAGCCGTATTTGCTTGCTATTTGGCGTGCATTTTCATATGTCTTTACAAGATAGTCACAGCTTTTTTCATGGATGTCCTTTTCAGACTCGCCCGTGAACTTGTTATTTCTCTCCCTCATGAGCTCGATGCTCACGCTCGGGGGCATATCAAGAAAAATCACCTCGTCAGGCTCAGGCAGCCTGAATTTTTCAAACTCAAAATCCACAAGCCACTCAAGATACTCTTCCTTTTCGGCCTCATCCTCTATCTTTGAAGCCTGGTGAACCATGTTCGACGTGGTGTACCTGTCGGCTATGACTATCCCACCGGCCTCATAGAACTCCCTCCAGTTTTTCTGGAATGAAGCGTATCTATCCACAGCATAAAATGCCGACGCCGCATAGCAGTTGACATCCTCGGGCCTATCGCCGAACTCCCCTTTAAGATACATCTTGATAAGCGCTGACGAGTCGCTCTCGTAGTCTGGGTATTCTACCTTCCTTACGTTGAAGCCTTCCGCCAGGAGCCTTTCAAAGAGCCTAAGCGTCTGCGTGGCCTTCCCGCTAGAATCCGTTCCGCTTTCTATCACAAAGAGTTTTCCCTTCATTTTTCCCTCCATCAAATCATAAAATACATTTAGAATATATTCATATCTTGAAAAATCTGTCCTGTGTGGAAAATAATGTGGATAAGTTCGGAGGCACTGGCACTTAGACATATTCCAAATGCTTATCTCTATGGATGTTATCCACATTATCCACAGTCTTTTGTGGGATTTTATCAATATATCTACATGACACATCTCTATTATAGTACCTCTATTTGGAAACAAAGGCAATAAAAAAGACCCCAATACTATTGGGGTCCATATAGAGCATATTATCTCTTTGAGAACTGCGGAGCTCTTCTTGCTGCTTTGAGTCCGTATTTCTTTCTTTCCTTCATTCTAGCATCCCTAGTTAGGAATCCAGCCTCCTTAAGTACTGGTCTAAGCTCAGCATCTGCCTTTAAAAGAGCTCTAGACAGTCCGTGTCTTACAGCACCTGCCTGTCCTGTAAATCCGCCGCCTTCTACTGTAACGAATATGTCATATTTTCCTTCCGTTTCAGTTATTACTAGAGGCTGCTTAACTTCAGTCTTAAGCGTTTCATAATCGAAATACTCATCCAAATCTCTTTTATTTATTGTTATTTTTCCTTCGCCTGGAATAAGTCTAACCCTAGCAACTGCATGCTTTCTTCTTCCAGTTCCGTAAAATTGTACGCTTGCCATCTAAAAGTCCTCCCTTCTTCCGCAAAAATCTGCAACTATATGTTTAGTGCTTCTGGCTTTTGAGCTTCGTGATCGTGAACCGAGCCTGTATAAACTCTAAGTCTTGTCATCATTCTGCTTCTAAGCTTATTCTTTGGAAGCATTCCTTTAACTGCGTGCATTATGACTTCTTCAGGCTTTTCTGCCATCATTCTTCTGTATGGTATTTCCTGAAGGTTTCCAACATAGCCTGTGTGGTATCTGTAAAGCTTCTGATCAAGCTTTTTACCAGTAAGCTTAACTTCACCCGCATTGAGAACTATTACAAAGTCTCCTCCATCAACATGCGGAGTGTATGTCGGCTTGTTTTTTCCCATTAGTACCATTGCTATTTGAGAAGTAAGACGTCCAAGAGTCTTTCCCTTAGCGTCAACTACGTACCATTTTCTTTGAACTTCGCTTGGCTTAGCTACATAAGATTTCATACATTTCCCTCCTTACTTACATTCCTAATGATACTCATTTTATCATTATATATAATAGCTTCCGGGGCTGTGTGGTCTATTATAATAACATACCATATTATTTTAATATATCATTGCATACATGTCAAGAAAAAATTAGTAATACACTTCGCTCAAAAAAAGTCCCTCCGGCGGCGCAGTCTTGCCTGCCCTCGTCCTGTCCCCCGAGCTTATTATGTCTGGGATTTCTTGCGGCTCAATCTTGCCAAGCCCCACATATACAAGCGTTCCCGCAATTATCCTTACCATGTTGTAGAGAAATCCGTCTCCGCTGATGTGCAGCTCCAGAATATCGCCTGATTTTATTAGCTCTGCTGAATGTATTGTCCTGATGCTCGTATTTTCAGATCCACCAGTAGATTTAAATGCGCTAAAATCGTGCTTTCCCACAAAATGCGCAGCAGCCTCCTGCATCGCCTCAAAATCAAGTCTTCGCGGCACATGCCATGCAAAGCCCCTGTGTATAGGCGACCTTGCAGCCCTGCTGTGGATTTTGTATATATACTTCTTGCCCTTTGCACTAAACCTGGCGTGGAAATCCATATCCGCCTCAGCAGCGCTGACAACTGCAATGTCATGCGGTAACACGCTGTTTAATGCCAGCGGCAGCTTTTCCATAGGCACTTTTGTACTTGTTTTAAAGCTGACACACAATCCGAGCGCATGAACGCCCGCATCGGTGCGGGAGCTTGAATATATTTTGGGCCGTTCCCCGGTAATCTTCTCTATCGCCTCCTCCAGCTTTCCCTGGATAGTTACGGCATTGTTTTGTTTTTGCCATCCGGCGTATCTAGTTCCCCTGTATTCGAGTATTAGTCTTAAATTCTTCATGATCGCCTACCATATCCATCTGGACGCCACTATGAACGCAATATATACGCCCATAAACGCGTATGCCACATAGTCGCGCTTTTCCATCACAAGCTGCTTCATCCTTGTCCTGTTTTCTCCGCCCCTATAGCACCTTGCCTCCATTGCCATTGCAAGCTCGTCTGCCCTTCGAAATGCGCTTATGAACAGCGGCACAAGCAGCGGTATCATGTTTTTTGCCCTGCTTACAAGATTCTTGCCTTCAAAGTCAGCCCCTCTTGCCATCTGTGCTTTCATTATCTTGTCTGTCTCATCGAGCAGTGTCGGTATGAATCTTAAGGCTATTGTCATCATCATCGCAAGCTCGTGCGCAGGTACCCCGATTTTCTTGAACGGATTCAGGAGTATTTCAATGCCGTCAGTAAGCTGTATGGGCGATGTCGCAAGCGTAAGCAGGGATGTTCCCACTATTAGCAGCATTAGCCTTATGACCATGAATAATCCCTGCCTTGTTCCCTCCTCGCTGATTTTGAATATTCCCGCCTCCCAAATAATTCTGCCGGGAGTCAAAAATACGTTTATTACGAGCGTAAGCAACAGCAGCGGAAGCAGCGGCTTTAGCCCTTTGAGTATATATCCGGGAGGGATTTTCGAGAGCCCTATGGCAAGTCCCAAGAAAACAAACACTGCAATATAGGGAATGAACGAGTCTATTACAAAAAGTGATGCCATGAATGCAAACGTGCTTATTATCTTAACCCTTGGATCAAGCCTGTGAAGCAATGATTCACAAGGGTAGTATTGTCCTATTGTGATGTCTTTAATCATAGCTTGCCGCGCTCCTTCATGTATTTTACTATCTCGTCCCTTGCCTCCTGCAATGTTATTATGTCAGGCCTTATGTCAAAGCCCCGTTCTCTTAGTCTGTTGACAAGCTCAAGCACAGACGGGACTCCTAGTCCAATTTCCTTGAGTCTATCCTCATACTTGAACACATCTCGCGGAGTTCCCGATATTTCCACATTACCTCTGTTCATCACTATTATTCTGTCCACAAGCTTGGCCATGTCCTCCATGCTGTGCGACACTACTATTATTGTCGTAGCGTATTTTTTGTGAAGAGCCTTTATCTGCGAGAATATTTCGTCTCTCCCCCTAGGGTCGAGTCCTGCAGTGGGCTCATCGAGTATAAGCACTTCCGGCTTCATAGCGATTACTCCTGCTATGGCAACCCTTCTTCTTTGCCCTCCCGAGAGCTCAAAAGGCGATCTGTCCTTTAACTCTTCATAATCAAGGCCCACAATCTCCATTGCTTCCTTTACACGCTCTCCTATTTCCTCTTCCGATATTCCCAAATTTGCAGGGCCGAATGCTATATCCTTTTGCACAGTCTCCTCGAATAGCTGGTATTCGGGATACTGGAATACTAATCCTACCTTTTTTCTTACATTCGTAAGGTTCACTCCCTGAGCAGTTATGTCAAGGCCGTTTATCTCTATGCTGCCTGAAGATGGCTTCAAAAGACCGTTCAGATGCTGTATGAGCGTTGATTTACCTGAGCCAGTGTGGCCTATAAGGCCTATGAACTCTCCCTTTTCGATCTCGAGGTTAACCCCGTCGAGGGCCCTGCTTTCAAAAGGGCTTTTGGGGTTGTATATGTGGACTAAATCCTTAACTATTATAGACATAAGCTGTTCACCATCTCATCTACAGTAAGTATGTCACTGTCAATTTTTATTCCGGCCTTGCCCAGCTCGTACGCAAGCTCCGTCATGAACGGAACGTCAAGCCCCAGGCCCTTTAACTTCTCTACCTGTACGAATATCTCGCGCGGCCTTCCTTGCATCACTATGCGTCCTTCCTCCATAACTATGACCCGGTCGGCGTCTACCGCCTCCTCCATGAAGTGAGTTATGTGTATTATAGTAATCCCTTCCTGCTTGTTGAGTTTCCTTATTGTGCTCATTACCTCTATTCTGCCGGAAGGATCGAGCATTGCGGTTGACTCGTCAAATATTATGCAGTCCGGCTTCATAGCAATTACTCCAGCTATTGCCACCCTTTGTTTTTGTCCTCCCGAGAGCAGATGTGGCCCTTTTTCTCTAAATTCGTACATGTCGACAGCTTCAAGAGCTTCCTTGACACGCCTTCTGATCTCGCCGGACTCTATTCCCAGGTTCTCAGGTCCAAAGGCTACATCCTCCTCGACTACAGTGGCCACTATCTGATTGTCAGGATTCTGGAATACCATACCCGCAGCCTGTCTTATATCCCAAAGCCTCGAGTCGTCTCTTGTATCCATGCCCTTGACTGTTACAGTTCCTCTAGTCGGCTTGAGTATTGCGTTAAGATGCTTTGCGAGTGTTGACTTGCCGGAACCGTTATGCCCGATTACAGCTATGAATTCGCCGCTGCTTATGCCCATGTCTATGCCATCAAGAGCCTTTAGCGTTCCATCCTCTTTTGCATATTCAAACTCAACGCCTTCAACGCTTATTATATTTTCCATGTGTATTCTCTCCAGTGTAGTATTATAAGCTCATTAGTAACGTTCAATTTCCATTATATAAAAATAAAAGGCATTTTAAAATATACCTTCATATAAAAATTCCCACTTTTGTAATGTATGAATTTCTTCATGCATTACAAAAATGGGAATTAAGCATGCGCCTAATTCCCTGGATGTTATACTAGCTCTATGATGGCCATTTCAGCTGCATCGCCTCTTCTTGGACCAACTTTCATTATTCTTGTATATCCACCGTTTCTTTCAGTGTAATTCTTTGCTATTTCGTCGAAAAGCTTTGTAACAACCGCTCTGTCTAGCACATATGCAAGTGCTTGACGCTTAGCATGAAGGTCTCCCCTTTTGCCAAGAGTAATCATCTTCTCAGCCACTCTACGAACTTCCTTTGCTCTTGTCTCTGTAGTCTGTATTCTTCCACTTCTTAGAAGGTCCGTAACAAGGTTTCTAAGCATGAGATTTCTATGAGCTGTAACACGACCTAGCTTACGCTCTTTAGCCATGACTATACCTCCTTCGCCTAATCTTCACTCGGTTTGAGACCCAGGCCAAGCTCTAAAAGCTTTCTATCAACCTCTTCAAGCGATTTCTTTCCTAAGTTTCTAACCTTCATCATATCTTCTTCTGTCTTTGATGTGAGCTCTTCCACAGTATTGATTCCAGCCCTCTTGAGGCAGTTGTACGATCTTACTGAAAGATCAAGCTCCTCTATTGTCATCTCAAGAACCTTTTCTTTCTTGTCCTCTTCTTTTTCCACCATTATTTCAACATTACCCACATGCTGAGTAAGGTCTATGAACAGATTGAGGTGCTCCACAAGAATTTTTGCCGCCAGCGAAATCCCTTCCTGAGGGTTTATGCTGCCATTAGTCCATACCTCGAGTATGAGCTTGTCATAGTCAGTTATCTGACCGACTCTTGTATTTTCAACCTTATAGCTTACCTTTTCAACAGGTGTGTATATTGAATCTATAGGTATTACACCTATTGGCATGCTGCTTGTTTTGTTGTTTTCTGCAGATACATAGCCTCTTCCCTTGTCCACATTGATTTCCATGTAGAGTTTAGAGCCTTTTTCCATAGTCGCTATATGCAAGTCGGAGTTGAGTATCTCAACATCCGGAGGACATATTATGTCGCCCGCAGTTATAACTCCTTCTCCTTCAGCGTCGATTATGAGCGTCCTTGGTCCGTCACCGTCAATCTTAGCCGAAAGCTCCTTTAGGGAAAGTATCATTTCTGTTACATCCTCTTTTACTCCGGGTATAGTCGAAAATTCATGAAGAACTCCGTCTATCTTTGCAGATGTTACTGCAACTCCAGGAAGTGAAGAAAGCAGTATTCTTCTTAGGGCATTGCCTATTGTGATTCCATAACCTCTTTCCAAAGGTTCTACTACGAACGTGCCGTACTTTCCATCCTGGCTGAGCTCGACAATTTCCACTTTGGGTTTTTCTATTTCAATCATCTAATGCCCCTCCTTATTAGGTTTAAATGCTTCGAGGGTAGCCATATCGCCACTTTATTACTTAGAGTATAGCTCTACAATTAGATGTTCTGCTATTTCCAGGTCTATATCTTCTCTAGTTGGAAGAGAAACAACTTTTCCTGACATTGCTTCTACGTTAACTTCCAGCCAGTTTGGAACAACTCTTGTAAAGTTTTCAACAAGTGACTTAAGCTTTGCTGACGATCTTGACCTTTCTTTAACAGCTATAACATCGCCTACTTCAACAACCATTGACGGAATGTTTGCCTTATGTCCGTTCATTGTGAAGTGTCCGTGTCTAACTAATTGTCTCGCTTCTTTTCTTGAGTTAGCAAGGCCCATTCTGTAAACCACGTTGTCTAGTCTTCTTTCAAGAAGGCTAAGTAGGTTTTCACCAGCCATTCCGTTCATCTTTTCAGCTTTTTCAAAAAGATTTCTGAACTGAGTCTCAAGAATTCCGTATATCCTCTTAACCTTTTGCTTCTCTCTTAGCTGTATACCATATTCAGATGATTTTTTTCTGCCTTGTCCGTGCTGTCCCGGCGGATAGCTTCTCTTCATTGCACATTTATCTGTATAGCATCTGTCGCCTTTAAGGAATAGTTTCATTCCTTCTCTACGGCAAAGTCTGCACGATGCTTCCGTATATCTTGCCATTAATTTACACCTCCTGTTTCTACTAGACTCTTCTTCTCTTTGGTGGCCTACATCCATTGTGAGGAATTGGCGTAACGTCTTTTATCATTGTTATCTCAAGTCCAGCCGCTTGAAGAGATCTTATCGCTGCTTCACGTCCGGCTCCTGGTCCTTTAACAAATACTTCGATAGACTTAAGGCCATGAATCATTGCAGCTTTTGCAGCTTCTTCTGCGCACATTTGAGCAGCAAAAGGAGTCGACTTTCTAGATCCCTTGAATCCAACTTGTCCTGCAGTCGCCCATGATATGACATTTCCCTTTACGTCTGTAAGAGACACTATTGTGTTGTTGAATGTAGATTTTACGTGAGCATGTCCACGTTCGATGTTTTTACGCTCTCTTCTCTTTACACGTGAAACCTTTTTTGGCTTAGCCATTACTGTTTTCCCTCCTTACCTACTATTTTTTCTTTTTACGAGAAACAGTTCTCTTAGGTCCTTTTCTAGTCCTTGCATTAGTCTTAGTCTTTTGACCTCTCAAAGGAAGACCCTTAATGTGACGAATTCCTCTGTAACATTTGATATCTTTAAGTCTCTTGATGTTAAGCGCTATTTCTCTTCTCAGATCGCCCTCAACAACATAATCTTCGTCTATTATTCTTCTTAGTGTGTTTACTTCATCTTCAGTAAGATCCTTGATTCGAGTATCAGCATTTATTCCAGCAGCTGATATTATCTTGTTTGAAGTATTTCTTCCGACACCGTATATATAAGTTAGACCGATTTCCACTCTCTTATCTCTTGGTAGATCGACTCCAGCGATTCTCGCCATGCTGTTTTACACCTCCTACATAATAACCGTTTTATAGCGTAGGCTTTAATTTATCATAAACTGCATAAATGCCACAACTAAGTATTATAATACATTAAAACCCAAATTGCTATATTTATATTTGCTAACCTTGTTTTTGTTTATGCTTTGGATTTTCGCAGATAACCATTACTCTACCTTTTCTCTTAATTATCTTACATTTTTCACAGATAGGCTTTACAGATGGTCTGACTTTCATCCTTATCCCTCCTTAGACTACTTCTTGCGCCATACTATCCTTCCCCTTGTAAGGTCGTAAGGAGACATTTCTATGGTAACTTTATCTCCCGGAAGTATCCTTATAAAGTTCATTCTTAGTTTTCCCGAGATATGTGCAAGAACAACATGATCGTTCTCCAGCTTTACCTTGAACATTGCATTCGGCAAAGACTCAACAACGGTTCCTTCAAGTTCAATTACATCTTTTTTGGCCATTAAGCAACTTACCTCCCATTTGGATTAGGATCTAAGGCCTAATTTTTCGAGTTCTCTTCGTAAAAATGCGTTATTTATCTTATCGCCGCCTGACAACCTTTTGGCTAGCTCGTCTGAGAAAGTACTCAGCTTTACTATATGCTTTACTTTTTTAAGCTTAGGATTGTCAATGCGTCTCATGTCTCCATCAGCTACCATGACATAGTTTTCATCAACTACTCTAATTACAAAGAATATGCTGCCTTTATCGCGTCCGGCCTTAGATTTTACTGCTTGTCCCACTTTGAATTCATTGTTTTCCATGTTCAAAAAAGTCACCTCTTTGACTGGCTTACCTGCTTATGCAAGTTAAAAGCCTGGGTTCGTCCTTTGTAATTGCGATAGTGTGTTCATAATGGGATGACTTCTTCCCATCAACCGTTACCGCCGTCCAGCCGTCGCCTAAAACTCTTACATGATAGCTGCCTGCATTCACCATAGGTTCTAGTGCAAGCACCATACCTTCCTGAAGCCTTGGGCCTTTTCCAGGAGGGCCATAGTTGGGTATTTGCGGATCTTCATGGAGATTTGCGCCCACTCCGTGTCCTACAAAATCTCTGACAACAGAAAATCCGTTTGCCTCAACATATGCTTGAACTGCATGAGACATATCCGAAAGCCTGAATCCGACTTTTGCAAATTTCAAGCCTTCGTAAAAGCTTTGTCTTGTGACCTCGATAAGCCGCTTGTCTTCATCACTTATGTTTCCGACGCCATGGGTCTTTGCCGCATCGCCATGATAACCCTTGTAGTAAGCTCCTATATCAAGGCTTATTATATCGCCCTCTTCAAGTGCTCTTGTACTTGGAAATCCATGAACCACCTGCTCGTTCACAGATGCGCATATGCTAGATGGAAATCCTCCGTATCCTTTGAAGGAAGGTTCTGCTCCGCAGCCTCTTATATGTTTTTCCGCAATTTCATCGAGTTCAATTGTGGTTATACCAGGCTTTATGCGTTCTCGTAAAAGCTCATGCACTTCGGCCACAATCCTGCCTGCATCCGCCATAAGCTCTATTTCATTTGGCGACTTTATTACAATCATTAAGCTTCACTTCCTAAAGCCTTAACTATATCTTCAAGCACCTTGCCTATAGACTGCTGTCCGTCTATATTGACTAGTATTCCTTTTTGAGTATAGTATTCTACAAGAGGAGTGGTCTGATCAAGATAAACCTCTATCCTCTTTGTCACTGTCTCTTCATTATCATCATCTCTCAGGTAGAGCTCTCCACCGCAAATGTCGCATTTTCCAGCTTCTTTTGAAGGGTTGAACTCTATGTGGAAGGCTGCTCCGCAATTTCTGCACATTCTTCTTCCCACGGCTCTGCCTATCAATATGCTCTTGTCAACTTCTATGTTGACTACCTTGTCGAGATTCATGTTCATTCCGCCTAGAACCTTGTCCAGTTCGTCAGCCTGGTTTACTGTCCTTGGAAATCCATCAAGCAGGAATCCGGCCTTGCAGTCATCCTCCATAAGCCTTGACTTCACGATTTCAACTACAAGCTCATCTGGAACCAACAGTCCCTTGTCCATGTAGTCTTTCGCCTGCTTTCCAAGTTCAGTTCCCTCTTTTATATTCTTTCTAAATATATCGCCTGTTGAAATATGAGGAATGTCATATTTTTGAACTATGCTTAAAGCTTGTGTACCCTTACCTGCACCCGGAGGGCCTAAAAGTACCAATCTCATTCCATCATCTCCCTAAGTGTTTTGACTGCAAGGGGATATGCATCCCCTCGAGCAGTATTGTTATTTCAAGAATCCCTGATAGTGTCTCATTAGCATTTGCTGCTCAACTTGCTTCATTGTCTCAAGTGCAACTCCGACAACTATCAGAAGCGATGTTCCTCCAAACTGAAATGGAAGGTTTCCAAACTGTATCATCATCGAAGGCAGAGCCGCAACAAGTGCTAGGAATATCGCCCCTGCAAAAGTAAGCCTGCTTGATACGCCTTGCAGAAAGTCCGCAGTCGGCTTTCCTGGCCTTATGCCCGGAATAAATCCTCCGTTGTTTTTCATGTTATTTGCAACATCTACCGGATTAAACATTATAGCCGTGTAGAAATATGTGAAGAATATTATAAGCAATGCTTCAAATGAAATGTATATCCAAACTCCGGGGCTCGCTGCTGGCGAGAACCATTTGGTTATGAACTCCTGGAATCCACCTTTCACAAACAAGGCTATTGTTTGTGGAAAATAAAGAACAGACACTGCGAATATTACCGGTATAACACCCGCTTGGTTTACCTTGATAGGTATGTGTGTACTTTGTCCACCATACATCTTTCTTCCTACGACTCTTTTAGCGTATTGGACAGGAATTCTTCTTTGTCCCTGCTGAATAGCTATTACAGAAACTATAATAGCCAACGCTAGTACAGCAAATACTACTAGTTTTATTGGATTGAGCTCTCCGCTTTTAACAAGCTGTAAGCTGTTAAGTATAGCACCCGGAGCTCTAGAAATTATACCTATGAATATTATTAAAGACATGCCGTTTCCGATTCCGTTTTCAGTAACCTTTTCTCCAAGCCACATAAGGAAGGCTGTTCCCGCTGTGAGCGTTAATATTACTACTAGTGTAGAGAAAAAGTCGGGGCTTATAAGCGCGTTCCTGAAAAGTCCGACGCTTATGCCTACCGCCTGCATGAGTGCAAGCACTATTGTTCCATATCTTGTGAACTGCGCCATCTTTTTTCTGCCTTCTTCGCCCGACTTAGCCATTTCTTCAACGCTTGGCAGGGCTATTGTAAGCAGCTGCATTATGATTGACGCAGTAATATATGGTGTTACACCGAGTGCGAATATTGTAAAGTTTGAAAATGCTCCTCCGGCAACCAGATCGTAGAACGAGAGTATGCCGGCGTTTTCAACTACCTGCCTTACATAATCTATGTTTATGCCAGGCACTGGTATTGAAGCACCTATCCTGAATATCACTATCATCATAAGTGTATACAACAGTCTTTTTCTCAGATCAGGAATCTTCCAAGCATTTTTCAAGGTAGAAAGCAATTAGATCACCTCAGCTTTTCCACCAGCCGCTTCTATTTTCTCAACAGCAGACTTAGTGAACTTACTAGCTTTCACGCTCACGTTCTTTTCAAGCTTTCCGTTGCCTAGTATTTTAACTCCGTCTTTTTCAAGTTTTCTTATTACTCCGCTCTCTACAAGTAGCGCTGGAGTAACTTCAGTTCCGTCTTCAAATCCGTTTAGTTTATCAACATTAATTATTGAATATACTTTTTCGAACACGCTGTTGTTGAATCCACGCTTTGGAAGTCTTCTGAATAGAGGCATCTGACCTCCCTCGAATCCTGGCCTTACGCCTCCGCCAGAACGAGAATTTTGTCCTTTCTGACCACGAGTTGCTGTCTTGCCGTGTCCAGAACCAGTACCTCTACCAACTCTTTTCTTGCTCTTTACTGCACCTTCCGCCGGCTTGAGTTCATGTAGTTTCATAGTTACACCTCCTTACTTTAACTTATGCTTCTGTAACTTCAACTAAATGCTTAACTACGTTTATCATTCCTCTTATTTGTGCGTTATCAGGTTTTACAACTACCTGCTCTCTCTTTTTGAATCCAAGAGCTTCTATAGTTTTTTTCTGATTAGGTTTAGTTCCTATTGCACTCTTAACTAATTTTATATTCAAGTTAGCCATAATCTTCACTCCTATCCTAGAAGATCTTCAACCTTTTTGCCCCTAAGCGTAGCTATCTGCTCAACAGTCTTTAGCTGCTTAAGTCCATCCATGGTTGCATTTACCATGTTTCTAGAGTTGTTCGATCCAAGTGATTTTGCTCTAACGTCTTTAAGTCCTGCAAGTTCGAGAACCGCACGAACAGGTCCTCCAGATATAACTCCTGTACCTTCTCTTGCTGGCATTATAAGAACCTTTCCTGCGCCGAAGTGACCTACAACATCGTGAGGGATTGTAGTTCCAACTATTGGCACTTCAATAAGGTTTCTCTTTGCATCCTCTATTGCTTTTCTTATTGCTTCAGGCACTTCCATTGCTTTTCCAGTACCCATTCCAACTTTTCCGTTTTCGTCTCCTACTACTACAAGAGCAGCAAATCTAAAGTTTCTACCGCCTTTAACAACTTTAGTAACACGTCTTATTTCGATTACTTTTTCTTTCATGTCAAGCTGTCTTGCATCTATAAAGTTGCGAGCCATTTTTTCCCCTCCTTCTTATTAAAACTTGAGGCCGCCTTCTCTTGCTCCCTCTGCTACTTCCTGAACTCTTCCGTGATAAATATATCCGCCACGGTCAAATACAACTTCCGATATGCCCTTTTCAAGAGCCTTCTTAGCTGCAAGTTGTCCAACAAGCTTAGCAGCTGCCTTGTTGCCTGTTGACTCAGCGCTGTCTTTTATTTCTTTATCAAGAGAAGAAGCTGATACTAGAGTGTTTCCAGCTACGTCATCTATAATTTGAACATATATGTTATTAAGACTTCTAAATACGCTTAGTCTAGGTCTTTCAGGAGTTCCAGCTACTTTTGCGCGAACTCTTTTGTGTCTTTTTAGCCTAGCTTCGTTTTTGCTTGCCTTTTTAAACACCTAAACTCCTCCTTTCACCTATTTACCTGTTTTACCTTCTTTACGTCTTACATTCTCACCAGAGTATCTGATTCCTTTGCCTTTGTATGGCTCCGGTCTTCTCCAGTCTCTTATCTTGGCAGCATAGTTGCCTACAAGCTGCTTGTTTATTCCTCTTACTATTATCTCAGTTTGAGTTGGAGCTTCTGTTTCTATTCCCGCTGGATCTTCCATTTCAACTGGGTGAGAGAAGCCAAGGCTTAGGACAAGTTTTTTCCCTTGCTTTTGAACCCTGTAACCTACGCCAACTATTTCAAGCTTCTTCTCATATCCTTTAGTAACGCCTTCAACCATGTTTGATATAAGAGTTCTTGAAAGTCCGTGAAGAGATTTGTGCTTCTTGTTTTCAGTAGGTCTTTCAACTACCAGTACGTTTTCATTTATAGCTATTTTCATTGCGCTGTCAATCGCTTCAGACAATTGTCCTTTAGGTCCTTTGACAGTTACAACGTTGTTTTCATCGATGTTTATTTCAACGCCTGCTGGCACATCTATTGGTTTGAAACCTATTCTTGACATTTTTGCACCTCCTTATACGCCTTAATTACCAAACGTAGCAGATAACTTCTCCACCAACGCCCTCGTTTCTTGCTTGCTTGTCAGTCAGTATTCCGTTTGATGTAGATATTATAGAGATTCCAAGTCCGTTAAGCACCTTTGGAATGTCATATTTTCCAGCATAAACTCTCATTCCTGGCTTTGATATTCTCTTTATTCCGCTCATTACTCTGCTTCCGTCCGCTGAGTATTTAAGCTGTATTCTTATTATTCCTTGCTTTCCGTCCTCGATTACATCATAGCCTTTTACAAACCCTTCCTCAAGAAGGATTCTTGCTATTTCTTTCTTTATATTTGAAGCAGGTATGTCAACAGTATCACGCTTTATTGAGTTAGCATTTCTCACACGTGTCAGCATATCTGCTATTGGATCTGTCATTGTCATGTGGCGTAAACCTCCTTCCGCTATTTAGCTCTCTTACCAGCTGGCTTTCCTTACACCAGGTATTTGACCCTTGTAAGCCAGTTCTCTAAAACATATACGGCATATACCAAATTTCTTAAGCACAGAGTGTGGCCTTCCGCATATGCTGCATCTTGTGTACTCTCTGCTGCTATACTTATGTCCTCTCTGTTGCTTAACTACCATTGATTTTTTAGCCATCTGACCAATCGCCTCCTTTTTACTTTCTAAACGGCATGCCCATAAGCCTTAGAAGTTCACGAGACTCCTCATCTGACTTTGCCGTAGTAACGAATATTATGTCCATTCCTCTTATCTTGTCTATCTTATCGTACTCGATTTCCGGGAATATAAGCTGCTCTTTTACTCCTAGGGCATAGTTGCCTCTTCCATCGAATGAGTTAGGATTAACTCCAGCGAAGTCCCTTACCCTTGGAAGAGATATGTTTACAAGCTTGTCAACAAAGTGATACATCATATCACCTCTAAGTGTAACCTTTGCACCTATTGACATGCCTTCTCTTAGCTTGAAGTTAGCAACCGATTTTTTAGCTTTAGTTACTAGAGGCTTTTGTCCGGCTATTATAGTGAGCTCCTCAACAGCTTTTTCAAGCCCTTTAGGGTTTTCTCTCGCATCGCCGATACCCATGTTTATTACTACTTTTTCAAGCTTTGGCACTTGCATTATGTTCTTATATTCAAACTTCTCTACAAGAGCTTTCATTATTTCATTTTGGTATTTATCTTTTAATCTAGATGCCACTGTGCTCGGCCTCCTTTCTCAAGTTATATTTGTTCGCCTGATTTTCTCGATACTCTTACTTTTTTGCCATTATCAAGAGTCTTGAATCCAACTCTTACTCCTTTTCCTGCTTTTGCATCAAACAGCATTACGTTCGATATGTGAATAGGAGCCTCTTGGTGGATTATTCCGCCTTGCTGTACTTGAGGAGTTGGTTTCTTGTGCTTAGTAACCATGTTGACACCTTCAACCAGAACTCTGCTCGCCTCAGGCATAACTTGAAGTATCTTTCCCTTTTTGCCTTTATCTTTACCAGTTATAACTACAACCGTATCTCCTTTTTTAACATGTCTCATTCACTTCCACCTCCTTATAAAACTTCTGGGGCTAGTGAGATAATCTTCATGTACTGCTTATCTCTTAGTTCTCTAGCTACCGGTCCGAATATACGAGTTCCCGTAGGAGTCTTATCGTCCTTTATTATAACTGCAGCATTTTCATCGAATTTTAGGTAGCTGCCGTCTTTACGTCTTATACCTTGAGTAGTTCTTACAACTACGGCTTTAACAACCTTGCCCTTTTTAACAACGCCTCCTGGTGTTGCGCTTTTAACAGTGGCAACTATTACATCTCCGATATTAGCATACTTTCTTCCGCTGCCGCCTAGAACACGGATGCAAAGCAATTCTTTAGCACCTGTATTATCTGCAACCTTTAAACGAGTTTCCTGTTGTACCATTTGCAGAACCTCCTTTCAATTCCTTTTAACTTTACTTAGCTTTCTCTAGTATATCTACAAGTCTCCATCTCTTGTCTTTAGACAAAGGTCTGGTTTCCATTATTTTAACTTTATCGCCAATTTTGCACGTATTTTCTTCGTCATGTGCCTTGAATTTTTTAGTTCTCTTAACTGCCTTCCCATACAGCGGATGACGTACGAACTCTTCAACAGCAACGGTTATGGTCTTGTCCATCTTGTCGCTTACTACACGACCTATTCTGACTTTTCTGCTTCCTCTTTCCATTGTGCCTTTGGCCTCCTTTCTCATTAAGCTCTAGCTTCGTTTATTTCTCTTTCCCTTATGACAGTTTGTACTCTCGCTATGTCTTTCTTAACGAACTTTATTTTCATAGGGTTTTCAAGCTGTCCAGTAGCTAGTTGAAATCTTATGTTAAATAGCTCACCTTTTAATTCATTAAGCTTTCCACTAAGTTCTTGGGTTGTCATTTCTTTCAAATCTTTAGCTTTCACTAGCTTCACCACCCTTTACTTCGAAATCCTCTTTCTTAACAAACTTGCATTTTACAGGCAGCTTGTTGGCAGCAAGTCTCATTGCTTCTCTTGCCACTTCTTCGTTTACTCCTGAAAGCTCGAACATAACTCTTCCAGGCTTAACTATTGCCACCCAATATTCTGGTGAACCTTTTCCGGCTCCCATACGAGTTTCTGCAGGCTTTTGAGTTATTGGCATGTGTGGGAATATTTTTATCCACACTTTACCGCCTCTTTTAATATACCTGTTTATTGCTATCCTGGCAGCTTCTATCTGATTAGCTGTGATTCTGCTAGGCTCAAGAGCAACTAGACCGTAATCTCCGTAAGTCACAGTGTTTCCTTTTTGAGCCTTGCCTTTGAATCTGCATCTATGAACTCTACGACGTTTAACTCTTTTAGGCATTAACATATCTTATTTCCTCCTTCCCGTGTGCTGCTTATTAATTTTCGCTTCTATCCGATCTTCTGCTATCTGGTTTTCTGAAGCCTTTTTTATTGTCGAATTTTTTGTCTCTTTTTTTGAAATCCCTGTTGAAGTCTTTTTTCTCTTCTACTTCTGCTCCGGCTCTTTTGCTAGTAGGAAGTACTTCGCCATGGTTTACCCAAACTTTTATTCCTATCTTGCCGTAAGTAGTGTCAGCTTCAGCAAATCCATAGTTTATGTCTGCTCTTAGAGTTGACAGAGGAACGTTGCCTTCGCTGTAGCCTTCGTCTCTTGCCATCTCTGCGCCGCCAAGTCTGCCTGCCGCAAGTACCTTTATGCCTTTAACTCCAGACTTCATTGCTCTTTGTATAGCTTGCTTCATTGCTCTTCTGAAAGCTACCCTTCTCTCGATAGCCTGAGCTATGTTTTCAGCTATAAGCTGAGCGTCCTTCTCCGGTCTTTTAACTTCAACTATGTTTATCATAACGCTCTTTTGAGTCATTTTTTCTATTTCAGCTTTTATTTCTTCAATGCCGGCTCCACCTCTGCCTATTACTATTCCAGGTTTTGCAGCGTATATGTTAAGCTTTATCTTCTTAGCAGCTCTTTCTATTTCTATTTTAGAAACGCCAGCGATATAAAGCTTTTTCTTAAGATGCTTACGGATTTCGAAATCTTCACGAAGAAGTATCGAGAAATCCTTCTTATTGGCATACCATCTTGAATCCCAGTCTTTTATTATACCGACTCTTAGTCCGTGAGGATTAACCTTCTGTCCCATAATGTCCCTCCTTGTCCTATTTTTCTTTAAGAACAACTCCTATATGGCTTGTTCTCTTTCTTATAGAAGTGGCTCTTCCCATCGCTCTTGGTCTGAACCTTTTTATTGTTGGTCCTTGGTTTGCATATATTTCAGCTACGTATAGCTTTTCTTTGTCCATCTCATGGTTGTTTTCCGCATTTGCTATTGCAGACTCTATAACCTTAGCCAGTATGCCGGCAGGCTTTTGAGGAGTATACTTTAGTATTGCCAAAGCCTCATTCACCTTTTTTCCTCTTACAAGGCCAGCCACCTGGGTTGCTTTTCTTGGACTTACACGAACAAATTTCGCGATTGCTTTTGCTTGCACTTAAATTACCTCCTTCCGCTTAAAGGACTCGTTATTTTTTCTTAGAAGTTCTATCTTCGCCTTTGTGTCCTTTGAATGTTCTAGTTAGTACGAATTCACCTAGTTTATGTCCAACCATATCTTCAGTCACATATACCGGCACATGCTTTCTTCCGTCATGCACAGCTAGCGTGTGTCCTATCAATTGAGGGTATATAGTCGATGATCTCGACCATGTTTTTATAACCTTCTTCTCGTTTTTCTCATTCATTGCCTCTATCTTTGAAAGAAGTCCTTTGTGTATAAAAGGTCCTTTTTTAGTTGATCTTGACATTTACTTTCCTCCTTTCGAAAGCTTCTAAATATATATCAACCGTTATTATTTTTTCCTCTTAGAAACTATCAGCTTGTCTGAAGCCTTGTTTTTCTTACGAGTTTTGTATCCTAGTGCAGGTTTACCCCATGGAGTTACTGGTCCTGATCTACCTATTGGAGCTCTACCTTCTCCACCACCGTGTGGGTGATCGCATGGGTTCATTACAGATCCTCTTACTGTTGGTCTTATGCCCATGTGTCTTTTTCTTCCGGCCTTACCTATTGTAACGTTGAAATGCTCAATGTTTCCAACTTGTCCAACCGTAGCCTTACACTCTATGTTTACGTATCTCATTTCTCCCGATGGAAGTCTAAGAAGCGCATTTTTTCCTTCTTTGGCCATAAGCTGCGCACCTGTTCCCGCAGATCTTACAAGCTGTCCGCCTTTGCCAGTTTTAAGCTCTATGTTGTGTACAGTTGTACCAACAGGCATGTCCTTAAGTTTCAGAGAGTTTCCAACTTTTATGTCAGCTGTTTCTCCAGACATTATAACGTCTCCAACCTTGAGTCCTACAGGTGAAAGGATGTATCTTTTTTCTCCATCCGCATACACAAGAAGTGCTATGTTGGAAGTTCTGTTTGGATCGTACTCTATTCCTGCAACCTTCGCAGGTATTCCATCCTTGTTTCTCTTGAAGTCGATAAGTCTATATTTTCTTCTTGCCCCGCCGCCTCTATGACGGATTGTTATTTTACCTTGCGAGTTTCTTCCCGCGTTCTTTTTTAGTGGGGTTAGAAGTGATTTTTCCGGCTCATGCTTTGTTATCTCATCTGATACAAGCACTGTAACGTGTCTCATACCAGGAGATGTTGGTTTAAACTTTTTTATAGCCATCTGTTTTCCCTCCTTCTTTAGTGCTTTTTAACTAAACTCCTGCAAAGAATTCTATTTCCTTGCTGTCCGCAGTAAGTTTCACTACGGCTTTTGAATAGCTAGCAGTAGTTCCTTCATGCTTGCCCATTCTTTTCTTTTTGCCGTCATAATTTATAGTGTTTACTTTTTCAACTTTAACACCGAATATGCTTTCAACAGCTTTTTTAACTTCGGTTTTGTTTGTATTTTTAGCCACTACAAATGTGTACTTTTTGTCAGACATTTCGCTCATGCTTTTTTCAGTTACTATTGGCTTTATGATTATATCATGTGCATTAGTCATTATTCGTACACCTCCTCTACTTTCTCAACAGCGGCCTTCGTTATTACGAAAGCATTGTGATTTAGTATGTCATATACATTAAGAGTATTAACTAGCGCAGTTTTAACTCCAGGTATGTTTCTTGCTGATTTTACAACACTGTCGTTCTTCTCAGCCATTACGAAAAGCGCCTTTTTCTCGAGCTTAAGGTTGCTTACTATAGCCTTGAACTCCTTAGTTTTTGGCATTTCCATCGCAAGGCTGTCAAGCACTATTATTTCTCCGTTCTGAAGCTTTGAAGTAAGAGCACTCTTCATAGCAAGTCTCTTTACCTTCTTAGGAAGGCTGTAGCTGTAGTCTCTTGGCTTTGGAGCGAATACAACTCCACCGCCTATCCATTGAGGAGATCTTATGCTTCCCTGTCTCGCTCTACCAGTTCCTTTTTGTTTCCAAGGCTTTCTTCCTCCGCCTCTTACTTCAGCTCTTGTCTTTGCAGACTGAGTTCCCTGTCTTCTGTTAGCAAGATGGTTTTTTACAACTTCATAAAGGACGTGTTCGTTAACTTCCACGCCGAATATGTTATCCGAAAGAGTTATCTCTTCAACCTTTTCACCTTTTATATTCAAAACATCTATTTTTGGCATTTAACTTCCTCCTTCCTGATGAAAATCATTATCTAACAGCCTTTACCGCTGTGTTTATTTCAACTAACCCCTTCTTAGGCCCTGGAACTGCACCTTTTATGAGTAGCAGGTTCTTTTCTGTGTCTACTTTTACTACTTCCAGGTTTTGTATTGTAACGCTAACGCTACCCATATGTCCCGGAAGATTCTTGCCTTTGAATACTCTTGAAGGAGACGAACAAGCACCCATCGAACCCGGTCTTCTGTGATATCTAGAGCCGTGCGCTTCAGGTCCTCTGCTCTGTCCGTGTCTTTTTATAACACCCTGGAATCCTTTACCTTTAGATGTTGCGGATACGTCAACCTTTTCTCCAGCAGCAAAGACATCAGCTTTTATCTCTTGTCCAAGCTCGAAGCCTTCAACACTGTCAACTCTGAACTCAGCTATATGTCTCTTGCAAGAAACGCCAGCTTTTTCAAAATGTCCTTTAAGAGGCTTGTTTACTCTGCTTTCCTTCTTGTCTGCAAATGCAACTTGAAGCGCATTGTAGCCGTCTTTTTCAACAGTCTTGATTTGAGTAACGTAGACAGGTCCAGCCTGTACAACAGTTACTGGAACGCAAGCACCTGTTTCTGTAAAAACCTGAGTCATTCCTAGTTTTGTTCCTAGTATTCCTTTCATTATTACACCTCCCATAATCTTACAGCGGATTGCAGCTCTCGCCGCAATCATACTAAGATAAGGTACATCTATGTCCCTAGCTTAGCTTTAAAGTTTTTTTACAGTTTTATTTCTATATCAACACCAGCTGGCAGATCAAGTCTCATAAGAGAGTCTACTGTTTTAGGTGTTGGGTTTGTTATGTCTATAAGCCTCTTGTGAGTTCTTATTTCGAACTGCTCTCTAGAGTCCTTATACTTGTGAACAGCCCTTAGTATAGTTATTATCTGCTTTTCTGTTGGAAGCGGAACCGGACCCGATACTGTGGCATTAGTTTTCTTCGCAGTTTCAACTATTTTTTGAGCTGATTGATCGAGAATCTTGTGATCGTAAGACTTAAGTCTTATTCTTATTTTTTGATTTGACATGTGTTTTACCTCCTTAATCGCACGTTTTTAGTTTTTCTACGCGCAACTCGACATCGATACACTGTTCCTGGCGTGTTGCGTTTTGTGTCAAGGAAACAGATTTTCACGATATCTAGTCGCCCGATTCATAGATCGAGACATACTCAGCCAGAATTACCTGAAAAGCCTTGTATTTTAAGGCCGCCAGCAACCTCTTGCTTCATCGCATTCAAAAATCACACTAGTATAGTTTATAACAATAGTGTCTGTTTTACAAGCTTTTTTATTTATTTTTTTATTAATCTATGAATTATCTATTAACTATGACAACAGCCTGAACACCAGACTATTCAAGACTAAAAGAGAAGGAAAAGTATTCCTTCTCTTTTATGCCTTCTTTATGAGAATTTATTACTATGAGAATTTATTACTCTACTATAGAAGCAACTACTCCCGCTCCTACTGTTCTTCCGCCTTCTCTTATGGCGAATCTTAGTCCCTCTTCTATCGCTATTGGTGCTATTAGCTCAACTTCCATAGCTATGTTGTCTCCTGGCATTACCATCTCTACGCCTTCTGGTAGTCCGATTGATCCTGTTATGTCTGTTGTTCTGAAGTAGAACTGTGGTCTGTATCCGTTGAAGAATGGAGTGTGTCTTCCGCCCTCTTCCTTCTTAAGAACGTATACCTCTGACTTGAATTTTGTGTGCGGCTTTATTGTTCCAGCCTTAGCTAGTACCTGGCCTCTTTCTATCTCGTCTCTTTGAACTCCTCTTAGAAGCACTCCTATGTTGTCTCCTGCTTGTGCCTCGTCAAGAAGTTTTCTGAACATCTCTACGCCTGTTACTATTACTTTTCTTGGCTCTTCTGATAGTCCAACTATTTCTACCTCGTCTTGTACTTTTACTATTCCTCTTTCAACTCTTCCTGTTGCAACTGTTCCTCTTCCTGTTATAGAGAATACGTCCTCTACTGGCATTAGGAATGGCTTGTCAACCGCTCTTTCAGGCTGTGGAATGTAGCTGTCTATAGCTTCGAATAGCTCTATTATTGCATCTCCCCACTTGCTGCTTGGATCTTCTAGTGCCTTTAGTGCTGATCCTTTTATTATTGGAGTGTCATCTCCTGGGAAGTCGTACTCGCTTAGAAGATCTCTTATTTCCATTTCTACTAGCTCAAGAAGCTCTTCGTCGTCTACCATGTCGCACTTGTTCATGAATACTACGATGTATGGTACTCCAACCTGTCTTGATAGAAGTATGTGCTCTCTTGTTTGTGGCATTGGACCGTCTGCTGCTGATACTACTAGTATCGCTCCGTCCATTTGCGCTGCTCCTGTTATCATGTTCTTAACATAGTCGGCGTGGCCTGGGCAGTCAACGTGCGCGTAGTGTCTGTTTGGTGTCTCATATTCTACGTGTGATGTTGATATTGTGATTCCTCTTTCTCTTTCCTCTGGTGCCTTGTCTATGTTTGCAAAGTCTACTGCTTCACCTGTTCCGTATCTTGAGTGCAGTGTGTATGTTATTGCTGCTGTTAGTGTTGTTTTACCGTGGTCAACGTGTCCTATTGTTCCAATGTTAACGTGTGGTTTAGTTCTTTCAAATTTAGCTTTTGCCATTTTATTCTTCCTCCTTCACTGATGTCACAATTTTATTTCAGAGGGCAGTCGTGCTGCCCTCTTATATTTATAACAGTTATTATCTGCCTTGCTCCATTATCTTCTTAGCTATGCTTGCAGGAACTTGCTCATAGTGATCGAATATCATTGTATATGTCGCTCTTCCCTGAGACATAGATCTAAGCTGAGTTGAATATCCAAACATTTCCGAAAGCGGAACTAGCGATCTTATAACCTGAGCTCCAGTTTGAGCTTCCATTCCCTCTATTCTTCCACGTCTAGAGTTAAGGTCTCCCATAACGTCTCCCATGTAGTCCTCTGGAGTTACTACCTCAACCTTGAAGTATGGCTCAAGAAGTACTGAGTTTCCTTTTTTCATACCTTCCTTGAAGGCCATAGACGCTGCAACTTTAAACGCCATTTCCGAAGAGTCTACCTCGTGGTAAGATCCATCGTAAAGCTCTACTATTACGTCTACAACAGGGTATCCTGCAACAATACCTGCTTCCATAGCAGACTGAAGACCAGCATCGATTGGTCCGATATATTCTCTTGGAATAGATCCACCGACAGTCTGATTCTTGAACTCATAGCCTTTTCCAGGCTCGTTAGGAATCATTCTGATCTTAACGTGACCGTACTGTCCTCTACCGCCCGACTGCTTGGCATACTTGTTGTCTATGTCAGCACCCTGAGTTATAGTCTCTCTGTAGGCAACCTGTGGAGCTCCAACGTTAGCTTCTACTTTGAATTCCCTTAGAAGCCTGTCTACTATTATCTCAAGGTGAAGCTCACCCATACCGCCTATTATAGTCTGTCCAGTCTCTTCGTCAGTTCTGACTCTGAATGTAGGGTCCTCTTCAGCAAGCTTTTGAAGAGCAACACCCATTTTTTCCTGTGCAGCCTTTGATTTTGGCTCTATTGCAACGTGTATAACAGGCTCCGGGAACTCCATAGACTCGAGTATTATCGGTTTGTCCATGTCGCACAGAGTGTCTCCTGTAGTAGTGCTTTTAAGTCCAACTGCAGCAGCTATATCTCCCGAGTAAACGTGAGTTATCTCTTCTCTTGAGTTGGCATGCATCTGAAGTATACGTCCGATTCTCTCTTTCTTGTCTTTTGTAGAGTTTAGAACGTATGATCCTGACTCAAGTACTCCTGAGTAAACCCTGAAGAAAGCAAGCTTTCCTACGAATGGGTCTGTCATTATCTTGAATGCAAGAGCTGAGAAAGGCTCTGAATCTGAAGAAGGTCTTTGATCTTCTTCTCCATCCATTGTAATTCCTTGTATTGCAGGTACATCAAGTGGTGATGGCATATATGCAACTACTGCGTCAAGCAGCAGCGGCACTCCCTTGTTCTTGTACGCTGAGCCGCAGAACACAGGGTTTAGAGTACATGCTATAACGCCTTTTCTGACTCCTGACTTTATCTCGTCGATAGTAATCTCTTCACCTTCAAGATATTTCATAGTAAGCTCTTCATCAGATTCAACTGCTGCTTCTACGAGCATTTCTCTGCGTTCCTCAGCAAGAGCAACCATATCTTCTGGTATGTCTACTATCTCTATTTCGTTTCCAAGGTCGTCCATGTACATTATGGCTTTCATTTCAAGAAGGTCTATTATACCCTTGAAAGTATCCTCTGCGCCTATCGGAAGCTGCATAGCAACCGCATTTGCAGAAAGCCTGTCTTTCATCATGTCTACAACACGAATGAAGTTGGCTCCTGTTATGTCCATTTTGTTTACAAACGCTATTCTTGGAACATTATATTTGTTAGCTTGTCTCCATACGTTTTCAGACTGAGGCTCAACCCCGCCCTTAGCGCAGAATACAGCCACGGCTCCGTCAAGCACACGAAGAGATCTTTCAACCTCAACCGTAAAGTCTACGTGCCCTGGCGTGTCGATTATGTTTATTCTATTTTCTTTCCACTGAGCAGTAGTCGCAGCAGAGGTTATTGTTATACCTCTTTCTTTTTCCTGCTCCATCCAGTCCATCTGGGCTCCACCCTCGTGAGTCTCGCCTATTTTGTGGATACGTCCTGTATAGTACAGTATACGCTCAGTAGTGGTTGTTTTACCGGCATCTATGTGCGCCATTATACCGATGTTTCTAGTTCTTTCCAATGGGAACTGTCTAGCCACTATTTTGTGCCTCCATTCCAATAATTAATTAATTAATCCTCGCCCCTTTAAAGGGGCGAGGTGGATTATTGTATCTAATTCAATTCTACCATCTGTAGTGTGCAAACGCCTTGTTAGCTTCAGCCATCTTATGCGTATCTTCTTTTTTCTTGACTGCAGCTCCAGAGCTGTTTGCAGCATCCATTAGTTCTTTGGCAAGTCTTTCAGTCATGCCTTTTTCGCCACGGGCTCTAGAATATCCCACAAGCCATCTTAGTCCAAGTGTAACTCTTCTTTCAGGTCTTACTTCAACTGGAACCTGATAGTTAGCTCCACCCACACGTCTTGCCTTTACTTCTAGAACTGGCATTATGTTGTTCATAGCCTTTTCAAATACCTCTATTGGTTCTTCTCCTGTTTTTTCCTTTATCATGTCAAGCGCTCCATATACTATGTTTTGCGCCTTACCTTTCTTGCCATCTACCATTATGCTGTTTATAAGCTTTGATACTAGCTGGCTGTTGTATAAAGGGTCCGGAGTTATAATTCTTTTTGGAACATTACCTTTTCTTGGCACTGTGCTTCCCTCCTTATTAAATTGTAACTCATAGGTACTCGACAGATTTACTGCCGTGGGTGCCTTTAAAATCTATGTTAAAGGACCGTACGCTGTGGTATGTTACTTCTTAGCTGCCTTAGGTTTCTTAGTACCGTACTTAGATCTACTTTGAGCTCTCTTTTCGACTCCAGCCGTATCAAGAGTTCCCCTTACTATGTGGTATCTAACTCCCGGAAGGTCTTTAACCCTTCCTCCTCTTATAAGAACAACACTGTGCTCTTGAAGATTGTGGCCTTCTCCTGGAATATATGATGTAACCTCTATTCCGTTAGTAAGTCTTACCCTTGCAACTTTTCTAAGGGCTGAGTTCGGCTTCTTTGGAGTGACAGTCTTAACAGACGTACAAACTCCCCTCTTTTGTGGCGCGTTCATTTCTACCGCCTCTTTTCTAAGAGTGTTGAAGCTTCTTTGCAAAGCTGGAGCAGTAGATTTCTTTTCAATCTTAGCTCTTCCTTTACGCACTAGCTGGTTTATAGTTGGCATAAAGTGCACCTCCTTCCAAATATTTGAACTTATTTTAGTATCCCAACTGTAGCAGCTCCCACCTGTATACCGCAGGCGATTCCGAGCTGCTGCATGGATTCAACGTAGTTTATCTCAACATTTTTCTGTGCAGCAATCTCTTGTGTATTCTTTATTATGTGCTCATCTGCATCTTTTGCAATAAGCACGAGTTTCAACTTGTCTTCTTTGAGCGCTCGTATTGTCTGCTTTGTCCCTATTACTTTGTCGAGATTTTTCACTTCTTCAATTTTCATAAAAGTTTCCTCCCTTTTAAATATCCAACAATTGCCAGATACCAAAAAGTCCACTTTCTATTTTACACACTCAAACATTTTATCACTTCACAACATTTAGTGTCAATAGAATTTAGATGTTTAACATTGTTAACGCCAATTCTAACTCTCTTGATCCGGTCTTTGGATTGCCAAGTCCTTGTATCTTTTCATTCCTGTACCTGCAGGTATGAGCTTTCCTATTATTACATTTTCCTTAAGACCTATTAGCTTGTCTTCTTTTCCTTTTATTGCTGCTTCGGTAAGAACTCTTGTAGTCTCCTGGAACGATGCAGCTGACAGGAATGATTCTGTTGCAAGTGAGGCTTTTGTTATTCCCAGCAGAACTCTTTTTGAAGTTGCTACTTCGCCGCCTTCAGCTACAACTCTTTCATTTTCATCGCCAAATTCAAGTATGTCTACAAGTCCTCCTGGAAGGAATTCAGTGTCTCCCTCTTCTTCAACTCTTACCTTAGAGAGCATCTGCCTTACTATTATTTCTATATGCTTGTCATTTATATCAACGCCCTGCATTCTATAAACCCTTTGAACTTCTTGGACAATGTAGTTTTGAACTCCAACTACATCCTTGACCCTTAGTATGTCATGAGGGTTTATTGAACCTTCGGTTATAGGATCTCCGGCCTCTACAAACTGGCCTTCCTTTGCCTTTATCCTCGAACCGTATGGTATCAGGTATGTCTTGGCTTCGCCCGCTTCATCAGTTATGACGATTTCTCTCTTGTTGCCGCTTTCCTTGATGTGCACAGAGCCGTCCATTTCACTTATTATCGCAAGGCCTTTAGGCTTTCTAGCCTCAAAAAGCTCTTCAACCCTTGGAAGACCCTGAGTTATATCGCCGCCCGCAACTCCGCCGGTGTGGAATGTACGCATCGTAAGCTGCGTTCCAGGCTCACCTATCGACTGTGCCGCTATTATGCCGACAGCTTCGCCTACGTTTACATTCTTGCCCGTTGCGAGATCCCTGCCGTAGCACTTGGCACATACACCGTGCTGAGTTCTGCAGCTAAGCGCCGATCTGATATAGACTTTCTTCACTCCTGATGACACAATTTCTTCTGCCTTCTCTTCGGTAATGAGGTCGTTTGCAGAGAGAATCAGTTCTCCCGTTTCCGGATTCACTATATCGCTGGATATATACCTTCCGACTATTCTGTCGTAGAGCTCCTCTATTACTTCATTGCCGTCTTTAAAGGCTTTTACTTCTATTCCTTCAGTTGTTCCGCAGTCCTCTTCCCTTATTATAACATCCTGAGACACGTCAACAAGTCTTCTCGTGAGGTATCCCGAGTCCGCTGTACGAAGGGCTGTATCCGCAAGTCCTTTTCTGGCTCCGTGTGAAGATATGAAGTACTCAAGAACCGAAAGGCCTTCACGGAAGTTAGACTTAACTGGAAGTTCTACCGTTTCACCTGTCGCATCAGCCATAAGTCCACGCATTCCCGCAAGCTGTCTTATCTGGTTTTTACTTCCCCTCGCTCCAGAGTGCGCCATTATGAATATGTTGTTTAGCCTTCCAAGATTGTTCATAAGAGCTTCGGTAACTTTCTCCGTTGTCTCAGTCCAAGTGTCTATAACTCTTTCTTTTCTCTCTTCATTTGAGATAAGACCTCTTCTGAACGCCTTTTCATATTTTGCAACCTTTGTTTCTGCGTCAGATATAAGCTTGTATTTTTCCTGCGGTATCTCCATGTCGGCTATCGAAACTGTTATCGCCCCTCTTGTGGAGAACTTGAAGCCCAGCTCCTTTATAGTGTCGAGCATGATGGCTGTTATAGTGTTTCCGTGCTTTCTGAAACATTTGTCTATTATCTGCCCCAGCTTTTTCTTGTCTACAAGGAAATCAACTTCAAGCGAATGCGGGTCTTTTTTCCTATCAACAAAGCCAATGTCCTGAGGAAGGTTTTCGTTGAATATGAATCTGCCCACTGTGCTTTCAACAAAAACTATAGCTCCGTCAGATAGCACTTTTTTGACTTTAACCCTTGCATGAAGGTCTACTGCCTTGTTAGTGTATGCAAGCAGCATCTCGTTGTAATCCTTGAACATCATGCCCTCGCCCTTTACGCCTTCTATCTCGATTGTAAGATAGTAGCTTCCAAGCACCATATCCTGGCTTGGCGTTGTTATTGAAGATCCGTCTTTTGGCGCCAGGATGTTGTTTACTGAAAGCATCAGGAATCTGCATTCCGCCTGTGCCTCCACCGACAGCGGAAGGTGGACAGCCATCTGGTCGCCGTCAAAGTCGGCGTTGTACGCCGTACATACAAGCGGGTGAAGCTTTATAGCCTTTCCTTCAACAAGCACCGGCTCGAACGCCTGTATGCCCAGTCTGTGAAGCGTAGGTGCACGGTTTAGGAGCACCGGGTGGCCTTTTATGACATCTTCAAGCACATCCCATACCTCAGGCTTCACCTTCTCGACCATCCTCTTAGCGCTCTTTATATTGTGAGCATGGCCCTTTTCAACAAGGGCATTCATTACAAACGGCTTGAAAAGCTCCAGAGCCATCTTCTTTGGAAGTCCGCACTGGTAGAATTTAAGCTCAGGTCCTACTACTATAACCGAACGTCCAGAGTAGTCAACACGCTTTCCGAGTAGGTTCTGACGGAAACGTCCCTGCTTACCCTTTAGCATGTCTGAAAGTGACTTAAGCGGTCTGTTTCCTGGTCCGGTAACAGGTCTTCCCCTTCTGCCGTTGTCTATTAACGCGTCTACGGCTTCCTGAAGCATTCTTTTTTCGTTTCGGACTATTATATCAGGCGCTCCAAGCTCAAGCAGTCTTTTAAGCCTGTTGTTTCTGTTTATAACTCTTCTGTAAAGATCGTTGAGATCTGATGTTGCAAACCTTCCTCCGTCAAGCTGAACCATAGGCCTAAGATCAGGAGGTATTACCGGTATGGCATCTAAAATCATCCACTCCGGTCTGTTGCCAGACTTTTTGAAAGCTTCTACAACCTCCAGCCTTCTGATAGTCCTTATCCTCTTTTGGCCTGTGCTGTCTTTCAGTTTTCCCCTAAGCTCTTTTGAGAGCAGCTCAAGATCTATCTTTTCAAGCAGAGCCATTACGGCCTCTGCCCCCATTCCCGCCTTGAATGCATTCCCATGCTTTTCCACTGCATCTCTGTACTCTTTTTCTGTAAGCAGCTGCTTTTCGCTTAGTGAAGTGCTGCCTGAATCTGTCACTATATACGATGCAAAATACAGAACCTTTTCAAGAGAACGCGGTGACATGTCAAGCAACAGTCCCATTCTGGACGGAATGCCCTTGAAATACCATATGTGAGAAACTGGCGCCGCCAGCTCTATATGGCCCATCCTCTCACGTCTTACCTTGGCCTTTGTGACCTCAACTCCACATCTGTCACAAACGACGCCTTTGTATCTTACTCTCTTGTATTTTCCGCAGTGACACTCCCAGTCCTTCTGCGGTCCGAATATCCTTTCGCAGAAAAGACCGTCCCTTTCCGGCTTGAGAGTCCTGTAGTTTATGGTTTCAGGTTTTTTGACTTCTCCTCTAGACCATTGCCTTATCTTTTCTGGCGAAGCTAAACCTATTTTCATCGACTCGAAATTACCTAATTCAAACAAGGAGTTCTCTCCCTTCTATGATAGATTGACTTGGGGTTAATTAAAACTCATCATCATCTTCTTCTTCAATGTCAGCCTTGAAAAATTCTTGGTCCAGGTCATCATCTTCAAATTCGTCAGCGTCTTCTTCTAAGTCTTCTTCTAAGTCTTCTTCTTGTTCGCCTTCTTCTATTACCATGGTTTCTTCAAGATTAACATCACGCACATATTCAAATTCGCCTTCCATAGAGATTTCTTCATCATCTATAGACTCTTTGATTTCTATCTCCTGGTCAGCCTCAAGAACTTTAACATCGAGGCAAAGACTCTGAAGCTCCTTTATAAGAACCTTGAAAGATTCAGGAATTCCAGGCTCAGGGATGTTCTCCCCTTTGACTATGGCTTCGTATGTCTTCACACGTCCTACGACGTCATCTGATTTAACTGTAAGGATCTCCTGAAGAGTATGTGCAGCTCCGTATGCCTCAAGAGCCCAAACCTCCATCTCTCCGAATCTCTGTCCTCCAAACTGCGCCTTTCCGCCAAGCGGCTGCTGGGTTACAAGCGAGTATGGTCCTGTAGATCTGGCGTGTATCTTGTCGTCTACAAGGTGGTGGAGTTTCAGCATGTACATGTATCCAACTGTTACCCTGTTATCGAAAGGCTCTCCCGTACGTCCGTCACGCAGCATAAGCTTTCCGTCCTGCGGATACCCGGCTTGTTCAAGCGCTATTTCAATGTCCTTCTCGTTTGCTCCGTCGAATACCGGAGTTGCCACATGCCATCCCAGCTTCTTGGCTGCAAGTCCAAGGTGGACTTCTAGCACCTGTCCTATGTTCATACGCGATGGAACGCCCAGAGGATTCAAGACTATTTCAACAGGCGTACCGTCTTCCATGAAAGGCATGTCTTCTTCCGGAAGTATCCTTGAGATTACACCCTTGTTTCCATGGCGTCCTGCCATCTTGTCGCCGACGTTTATCTTTCTTTTAGTCGCTATATAAACCCTTACAAGCTCGTTTACTCCCGGAGGAAGCT
Source organism: Peptoclostridium acidaminophilum DSM 3953 (assembly GCF_000597865.1). GTDB lineage: Bacteria > Bacillota > Clostridia > Peptostreptococcales > Peptostreptococcaceae > Peptoclostridium_A > Peptoclostridium_A acidaminophilum. The sequence goes on along the minus strand of NZ_CP007452.1, from coordinate 131,997 downwards.
CGTCGCCGTTTTTCCTTGTAAATACTCTTACGTCAACTATTATTCCACTTTCTCCGTGAGGAACCTTAAGGGATGTATCCCTTACTTCCCTTGCCTTCTCTCCGAATATGGCCCTTAGAAGCCTTTCTTCTGCAGTGAGCTCAGTCTCACCCTTTGGCGTAACTTTACCGACAAGTATGTCTCCCGATTGGACTTCTGCACCTATTCTTATTATTCCCCTGTCGTCAAGATTCTTGATTGCATCCTCTCCAACGTTAGGGATGTCCCTTGTTATCTCTTCAGGGCCTAGCTTTGTATCTCTGGCTTCAGCCTCATATTCTTCTATGTGTATCGTCGATAACCTGTCTTCTTTTACAAGCCTTTCGTTGAGAAGTATGGCGTCCTCATAGTTGTAGCCCTCCCATGTCATAAATGCGACTCTGCAGTTTCTGCCAAGTGCCAACTCACCCATGTCTGTAGAAGGCCCGTCTGCTATGACATCGCCTGCTGTTATGATATCGCCGCTATTTATTATAGGAGACTGGTTGACACATGTGCCCTGGTTTGATCTTTTGAACTTAAGCAGCTTGTATCTGTCTCTTTGCCCATCTTCTCTTTTTATCACTATTTCATTTGCAGTAACCTTTTCCGCGACTCCTGAATTTCTTGCCATTACGCATACGCCCGAATCTATAGCCGCCTTGCCTTCCATTCCCGTTCCTATTACAGGCGCTTCCCTTCTTATAAGAGGTACAGCCTGACGCTGCATGTTCGATCCCATCAGCGCACGGTTGGCATCGTCATTCTCAAGGAATGGAATTATTGCTGTCGCTATCGACACAACCTGCTTTGGAGATACGTCCATGTAGTCTACGCTTTCAGGTTTTACAAGCTCGGCCTCACCATTTATAGTCCTTGCAGTTACTCTTTCATTGACGAATCTGCCTTCCTCGTCGAGCGGCTCATTTGCCTGGGCTCTTACGTAAAGGTCCTCTTCGTCTGCCGTCAGATAGTCTATAGTGCTAGTAACCACGGCTCTTTGCTTGTCTATCTTCCTGTATGGAGACTCAATGAATCCATACTCGTTTATCTTTGCGAAGGTACTAAGTGAGTTTATAAGGCCTATATTTGGACCCTCAGGAGTCTCTATAGGACACATTCTGCCGTAGTGCGAGTGGTGAACGTCTCTTACCTCAAAGCCTGCTCTCTCTCTTGAAAGACCTCCTGGTCCAAGAGCCGAAAGCCTTCTTTTGTGTGTAAGCTCTGATAGTGGATTTGTCTGGTCCATGAACTGTGAAAGCTGTGAGCTTCCGAAGAATTCCTTTATGGCGGCAGCCACTGGTCTTATGTTTATGAGCGCTTCGGGAGAAGTATTTTCAGTGTCCTGAATCGTCATTCTTTCCCTTACTACTCTTTCCATTCTTGAAAGGCCTATTCTGAACTGGTTCTGTAAAAGCTCGCCTACCGACCTTACCCTCCTGTTGCCCAGGTGGTCTATGTCGTCTATATTCCCTATCCCATGGAACAGGTTGAACTGGTAGCTTACAGAAGCTATGATATCGTCTAGTATTATGTGCTTTGGAACGAGTCTTCTTTTGTTCCTTTTGAAAGCCTCCGCTATTTCTTCATTGCTTGAACACTCATCGAGTATTTCCTTGAGTGTTGGATAATGGACTTTTACCTTGGGATTGAACCCTTCGATTTCAAAATCCACAAAAGCCCTCATATCCACAAAGTTGTTGCCTACTACTTTTATTTCCTTGCCTTCTTCACCGTAAACTTTCACAACGTTTATTCCGGAATTTTGTATCTCGAATGCATTCTCAAGCGATATCTTTTCGCCTTTGGCTACAAACACTTCTCCCGTTTCTGAAGAAACCACGTCTTCCGCTGCAACCCTGCCTTTAATCCTGTGGGCTACTGAAAGCTTCTTGTTGAATTTATATCTTCCAACCTTTGCAAGGTCGTATCTTTTAGGGTCGAAAAACAATGCGTTAATAAGCGATGTTGCGCTCTCAACCGTAGGTGGTTCGCCTGGTCTTAGCTTCTTGTATATTTCAAGCAGCGCCTCTTCCCTATTCTTTGTGTTATCCTTTTCAAGAGTAGACAGGAGTCTTTCATCTTCTCCTATAAGCTCTATTATCTCTATGTCGCTTGCGAATCCAAATGCCCTCAGCAGCACTGTTATTGGTTGCTTTCTGGTTCTGTCAACCCTTACAGACACTATGTCGTTGGAATCCGTTTCATATTCAAGCCATGCTCCCCTGTTTGGGATAACAGTGGATGAAACAAGCTTCTTGCCCGCCTTGTCCCTTTCTTCACTAAAGTATACTCCCGGAGATCTTACAAGCTGGCTGACTATTACTCTTTCTGCGCCGTTAATTATGAAAGTTCCCTTTTCAGTCATAAGAGGAAAATCTCCCATGAATACATCTTTTCCCGGTTCTTTTATTTCACCAGTGTTCTTGTTTTCAAGCCTCACTTTGACTTTCAGCGGTGCTGAAAAAGTAACGTCTCTTTCTTTTGACTCTTCAACGTCATATTTTGCTTCACCTATGGAATAGTCAACAAAATGAAGTGAAAGGTTTCCAGTATAATCTTCAATTGGCGAGACATCCTCGAATACCTCTCTGAGACCTTCCTCCAAAAACCATTTGTAGGAATCAAGCTGGATTTCCACAAGGTTGGGTAGCTGCGCTACCTCTGGTATCCTTGAAAAACTCATCCTAGCCCTTCTTCCAGTGTTTACAGGATGTGGAAATGGCATCAATTTTTCACCTCTCCTAATAAATAAATCTATGTTAATATTTTGCATGCATGATTTACGACAGAATTATCCATTGTACGCATTAAAACATGTTATCATATCCCGCGCGACAAGTCAACACGTTTTTATTTTTTATTTCCCGGCAAAATTCAAAGTGCGTCTCCATCAAGCGTTTGCAATTAGAGACGCACTTTGAATTTTACTGGAATAAAAAAAGGTGCCAACTTAATGTTAAGGCACCTTTTTAATTTAATATTCACTACTTAACTTCTACTTTAGCTCCTACTTCTTCAAGCTTAGCTTTCATATCTTCAGCTTCATCTTTAGAAGCTCCTTCTTTAACTGCTTTTGGCGCTCCGTCAACAAGATCCTTAGCTTCTTTCAGTCCAAGACCAGTAAGCTCTCTAACAACCTTTATAACTTTAACCTTTTGAGCACCAGCATCAGCAAGTATTACATCAAATTCTGTCTTCTCTTCAGCAGCCTCAGCAGCAACAGCTCCTGCAACAGCTACTGGAGCAGCAGCAGATACTCCGAATTTTTCTTCTGCAGCCTTAACTAACTCGTTAAGCTCAAGTACTTTCATGTTCTCTATAGCTTCTAGTATTTGTTCTATAGTCATTTAAAGACACCTCCGATTAAATTTTCATTTAAATTATTAGTTTGGTAAAACATGCATCAATCTCAAGCGGCAATTATTGCTCGCCTGCTTCCGCCTTTTGCTTTGCAACTGCATCCAAAAGATATGCAAAGTTTGATAGCGGAGCCTTGAAGCTTCCAAGAAGTTTTGCAATAAGCACTTCTCTTGAAGGTACTTCCGACAGGGCTTTAACTTTTTCCGCATCGTAGAATTCACCTTCAACTATACCCATCTTAAGCTCTATCGCAGGATGAGTTTTCATGAAGTCACTTAGTATTCTTGCAGGTGCAACTGGATCTGCATAGCCGAAAGCTATAGCGTTTGGACCCACTAGATTCACCTCATCAAGTTGGTCATATCCAAGCTCTTTTGCAGCTCTTCTTACAAGAGTATTCTTGTAAACCTTGTAGTCGCATCCAGCTTCTTTGAATTTGGCTCTTAGTTCATTAGCCTCTTCAACCTTAAGCCCTCTATAGTCAACTACTACTAGTGAAGATGCCTCTTTGAATTTCTCTGTTATTTCGCTTACTACTTTTGCTTTGATTTCCACTGCTGATTTAGACACTAACCGTCCACCTCCTTTGGCTACTCCGGCAAAGCAAGCTTTGCCGTTTTAATTATAAAAGCCCTTGCATGCACACAGACATACAAGGGCTATAATTTCAATATCTAGTATCAAAACTATCTTCCTCGGCAGGCATGTTTAAGCGTATGCACCTGCTGTCTGCGGCATTTGAATATATATTTGAAAATATTTAACTGTTTAACAAATGAAGTATACTATAGTATTTTTCGCTTGTCAACAATTATTCTGCTATCTTGTTTGGATTTATTCTTACTCCAGGTCCCATTGTGCTAGATACAGTAGTTGATCTCATGTACTGTCCCTTTGCAGCGGATGGCTTGGCTTTTATAACTGCATCAGCCAGAACTTCAAAGTTCTCGAACAGTTTTTCCTTGCCGAATGAAACTTTTCCTATAGGAACGTGGATTATATTAGTCTTATCCAATCTATATTCAACCTTACCAGCTTTAATGTCGTTAACTGCAGCTGCAACGTCGAATGTAACTGTACCTGATTTTGGGTTTGGCATAAGGCCTTTTGGTCCAAGAACTCTACCAAGTCTACCTACAAGACCCATCATGTCAGGAGTAGCAACTATTACATCAAAGTCAAACCAGTTTTCGCCTTGTATCTTGTTTACAAGGTCCATTTCTCCAACAAAATCTGCTCCGGCAGCTTCAGCCTCTTTGGCTTTTTCTCCCTTTGCAAACACAAGCACCTTCTTAACTCTACCTGTTCCATGAGGAAGCACTACAGCTCCTCTTACCTGTTGGTCTGCGTGTCTTGAGTCAACGCCGAGCTTAAGGTGAACTTCTACAGTCTCGTCAAATTTAGCACTTGCACAATCAAGAACTATTTGAAGAGCTTCAGAAGCGTCATAGTAAGTGTTTTTGTCAAACTTTTTAATTGCTTCTATATACTTCTTGCCTTTTTTAGCCATTTTATATTCCTCCTTGTGGTAATAGCGGTTTGTTAGCCTCCCACACTATAGATAAAACTAGTCTATAACTTCAACGCCCATGCTTCTTGCAGTTCCAGCTATCATGCTCATAGCCGCTTCTACGTCAGTAGCATTAAGATCTGGCATTTTAAGTTCAGCTATTTCTCTTATTTGTGCTGTTGTTATCTTTGCAACCTTTTTCTTGTTAGGTTCGCCTGAACCAGACTCTATCTTGCACGCCTTCTTTATAAGTACTGCAGCCGGCGGAGTCTTTGTTATGAATGAGAATGATCTGTCCTGATAAACTGATATTACAACAGGAATTATAAGACCAGCCTGATCTGCAGTCTTGGCATTGAACTCTTTTGTGAACTGCATTATGTTAACACCATGCTGTCCTAGAGCTGGACCAACTGGTGGTGCTGGAGTCGCTTTGCCTGCAGGTATTTGCAATTTTATCTGACCAATTACTTTTTTAGCCATTTAGTACACCTCCCTGTATCGAATTATTAATTAATTAATTATTGCTTACATTTTTTCTATTTGGTCAAACCCCAGTTCTACCGGAGTCTCTCTACCAAACATTGAGATAAGGACTTTAACTGCATGTCTTTCAAAATTGATCTCTTGAATATTGCCCATGAAGCCTTCAAAAGGTCCATTTTTGACGGATACGACATCTCCCACTTCAACATCTATCTTTGGCATTATCTTTTCCACACCCATAGCTGCGACTTCTTCATCAGAAAGAGGCACTGGCTTGGAACCGGGGCCGACAAAACCTGTCACTCCCTTTGTGTTTCTTACTATATACCAAGATTCGTCGGTGATAAGCATCTTAACCATCACGTATCCAGGAAATTTCTTCTTGGACTTAATCTTTTTCTTGCCATCCTTTATCTCTACAACCTCTTCAGTAGGTACGACTACATCATGTATATAGTCCTCCATGTTTCTGGTCTTTACTGTCTTTTCAATGGTTGCCTTTACCTTGTTTTCGTGCCCTGAATATGTGTGCACGACATACCATTTAGCTTTTTCCTCATTATTAGGCATAATACTAGTCATCCTTTCTCCTAAAAGGCGACTTCTTTCCTTTTAGTTACTATTGCTTCACTATGAATTTCAATAAAAAGCCCAATCCCGAGTCGAGCAACCAAACGACAAGGCTTATGAATGTACTTACCATAAGTACAACAGTAGTATATCTGGTAAGTTCCCTCTTATTTGGCCAGTGAACTCTACTCAGCTCAGCTCTTACTTCCTTGATGAATCCGGCTCCGGACTCACTGTTGCCAGTTTTAACCTGGGCTGCCATATTGTTCACATCCTTATTTTGTTTCTTTGTGAAGAGTATGCTTCCTGCAGAATTTGCAGTACTTGCTCATTTCCATTCTGTCTGGGTTGTTCTTTTTGTTCTTCGTAGTGTTATAGTTTCTCTGCTTGCACTCAGTACAAGCTAAAGTTATTTTAACTCTCATGTAAAGCACCTCCTAACTTTCTGCCGCTAAACCCTAGTTTGTTTGTCTAGTATCTATTTTTTTCTGACCACTATATATGCCATTATAAAACGCTACCCATAAAATCTACCATATTTTTAACCTCGTGTCAATCTTTAGCTTCGATTATTTTTGGCATTCAAATCTCGAAGTGCTTGAATATAAGTTAAAAAAGAGAAGGAAAAGTATTCCTTCTCTTTTATGCCTTCTTTATGAGAATTTATTACTCTACTATAGAAGCAACTACTCCTGCTCCTACTGTTCTTCCGCCTTCTCTTATGGCGAATCTTAGTCCCTCTTCTATAGCTATTGGTGCTATTAGCTCAACTTCCATAGCTATGTTGTCTCCTGGCATTACCATCTCTACGCCTTCTGGTAGTCCGATTGATCCTGTTATGTCTGTTGTTCTGAAGTAGAACTGTGGTCTGTATCCGTTGAAGAATGGAGTGTGTCTTCCGCCCTCTTCCTTCTTAAGAACGTATACCTCTGACTTGAATTTTGTGTGCGGCTTTATTGTTCCAGCCTTAGCTAGTACCTGGCCTCTTTCTATCTCGTCTCTTTGAACTCCTCTTAGAAGCACTCCTATGTTGTCTCCTGCTTGTGCCTCATCAAGAAGTTTTCTGAACATCTCTACGCCTGTTACTATTACTTTTCTTGGCTCTTCTGATAGTCCAACTATTTCTACCTCGTCTTGTACTTTTACTATTCCTCTTTCAACTCTTCCTGTTGCAACTGTTCCTCTTCCTGTTATAGAGAATACGTCCTCTACTGGCATTAGGAATGGCTTGTCAACCGCTCTTTCTGGCTGTGGAATGTAGCTGTCTATAGCTTCGAATAGCTCTATTATTGCATCTCCCCACTTGCTGCTTGGATCTTCTAGTGCCTTTAGGGCTGATCCTTTTATTATTGGAGTGTCATCTCCTGGGAAGTCGTACTCGCTTAGAAGATCTCTTATTTCCATTTCTACTAGCTCAAGAAGCTCTTCGTCGTCTACCATGTCGCACTTGTTCATGAATACTACGATGTATGGTACTCCAACCTGTCTTGATAGAAGTATGTGCTCTCTTGTTTGTGGCATTGGACCGTCTGCTGCTGATACTACTAGTATCGCTCCGTCCATTTGCGCTGCTCCTGTTATCATGTTCTTAACATAGTCGGCGTGGCCTGGGCAGTCAACGTGCGCGTAGTGTCTGTTTGGTGTCTCATACTCTACGTGTGATGTTGATATTGTGATTCCTCTTTCTCTTTCCTCTGGTGCCTTGTCTATGTTTGCAAAGTCTACTGCTTCACCTGTTCCGTATCTTGAGTGCAGTGTGTATGTTATTGCTGCTGTTAGTGTTGTTTTACCGTGGTCAACGTGTCCTATTGTTCCAATGTTAACGTGTGGTTTAGTTCTTTCAAATTTAGCTTTTGCCATTTTATTCTTCCTCCTTCTTATTAAAACCGCTTCATGCGTTCAATATTTTATAGCTTTCTCTTTTGGAGCCCACGAGCGGACTCGAACCGCCGACCTCCGCCTTACCAAGGCGACGCTCTACCGACTGAGCCACGTGGGCGCACTATCTTTAATATTTTACTATTGGCTCATTATAAAGTCAATACCTTGAACTCATCCTTTTTTTCTCATGCTCTCGAGCTTCAAAAAAGCTTCTTCGTCCAAGTCTTTCAAGCGATCTGCAAGCGTCATTTTTATGGCTGTATTTTTAGTTCTTTTTTTCATATTCCCTTTGAAGTTTTGTATGTGTATTTCGAGTTCACGGGCTGTAAGCCTTGCACTGCCCCTACCAAGCACTATCTGCTGCTGCGCGCCATCATTTGTTGCAACCCTTATAAGGGAGTGTCTCCCAAGCTCACCTATGACTTTTTCTATATATGAATCGGCAGTCTGGTTCTCCTTTGTGTATATGACGGTAACCTTTGGATGCTTTATCTCAACTTCGCTGCCGCCCTTTACGCGGTAGGCGTCAAATACTATTATAACCTCCACTCCGCTGAAAGCCGAGTATTCAAGCATTATTTCAACAAGCCTGTCCCTGGACGCCTCAAGGTCTGTTTTGGATATGACTTTTAGCTCCTGCCATGCATTTATTATGTTATACCCGTCTATGACAAGATACTCCTTCAACTTTATCCCTCGCTATCGCCTCTTTGTCTTAATACCTCGTACATAACAACGCCTGCAGCCACAGACGCATTCAGCGAAGACACCCTTCCCTTCATAGGTATGCTCACCGAAAAATCGCAATTTTCCTTGACAAGCCTGGATACGCCTTCCCCTTCGCTCCCTACCACAAGAGCTATGGAACCTTTCAGATTGGACTTATGAAGCTGCTGTCCTCCCATATCTAAAGCCGCAATCCAAACCCCTTTTTCCTTTAGCATTTTTATAGTATTCACCAGATTCGTAACACGGCATACCGGTACGTATTCCACGGCACCCGCCGACGACTTGACCACCGTTGATGTTATTCCTACGCTTCTTCTTTTGGGTATTACTATTGCATCTGCGCCCGAAGCATCTGCCGTCCTTATTATAGCACCCAGATTGTGAGGATCTGTTATGCCGTCGAGTATTATTATAAAAGGCGCTCTGCCTTCCTTTTCCACCTTTGAAAGCACATCTTCGAGCTCGCTGTAGCCGTATTCAGATACAAATGCAATAACACCCTGGTGATTTTCTCCCGGGGCAAGCTCGTCAAGCTTTTTCTTGTCAGCATACTTAACTAATATACCCTTTTCCTTTGCCATGGCGACAATCTTTTTGACAGAGCCCTGTGCACCACTAGCTATAACTATGCTGTCTATTTCATGTTCTGCCTTTATAGCCTCTATTACAGGATTTCTACCTTCTATTTTATTCAAAGCTTTTCTCCTCCCACGCCATAATAGCCGGCGCGTACCGATTATAAATTTCTATACTTTTCCCTCATGACTGTGGCCTTCCCGCAGCTCATGGCTCCTTCAGGGCACGGTCCGTATGCGCAGCCCGGGCCTGCATTCTTGAATATAAAAGGAGCCACCTTCTTGGCCTCTGCAAGCATGCAGTCAGCCATGTCCCTTATCTCCCATTGCGCCCTTTCGCAGCACCTTTTGTTGAAAAAGTGAAGCAGCGCCCTTGCGTTCATAGTCAGCACAATCTTTGTTTCACATGCATTTGGAAATACATATCTGGCGTCCTCTATAGCTTTTTTCTCTGCTGCGCCTTTTGCCTTTTTTTCGCTCATTCCGCCAGCCATCATTTCATCATAGTATCTTTGAAATAGAATCTTAGCTATTTCATTGTATGTGCGCTGGTCTGACTCCATCGCCTCTTTGAATTTTTCGGCAGCTTCAGGTATTGCTTCTATTGCCGGAGGCAGTATATATTCAAACTGCTCGAGCCTTACGTATCTTTGGCTTTGCTGGGAATAGCTTGCTATCCTGTGCCTTACAAGCTGGTGGGTACATGCCCTTGATATCCCCTCTGCTGCAAACGTAAAGCTTACATGCTCAAGCGGCGATTCATGCCTCATGTCCACAAGCATTTGTACAAACCTTTCAGTCTCCTCATCGCTGAGCTTTTTTTCTATATCGTCAACTCCTGCTCTCGAGTAGCACAGCTTTGCCGCTATGGCCACCACCTTGTCAGGATTAGGCGTATGTTCTATAAGCCTTACCTTCATATTTCCACATCCCTTTCTATACCGCATAATGCGGCTTGCAACTCCAACATTTCAATTATGTCAGCATCATGTTCTTGACATGTCCGATTGACTATGAAATTTGCATTTCTATAAGCTCTATGCTCTTTTTTATGACTTCATCCAGCTTTTCAGTAAGGCCGTTGAGATAAAGATACCCAATGAGAGCCTCAAACCCCGTTGCATATCTGTAGTCTGTGGCATCCGCATTTTTGGGCATTGTCGCACTCTTTTGGTTTCTTCCCTTTTTGACTATTGTCCACTCCTGATCACTCAGCTGGTCCTTTAAAGCCATCACTGCCATAGCCTGAGCCTTTGCCCTTACAAAACTTGTAGCCCTCTTGTGTATGTCGTTCACCTTTATATCTCCGTACTTGTCTATGAGGTATTTGCGTACATGTATTTCAAATACGCAGTCCCCCATGTAGGCCAGCATCAGCGGCGAGAGCACCGCTGACCTGGCCTGTACCCCTAGGCTCTTTTCCATTTTGTACCCTGCCTTGTATCTTCAAGCACTATGCCCTTTTCCTTGAGCAAATCCCTTATTTCGTCTGATCTTTTGAAATCCTTGTTTTTCCTGGCGTCAAGCCTTTCTTGTATGAGCGACTCGATTTCTTCGTCAAGCAGTTCATCCTGACTATCCTTGCATACTATGTTGAGCACTCCTGTGAGCTCCTTGAAAAGCTCCATTGATTTCTCCATAAATTCACGACTTACAGCCTCGTCAAGCTTTGTATTAATGAATCTTGAAAGCTCGAATATGACGCTTATAGCATCTGCCGTATTTAGGTCGTCATCCATGTTCTGCTTAAATCTCTCCTTGAAGCCTTCAAGCTCTGCTATGAGCTCGCTGTCGGCAGGAGAAGCATCGAGAGTAGCGTTTTGAATCATGAATTGAAGCTTCTCTTTTGTGTTGTAGAGCCTCTCAAGTCCAGCCTTTGCCTGCATGAGCAGCTCTTCGCTGTAGTTTATAGGACTCCTGTAATGAGCAGAAAGCATGAAAAATCTTACTATTTCCAGGTCTATTTGATTTGATATGTCCCTCACCGTAAAGAAGTTGCCCTTTGACTTTGACATCTTCTCGTTGTTTATGTTTATATATCCATTGTGCACCCAGTATTTCGCAAACGGCTTTCCGCTGAAAGCCTCGCTCTGCGCTATCTCATTCTCGTGATGAGGGAATATAAGGTCCTGTCCGCCCGAGTGTATGTCTATAGTCTCTCCGAGGTGCTTTTTAGACATTACCGAGCACTCTATGTGCCAGCCTGGTCTGCCCTCTCCCCATGGGCTCATCCACCCCGGCTCGCCCTCTTTCTTAGCCTTCCAGAGCACGAAATCCGCAGGGTGCCTTTTATTTTCATTTATGTCGATTCTGGCTCCAATCTCGAGTTCATCTAGGTTCTGCCCAGAAAGCTTGCCGTAATCGCCAAACTTATGGGAATCATAGTATACGTCTCCGTTCACCTCGTAGGCATAGCCTTTTTCTATCAGCCCTTTTACAAATTCAATTATATCATCAATAGTCTCTGTAACTCGCGGATACACATCGGCTCTTTTTATTCCAAGCCCATCAGCATCTATGAAATATTCGTCTATATATTTTTGACCTACTTCGAATGGAGAAATGCCCTCCTCGTTGGCTCTTTGAATTATCTTGTCGTCCACGTCAGTGAAATTCTGAACGAACTTAACATCATACCCCAGGTACTCCAGGTATCTTCTAAGCACATCGAACATTATAAACGGCCTTGCATTGCCTATATGAAAAAAGTTGTATACAGTCGGCCCGCACGAGTACATCTTGACCTTTCCTTCTTCCAGGGGGATAAATTCCTCCTTTTGCCTAGTAAGCGTGTTGTAAAGCTTCATATGCTAATCACCTCTTTTTATATTCGCAAGACAGCTTTGAATCATATAACATCATTTTACATCCTTTTTATTTTTTTTTCTACAGATTTACATATTTACATGAAGAAAGCCCCCTAGTGCTCAAATACCCAGGAGGCCTATTATTTATATAAGATTTTGCTTTACGTACCCTATTCTTTTCAAAACCCTCTCCTTGCCAAGTATCTCTACAACGTGAGGAATCTCCGGTCCATGCATCTGTCCGGTAAGCACGACTCTTGTGCCCATGAAAAGATTCTTGCCCTTTATGCCGTATTCCTTTTGAATCTGCTTGAACATGGCGCTTACAAAATCGCTGCTAACTTCATCGGCCGCTTTAATCTTTTCTTCAAGCGCTCCGAGTAGCGTCGGCATGTGTTCTAGCTTTAAGAACTCCAGAACCTCTTCTCCTTCAGGCTTTACGTCATCTCCAAAGAATATTGAAATTTTTTCAGGAAGTTGTGCCATATATTGAAGTCCTTCCTTCACAATCGCCATCATCTTCACGAGCTTGTACCTGTCAAGCTCTTCTCCCTTGAGCACGCCTGAATCCTCAATGAAAGACACTGCCAAGTCAGCCAGATATTCGTCATCTGCTTCCTTCATGTAGTGCTGGTTTATCCAGTTGAGCTTGTTTGTGTCGAACACTCCGCCGCTTCGCGAAACCCTTTCAACCGAGAATGAATCTATGAGCTCCTGCATTGAGAAAATCTCCCTGTTGTCTTCAGGCGACCATCCAACAAGCGCAATATAGTTTACAAGACCTTGAGGCAGGTAGCCTTTGTTTTCAAAGTCTTCTACCGCAACATCGCCCTGTCTCTTGCTGAGCTTTTTCTTTTCTGAGTTTAGAATGTTTGGAAGGTGCACGAAAGTAGGCGCCTCCCATCCAAACACCTCATACATGTATACGTGCTTAGGTGTTGACGCTATCCACTCTTCCCCTCTTATTACGTGCGTTATCTTCATGAGATGGTCATCTACAACCACAGCAAAGTGGTATGTAGGGAAGCCGTCGCTTTTTATAAGCACCTGGTCGTCGAGGTCTGCAGTATTCATGCTCACTTTGCCCCTTACCATGTCATCGAACACTATTTCATGGTTGGCAGGGAATTTTAGCCTTATGACATAGTCCTCGCCTGCGGCTATCCTCTTTTCAGCCTCCTCCCGGGAGAGTCCTCTGCAATATCCGTCATATCTTGGAATCTTGCCTTCAGCCCTTTGTATCTCTCTTAACGTGTCAAGTCTATCCTTGGAGCAGAAGCAGTAGTATGCATGCCCTTTGTCAAGAAGCTCATCCACGTATTTTTTGTATATGTCCAGCCTCTGCGACTGCATATAAGGTCCGTATTCACCCTTTTGAGATAATTTCCCGTTCTCGTCAAGGCAAACTCCTTCGTCATGCTCTATGCCGGCCCATTTCATGGCGCTTAGCATGCCTTCTATGGCTCCCTCGACATACCTAGTCCTGTCTGTATCCTCAACCCTCAGTATATACTCTCCGCCGTGCTTTTTTGCGAACAGGTAGTTGTAAAGGGCCGTTCTGAGGCTTCCTATGTGTACAAATCCCGTGGGACTTGGCGCAAATCTAACTCTAACACTCATTCTTTATCCTCCTAAAATCCATATGGAATTTTCATATTTTTCATATCAAATATATTATAAATGCACCTGCAATTCAATCCAAAAGCTCTGCTAATATAGATTATCCGCAAGCTCCTCTATCGATGCTTCACATGTAGAGCCGCTCTTCCTGTCCCTGACCTCGACCATGCCCTGGCTTGCAAGCTTTCCTGCAACGACTACGCCTCTTACTCCCAACAGCTCGCAGTCTATGAACTTGGAGCCTATGCGCTCGCTTCGGTCGTCAAGCACTGCGCTCCTGCCTCTTTCTAGAATGCGATTGTACGCGGCCTCTGCAAGCTGGAGCTCCTCAGGCTTTTTGACATTGCCCGCTATTACATAGTATTCAAACGGCGCGCATGCCACCGGCCATACCATTCCCCCAGACTCGTCCATATTCTCTTCGGCTATGGCCGAGATCAGCCTTTCCATGCATACCCTGGCGCTTACGCTCCAGAGCCTTTTCTCCTTCGAATTCTCATCAAGATATGCGCTCCCAAGCTCCTTTATTTCTATGCTTGCTATCTCGATGCCGTTTAAAGCTTCGAGTGTTCCATCGTCATAAAGGCATAGATCGCCCGGCCTCGCCTCTTTAAATGCGCCCACGGCATCCGGCTTGAAATCCCTGCCGAATGTGACATTCTTTATGTGATAGTCGGTCCTGTTGGCTCCGCACACGGCATTTTTAAGATGGATGACCTCTTCATCGCAAAGCAACATGTCAGCCCTTAGCCCTATAGGCCCGGCAAATCCCACGCTGGCTCCCGTAGCCTCCATCACCTTGTCTTCGCTTGCCATTTTGATTTCCATCGGATCTATTCCCAGATGCTTGGCAAGCAGCCCTATGCTTATGTTCCTGTCGCCCCTAAGAAGCACGGCTACCGTCTTTTCTCCGGCCTCAAATATAAGCGTCTTTATAAAGCCTGTTGCCGAGGCCCCGAAGAACTCCTCAAGCTGCGCAATACTTCCAACCGAAGGCGTGTGTACAAGCTCGGATCCCAGCAGTTCTTCGCTCTCCTTAGCCTTGTGCGCCCCGGATTTAATATGCCGGGCATCGCCGCCAAAGCCGCAACTATTGCACTTTAAAAACTGCTTAAGCGGCAACTCCGATTTCCATACAAGGCTTGTCATTCCATCTGAATCCAGCAGCTGCAGCTCAAGCCCCACTTCGCCAAACAGCCCCTGCAGAGCATCGGCAAGTTCCTTGCCTATCTCTGCTGCCGCCTGCTCGCCTGCAAATGCAGTGAATACAAAATTCGTAAACAGCCTTGGGTTGAACAGGCCTTCCTTGAGCTTGTAGTCATCATTTTCAAAAGTAGTTGCATGAAACAGCTTAAGCGGCAGCTGCTTGTACGATTTTAGCTCCTGGTGGTACATGGCAAGACATTCCTTTTCTCCTCCTGCCAGTCCAAACTCCATGAAGCCGCGCAGCCGCTCCCGTATTGAATGCTCAAGTTTTTTTGCATATAATGCGCCCATAGGAGAATAGCACATGCTCCCATCATCCGATAGCTTTACAAGTCCGCTTCTGTATAGCAGGTGCGACGACTGAAACTGAATGTCGTAAGGCATGCTCTTGTATGTCTTTGTGTAAAAGCTACCCAGCTTCATAAAATCACTCCTCTTGGTCATATGGGCTCCCATCGCCGCCCGTGATTGTCTTTTAATACGCCTTTGCCAGGTACACCATTTTATCAGCTTTTTCTCCGCAGCATATGCATCTGTCGGATAGTTGTTCCTGCTCGAAAGGCATGCACCTTATTGTGGCTCCCGTCTCTTCTTTTATCTTGTCCTCGCAGGCCCTGTCTCCGCACCACATGGCTTTTACAAAACCCGGCTTTTCTTCAAGCACCTTCTTGAGTTCCTCCATGTCGCTTGCCACGCTTGTCTTTTCTTCCCTCATTTTCAGGGCATTTGCCAGCATGCTCTCATGCACATTATCAAGCAACGACTTTATACTCTCTGTTATGTTCTCAAGCTCAAGCTGGCTCTTTTCCAGGTTGTCCCTTCTGCACACTGTCGCCTGACCCTTTTCTATGTCCTTAGGCCCTATCTCAAGCCTTACAGGCACACCCTTCATTTCCCACTCGTTGAACTTCCAACCAGGGCTGTAGTTAGGCCTGTCATCGACTTCCACCCTTATTCCCGCGGCCTTGAGCTCGTCAAACACGCGGTCTACAGTCTCCATTACATTGCCCTTGTGAGCAGCTATTGGCACTATAACGACCTGTATAGGCGCCAGCCTCGGAGGCAGCACAAGTCCCCTGTTGTCACCGTGAACCATTATGACTCCGCCTATTAGCCTTGTTGATATTCCCCATGACGTATGGTATGGATTGGCCAGATTGCCGTCCCTGTCTGAATACTGTATTTCAAACGCCTTCGAGAAATGCTGTCCAAGGAAATGGCTCGTTCCCGACTGAAGCGCCTTTCCGTCATGCATAAGAGCCTCTATTGTATATGTCGCCTCGGCTCCTGCGAACTTCTCCTTGTCGCTTTTTCTTCCGCATACGACAGGTATTGCCAGGAGTTCCTCGCAAAGCTCCTTGTATATTCCGAGCATCTGAAGCGTTTCCTGCTGGGCCTCTTCATATGTCTCATGAAGCGTGTGGCCTTCCTGCCAGAGGAATTCAGAGGTTCTAAGGAACGGCCTTGTGCTCTTTTCCCATCTGACGACAGAGCACCACTGATTGTACAGGTATGGCAGATCTCTGTATGAGTTGAGCCATTTGGCATACATATGGCATATTATAGTCTCTGACGTAGGCCTTACGCAAAGCCTTTCAGCAAGCTCCTCTTCTCCTCCGTGAGTAACCCAGGCCACCTCTGGAGCAAAACCTTCAACGTGCTCCTCTTCCTTCTTCAAAAGGCTCTCAGGTATAAGCAGCGGGAAGTAGCAATTCTTGTGCCCTGTCTCTTTGAATCTTCTGTCTGCATACTGCTGTATTCCTTCCCAAAGCGCATAGCCGTAAGGCTTTATAACCATGAAGCCCTTCACCGGTGAATAGTCCACAAGGTCTGTCTTTGTTATAACGTCCGTATACCACCTTGGAAAATCCACCTCCATAGGTGTTATGTCTTCAACAAACTGCTTTTCATTCTTCTTGCTCATATATACTCCTCCTCAAAAAAATATCTGGTTTTCAGACCGTTCAGTTGATTTATGGGCATAATAAAAGCTGCCCATCTCAAAAATAAATAGAGACGAACAGCCCGGTTCGCGGTACCACTCTAATTGGCGCAGCTGCTTCTGCACCCTCTTTTTCGACTTAACGCGTCTTCCACGGAATTGCCTACTTATTTTCAGCAATCCAGCTCCGGGGCGGGTTCAAAAGGAGCACTCCTGAAAGCCTTTCACCATGCGGCCTCCTCTCTTTAAAGCTCTGCCTTTTTACTGTTCCCCTTCAATGCTTTTGATATTTCGCTGCTTAATTATACACTAAATACCCCTGTGTGTCAACAGCGCCACCGCCTGTGCCGATATGCCCTCCTGCCTGCCTTCAAAACCAAGACCCTCTGAGGTGGTGGCCTTGACGCTCACTCTGCCGATATCTATCGAAAGCGCGGCTGCAATGTTTTTTCTCATGCTGTCTATATACGGCCTTAGCTTTGGCCTTTGAGCTATAACGGTTGAATCTACATTCTGCACACTGTAGCCACTGCCCTCTATGGTGCGCGCAACATGCCTTAGCAGCTCCATGCTGCTTATGCCCTTGTACGCCATGTCTGAATCGGGAAAGTGGCTTCCTATATCGCCAAGAGCCGCCGCGCCAAGCAATGCGTCTATTATAGCGTGCACAAGCACATCCGCATCTGAATGGCCGAGCAGGCCTTTTTCAAACTCTATCTCCTCGCCACCGATTATCAGCTTTCTTCCCTCCGTAAGTACGTGCACATCATAGCCTATGCCTACTCTCACAAAATCACATCCTCTTTAGTATCTCTTTTGCAAAAAGCATGTCCTCTGGCGTTGTAATCTTTATGTTTTCATACGAGCCTTCTACAAGCTTCACCCTAAAGCCTGCGCTTTCGGCCATCATGCAATCGTCCGTTGCCATCAGACCTTCTTCAATGGACCTTCTATATGCTTCCATTATGAGCTTGTATTTGAAGGTCTGTGGCGTCTGCACGGCCCACAGTTTATCACGCTCAGGAGTTGACTCCACAAAGCCCTCATCGTCTGCTATCTTTACGGTATCCTTGACTCGCACGGCAAGTGCGCATGCTCCATTTTCCCGTGCGCACTCTATGCTCTTTATTGCGTCCGCCTTATCTACAAGCGGCCTTGCCGCGTCGTGTATCAACACTACATCACATGCAGTGTCGACTAGTCTCAGGCCGTTGTATACAGAATCCCGTCTCTCAGCCCCGCCATATGCAATCTTGAGGGGCTTTGAAATATAAATGCTTCTTTGCATTTCTCCAAAGATTTCCTCGTCGTCTCTTGATATTACAACGACAAGCTCGTCTATCTCGTCCATTGACATGAATTTTTCTATGGTAAGCTGCAGCACGGGCTTGCCGGCGACTCTCAGATAGACCTTGTTGATGTCGCTTTTCATTCTCTTTCCCTTGCCCGCACCTACAATCACAACACTGTTCACGGCTTAATCACTCCCACTACTTTTCCTCTCCACGAATAAGTCTTTTTATATTTTCCTCATGCCTGTAGAGCATAAGCAACGCCGCAAGCAGAGTGAATATTACGTTTCCGAAAGGACTACCCTTTATTAAAGTAACTAGAAACAGTGTTACTCCAAGGCTCATCGAACGGATTGAAACTATCTTTGTAACCTTGGCAAGCACAAAGTATAGTGCAACCCCCGTAAACACCGCTATCGGCTCAATGAGCACGAATGCGCCCAAAGTAGTGTTCACGCCTTTGCCTCCGTTGAATCCCAAAAAAGGCGTGTAGTCATGCCCTAGTATTGCCACGAACGCATTCATAGCCAGGAAAAAATTCCTGTCCATGCCTATATCGAAAAATTTGTAAAACCCCATGGCCACAAGAACGGCAACGGCGCCCTTGATAACATCGGCGGCCTGTGTTGCAATCGAGAAGCCTTTTCCGGCACCCCGCTTTACATTTGTAGAGCCTATGTTGCCGCTGCCCACCTTTCTTATGTCGATTCCCTTGAATTTTTTCACTATCAAATAGCCGCTGGGTATCGAACCCAGTATGAACGAAAGCGCCAATGATATTACAATTGCCAATAACTCCATCTTTTATAAAACCTCCACCTGAAATTTCATTTGCAAATCACATTTTTCTGCACAGTATTTAATTATACCATCTAACTGTCAATACTGCACGGCTGCTCCGTTCATTGTCTCTTCAGGGAATAGTTCTTCCAGCAGATGATATCCCTTGTATACCTTTACCCTTGCCACAAGCGCTCCCGCTCTTGACATGGCTTCCAGCTTCTTGCCGGTGTTTTCAGATACATAGTATCTTTCCATATTGTAATCAAGATATACCTTGGTATAATAATCCAATTCTTCCTTTGTTGTATACTGTGGAATGCGCCCAAGCCTGTCGAGATTTTCAGCCCTATATATGAAAACATACATGTCCTCGAGCCTGCTTCTTAGATATATTCCTTCACTGGGCTTCTCGAGCAGCACCTTGTCTACCACATGGAATTTTCCGTCCTTTTTGAGCAGCACATATATTGGATGCCCCCTGAATTTTTCCAGCTTTTTAACGTCTTTTTCCCTGATAAGCTCTTCCGGAAATTTATCTATATCTACCTGTGATATCTTGTAGCTCAGATATACATAATCGCCCATGAATATGTCCCTTGGATCGTATGGCTCCGTTTCGACGAGAATATCCGTTCCCATGAACCTTACCGAAAGAGGGACCGCTAGCATGCAGAGCAGAATTATTATCGGCACGGCTGCTGCAAGCAGGTATCTTTTGTTTTTACTCATTCTGTCCATTTTCTGCATCTCTCCTTCTCATTCTTTCAAAATAATATCCAAAGCCAATGAGTATGAGCCCTCCGCCTGTGAAGAAAAGTGACTTGGGCATGAAATCGTAGAGTGCATCAAAATAGTATCGCAGTATTATCAAACAGACAAACACAAGCGCCGTTATATTGCCCTTTGATGTCAGCCACAAAAATGCCAGTATAAGCATTATGCCTATTGCAATGGCTAACTCTTCAGGTCTGCCAACATATGAAAGCTCCTGCCATACCTCCTTGTACGTCAGGAATATACCCGAAAGCCCCATTGTTATAAGGCCTGATACCCTGAATACGCCGGGATTGTAGTCTCTTTTGCAGAAAAGGTACATGGCTGCACCCGCCGCAAACACTAAAATACCTGTATATACACCTTCAAAATTGAATTTATACCCCATAGTTATAATGGAGTTTATCAGGAGCACATTTGTAAAGAATGTTCCGATTTTTGAATTGCCCAAATATCTGTCCAGGTAATAGAGCAAAGGTAATATAAGCACCATCAGATACGGAAACGTATAGTATCCATAAAGTCCATTCAGATATACAATAAAGAGTATGTGCGAAAATATGAAAAGCAGCTTGTCTGAAAAAAGCACCGCCATTGGCAGTATCCCTATACCCCACATTAGGAATGCACTCGTGAAATGTCCCCCAAGGTTGAATGTCTGCCCTACAAGGAATATCCCCGCACCGTATACGAGCGCCGAAATGTATATTATGCTCCTTCCTATTCTGAAGTGGTTTTCTTCAAGCTTGTATGCAGCCCCCATTGACGCCATGAATGCGCCAAACATTATGGCAAACTTCATGAATTCGTCAAGCCTCTTCCAGTTGCTTGCAACGAAAGACAGGAATCCCAAGCCTATGAGTATAGAGCCCACTGTCACAAGTATCCTTACAAAGTTCAAATCCCTCCCTATGCTGTAGAGCGAGATTATCTCTTCTCTTTGCGCATTGTTTATAATGCCATTTTCAGCGTAATAACCCACTTCTTTCTCTATGAGGTCGTATTCCTTTTTATTCAAGTGTCGCTTGTCCATTTGCCCACCTCTTCTCTGTAATTGAAATAAGCCGCTTACATTATTTATACATTAGTTTAACTTCAAGGAAACAATTTATTGCTGGCTATCAGACAAAAAAAGCACGTCTATATGACGTGCCTCCAAAATCTCATTATTCATTTGGCCTTGCAAATATCATTCTTCCCGCTGCAGTCTGCAACACCGAAGTTACAATTACCACAATCGTCTTTGACATGTATCTTTTGCCGCCCTCTACTACTATCATGGTGCCATCGTCAAGATATGCCACTCCCTGACCAGATTCCTTGCCTTCCTTTACAATCTGGACAGTCATTTGCTCTCCCGGGATCGCCACAGGCTTAACCGCATTTGCCAGCTCGTTGATGTTGAGCACCTTTACGCCCTGGAACTGCGCCACCTTGTTGAGGTTGTAGTCGTTTGTCAGCACCTTGCCTCCAAGGAGTTCTGTAACCTTGAGCAGCCTGCTGTCAACCTCCATTGAATCCTCAAAATCCTTTTCGAATATCTCAACCTCGACGTCAGTCTCCTTTTGAAGGCTGTTTAGTATGTCAAGTCCTCTTCTGCCTCTTACACGCTTTAGATCATCCGAAGAATCGGCAATATGCCTTAGCTCCTCTAGAACGCATACCGGAACTATGAGCTTGCCTTCTATAAATCCAGTCTTGCAAATATCGAGTATCCTTCCGTCTATTATGACGCTTGTGTCGAGTATTTTAGGAGTGGCTCCGGATGCCTGTTTTTCCTTATCCTTTGCCTCCTTTTCCTTGGCGCTGAGCTTGCTTATCACCCCAGCCAGGTTGAAAAGCTCCTCCTTGTTCTTGTTAACCATTCTTCGTCCAAGGTTCATGCCCACATATCCCATGAAAATGTATACCGCCGCGGCGAGCGTCGATCCTATCACCGGCACTGATATTTGGATAAGCAACTGGCTTACAAGGTACGCTATCAGAAGCCCTATTATAAGTCCTATTGAGCCTATTATTATCTCCATTGGAGGAAGCTTTGACATTTCCGCCTCAATCCAGTTTGCCATGTCCTTGCCCTCTTTTATGAGCCATGGAGATACCACGAAAAATATAATTCCCATTATAACGCCTGAAATTGCCGCTCCAAGCATCTTATATATTTGCGAATCTTGTATGAGTGCAGGAAAAAATTTCACAATGTAAAAATACAAGGCAACTCCCACAGTTATACCTATAAGCGCCGCAAGCCCCCTTATTATCCTTCCTATCAAGTTTTCACCTCCCTATATCTTATAAATATACTAATTTTATAACAAGCCGGCATTTTTGTCAAAATTATATAATTCCTTTATTGTATTCGCAAAAATGTTTTTGAACCAGGCTCAGCAGGGTATATATACCCTGCCAGATCATTAACTATCAAATTTTTAAACAAGATTTGACCTATCACAGCTTTGATACTATAATTTATTATAAGCAGACAAAAATATTATTATAGAAAACATTTTATTTTTAGGGGTGAGTCTTATTATGTCCGATTTCAACTTCAATACTTTCGAAACAAGAGTAAGCGAATCGCTGATTAGGCACAAGAGCATACTTGACGTTATTACAAAGCTTCAAGAGAGTGCCTCAAAGGTTAACAGAGCCATCGTAAAGTCAGCAACAGACTGCGGCTGTATTGAGATAACCGCAAAGAAACAAAGCATACCAAGCGACATTACATACAGCGAGCTTTCGTCCTATCTCAACAGCCATGTTGAAGGCGAGCTGTGCGAAAACTGCAGGGATGTGATTGAAGCCGAGCTTGGCAATCATCTTTTTTATGTGACATCTCTGTGCAACATACTCGATATCGATTTTGAGACTATGCTCAAAAAAGAGCATGACAAGATAGGCGCTCTGGGCAAATACTCTCTTTTATAATTCTAGTGAGTTTCAAAATAAGCGAATTAACAATTAAGGACATCTTGCCGCCTTTGGCAGGATGTCCTTTTATCTTCTCTATATATGCCTATCTACAAGCACCTGCTCCTGTATGCGCCTGAGTCCGTTTCTTATGGACTGCGCCCTTACCTCACCTATGCCCTCAACTTCATCAAGCTGCTCTATGCTTGCACGTAAAACAGCCTGGAAATTCATGAAATCCGAGACTAGATTTTCTATTACGCTGGCTGGAAGCCTTGGTATCCTGTTTAATATTCTGTATCCCTTGGGGTATACGCAAATATCAAGATCCGAGGTTATTTGAGAGTATCCTAGAAGCTTGACTATGTTCGAGAGATCAAGAAGCTCCTCGGATGAGAAGCTTCTCATCTCCTTTTTGAAATCATTGTAGTTCATGCCCGGCTTTATGTTGTAATCCTTGAAGAGGAACTTCCCGTCTTCCTTGACATTGCCCACAAGCTCGTCAAGCTGCATGCTGACAAGCCTTCCCTCATCTCCAAGCTCAATGATATACTTTTCCACTTCTGTGACTATCCTCATAACCATTTCATTTCTTTGGATTACAGTCACAACATCATAGAGCGTTACAATATCTTCGAATTCCAGCGCACTAAGATTTATCATGCCTTGGTCAAGCACTGACTTGTACTTGTCTAGCGTCTGAATTGCCTGGTTTGCCTTTGCCAGAAGCTCCGAGGTTTCCCTTACGACATATTTTGCATAGCCTTGGTAGAGCGTGATTATGTTCCTTCTTTGTGATATGGAAATAACCATGCCACCGGTCTGTCTTGCAACCCTCTCAGCTGTCCTGTGCCTTATGCCGGTTTCCTTTGATGATATCGAAGGGTCGGGAATCAGCTGCGTGTTTGCATTTAATATTCTTTTCCCGTCGCTTGAGAGGATTATTGCTCCGTCCATCTTTGCAAGCTCGTATACGTAGGCTGGCGAAAATTCAGCGTTAATATTGAATCCGCCTTCGACTATCTCGAGTATGTCTTCGGTATCTCCAACCACTATAAGCGCGCCTGTCTTCGCTCTGAGTATGCTTTCAAGGCCTTCCCTCAGGGGCGTTCCTGGCGCTATCATTTTGAGCGATTTTAACTTTTCCTTGTCTTTCAAAAAAATATTGTGCATTGCGCTGTCCCCCCAACACTCATATATAGCCTCTTAAATGTTTTTTACCCAAATAGCTCAACATGTTGCATTTTTTTATTTATATTATACTATTTGCTTTTATTTGCATATCACATATTCATAGCTGGATTCCTCGCCACTCGCTAGAGTCTGACTCCGAAAACCTGGCTTATGACCTCTTTTAAATTCCTTGCTTCTATTACATTTATGTTTTCTGTTTTTATGCCTCCCGCGGAATTTTGAGCTATAAAAACCCTCTTAAACCCCATCCTGTCAAGCTCCCTTATCCTGAGTTCAATGGACGGAACCTTCTTGAGCTCGCCCGTGAGGCCTACGTCCGCTATGAACACTGTATCGTCTCGTATTCCTTTGTTGTATGCCGATGACACTATGCTCATTATTATAGCAAGGTTTGCCGAGTGCTCCTTGAGCTTTAGTCCGCCCGTTGTCTTTATGACTACATTTTTGTCGAACAGCGAAAGATTGCCCCTTTGCTCGAGTATTGATATGAGCGTATTTAGCTGATCCCGTTTTATGCATTCTCCGGTTCTTGATGGATATGGAGTAAATGATTTGGAAACCAGGCTCTCCACCTCCACTATTATCGGCCTTGAACCTTCCTTGACTACCGTCAGGGCGCTTCCCGAGACAGTCTCTCCACCTTCCCTTCTTGTCATGAAGAATTCCGACGGGTTGTCTATTGAAATCATTCCCTTGTCAGTCATTGAGAAAAAACCCATCTCCCCGGTGCTGCCGAATCTATTTTTTGAGCAGTATATCCCTCGAAGCTCCTCGCCCCTGTCGCTGTCTATTATGAGCACCGTGTCTACCAGATGCTCGAGAGCCCTAAGGCCCGCAAGCTCGTCCTCTTTAGTCATCTGGCCGACCATTATTACAGCCCTTGGCTTCTTGTCGCTCTTTGCAGCCTTGAGAAGAGCGTTGGCACACTCCATTGTCTGAGTCGGTGAGCCCGGTCGCGAATCTATGTCTTCAAATGCAAACGTCTGTATACTGTCAATTACAATCAGTTCCGGGTCTATCTCGTCTATGTGTCTTAGTACATTGTCCATGCTGGTGTCTGATATTATCCATATTTTGCTGTCTATCTGGTTTAGTATTCTGTCAGCCCTGTTTTTAATCTGGCTCTCGCTCTCCTCCCCAGATGCATACAGCACCTTGTATCCTTGCGCGGCAACATCGCTCGACACCGCCAATGTCAGAGTTGATTTGCCTCCGCCCGGCCTTGATGTGATTATGGTCAGAGAATCCTTTACAATGCCCCCGCCCATTACCCTGTTGAATTCATTTATTTTAGTTACAATTCTATCGCTTTTGCTGCTTTGCACTTCAGACAGCCGCAGCGCCGGTATGCCTGTGGATTTGCCCGGGCCTGATTGTTTTCCCTTTTGCACGGCAACCTCTTCAAACGTGTTCCATTCTCCGCAGTCAGGACACTTGCCCATCCACTTCGGACTCTCACAGCCGCACTCTTTGCATATAAACTTACTCTTTATTTTAGCCACTAAAGCTCACCCTTTGCGTTTTATTTCTCATGTTCTCTATACTATAGGATATCACAAAACTCATTTTATTTTGCATGAAAAAAGGGGGATTTTACTCCCCCCGGATTCAGCTGAGCACCTTTGTTTCAAATCTGAGCGCTCCGCCCTCTTCCCTTATAACTATGTGCTCGCCCTTCCTTATATTGCCTCTTAACATTTCCTCCGATATCCTGTCTTCAAGATATTTTTGTATTGCCCTCTTGAGCGGCCTCGCCCCGAATTCAGGATCGTATCCCTTGCTTGCTATGAATTTTTTCGCCTCTTCCGTAAGCTCCATTTGAATATCGAGCTCAGCAAGCCTGTGTATAAGCTTCTCGGCCATTATGTCTACTATCTTGCCCATATCCTCTTCAGCAAGAGAATGGAAAACTATGATGTCGTCTATCCTGTTTATAAACTCAGGCCTGAATTTTTGTCTGAGCTCTCTTGTTACATTATCCCTCATCTTTTCATATTCGTTTTTCTCGGCTTCCTTCTTGTCGAGCTCAGCCGCAAAGCCCAGGGATTTTTGTCTGCCTATTGCTCCTGCTCCCACGTTGGATGTCATTATTATGACTGTATTTTTAAAGTCGACAACTCTGCCTTTCGAATCGGTCAGCCTGCCGTCGTCTAGTATCTGAAGGAGGGCATTGAACACATCCGGATGAGCCTTTTCTATCTCGTCAAACAATACCACCGAATACGGTTTTCGCCTTACCTTTTCCGTGAGCTGTCCGCCCTCATCATAGCCGACATACCCCGGAGGAGAGCCTATTAGCTTTGATACTGAATGCTTTTCCATGTATTCTGACATGTCTATTCTTATCATAAGGTCCTCGTCACCGAACATAACCTCTGCAAGCGCCTTGGAAAGCTCAGTCTTTCCTACCCCTGTAGGCCCCAGGAATATGAAGGAACCTATAGGCCTGCTTGGGTCCTTGAGTCCGACCCTGGCTCTTCTTATGGCTTTTGCAACTGCATCTACCGCCTCAGATTGTCCTATTACCCTCTGGTGAAGAATATCTTCAAGCTTCAGCAGCCTTTCCGACTCTTCCTCCTGCAGCTTTGTTACAGGTATTGACGTCCACAACGAAACCACAGCAGCTATATCCTCGGCTGTCACATTCTCGTCGGAGCCCTGGCTCTTCTTCTTCCACGTGTCCATAATGCCATCGAGTTCTTCCTTGAGCTTTCTTTCTTCATCCCTTATGCCCGCGGCCTTTTCGAAATCCTGTGTACTTATGGCCTCTTCCTTTTCCTGGGCTGTTCGCTTAAGCTTCTCTTCAAGCTCTTTTATTTCACTTGGAGCTGTGTGCTTTTTCAGCCTTACCCTCGATGCCGCCTCGTCCACAAGGTCTATAGCCTTGTCGGGCAGAAACCTGTCAGTTATATATCTGTGTGATAACTCCACTGCCGCTTTTATTGCCTCATCCGTTATCTTTACCTTGTGATGAGCCTCATACTTATCGCGAAGCCCTAGCAGTATACTGATGGAATCCGCTTCGGACGGCTCATCTATCATTACAGGCTGGAATCTTCGCTCAAGCGCAGGGTCCTTTTCCACATGCTTTCTGTATTCGTCTATTGTGGTGGCTCCTATGACTTGTATTTCTCCTCTTGCAAGAGAAGGCTTCAGTATGTTGGATGCATCTATGGCGCCTTCTGCTCCCCCTGCTCCCACTATGGTGTGGAACTCATCGATAAAGAGTATAACCTCCCTTGCCTTTTCAAGCTCCTCCATTATTTTCTTGAGCCTCTCCTCGAACTCTCCCCTGTATTTTGCACCTGCTATCATCGAAGCCATGTCAAGGGTGACAATCCTTTTGTTCCTCAGTATCTCCGGCACATCGCCAACTACAATCTTTTCAGCCAGGCCCTCAACTGCCGCTGTCTTTCCAACGCCAGGATCTCCTATTAGCACTGGATTGTTCTTTGTCCTTCTGCTTAGTATCTGTATTACCCTTTCTATCTCGGCATCCCTTCCTATGACAGGATCAAGCTTGCCTTCAGACGCTTGCATTGTAAGGTCCCTGCCGAACTTGTCCAGGGTTGGCGTGCTCACGGCTGGCCTTGTATACTGGCTCTGGGGCTCCTTTGGAACCGGCCCGGACCCGAGCGAATTTTGTATGTCCATAACAAGTACATTGAGGTTTATGCCCATCTCGCTTAGTATCCTCGAACCTATCCCCTCACCCTCTTTAATAAGACCAAGGAGCAGGTGCTCTGTGCCCACATAGCTGTGGCCCATCTTTTGAGCCTCCATAAGGCTCAGCTCAAAAATCCGCTTTGTCCTTGGGGTAAAGCCCACGACTTGAACTCCGCTGGCTCCCCTGCCCTCTATCTCTTCAATCCTGGCGCTCGATTGCTCATATGTCACGCCCATCTTCTGAAGTATCTGGGCTGCGACACTTCTGTTTTCCGCAAGTATCCCCAGCAGTATATGTTCACTTCCGACGAAATTGTGCCCCAGGCTGCTCGCTTCTTTCCCAGCCATGTCAAGCACGGCCTTTGCTCTTTGAGTAAAATTGCTGAACATTTTTATACCTCCTTGTCTTCATTTATATTTTGCGAAAGCTCTTTTCTTAGATATTCCGCCCTCTTTACGTCCCTCTCCTGGGCTTTGTTCTGCCCCGACATACTCTGCTGATGTGCTGGCTGTATCTCAATAAACAGCTTGTCTATTTCTCTTGATTTCATATCGTCTATAAGTCCCATTTCTATGCCCAGCTTCACATTTGAAAGCAGGTTCATGGCTTCATTGGAGTCGATAGTTCTGGCACTCTTTAATATGCCCAGCGACCTGTATATCTTATCTTCGAATTTCATGCCGTGGTTCTTGTGGAGAAAGCTTCTCGCCTCGAGCTCCTTCGATATGAGCTGCTTCGAAAGGCCCTTTATGTTTCCCAGAATCTCCTCTTCCTTCCTTCCCAGAGTAAGCTGGTTTGATATCTGGAATATGCTGCCTTTAGCCTGGGAACCTTCGCCATATATACCCCTTACAGCAAGCCCTATCTGGTTGGCTGCCTTGAGCACTCCGTCTATATATCCAAGCTCCACAAGTGCCGGCAGATGCATCATTATAGACGCCCTCATTCCTGTTCCCACATTCGTGGGGCATGCGGTAAGATATCCCAGTCTTTCATCGAATGCATATCCTACACGTTCCTCCAAAAGATCATCTATCTTGTCGGCTATGTCCCACGCGTCATCCAGCCTGAATCCCGGAAAAAGCGCCTGTATCCTTATGTGGTCCTCTTCATTGACCATTATGCTCACGGTCTCATCATCTTTTACAAGCGCCGCACTTAGCTCGCTCTTGGCAATGTCCCTGCTTATGAGATGCTTTTCAAGCAATATGCCCTTTTCCAGCTTGTCAATCTCTGCCATTCTAAGACTCTTGAAATCATCTCTTATCGCGCTCGTCCCGTAAATTATAGCATTTTCAACTTCCTTAATTATGCTCTCTGCTTCCTCGGGTTTGAGCTTGTTCGTGAAATTATAGCCGCTAAAGTTTCTGGCAAGCCTAATTCTTGAGCTTATTACCACTTCAGATTCAGCGCCGTCTAGTTCCAGCCATTTGATCACCTCTATCCCCCCTATATCTCTTTTTCGAGCCTTTTTATCTCATCGCGTATACCTGCCGCGCTTTCAAATTCCTCTTTTTCAACCGCATCGTTAAGCCTTTCTTTAAGCTCCCTTATCTCATTTTTTATTCTGATATTGGCGCCCGCACGCTTTGGAACCTTGCCCGTGTGCTGCGTTGCACCCTGTATTCTCTTTATCAGAGGGAAAAGCTGCTCCCTGAATGCATCGTAGCACACATGGCATCCAAGCCTTCCGACATTCTTGAACCTGTTATATGTGCTTTTGCAGTTTGGGCAGATTTCTTCGGATTGCTTTGAAAAAACATTGTCTATATCCACATCCATTATGCTTGAAAATATGTCCTTCACCGAAAAGGGTATGTTGAAATCAACCTTTATGCCTTGCCCGCCCTTTGCGCACTCCTCGCAAAGGTGCTTTTCACTCTTGATTCCGTTTTTTACTTCCTTGAAATGTACTGTCGCATCCCGCTGTTTGCACTTTTCACAAATCATGAGTAGACCTCCTGCGCTATATTATGTTTATTAGTATATTTTTAAGCATGAGCGCCCTTATAATATTCCTGTCGCCCTCAGAGAGCAGCATAAGCGCTCTCTCGTTTATTGCAGCAGTTATTATTTTTTCCTCTCTACTTGTTATTATTTCCCTTTCCCTGAGGCTTTTAACTATTTTTTGAGCCGCGCTGAAAGTAACAGCGTCTCCCATGCTGCTTAATATGAGATTCCTGACATACTCGTTGGAATCCGAAACAATACGTATTATCCTTATGCAGCCTCCCCCGCCCCTCTTGCTCTCGACATAATACCCCTTGTCGCTTCCAAACCTGGTGGCAAGCACATAGTTTATTTGGGAGGGCGCACATTCGAATCTGCTCGCCAGCTCATTTCTTCTTATTTCAATGCTTTTGCTCTCATTCATCATCTGCTTTATGAACTCTTCAATCACGTCGGACAACCTCACAAAGCTCACCCCTTTGACTTTGACTTTCTTTGACCTTTATGGGAATTATTATACCCCTATATAAATTTTTTTCAACATTTTTTTGAAAATTCCACAGTACATTTTGCCTTTATATCCGCTGTATTTAGGACATAAAACAGCCTTCCGGACTGCCGGAAGGCTGTTTTTACTATACAAGCACAGGTTTTTCGTTTTTAGCCTGGCTTACTATCTTTTCGCTAAGATGGGAGGGAACCTCTTCATATCTTTCAAACTCTATCTCAAAGAATCCTCTGCCCTGTGTCATCGACCTTAAATCTATCGCATACCTGAAAGTCTCGGCTTGAGGCGCCTCTGCAAGTATGACCTGCTTGCCGCTTGATGCAGGCTCCATGCCTAATATTCTGCCTCTTCTCTTGTTTATGTCGCCAATCACATCACCCATATAGTCATCGGGTACAACTATCTTGAGCTTCATAATGGGCTCGAGCAGAACAGGGTTTGCTGTCTCCATCCCTTTTTTGAACGCCATGTTGGCTGCAAGCTTGAACGCCATTTCTGACGAGTCTACATCATGATATGAGCCGTCATAAAGCGTCGCCTTCAGCTGTGTTACAGGGTATCCTGCAAGCACACCTGTCTGGAGCGCCTCCCTGAGGCCCTTTTCAACTGCTGGTATATAACTCTTTGGAACTGCGCCGCCAACCACCTTCTCCTCAAATATGAAATCCTCCGCACAAGGCTCAAATTTGATCTTTACGTCGCCATACTGGCCATGGCCTCCGGATTGCTTCTTGTGCTTGCCCTGAACATCAGCCCTGCCTTTTATGGTCTCTCTGTATGGCACCTTTGGATCTGCAAGCTCCACCTCTACTCCAAATTTTTTCTTTAGCTGCTCTTTAATGCTGTTTATCTGAATTTCGCCCTGGCCTCCCAGAAGCGTCTGCTTGGTTTCGCTGTTTCTGTACCACTGTATCGAAGGATCTTCCTCCATAATTCTATGCAATCCCGAGCTTATCTTGTCTTCCTCTCCCTTTTGGAGTGCCTGAACTGCAAAGAATATCTGAGGCTTAGGGAATTCTATTCGCCCGTACGGCTCCTTAGCTGGATCAAGCGAGAGCGTATCGCCCGTCTGAGTGTCTGAAAGCTTTAGAAATACAACTATATCGCCTGCACTTGCCTTGTCTATGTCGACCTGCTGCCCGTTTACAATAGTATATATATGTCCAACTCTCTCCTTGGTTCCCTTGCTTGTATTGTAAACCTCGCTGTCTGGCGCGAGTTCTCCCTCGCATACATTCACAAACGACATTCTGCCTATGAACGGGTCCACAATTGTCTTGAAAACTTGGCCTGCAAACTTGGCCCCATCATTTTTATATCCCATGTCCACAGGTGACGGCAGAAAATCCCATATCATATCAAGAAGCGTATGTATTCCTATGTTTTTTGCCGTAGAGCCACAAAGCACGGGAATTATATCTCCAGAGAGCACGCCTTTTCTCAGTCCCTTTTGGATTTCATCCATAGTGAACTCTTCGCCTGCGAAAAACTTTTCAAGCAGCTCCTCGTCACTTTCGGCAACAGATTCAATAAGCATCTCCCTTACAGGCACTATGCTCTCTTGCATGTAGTCAGGTATCGGCACCGTATCGCAATCCACTCCGTTATACTCCCTAGCAAAAAGGTCAACCACATTTATGAAGCCCTTGAAGTCCATGTCTTTTCCCATTGGAACGTGGAACGGAGCTATTTTCTTGCCGTATCGTGCCCTTAGCTGTTCTAGTATCTTCTCGTAATCCGCCTTGTCACTGTCTATTTTATTTACAAATATAAATCTCGGGGTGTTGTGTTCGTCAGTTATCTCAAGCGCATTGTCCGTTCCCACCTGAAGGTCAGTAGTGCCGTCCACCACTATTATTGCTCCCGATGCAGCCTTCATTGCAGAAATCAGCTCGCCATGAAAGTCGAAATATCCAGGAGTGTCAATGAAATTGTACTTGTGGCCGTTCCATTCAACTGGTATAAGGCGCAGCGTTGAACTCATCTGGGACTGGTCTTCAGGCCTGGATATTCTGCTTAGAACTTTATTGGTGTAGAGTATGGCCTCTGCAAGGTTTGATTTTCCTGAACCGCTGTGTCCCAGAAAAACGACATTTCTAATCTTGTCCGCTTCATAAACTTTCATAACACCATCTCCCCTTCATTATAAATATATTTTTTATTTGGTTACAAAATAAAATACTTCCTTAACCACATCTGTTTTTTTATACCCAGTTTTTTTTTACTTAATCTTAACGTATTATGTAAAGCGTTTCATACGGCTTGCACATTGGTATATACAATATATATTCATATACTGCAAAGGATGTGATTTTTTGAAGCTACTGGATTTGCACACCCATTCAAGCTATTCTGACGGAACATACGCTCCTGCGGCCCTTGTAGATTTGGCCCTGAGAAAAGGCCTTTACGGTCTTTCGATTACAGACCATGATTGTGTGGACGGTATCGGGGAAGCCATCGAATATGCGAAAGACAAGAATATAGTTTTCATACCCGGCATAGAATTCAGCTGTTTTTATGGAAATGAAGAGATACACATACTCGGCTACAATATTGACCATCGCTATGCGCCACTGCTTGAGATTACAAGAGTGCTTAGAAATGCAAGGCTTGACAGGGCCTTGAAGATTATCGAAAAGCTCAACGTCATGGGCTTTGAAATAAGCTTTGATGACATGCAAAAGTACAACCTGAACTCCGTTGGGCGGCCCCATATAGCCCTGGCCCTTGTCGAGAAGGGCTACTCCCACTCAGTGCAGGAAACCTTCGAAAAGTATCTCTCCAGAGGTATGCCTGCATATGTTGAAAGGTATAAGCTTCTCGCACAGGACGCAATAAGGCTCATACACGAATCCGGAGGCATGAGCGTAATAGCCCATCCCTATCTCATCAAAAACCAAAACTGCATAGAAGCACTTGCCGCCATGGGCATTGACGGCCTTGAAGTCTACCATTCCTCGCACTCCCAATCCAACGTGAAAAGGTATACATACATGGCCAGACGGCTTGGGCTTTGCATTACAGGCGGCTCTGATTTTCACGGAAGAGACAGCGATTTTGACTTTTTCGGCAGAATAGGAATAAAGCTCGACGAGCTGGACTCCAAAATAATAAACAAATAGAATAGGGGCGTGAAATCACGCCCCTATTCTATGCTGCAGCATTCCATCGGCATAGTCTTGAACCTTTCAAGCCTCTCAAGGTCTCGCTCTTTCACAACTGCTATTCCAAAAACCCTCTCATCATATTCAGTATTGGTTATGGCTTCATATGGCATTAGCGGATACAGTTCTTCCTCCAGCGGCATAAACGAGAGTGCAACCACCTCATTCCAGTTGCTCCTTACCCATTCCTTTACGCCATTCCACTCGCTTTTCCTCACATGAACCGTTATCGATGTGTTGTGGTCAACGTAATTTTTCATGAAAAGCTTATAGTTCTCAAGCTGGTCTATTGCATTCACATCCAGCTTGGTTTTACCTGGCTGCGATCTGACCGGAAACTCCACGCAGCACAGCCCCTGGGTGTCATCATCCGATACAACATACCCCTTCTCTTTGTATAGCCTTGTCATAGGATCGTCCTTGCTTATCCTTATCCTTCGTATATAATGCTGCGAATGGGCATAATGGACTCCAGAAGACACGCCCGCCATCTGGCTGAGAGTCCCT
This sequence comes from Peptoclostridium acidaminophilum DSM 3953, assembly GCF_000597865.1. Classification (GTDB taxonomy): domain Bacteria; phylum Bacillota; class Clostridia; order Peptostreptococcales; family Peptostreptococcaceae; genus Peptoclostridium_A; species Peptoclostridium_A acidaminophilum. The sequence continues at coordinate 98,538 of NZ_CP007452.1, read as the reverse complement.
TCCGGCTTTACTGTGGTCACAAGCAAAGGCGCTTTCTTGCCAAGCCTATGTGAATACTCTGTTGCCTCGCTGTGGGCAATCATTCTCAATTCTCTAAGAAGTCTCACCTGGTCCTTGTAGGCTAGAGACGCTGCATTGACCATGTCCTGCCAACCCGTAAGCGAGCAGCCGACAAGCCTGTCCCTTCGGCTAACGTAGTCCCACCGGGACAGCTCAAGCTGCGCATTGGCCATACGGCAGGCCGCACGCACCGACAGCCTCTGAGCCTTACTTAGCGCCTCCTCATCCAGTTGTCCCTCGGCATTTACAAAGGCATACACATTCACTGTTGTAAGATTGCATACACCTCTTGAATCGAGGAGCACCTCGCCGCATGGGTTGAGCCCCTGAAAATTCTTTCGCCTTATTCTCGCTGCCTTTGCGTTTATAAAGCCGGGTTCTCCGGATAGCCTTATCATGTCAAAATGCCTGTCGAGTTCTTCATCTGACGGCCTGCGCTCATAGAAAATGGAGTTGTTGCTCATTCGCCTGTGTCCTACATCGGCATTGAGCTCGAGTTCTCCGCTATTCATGCTGTACAGCTCCGATTTTGCTGCAATGCACTCATCATCGTCGCCGTCAAACATTATCATCTGAGCGGCCCTTCGTACGCCGCCTACAGATACATTCTCCCCTATGATGTTGAGGATATCTAGTAATTCAACAGGCTGCAATTGTCTTGAGTCATTTTCGCTGCCTGCGCCACTTTTAATTATAGCCTCAATCTTTGATATCATATCAAGGAGCGTCTTGTGGCCGCTCGCGACTCCTCCGAATGTCTTCAGGCGCTCTCCCTTCCTCCTTACGCTGTCATAGTCGAATGCTATCTGTCTTATGCCTTTATATTCATTTTGCGTGCAGAGCCTTATGAAGGCGTCCAGCGCTCCAGTCCACCCTTCTCTGCTGTCCCCTGCTCTTATAATAGCACTTTCACTCCCCGTGAATTCAAGCGAAGTGTTGTCCTTTCTCTTGCCGGCTTCCACAGGAGCATATGGCATGTGAGTCACCTCAAAATTGCTCCTGAATTTTGGAAGTCTTTCTGCGTCGCGTTTGAGTATCCTTATTCCCACCCCGCAGCCGAGCATTAGCATATAAAAAATCTCTCTAAAGCAATCTATGTCATCCATTACTATGAAAGCGCAATTGTAGTTAGACAGAGGATATCTTCGAGCCATTTCTGTCCCACCTATCCAAAGCGTCCTCCCTGCTATGAACTGTCTCATATTATACATATTGTCAAAAAGCTCCTGAGCCTCTTCATCGCTCGTTTCTGCCAGGCTGCAGTTGTAATCCACTGAGCGCCTTACACATTCCCACCAGCGCTCCATACGGCCTTGCTCTTCAATCCACCTCGAATAAGTTCTGTAAAATATGAACCGGCCAAGGCTATCCAAAGGGGATTCTGCATCCCTGTATTTTTTCAGAAAATCATCGCTAAGCTTTATATTTTCAGACATACAGCCATCCCTCCTGCTTTATCTTGTCTTATAAGTCATATACTACATATACCTTTTGGCTCTTCATGATAAACAGGCTCAAAAACAACTGGCTAAAATGCCGAGTTTTATCGTTTAATAACTGACTCTGCATGATAAACAGGCGCGAAAACAACTGGCTAAAATGCCGAGTTTTATCGTTTAATAACTGACTCTGCATGATAAATGGGCGCCGCTTCAGCTTTGGGCTTTCCTTTCATCTTATCCGGTCATTTCGCCGGAAGCTTTGAGAGCTGCGCTGCTGCTTGAGCTTTCTGGCTCTTCTACTGACTCTGCATGATAAACGGGCGCCGACTCAGCTTTGGGCTTTCCTTTCATCTTATGCTGCCTCTCCGACGGCAGCTTTGAAACTCGCTGCGCTCAGACAGTCAAAGCTTTTTTGCCGTCTCCGCGTCTGCATTTCGATGGGAAATCCATCAAAGCCTCATAAAGTCGCCCTGATTTATCATTGCAGCGTCACGCAGTCATGTGCGCTGGTTTTCCCTCTCCCACCCCAGCTGCGTAATTTTTTTTATTTTTTGCGTCACTTGAAACAACTTGTTGTTTTAAGTGATTCATCCAAATAAAAAAAGCCAGACTACGCTTAGCCGGCTGAATATGTGTTGCTTTAGATTGATACGTGGCAAGAATCCAAACGGAATAAAGCAGGCCTGATTTAATAAGTTTTGATTGATTTCCTGGCGAAATGCATGAATGAAATCGTTGGAATTTTGAGTGTCTGAGCGCAGCGAGTTCTCAAAATTCCAGATTTCAGAGTGCATAAGCCAATTGGAAATCACAAAACGAAATTTAAAGGCCAATTATTCCTTTGGATTCGGTCTCCAAAACGAGACATAAGACCGGCTTTCATTGTTTTATTTGATGCCTCTAAATTCTTCAAAAAATAAAAAAAAGACTACGCAGCCACGTCCTACTCTCCCGGGACCCTTCGATCCAAGTACCATCGGCGCTAAGGAGCTTAACTTCTGTGTTCGGCATGGGAACAGGTGTATCCTCCTTGCTATTGTGACTGCATTGTCTTTTCTTTGAAGGTTTGCACCCTCAAAACTGCATGCTTTAGACTTGGTCAAGTCCTCGATCTATTAGTACCCATCAGCTGAATGCATTGCTGCACTTACACCCTGGGCCTATCAACCAGGTAGTCTTCCTGGGATCTTACCTATAAAAGTGGGAAATCTTATCTTAAGGTTGGCTTCGCGCTTAGATGCCTTCAGCGCTTATCCATTCCATACATAGCTACCCAGCTGTGCCGTTGGCACGACAACTGGTACACCAGCGGTACGTCCATCCCGGTCCTCTCGTACTAGGGACAGCTCCCTTCAAATTTCCTGCGCCTGCGACGGATAGGGACCGAACTGTCTCACGACGTTCTGAACCCAGCTCGCGTGCCTCTTTAATGGGCGAACAGCCCAACCCTTGGGACCTACTCCAGCCCCAGGATGAGACGAGCCGACATCGAGGTGCCAAACCTCCCCGTCGATGTGGACTCTTGGGGGAGATAAGCCTGTTATCCCCGGGGTAGCTTTTATCCGTTGAGCGATGGCCCTTCCACTCGGAACCACCGGATCACTAAGCCCGACTTTCGTCCTTGCTCGACCTGTATGTCTCGCAATCAAGCTCCCTTTTGCCTTTACACTCTGCGCACGATTTCCGACCGTGCTGAGGGAACCTTTGGGCGCCTCCGTTACACTTTGGGAGGCGACCGCCCCAGTCAAACTGCCCGTCTGACAGTGTCCCAGTACCGGATTCACGGTACATGGTTAGAACCTCAATACTGCAAGGGTGGTATCCCAACGTCGGCTCCAACGAAACTTGCGTTCCATCTTCCAAGCCTCCCACCTATCCTGTACATGCAGCATCGAAATCCAATGCCAAACTGCAGTAAAGCTCCACGGGGTCTTTCCGTCCTGTCGCAGGTAGTGAGCATCTTCACTCACATTACAATTTCACCGAGTCTATTGTTGAGACAGCGCCCAAATCGTTACGCCTTTCGTGCGGGTCGGAACTTACCCGACAAGGAATTTCGCTACCTTAGGACCGTTATAGTTACGGCCGCCGTTTACTGGGGCTTAAGTTCAGTGCTTCGATTGCTCTAACACATCCCCTTAACCTTCCAGCACCGGGCAGGCGTCAGCCCCTATACTTCGTCTTGCGACTTAGCAGAGACCTGTGTTTTTGGTAAACAGTCGCTTGGGCCTATTCTCTGCGGCCCCCTCATGCTTGCACACTAACGGGGCACCCCTTCTCCCTAAGTTACGGGGTAATTTTGCCGAGTTCCTTAACAATAGTTCTCTCGCTAGCCTTAGGATTCTCTCCTCACCCACCTGTGTCGGTTTGCGGTACGGGCACCTTCCACCTCGCTAGAGGCTTTTCCTGACAGTGTGAAATCAACCACTTCGCTACTAAATTTCGCTCCCCATCACGCCTCAGAATTGCCACGGCGGATTTGCCTACCATGACTCCCTTGACGCTTGGACCTTCAAAACCAGCTGAAGGATGGCCTATCCTACTGTGTCACCCCATCACTCAAATGGTGGTTGGTGGTACGGGAATATCAACCCGTTGTCCATCGCCTACGCCTTTCGGCCTCGGCTTAGGCCCCGACTAACCCAGAGAGGACGAACCTTCCTCTGGAAACCTTGGGTTTTCGGCCGGTGGGATTCTCACCCACCTCTCGCTACTCATGCCAACATTCTCACTTGTATAAAGTCCACTGCTCCTTTCGGTACAGCTTCGCCCCTTATACAACGCTCCCCTACCATCCTTTCGGATCCATAGCTTCGGTGGTGGATTTTAGCCCCGAGAATATTTCGGCGCAGGATCACTCGACCAGTGAGCTATTACGCACTCTTTGAATGAGTGGCTGCTTCTAAGCCAACATCCTGGTTGTCTGTGCAATCCCACATCCTTTTCCACTTAATCCACACTTTGGGACCTTAGCTGATGGTCTGGGCTGTTGCCCTCTTGTCTATGGACCTTATCACCCACAGACTGACTCCCGGATAAAAGTTCATGGCATTCGGAGTTTGATAGCCTTCGGTAACCCATAGGGCCCCTAGGGCATTCAGTGCTCTACCTCCATGTCTCTACGTCCGAGGCTAGCCCTAAAGCTATTTCGGGGAGAACCAGCTATCTCCGGGCTCGATTGGAATTTCACCGCTATCCACAGCTCATCCCCGCACTTTTCAACGTGCGTGGGTTCGGACCTCCGCGAAATTTTACTTTCGTTTCATCCTGTCCATGGATAGGTCGCCCGGTTTCGGGTCTACAGCATGTAACTAAACGCCCATTTAAGACTCGCTTTCGCTGCGGCTCCGGACCTTAAGGTCCTTAACCTTGCTACATACCGTAACTCGTTGGCCCGTTCTACAAAAAGTACGCGGTCACACTAATAATGTGCTTCCACAGTTTGTAGGCATAAGGTTTCAGGTTCTATTTCACTCCCCTCCCGGGGTTCTTTTCACCTTTCCCTCACGGTACTATGCGCTATCGGTCACTAGGTAGTATTTAGCCTTGGGGGGTGGTCCCCCCAGCTTCCCACAGGGTTTCACGTGTCCCGTGGTACTCTGGAGTATGCCTGTGGCCTTCTTGTTTCATCTACAGGACTGTTACCTTCTATGGTGGGCCTTTCCAGACCTCTTCGATTACAATAGCCGCCACGTGATGGCATATCCGCAACCCCGACAAAGTAAACTTCATCGGTTTGGGCTCTTCCCTTTTCGCTCGCCGCTACTCAGGGAATCGATTTTTCTTTCTCTTCCTCCGGGTACTTAGATGTTTCAGTTCCCCGGGTTCCCCTCATTAGACTATGTATTCATCTAATGATACATGGACATTACTCCATGTGGGTTTCCCCATTCGGAAATCTTCGGATCAATGACTGCTTGCGTCTCCCCGAAGCTTATCGCAGCTTACCGCGTCCTTCATCGGCTCCTAGTGCCAAGGCATCCGCCTTATGCCCTTAATAACTTGACCATTTATATCTAAAGCTATGCAGTTTTCAAGGTACAAACTTAATTGAAGGTATTAAACCCTCAAGACTAAACAGCAGGCTATTTCTCCTTAGAAAGGAGGTGATCCAGCCGCACCTTCCGATACGGCTACCTTGTTACGACTTCACCCCAGTCATCAGTTTCACCTTCGGCAGCCTCCCCCTTGCGGTTGGACAGCTGACTTCGGGCGCCCCCGACTCCCATGGTGTGACGGGCGGTGTGTACAAGACCCGGGAACGCATTCACCGCGGCATTCTGATCCGCGATTACTAGCAACTCCGACTTCATGCAGGCGAGTTTCAGCCTGCAATCCGAACTGAGAACGGCTTTAAGGGATTGGCTTGCTCTCGCGAGCTCGCAACCCGTTGTACCGCCCATTGTAGCACGTGTGTAGCCCTGAACATAAGGGGCATGATGATTTGACGTCATCCCCACCTTCCTCCGAGTTGTCCTCGGCAGTCTCTCTAGAGTGCCCACCCTAGGTGCTGGCAACTAAAGATAGGGGTTGCGCTCGTTGCGGGACTTAACCCAACATCTCACGACACGAGCTGACGACAACCATGCACCACCTGTCACCTTTGTCTCCGAAGAGAAAGCTTCCGTTACGAAGCGGTCAAAGGGATGTCAAGTCCAGGTAAGGTTCTTCGCGTTGCTTCGAATTAAACCACATGCTCCGCTGCTTGTGCGGGTCCCCGTCAATTCCTTTGAGTTTTACTCTTGCGAGCGTACTCCCCAGGCGGAGTGCTTAATGCGTTAGCTGCGGCACCGAGGTTTGACCCCCGACACCTAGCACTCATCGTTTACGGCGTGGACTACCAGGGTATCTAATCCTGTTCGCTCCCCACGCTTTCGTGTCTCAGCGTCAGTAACAGTCCAGAAAGTCGCCTTCGCCACTGGTGTTCCTCCTAATATCTACGCATTTCACCGCTACACTAGGAATTCCACTTTCCTCTCCTGTACTCAAGTCCGGCAGTTCCAAAGGCTCACTATGGTTGAGCCATAGCCTTTCACCTCTGGCTTGCAAGACCGCCTACGCACCCTTTACGCCCAGTGATTCCGGATAACGCTTGCCCCCTACGTATTACCGCGGCTGCTGGCACGTAGTTAGCCGGGGCTTCCTCCCAAGGTACCGTCATTATCTTCCCTTGGGACAGAGCTTTACGACCCGAAGGCCTTCATCGCTCACGCGGCGTTGCTGCATCAGGCTTTCGCCCATTGTGCAATATTCCCCACTGCTGCCTCCCGTAGGAGTCTGGACCGTGTCTCAGTTCCAGTGTGGCCGATCACCCTCTCAGGTCGGCTACCCATCGCAGCCTTGGTGAGCCGTTACCTCACCAACTAGCTAATGGGACGCGGGCCCATCCTATGCCGCAAAAGCTTTGGCGAGTCGTCCATGCGGACATCTCGCTTTATCCGGTATTAGCACACCTTTCGGTGCGTTATCCCTGTGCATAGGGCAGGTTGCCCACGTGTTACTCACCCGTCCGCCGCTCACGCAGCGGGGCTTCGTCCGAAGACTCCCTCCCGCATTGTTCGCTCGACTTGCATGTGTTAAGCACGCCGCCAGCGTTCATCCTGAGCCAGGATCAAACTCTTAAAAAGAAATCCTTAAGGACTATGTCCTTTAGCTCACTTTGACATCTTGCGATGTCTCACTGACTTTAAATAATTTCGATGGCTTAGCCATCTTTAAAAAATAAACCTGCTGTTTAGTTTTCAAGGTTCAATTTGCGACTTGATTATCTTATCACTTCAAGCTCTTCAAGTCAACACTTTTTTTCGTTTCTTTTTATTTCTTTATTTGCTGCTCTTCGTTTCGTTTTGCTGCCCCTTGGGACAACATGGATTACTATACCAGCTTTCATGTTTTTCGTCAACACTTTTTATTTTTTTAGCGTCGTAATTCTTTTATACCCGCTCAATCTATCTTAAAACAGCTTTTTAATAAAGCTTGTTTTGTTTTTTCATCTCGATGTGATTTTCGGCATATTCTTTATTTAATTGCAATCACGCAGGAGACTCTATCTCTTTGAAAATTTATGATTCACGTGCCCTCCATTGGCTATATATTCTATATTAACCATATGAAACTAGAGCCTTATTTAAGTACCAAGATATGGGGTTGGGAGAAATGGAATCTCTCATGCCATCCAGACGGTAAATCCAAAATTGAAAACGGACCTTATAAGGGCATGTACTTTGCCGATATAGTCGACAATCCGGAATCATTCCCTATACTTATTAAGATAATAAATTCAAAAAGCAGGCTATCCATCCAGGTTCACCCTGACGATGAATATGCGCGCATATTTGAAAAGGACAATGGCAAATCCGAATGCTGGTATATACTTGATGCCGGCGAGAACGGCACTCTAGTGGTGGGCTTGAAAGAAAAACTCAGCCGCCATGAAATACACGGCCTTATAGATGCCGGAGTTCTTGAATCATACCTTAATACAATAGATATAGCCTCAGGGGATTTCATATACATACCTACAGGAACTATACACACAATAAATGCTGGCATACGCCTCATAGAAGTCCAGCAAAGCAGCAATGTAACTTACAGGCTCTACGACTGGGGTCGTCCCAGGGAGCTTCACATAGAAAAATCGCTTGATGTAATTGACTACGAAGCAAGCGCTGTGTGCGGCAAAGTGGACAGCTTTCAGCGCCTGAAGACTCCTCATTTTACGGTTGAAAAACTGTGTACAAAGCGCAGCTACGAGGGCCATACCGAAGACAAATTTCACTCGTATACAGTGGCAGAGGGCAGTGGACATTTGGTTGACGAGTACGGAAATGTCGTGGAGCTTTCAGCAGAGGATACCATATTCATTCCTGAATATATGAGTTATACTATATTTGGCGATATGACACTTATAAAGGCTTACGGATATTAAAAATTAATATAAAAATAAATATAGGGGGGTTTGATTATGGATATTAGAGTTGTTAACCTCAGGGACTCTGATGGACTTTCAGACACAAGGATAATACCTTTTTATGAGGGCATTGACCTTGAAGAAATATCTTTTCTTGAAGATAGCATCGAAGCGATGGTGAGCCATCTTGTTCGAGTGGAAAAATTCACAGGCAAGTACGGCCAGCTTGAGAGCTTCAGGATTCCAAGAGAAAAAAATCCAAAGAATATAATTCTGGCGGGGCTTGGCAAAGAAGATGAGCTCGATCTCGAAAAAATAAGGAGACTCAATGCCAAGGCTATTAAGGAGTCTCAAAAGCTGGGAGCAAAATCCATAAAGCTCTATCCCTTCAATCTGCCCGCTTCAATTGAGCTGGTGGATTTTGCAAGAGCTGTCGCAGAATCAACACTTCTTACAAACTATTCATTCGACAAGTATAAAAGCGACAGAAAAGACTCTACATTGAGAGAATTCAACATAGTATACATAGAATATGACTCGGTTGAAAGCCTGAATGAAGGTGTCGTTGAAGGCACAATTCTGGGAGAATTCACGATTTTGGCAAGAAACCTCACTAACGAGCCTGCCAACCACATGACTCCCCAAATTCTTGCCGAAGAGGCTCAAAAAGCAGGCATTCAAAACGGTTTTGATGTCGAAGTACTTGATGAATCCGAAATTGAAAATCTGGGCATGGAATCATTTTTAAGCGTAGGACAAGCCTCTGACAATCCTCCGAGGTTTGTAATAATGAGATATTTCGGCAACGAAAAAAACAAAGATGAAATACTTGGTCTTGTAGGCAAGGGCATTACATTTGATAGCGGCGGGCTTTGCATCAAACCTGCCGGCTCTATGCCTGAAATGAAATCCGATATGGCCGGCGCCGCCGCAGTAATAGGCGCAATGTCTGCCATTTCAAAGCTTGGTGTTAAAGCCAACGTAGTTGGAGTTGTTGCTGCTTGTGAAAACTCGATTTCCGGGCATGCCTACAGGCCCGGCGACATAATAGGCTCCATGGCGGGGAAAACTATCGAGGTAGTAAATACAGATGCTGAAGGAAGGCTTACTCTTGCTGATGCAGTATATTATGCGGTTGAAAAGGAAAATGTATCACGTGTTGTGGACATTGCCACATTGACGGGAGCCGCCCTCGTTGCTCTTGGAACCACGACAACAGCCATAGTCTCAAACAGCGACAGCCTCTGCTCTGATATTGAAAAAGCCGCATCACTTTCTGGCGAAAAGGTTTGGAGGCTCCCTGCGTTCGAAGAATATAAAGAACTTCTAAAGTCAGAAATTGCCGACATAAAAAATTCTGGCAGCAGGAATGCTTCTACAATAACCGCCGGACTTTTCATCGAAAGCTTTACCGGCAGCAAGCCTTGGGCACACTTGGACATAGCCGGCACATCATGGGCCGACAAGGATTCTGACTACATCAAGAAGGATGGAACGGGTGTCGGCGTAAGGACACTATACCACCTTGCAAAAGCATCTGCCGAAACAGAATAATACACAAATCCAAAATGACTGGCTCCTCAAATATGCACGCTCAAGGAGTCAGTCATTTTTACGTCTACCATTTTATATCTTTCATTTCAATCTCAAGGTTCTTTGATATTGCATCCATATATCTCGAATTCAGGCTGCTGAGCTTATGGGCCATATTTTTCAAAAATACCATGACAACCTTTACTCCCGCCTTAGGGTAAGAATTTATTATGTTCATAATCTCCTCTTCACTAAAGCTTATAATCTGTGTCGTTTCCTCAGCTATGATATTTACATTTATATCCGCACTTATTATGGTGCTCTCGCCGAAAAAGTCGCCTTTAACAAGCCTTCCCAGGATTATTTCTTCGTCTGCATAGTTGAATCGCGATATTCGAACGGCTCCTTCATTTATTATATAAAATGCATCAGCCGTGTCACCTGTACGTAATATGAATTCATCCGTTTCATACACATTTATCCTTGCTATTCCCGCAAGTATATCCCTGTATTTAGGCTCCATGGCGCTGAAAGGCTCCATCTGCGCAAGTAGACTTTCAACCTCTTCGCTTGTCATATGCTGCATGTGCTCACCTTTTCTGATTTCCAGCGTGCAGCCCGTATCGCATTCATCCATTATCTTTCTTATCTGCATCATGTTGTCCTTTGTGAAATCAAGCAAGCGTCTCCAATAACGCTGAACCTTCCTCAGATGTGTAAACACATCATCCTTTGGTGTGGCTTCATATTTGGACAGATATATGTTTTTTATACTCTCCCTTGCAGACTCAAAATCATTTGATGCCAGATAATCCATGGAGAGCATTACATTGGCCTTGAATATCATATCTTCCAACTCGTCCTTTAGAAAGCTGCCTGGATAAGGGTCAAACTCCTCAGGTGAAACAATATTCATGTTTGGAACCTCATACTGTGTATCTATCTTTTTCTTCTCATACATGAATCTGTATATGTCTTCTCTGAATCTCTTCCATACAGGATGTGATTTTGGGGGCGGAAGGTGCTTTATGGAAAGCTCCCTGTCGAGGAAAAAGTGGAATCCGAACATCTTTGCATTTATCAAGTAGTCGATGTCCTCTCCCCTTGTTATCCTTGGATCGAAGGGCACCGTCTTGAAAAGATTTCTGTGTATTACCATAGCGCCTCCGAATGCAAACGGCGTGGGTTTAATTCTCGGCTCGCTGCCTATTATTTTGTCGAATGCGGCGGCCTTTGAGCCAAATCTGTCCCAATATGTCATCCATGGCTCTATGTTGACATCATCGTAGTAATTGTTGTACTTGTTTAGATAATAACCCGCTATGCCATCTACAGTCTTTCCATAAAGCCTTCCCCCGATGAATTCGGTGGCTATATCAATGAAATTCGACTTCTCAAATATCTCGTCGTCGTCAATGAGCATCGCAACATCCACACCAAGTATATACGCTATATATATACACATATTCCTCACATTGGCATATCCGTACAAGCTGAGCAGATCCGTACTCTCCTGCTTGAGCTCCTTCTCGTATGCAATATATTTTATACTGTTGAGCTGGCTTGGAGTAAACACGTAAGTTTGAACTCCAAGATTTGCTTTGTCCAGTATTTCAAGTACTCTCTGCCTTGCCTGTGTCAGAATCTTTTCTGTGGTAGGACAAAGCAGTATGACAAGTATATAGTCCCTGTTGTCCAGAATTTTCATGCTCTCCAAAGTCAGGCTAAGCGTATCTTCCCCATCGATAGGCGTAGGATGATCATATACCGCATCTCCTTCCACCCAGCCCTCTCCGCTGTGCAAAGCCCTTGACCAGTATGTTGGTATCACAATGGCCTTCCTCATACATAATTCCTCCTATTATAGAACGTCTGTGTAAAGACGCACCACGTCATCAACCACTCGATCCCACGAGAAATACTCCATTGCCTTCCTTGCGGCTCTCTGCCTGCGCTCGCTTTTACTCGGACTAAGTATCTCTGCTTCTATGGCCTCGCCAAGCGCTATGTCATCTTCTACGGGCACAAGAGAGCCTATGGTCTCATCTATAAAATCCACAAGACCTCCCTGATTAGTAGCAACAACCGGCGTTCCGCAGGCAAGTGCTTCTATCGCCACCAGGCCAAACGGCTCGTTTCTGGACGGAACTACAGACACGTCAGCTATGCTGTATATCTCAGAAACAACATCCTGATCCCTGTGCCCAAGAAAATAAACATTTTTCACATCCAGGTCATCCCTTAACTTCACAAGCTCATCATATTTTTCTCCGTTGCCCACAATGAGCGTGATCACATTTTGTATCTCCTGCGAATAAATCTTGGCCGCCCTTATGAGCACGTCTACTCCCTTGAAGTCCGTAAGCTTGCCCACAAATGACACTACATATTCATAGTCCGTATTCAAATTCAGACTTTTTAGAACATCAGATCTATTTAAGTCCCTTGGCCTGAATATCTCTTCATCAAAACCATTGAGTATAAGCCTTCGTCTCCCGCTTTCTACGCCATAATACTTTTCCACATCTGCATCAACCTGCTTTGATATGGTTATTACAGCCGCAGCATTTTTTGCCCCTTCAAGCGCATATGGGTGATATCTCTCGTCCCTGCAAAAACCCTTTATGTCGGTGCCGTGCGCAGTAACTACGTAGGGCACGCCCAGCTTTGATGCACAGTAAGGCGCTATCCAAAGGTGCTGACAATGTATTATGTCCGGCACGAACTCTTCGACCGCCTCTTTCATCGCCTTTTCAAACACATCAACATATCTATTGATTTGAAACTCACTCAGCTCGTAAAACGTCAGATAACTCTTGGGATGGGTTGTAAAGCAAGGAAAATTAAAATCCACCTCATAGCAACAATTCTTGCCGTCGCTGAATATTATGGTCCTGACCTCGCAGCCTTTCATTTGCACCTCTTGATGGTCAGGCGCTATGACGCAAACTTCATGGCCTTTTTTAACAAGCTGCATAGCAAGATTCTTGGTATATATACCGCTACCAGATCCCTCCAGCGGGAAGTGGTTTACTAAAAGCACTCTCACATGGTTCACCTCCAAATATCGTTTTTGTAACCTTGCCAAAACCAAGTACAGTTTCCCTGTACTCATCAACTATTCGCTCCAGATTCATGTATGCAGTGTCGATGGCCTCGGGAAGCACCAGGAACCTTTCATCCATAAAGTGGCTCGCTGCATGCGGCGATGTCTTGGCGAGCAGTTCCTTCTGATGCTCATAAATCTGTCTGTGGTCACCCCCCCTGATATAGTTATAAAATACATTTCTCCCTATCCATCCCAGACAGGCATAGTAGAACCTGTCCTTTATGCGTTGTTCCCGCCTTATATCCGGCACGTTCGGGAAATCACCAAACGTATCGTGGAATATCAAAAAGTCGATATCGAGCGCTTTTATATGCCTTTGCCCTGCAAACAATCCCATAATGGTGTCCTCACCCCGTGTGAGTACAACCTCTTCCCCGACGTGGTATGTGCTCGAAAAAAACGGCGGCAGATGCTCCATTGCGCTCAGCTTTATTGCAAGATTGCCTCCTAAAAACTTGTCAGTAGCCCTTACATTTTTATTGCCCAAGCTTCCATAGGAAATACACCTGTGCCCCGTTATGTCCTTTATTATTGGAAGCGCCGACTCTTTCTGAAGGCCTTCCATAAAACCTTCTATATGCTCAAAATCCATAGGTGGAATTATGAAATATCCAGAGTAGTCGCTTGTAGTTACATATACATCGCTTTCCTGGAGATACTTTAAATGCGTACCGAAGTAATCGATTTCTTCCATATGACCGTTTGCGCCCAACAGTATGCGAGGATATACATCCGTATCTATGAAGAAAATGACGTCCATTTGCGTAAAGAGTGCCTGTAAAAGCGCGATATTCCTGTATTTGGAATACGGAACTATCCCATGGCTTTCCAGGGTTGGCGCGTATATGAACTTCCTGCATTCTTCAGAGCTTAGTCCCATAGCTTTAACCTTGTCTTCAAATTCTCCAAAACCGTTCACTTTTATCAAATCCAGCTCAACAATCTCTCTCAGCCTTTTAACATAGTGAGATTCGCAGCCATGAGAATACACTATTATGAGTCTGTCTATAGTCCGGCCATGCCTTTTGGCATTATAGAGGAATTCCAACAAAGACATATTGTCATTTACGTATTTTGTTATAACTGCAAGTGCAGTCTTCATAACGCACCCTCCTTTTGAAATAAAAATACCCTATGTAATGTCTACATAAACATTACATAGGGTATTTGGAAGTTCTACAGCTGCCTGAGCAGCCTCTTTAAAACATCTTCAAGCTTTTGATTTTTGGCGTCTCTCTCCGCTATTACAACAATGGCTTCCACTCCCGCTTTGGCTTCATCATACCTGAATGAAAAAAAATTGTGTTTTGAATATTTCGGCATGATCTCTGCCAGCCCACTTCCAATTTCATCGCAAGCTTTCATAAGTAAGTCGACCTTTTCATCGCTCTCTTCAATCCCATCAGGCGTTTCGAGTACCGCTTCATCTATCCAGAGCAAAAATGCAGCCATGTCCTCGCGCTTTGTGCTTTTTGTAAGGTCTGTGACCACATTGAAGTCCGACCCGCTTTCTATGTTTTCTGCAATCTGCGATGAGTCTATAACTTCATCTCCAAAAATAAGGTACATAAAATAAATCCCTCCAAAGACGCTTAATTGTTAATGAAATTATATAATAAAGCCTGTTGCTTTGCAAAAACATTATATGGATTATCTCAGCGCTGCAAAAAGGCGGGGATAATATCCCCGCCTGATAAACACTTTAGTTTAATTACATTTCAGCCATTTTTTTATAGCCTAGATATCTTTCCTTAGCTTCTTCTTCAGCCTTTACAAACAGCTCTTCAGCAAGCCCTGGGAATGTCTGAGTAAGCGATGTATATCTTACCTCTCCCATTAGGAAGTCTCTGAACGATGCTGACGGCTCTTTAGAATCTAGTACGAATGGATTCTTTCCTTCAGCCTTAAGCTCAGGATTGAATCTGTATAGGTGCCAGTAGCCAGCTTCTACAGCTTGCTTCTCTCTTGTTATAGTCTTACCCATGCCTATCTTGATTCCGTGGTTTACGCATGGAGCGTAAGCTATTATTAGAGATGGTCCGTCGTATTTTTCTGCTTCAAGCATAGCCTTAAGAACCTGGTTCTTGTCTGCTCCCATTGCAACCTGAGCAACGTATACGTAGCCGTAGCTTGCAGCCATCATACCTAGATCTTTCTTCTTAATTTTCTTGCCCGATGCGGCAAACTTTGCTATAGCGCCTGTTGGAGTCGACTTAGAAGACTGTCCTCCAGTGTTAGAGTAAACCTCTGTATCGAATACAAGCACGTTTACATTCTCGCCTGAAGCTAGTACGTGGTCAAGTCCGCCATATCCGATATCGTAAGCCCAGCCATCTCCACCGAATATCCAGTAGGACTTCTTGCTTAGATGATCCTTATAGTCAGCTATTCCAGCAAGAATCTCGTTAGCCTTAGCATCTCCAAGGTCTTTGCCAAGCACAGCCTCAACTGCGGCAGTAGCTGGTTTGTTGGCTTCGCCGTCTTCTTTAGTCTCAAGCCATGAGTTAAGAGCTGCCTTAACGTCAGCATCTATGTTCATAGCGGCAAGCTCAGTTACAAGCTCAGTAAGCTTAGCTCTCATCTGCTTTCCTGCTACAGCCATACCATATCCGAATTCTGCGTTGTCTTCGAACAGCGAGTTAGCCCAAGCTGGTCCTTTGCCTGCAGCATTCTTAGTGTAAGGAGTCGACGGTGCAGAAGCTCCCCATATTGAAGAACATCCTGTAGCGTTGGCTATATACATTCTGTCTCCGAAAAGCTGAGTTACAAGCTTAGCGTATGGAGTCTCTCCACATCCTGCACAAGCTCCTGAGAACTCAAGCAGCGGCTGCTGGAACTGGCTTCCTTTAAGAGTTGTCTTTTCCATAACGTCGCTCTTAACAGGAACTGTAACAGCGTATTTCCAGTTCTCTATTTCTTTTTCTTGCGTCTCTATAGGCTTCATTTCAAGAGCCTTAACTGGACATATGTCCGCGCAGTTGCCGCAGCCTGTACAGTCAAGCGGAGTAACCTGCATTTTATATTTGTAAGCGTCTACGCCTTTTCCTTTTCCTGCCACAACAGAATCTTCTCCGAATGGAGCTTTTGCCAGCTCTTCATCTGTAAGAAGCACAGGTCTTATAGCAGCGTGAGGACATACATATGAACACTGGTTACACTGTATACACTTGTCTTTTATCCACTCTGGCACATTCACTGCTATACCACGTTTCTCGTAAGCAGCTGTTCCGTGCTCGAATGTACCGTTTTCATATCCGTTGAATGTTGATACTGGAAGCTTGTCTCCCTCAAGAGCATTCATAGGTCTTAGTATGTTCTTTATAAAGTCTGGATCTTGAGCTGCAACAACGTCCATAACTTCAACAGCGTCTTTCCACGATGCCGGAACGTCTACTTTAACAAGAGCATCTATACCTGCATCAACTGCAGCATAGTTCATCTTAACTATGTTTTCACCCTTCTTGCCGTATGACTTAACTATTGCTTCCTTCATGTATTTAACTGCATCTTCTAGAGATATAACTTGTGAAAGCTTGAAGAATGCCGACTGCATTACCATGTTTATTCTGTTTCCAAGACCCAGGTCTTGTCCTATCTTAGTTCCGTTTATGATGTAGAAGTTTATGTCATTTTCAGCGATGTATTTTTTCATTTTTGCCGGAAGCTTTGCATCAAGCTCTTCTGGCGACCAGATAGTGTTAAGCATGAATGTTCCGCCTTTTCTTAGTCCGGCAAGAAGATCATACTGGTTAACATAAGCCTGAACATGGCAAGCTACAAAGTCAGCAGTATCTATCAGATAAGTTGACGTTATAGGGTTCTTACCAAATCTAAGGTGAGAAACTGTAACTCCGCCTGATTTCTTAGAGTCATAAGAGAAATAACCCTGAGCATAAAGGTCAGTGTGGTCTCCTATTATCTTTATAGAGTTCTTGTTTGCTCCGACAGTACCGTCAGAACCAAGTCCCCAGAACTTACATCTTGTAGTTCCTTCTGGCTCAGTAACTATTTTCTCGCCTATTGGAAGAGATGTGTGAGTAACATCGTCATTTATAGCAAGTGTAAATCCATCTTTTGGAGCGTCAAGCTTAAGGTTGTCATATACAGCCTTAACGTGAGTTGGAGTAGTATCCTTTGATCCAAGTCCGTATCTTCCGCCTACTATTATCGGAGCATCCGCTTTTCCGTAGAATGCACTCTTTATGTCAAGATATAGTGGCTCTCCTATTGAACCCGGCTCCTTAGTTCTGTCAAGAACAGCTATCTTCTTAACTGTCTTTGGAAGCACCTCAAGAAGGTATTCTGGAGCAAATGGCCTGTAAAGGTGTACTTTAACAAGACCCACTTTTTCTCCGCTTGCATTCAGGTAGTTAAGTGCCTCTTCAGCAGTTTCAGTTATAGAACCCATAGCTATTATTACGTTCTCAGCGTCTGGAGCTCCTACATAGTTGAATGGCTTATATTCTCTTCCTGTGATGTCAGATACAACCTTCATGTAGTCAGCTACTATTGCTGGTAGAGCGTTGTAGAACTTGTTAGAAGCTTCTCTTGTCTGGAAGTAAATGTCTGGGTTTTGAGCTGTTCCCCTAGTAACTGGATGGTTTGGATTAAGAGCATTTTCTTTAAATGCCTTAACAGCGTCCCAGTCAAGGTGCTTAGCAAGCTCTTCTGTATCCATAACCTCAACTTTTTGAACCTCGTGAGAAGTTCTAAATCCGTCGAAGAAGTGAACGAATGGAAGTCTTCCCTTTATAGCTGAAAGATGAGCAACTCCAGCAAGGTCCATAGTCTCCTGAACTGAACCTGATGCAAGGAATGCAAATCCAGTGTTTCTTGCCGCCATAACGTCTGCATGGTCTCCGAATATGTTTAGTGACGAAGCTGTCAGCGCACGAGCCGAAACGTGGAATACTCCAGGAAGCAGCTCTCCAGCTATCTTGTACATGTTAGGTATCATAAGAAGAAGACCTTGAGATGCTGTAAATGTAGTAGTAAGGGCTCCTGCTTGAAGTGAGCCGTGAACAGTTCCTGCAGCTCCACCCTCTGATTGAAGCTCAACTACGCTAACTGTCTGGTCAAATATGTTCTTTCTTCCGTTGGCAGCCCATTCGTCTGTAATTTCTGCCATTGGCGATGATGGAGTTATTGGATATATTCCTGCAACCTCAGTAAATGCATATGCAACGTGAGCTGCAGCAGTGTTTCCATCCATGGTTTTCATAACTTTTGCCATTGTAGAACCTCCTATTATTTATAGTGATAAATATTAGACTGGTCAAACCTCCATAATACAAGCTTTTTAAGGCAACGTTTTCCTGCTATAAATAAAATTTACAATGTACCAATAATATTGTGCATTGTATTATGAATTTTTTGTTATAAATTTAAAATTTTTAGAACTTTCACAACCTTACATAACAAAGTATAGCATTAGGATAAATTATTGTCAATAAATGCGACTGCTAATAAATATTCTTTACTTCGCATGCCATTAATGTAAATTTTTTCAATGACAATTAGCATTAGCAATATTTTTGCACTCAGGAAATACACTCTACCCTGTACTTTTTAGACAACTCATTCTTTTGATATTATTTTCACTACAGTAGGCCTCACAATCGTTTGATAAAAAATTATTGAATAGCTTTTATGATGAAAACCTCGATTTATGTACATTATATATGTGCAATAGTATCTACTTTTCATTCCGATTCGGCTTGCTGCATATTAACGTTGATTTTTCAACCTTCTTCTAGATCAGCCCATGTGGCACCTATGCATGATTATGCGTTTTTTGTATAATAATAAAAATATTTAATAATTTGCCGATACAGGTTGCTTTATACCCTTTTACATACCTTTTCAACAAATATTTTCATTTGCTACAGATCCGACTTCGCCATCCATCCTATTCCTGGAGAATAATATCTTCCACCTTTGAATTTATGAACATACTATCCGGATATTCACGCTTTAGCCTTTTTAAAGTGCTTTGAGACTTATCCTGGTCTCCCTGCGCATAGTATATCAGCCCCAGGCTGTATAGGGAATCGTCACTGTAATGGCCTTCCTTGAAAAATTCCACATACATCCCGTAGTATTTAATGGCTTTGTCAAATTCTTTTAATCTTTCGTATGATTGTGCTGCAAAAAAAATAGATTCAGACACAAAACGCTCCTGCTCACCGCCTAGCGCTATCTTTTCAAATCCAGCGGCCGCCTCAGAATAGTTTTCAGCCTTGAATTTTTCTGCCGAAGCTATATAAATCCCCTGTTCATCCTCAATCTTTCCATCGAGCTTGCTGCTTGAAGCTTCAGCGTCTGCGTTTTGAGGAGTGTTGTCGTTGTCAACGCTGCTTGACTGCTTTTGCTGACTCGTTTCCTGTGCATTTTCTTCGTTTTTAAAATGCTCTTGCTTTATCTTCGCAAGCTTGCTTACAGACGCAGCCTCGCCATTTTGTGAGACGCTTTGTGGGTGTGCCTGCCCCAGCATTGCTGCTATGGCCAGGGTAACCATGCAGATTGAAATTGCTATGGCTGCGTTTTTTTTGCTCAGCAACTTAAAATCATGTCCTGTTTTTATAGCCGACTTCATATACATCTGGCTGTATTTTTTTAGCTCCTCGTTTTCCGAATCTTTTGAGATAGCTGTTTGTATATAACCGCTTCCAGTTTCATTATCTCCTAGCTTGATTAAAGATATTCCTGCTATTATATATGGCATTACAAGCTCAGGCTTTTTATCTATTAAGCCCATCGCCTTAAATGCGGCATTCTTGTAGTCGCTCTGCTCAAAATATTTTTTTGCACTTTCAAAGCTTTCCCTTATAGCCAGAAACTCCTCAAGTTCAATCATTTCCATATATGAATGCGCCTGGTTATCCTTGTCTTCAATCCCTATACTCTCCAACCAAAGCTCCCGGGCACTGTCAAAATTGCACAAAATATAATAACAAAATCCCAGCATATTCAGCGTCTCAACATTTTGGGGATTCATGACCAGGCAGGCTTTAAGCTCTTCAACCGCCCCTGTGATGTTGGAGTTTCTCATATGGTTCAAGGCCTTCGATTGGCAAAGCCTCTCTATCTTAATGTTTTTATTCATAACAAAAGCTCCTTATGTTTCTAATGTTTTATAACTTTATTTTATCAGATTTCAAACGATAATACTCCATCCTCTTTAGGCTGGGATGAGTCGATGCGCCACCCAATAAGCAAGCCTTAATGCACTAGAAGCCAATCTGCTGCAAAAGGGGTGCTCTAAGATATAAATATTGCTATAATTATAATGTATGATTTTGCATCCAGTTATGTCTTTACTATAAGGAGGTTTTTTTATGATAAACATATCAATTCCCGGATTCAAAGATATATGCATAAAGAATATAGTGTTTGACTATAACGGAACTCTGGCTGAGGATGGAAAAGTTTCTGACAGGACTATGGAAATGCTTTTGATTCTGAAGGAGCATTTGAATGTTTACGTAGCAACTGCTGATACTTACGGGAATGTTGCTGCAGAATTTGCCGGAACAGACATTGAGATTCGAAAATTTCCAAGCGACAGGGCTTCCTTGTTTAAAAAAGAAACTGTGATTTCTCTTGGTCCATGCGAAACCATGTGTGTAGGCAACGGAGTAAACGACATTGAAATGTCAAAAGAATGCATATTGTCTGTAGCGGTCATAGGCCCCGAAGGCTGCAGCGGCAAGCTTATATCCAATTGTGACATAGCCGTAAAGTCTGTAGACGATGTATTCCATATGTTGAATAAAACCGACAGGATAAAAGCCACTCTCAGAGGATAGGCCTACGGTATCTCAGCTCTATCAGGCACGGCCTGTTTTTCTATGACTGCTTTTATTTTTTCTTTTATATGTCCGTAGCTTTGGGTCTTGTCAATTTGCGTAGCTATAAAAAATTCAGTTATAGCGCATGCTCCTGTGAAAAAAATTATACAAAGCAACAATATAGCTGAATAAAACATCTTTCTTTTAGAAAATGCCATCTTCAACCCCCCAATCCGGGCCCGGTATTTCGCTTATTACAAAATTGATACCCTATGGAGCTTGTCCGTAAATAAAAAAAACCGGCTAAAAGCCGGATATTTTGCTATTTGTTTTTTATGGATACATTGAAATTGATATCTCCAAGATCTGTCTCTATGGGTATACATACTGTTTTAATTGCGTCATTCGAAACCGACAGCCTCTCGCCTGTCATAAGGCTCGGAGGGGTAATGTCTATGCTCAGACCCTTTCCTTCCAGCTTGGTTGCTGTAGTTCCCATAACCATATTTGTAAGCTCCGACAGAGCGCTTTTTGCCATGTCATCAAGCGTTTCAACAGGCATGCCCATCATCATTTTGGATGCTATGCCTTTAGCAAGCCCCTCATTCATGCTGAGCATCGCATGACCCTTTAGCTCACCTGTAACTCCTACCATTATTACCACATTCTCAGCATTAAGCTCATTGTCTATAAAATAAGGCTCCCTCATATTGCACTCTAGCTGGGCCATGCTTGTCAGTATCTGGCTTCCTGCTTCGACAAATGAATCTATATACTCCATCCATATTCCTCCTCGTTTTGCTCGAAATACTCCGATGGAATCTATTTACCCACAGTATAGTTGCTTTAAATGTTTTTTATAGTATTTTTTTGCATTTGCATGATGCTTTTCTATTTCTTTTCAACCACCTGGTTTACAAGTGCTCCGATTTTTTCTATCTCGCATTTGACTATGTCACCCGGCTTAAGGTATTTGCAAGGCTTAAAGCCAAGGCCCACACCCGAAGGAGTGCCTGTAAGTATTATGTCTCCAGCCCTGAGCCGCATTCCGCGCGATATATCGCTTATTATATACTCTATGTCGAATATCATATCCCTTGTATTGGAGCTCTGCCTGAGGTCGCCGTTCACGCTGCATTTGAGATCTAGTTCTACCGGATACTTTATTAAGCTCCTATGCGCGATATATGGCCCCATGGGACAAAATGTGCTCAGAGACTTGCCCCTGAACCACTGCTTGTGGCTGCTTTGCAGGTCTCTCGCCGAAACGTCGTTGGCAATTGTATAGCCGAATATGTGCTTTTCCACATCCTCAGGTTTTATGTCCATGCCATCCCTGCCTATTATCACCGCAAGCTCGACCTCATAGTCTATCTCGTCTGTGACTGATCTGTCGTAGATTATGTCGTCACCGTCGCCTACTGCCGGATCAGCAATTTTCGAGAAATAAATCGGATGCTCAGGCCTTTCGTTGCCTCTGTCTATCGATGTGCCTTCGAGCTCCTTTGCATGCTCGTAGTAGTTTTTTCCAAGGCATATTATATTTCTTCTTGGATATGGCACGGGAGCGCACAGCTTTACACTATCTTTGCTAACAGTCTTGAACCTGCCGCCTCTTAAAGCAACCCTCATGTCCTCTATGAGCTCGTCGCTTGACATGGCTATGAGCTCGTTCATATCATCAGGCGCTTTTATTCCAAGCCTGCTGCAGATATCTCCTATTCTTACTATGCCAGCTTCTATTTTTTCAAAAGCACCTATATCCTCTTGTCCGCCGTATATGAAAGTTACAAAATACATAGAACCACCCCTTTAAGGTTTTATTCTATTTTATGCCTTTTAGCGCCATGAGCGCAAGCACATATCCATGGATTCCAAGACCACATATTTGGCCTTTGCAGGCAGGTGCAGTCACAGAAACCTTTCTGAATTCCTCTCTGGCATGTATGTTGCTTATGTGGACCTCGATGGCCGGCAACCCTACTCCCTTTAGCGCGTCGTGTATAGCTATGCTGTAGTGTGTGTAGGCCGCGGGATTTATGACTATGCCGTCGTATTTCCCGTACGCCTCCTGAATGAAGCCCACTATCTCACCTTCTATGTTGCTCTGGCACAGCTCCACTTCTATTTCAAGTCTTTCGGCTTCACTCCTTATATAGCTGCAGACGCCATCAAAGTCCATATCTCCGTATATGTTCCTTTCCCTGACACCTAGCATATTTATATTTGGGCCGTTTATTACAAGCACCTTCATTATATACCATCTCCTATAGCAGCTGTTTTACTCTTTCATACACTTCGTCCACCATTTTCTGCTCGAGCTTCATTTCATTCCATATCTCCTGAGCCTTTACCGCCTGCCCCACAAGCATGTAGAGTCCGTCTATGGCTTTTAGGCCTCTCTTGCTTGCCTGTGTAAGAAACAGCGTCCTCCTTGGATTGTATATTAGATCGACTGCCGAATCAAACTTTGACAGGAGCTCTTCAGTCAGCGGCGAACTTTCTGTATTCGGATGCATGCCTAGCGGCGTACAGTTGACTACAGTGTCAATTTCGCCTAGCGCTTTTATGCCTTCATAGTCAATTATTTCTACTCCGCTCAGAGTCTCTTTAGCCTTTTGCTGGTTTGTGCTTGCAGCCAAAATCCTGGATGATCCGAAATCCTCAAGACATGCTGCAACGGCTTTTGCAGCCCCGCCCGTACCAAGCAGCAGAAAGCTCCTGCCTTTTATTTCTATGCCGGCTCTTTTTAGCATCATTTCAAATCCGTAATAATCAGTGTTATATCCATGGCACATGCCGCCACTAAAGTCTATGGTGTTGACAGCCCCTATTCTTTGGGCTTCAGCTGATATATAGTCCATATGCTCCATGACGCTGCTTTTATATGGGATTGTAACATTGGCGCCGGCTGCCCCGAGTGCCTTTAATCCCCTTACTGCATCAGAGAGCGATTGCCTCTCCACCTCGAACAGGTGGTAGCAGCCCTTTGTGCCCGAGAGCTCCATTATGGCCGAATGTATCTGTGGCGATATGCTGTGCGACAATCGCTCCCCGAGGAGTCCGTATAGCGTCCCCTTCATGGCTCTATTCCCCCGCTCTGGCATAAGCCTTGTAGTTGCCGAGAATCCTGCAGTAGCTGCTGCCCGCCTTTATCTCTTCTATAGCCTTCTTTGTCTTTTTATCATTTATGTTGCCTTCAAAATCTATATAGAACATGTACTCCCATGCGCTGTCTTTTGCAGGTCGCGACTCTATCTTTATCATATTTAGTCCATTTTCCGAAAAATATCCCAATGTTTCATGGAGCGCTCCAGGCTTATGCTTTATAGAAAGATGGAGGCTTATCTTGTCGGCTTCAGCGTCTGGGTTCATTTCCTTGCCTATTATTACAAACCTGGTAAAATTGTTGCTGTTGTCGTTTATCGAGCTTGCGAGCACCTCCAGATTGTACAGACTCGCCGCATTGAGGCTTCCTACCGCGGCCTTTGTCATGTCGCCGCTTTGCGCAACATACCTGGCGCTGTATGCCGTGTTGTGATAGGGTATCAACTTCCATCCCGGATGCCTTTTGAAGTATCTCCCCGACTGCTCGAAAGCCTGCATGTGAGAATAGACCTCTTTTATGTCTTCCAGCCTTGCGCCCTTTACGGCCATAAGGTTGTGGCTAACCTTTACGCAGATTTCTCCGACTATATAAAAGCCGTAGCTTCCCAGAAGGTCGTACACCTGTGTTATGCTGCCCGTTGATGAGTTCTCTATTGGAAGGACTCCGTACTCGACATCCCCTCTTTCCAGACTGGAAAACACGTCCGAAAACTCTACATACTCGAGCAGCTCAGCCTCATTTCCGAAATAGTCTGCGGCCGCCTCGTGTCCAAACGAGCCCTTCGTGCCCTGGAATCCAACCTTGACGCCTTCCTTTCCTATTCCCCGCATCCTTTCCTTTTGCAGGCTCTTGCTTATATCCATGACGCTTCTTAGGAACATCTCAAGCTGAGGTGAAAGCTCCTTGTTCTTTAGAAGCTCCATGTTGTGCTTTATTACCTCTTCCTCCCTGTTGCTGTTGAGCACGCCGATTCCGTTTTGCTCTTTTATGTCTGCAACCCTTGCTACAAGCTCCATTCTTCGCTCGAAAAGCTCTACAAGCGCCGCATCTATGCTGTCTATATCTTTTCTGAGAATTTCCAATTCACCCATGCCTATTTCCTCCCCTCAAGCATCATATCTAGTATAACCAGGGCCGCAGCCGATTCAACAACAGGTATGGCTCTTGGCACTATGCACGGATCGTGCCTCCCCTCGACTCGCAGCTGGACCTCCTTCATCGAAAAGATATCAACACTCGATTGCATCTGGCTTATTGACGGTGTGGGCTTTATCGCCGCCCTGAAAACCATAGGCATGCCGCTTGTTATGCCGCCCAGTATACCTCCGTTATTATTGGTGCTTGTTGATATCTGTCCGTCACTTATGACATACTCGTCATTTGCCTTAGAACCTCTCATTCTTGAGATTTCAAAGCCCGCCCC
This sequence comes from Peptoclostridium acidaminophilum DSM 3953, assembly GCF_000597865.1. GTDB lineage: Bacteria > Bacillota > Clostridia > Peptostreptococcales > Peptostreptococcaceae > Peptoclostridium_A > Peptoclostridium_A acidaminophilum. Next base: position 73,162 of record NZ_CP007452.1, on the reverse strand, counting down.
GAACTCAACGCCCTTCACTGCCGGTATTGAAAAAAGCATACCCGAGAGCCTGCTCTCCACTGAATCAAAAAAAGGGTCTCCCAGTCCCGCCGGTATGCCCAGAGCCATGCATTCTATGACTCCCCCGACAGAATCAAGCTCTTCCCTCGCCTTTAGTATCTCGCTTTTCATCAGCTCGCCCTTTGCAGTGTCTATTGCCGCAAGCTCACTTGCTTTTAGTCTTTCTACAAGCTCCTTGTCCACATCCACCTCTTCAAATCGAGTATCACATACACCTGCCACGCTCTGGGCATGGGCTGCTATGACAATTCCCATGCCTTCGAGTATCTGCTGGGCTATAGCCCCTGCAAATACAAGCGGCGCTGTTAGCCTGCCTGAAAAATGGCCCCCGCCTCTGTAGTCATTGAACCCGCCGTATTTTACGAATCCAGTGTAGTCGGCATGCCCAGGTCTTGGAGTCTTGCTTATGTTCTCATAGTCCGACGAGCGCCTGTCAGCGTTTCTTATCATGCATGCAAGAGGCGTCCCTGTAGTCTTTCCGTTGAAGTATCCGCTGAGTATCTCAAATTCATCCTTTTCTCCCCTCGGAGTGGACATTTTGTTTCTTCCGGGAGCTCTTCTGTTCATTTGAAATCTGATATTCTCAATATCAAGCTCCGTACCCGGAGGCAGCCCGTCTATGACTATGCCTATAGCAGGCGCATGTGATTCTCCGAAAATCGACAGTCTGAGATTTTTACCCCATATCCCGCTCATTTATGTCCCCTCCAAGCTTTCTAAAGTCATTCCAAAATCCCGGGTACGATTTTTTGACTGATTCCGCCCCGTTTATAACCACTGGTTTTTTGCACCTTATTGATGCTACCGCCATGGCCATTGCTATCCTGTGATCGTTCCAGCTTTCCACGACCCCACCTTCAAGTTCGTCCCTGCCTTCTATCTCAATTCCGTCTTCAAGCTCCCTTATAACTGCTCCCAGCTTTGAAAGCTCTGATACTGTGGATTTTATCCTGTCCGACTCTTTTATCCTGAGTCTGGATGCGTTGCTTATTATTGTGGTGCCCTTGCTCAGGGCCGCCATTACAGATATTATAGGCACAATATCGGGTATTTGTGAAGCATCGATGCTTATTCCCCTTGTGATACTGGCGCTTGCACGCATTGATCCGTCCGATACAATTATGTTTCCGCCCATTGCCTTTATTATATCGACAATCTCCTTGTCCCCCTGAAGTGAATCCTTGTCTACATCAAGGCAGTTAACGTCGCTGCCTATTGTGCCTGCCACAAGCCAGAAGGCCGCCTGTGAAAAATCGCCTTCAACCCTGTAGTCTGCAGGCGCGTAGCTCTGGCCGCCCTTTATGTAAAAGCTGCTGTAGCCGTCATTTTCAATGCTCACCCCGAACGCCTTGAGCACATCTATTGTGAGGTCTATATAGCCTACCGATTCCAACTTGCCGACTATTTCTATTACAGAGTCACCCTGCACCAGCGGCAGCGCAAACATAAGCCCCGTTATGAATTGCGAGCTCACATCACCCTTGATTTTAAAGTGTCCGGCCTTAAGCTTGCCTTTTAGAGTGAGCGGCAGCCTTCCCTGCTCATTTCTATACTCGAGTCCCTGGCTTTCAAATATATCGTAGTACATATCAAGCGGCCTTTCAACAAGCTTTCCTCGGCCTTCAAATGTGACTTCTTCCCCTGTAAGAGCCGCAAGCGGTATTAGGAATCTTAGCGTAGAGCCTGATTCTATGCAGTCTATTGCATCGTTTCTTACCTGCGGCATTCCGCCGCCCTCTATTGTCAGCGCCACTCTTCCCTCTCCCGAATCCTCTATCTTTATACTGCTTCCGAGACTCTCAAGCCCTTTGCATGTCGCTTCTATATCTTTTGACATTATCACGTTCTCTATCCTGCTTTTCCCTTTCGAAAGCGCGGCCGCCATTATAGCTCTGTGGCTTACGCTTTTTGAAGGAGGCACGCTAATATCTCCCGAAAGCTTTTTAGGATTAATCTCTACAGTTTTCAATGCCTTCCCCTCCATGCTGTATGTTTTTTATATCCACTCGCCAAGCGATGACTTGTCTATTGTGTGCATGAATCCCTTACCTATTTCGCTTATTAAAATTATGCTAAGCTCCCTTGAGCTTCCCTTTTTATCAAGAAGCAGAGTATCGATAACGCTTTGGCTTTCCATGGCAGGCATTTCAAATGGAAGATTATATTTTTTTACAAGCCCTGTAAGCCTGCTGCATGTCCCTTTTGCCGAAAGCCCTGACTGCTCGCCTTTTCTTGTTATATGAATCATCCCTATGGCTACAGCCTCGCCGTGAGTGTATCTTTCATAGTTGAAATACTGCTCCACTGCATGAGCAAGAGTATGACCGAAGTTCAAAAGCATCCGCTCGCCCTTGTCGAGCTCGTCGAGCTCCACTATGTCACGCTTTATTGAGCAGCATGTCTCCACGATGTCTTCAATGTGATCTACTATTGTATGTTCGTCATTGCCTTCAAGCAGATTGAACAACCCTTCGTCTCGTATGCAGGCATACTTTATGACCTCGGCCATTCCGTCCCTGAAGAATCTTATATCCAGAGTCCTCAGGAGCTCCGGGTCTATTATTACAGCCTCGGGCTGGTAAAAACTCCCGACCAGATTTTTTCCCGAAGGTAGGTTTACGGCAACTTTGCCGCCTACGCTGCTGTCTATCTGCGCCAGCAATGAGGTCGGTATCTGTATGAATCTTATCCCCCTAAGCAGCGCCGAGGCCACAAAACCGCCAAGATCGCCAACCACACCGCCGCCCAGGTTGACTATGATGTCGCTCCTTGTGACTCCGCCTGCAAGCAGCCTTTCGCATACCTCTTCGAATGTCTTTATCGACTTGCTGCCCTCCCCCGGGCTTACAACAACCTTTACCACTTCTAGCCCCAAATCCTCCATCGACTTGACCAAGGCGTCCGCGTACAGCCTGTCTACATTGGAATCGGTTATCAGGCCTATTTTGTCACCCTTGTATAATCCTCTGATTATCTGAGCTGCTTTGCCAAGCAGCCCCTTTTCTATATATATCGGATACGTCTTGCTGCTTGCCTTCACCTCAAGAGTCTTCAATCCAATTCACCTCTTTTTTGCTTTGCGGTTTTCATAATAGCTTCCAGTTCATCCGGGCTGGGCTTTAAAAGCGCCTGCTTTATGGCCTCCATGCCGTTCTGGAATTCCTGTATCTGCTTTGCAAGATTCTCCCTGTTTAGCATGAACAGCTCTCCCCAGAGTTTTTCGTTTATGTTTGCAACCCTTGTGATATCCCTGAAGCTGTTGCCTGTAAAGTTTTTACCGCTAAGTGCATCCTCGCAGCTTATAAGTGCAAGCGCAATCACATGCGGAACGTGGCTTGTGAGCGCTATCATGCGGTCATGGACATTTGCGCTCACAACCTCTATGTTGCTGCAGCCGAGGCAGCATGCAAGCTCTTTTACAAGACTAATGCTTTCCGCGCTGCTGTTTTCACTTGGCGTTATAAGGTAGTTTGCCCCTTCGAACAGACTGGCTTCCGAAAAGTCTATACCCTGATATTCCTTTCCTGCCATGGGATGGCCGCCTACAAAATCTATGTCGTCCCTTATGAAGCCGTTTATGCAGTCTATAAGTCCGTCCTTCACTCCCGAAACATCAGTCACTATGCACCCTGGCTTGAAACTCTCCATGTTTGCTCTTATGAACTCTACCGTGTCTTTCGGATAGAGGCAAACTATGACGAGATCCGATTTGCCAAGAGCTTCTTTTGAATCTGTGTAGCCATTTTTTATTATCCCCTCTGCCTTGGCTTTTTCAAGAGACTCTGCTTGCAGATCTATTCCATATATTTCATTGAATCCGGCCTTTTTGAGAGCTTTTGCATACGAACCGCCTATGAGTCCAAGCCCTACTATTGTAATTTTTGTTTCTCTATTCCTAAATCCGCCCTCTCCCAATACATTCACCCCTGAACGACTTTGTCTTTGCTACATTTCCTTGCCTTCTATTTTAACTAGCTGCTTTAATATTTCCATAAGCCTCTGGAATTTTTCCGGCTTGAGCGACTGAGGTCCGTCGCATTTTGCATTTGCCGGGTCGTTGTGCACCTCTATCATAAGGCCGTCTGCTCCTACCGCTACAGCAGCCTTCGAGAGAGGCTCAACCATCCAATGGTGTCCTGCCGCATGGCTTGGATCTACTATGACCGGAAGGTGGCTTAGCTTTTTAATGGCCGGTATGGCGCTAAGGTCCAGCGTATTCCTTGTGAACTGCTCGAAGGTTCTTATGCCCCTCTCGCAAAGTATGACCTTTTCATTTCCGCTCGCCATGATGTATTCAGCTGACATTATCAGTTCCTCGATTGTAGATGAAAGACCTCTTTTAAGAAGTATAGGCTTTGTTGTCGCTCCAAGTTCCTTTAGAAGCTCGAAGTTTTGCATGTTCCTTGCTCCAACCTGTATTACGTCTACATGCTTCTCGAAAAGCTCGATATGGTGGGGCGACATTATCTCTGTCACTATTGGAAGCCCTGTAGCAGCCCTTGCCTCAAGCAGCATGTCAAGCCCTTCCTCCCTTAGCCCCTGGAAGCTGTATGGAGACGTTCTCGGCTTGAACGCTCCTCCTCTTAAGAATCTAGCGCCTGCCGCCTTGACATCCTTGGCTATCGATATTATCTGCTCTGTGCTCTCAACTGAGCACGGACCTGCTATAACCGCAAAATGCTTGCCGCCTATCTTGTTACCGCTCACATCTATTACTGTTTCTTCCTGCTTGAAGAGCTTGTTGGCCTTCTTGAAAGGCTCCTGAATGTGGACTATTTTTTCCACTCTCTTGTCTGCCTGAATTGTGTCCGGATCAATCTTTCTTGTATCCCCTATAAGGCCCAATATGCTTTGCACCTCTCTCTTTACTTCATGCACCTGTATTCCCAGCTTTTGTATTCTTCCCTTTAGCAGGTCTATCTCTTCCTGGCTTGTGCCTGGCTTTATTACTATAACCATTTTATTCTCCCCCTATTTTTCTCTTTTTATTTTTTGTGCTTTTATCTATCACAATTATCCAAATCTATAGTTATTTTTAGTTTATCTGTACTTGTCATTTATGCCCTTTAGGCTGGTTGCCTTTTGGCATTGCTGTGGCCTAGCTCCTCAAGCAACATGCCGTGTATCATCTCTTCAGGACACTCACTTTTAAGTACGCTTCTGAGCGCTGCTTCGAGTTCCTGCGCCTCCGTTTCAAGGTTGAATGTGTGTCTTAGCATCATCGCGCAGGCCATTACCGCTGCTGCAGGGTTTTTTATGTTGGCTTCTTCCTTCCATACCCCTGTGTCTATTCCATGCATGTCTATTCCGCTTTTACAAACAACTGCATAAGGAGTTAGTCCCGAGGCGTTCTTTACAACTTCTTTTGAAAACAAGTCAGCCCTTATTATCAGCTCCCCGTCCATTGACATGGCGGCCCTTAGTGGTTTGACTCCATGGAGGCTTCTGCTTATGAGCCCTAACATTTCATTTGGAACCTCGCCGCCTTCGCAGTTTTCATGAGTTCCTAGCGGCATAAGCCTTGCAACTGCGCCAAGCTGAGTTCTAAGCTCCCTTACTCCGGCTTCATTTAAGCTGTGGTGCCCTATTATTACTGCATCGCTTTTTTTGCACTCGTCTATTTCTGTCTGCCCAAGATCATTGAGCATATTGAACCTGAACCTGTGTCCATGAGAACCTGTAACCTTTTTTAGTATTTCTATACCTTGCGATGTTGTTTCTGAAAGCCTTCCATCCTTCGTAACTACCGCTATTCTGACATCCATCACTTTTCCTCCTTCATTAAAATGGAAATAAATTGAAAACAAAAAGGGCCTCACTGATTTCTCAATGAGACCCGTTAGCTTATCATTTTTAGATTCGCTATACAGAGGCTGCGCCCGGCTTCAATCCGGCCATCAACTTTTTGCCTTTTAAACTCTCATCGGAAAACATATCGAATATTCTGTTGAATGCAAAATAACCAGCGCTAAAAAAGTAATAGCCCCAGCTAAAAAAGTAAAAGTCGAATTGTTTTGCATTCAGTTTGTTTTCGCTATTTTGATTTCCAACAAGACTCTTCATGATTTTTCCTCCATATCCTACCGTACTGCTTGTCCCTACAAATCTCTAAAGTCTAAATCTGACTAAATCTGAGCCATACTGCTTTATCCCTGGCCACATAGCCTTCGGATAATTTTTCTTGAAACTCATTTTATCTCTTTTACTCCGCCCTGTCAACAAATTTCCTGCTAATTATCAGAAAATTTACCTTTAGCACTATAAGCCACTTTATTATGCCTACCCGCGGATATTATCGCGGGCAGGCATATATTATTATGTTTTATTCAAATACAAATTCCCCTATGCCGGCGCCGGGCCTTACCATCGGAGTAACCAACTCTTCCTTGTCTATTACGCACTCAATTATTGCGCTTTTGTCAGCCTGGAGCTCTGCTACCGCCTGCTCCAATTCCTCAATGCTGCGCACTCTGCGCGAATCGATGTTGAACGCTTTTCCAAGCGAAACAAAATCAAGCTCGTCAAATACGTCGACCTCGCTGTATCTGCTTTCTGTGAATACAGTCTGGAGCTGCCTTACCATTCCAAGAGCTCTGTTGTTGAGTATAACTATGTGCACTGGTATCTTGTAGGCTGAAACGGTTGCAAGCTCGTTCATATTCATCTTGAAACTGGCATCTCCGGTTATAAGGATCACTTTCTTGTCCGGCCTTGCAAACTTGGCTCCAATGGCGGCGCCTAGTCCGTAGCCCATTGCTCCAAGTCCTCCCGACGTGAGCAGGCTTCCCGGAGAATCGAATTTCCAGTTCTGGGCAGTCCACAACTGGTGCTGCCCTACGTCTGTCGCCACGATTGGGTCATCATACAGCGACGAAAGCTTTTCTATTATTAGTTTCGGCGTGAATCCTCCGCGCTCCGTATGAGCTGCTTTTCTACTCCAGCATGAAATCTCCTCTAGCCACTGACCTTTTTCGCATAGAGTTATTTTTTCCGTAATCATCGAAATGATCTTTTTTATGTCTCCCCTGATAAAAATGCTGCTCTCTACATTTTTCCCCATTTCTGTATCGTCTATATCTATGTGGATTACATTCTTGCCGCTTGTGTCCTGCTTCCCAAGGCCCCTGTCGCTGAATCTTGCCCCTATTGCAATTACAAGATCACTTTCAGCAAGAGCCCTGTTTGCATGCACATGCCCATGCATGCCCGAAAGCCCAAGTGAAAGATCGTGGCTTCCAGGGAAGGATGATATACCCATGAGCGTGTTTGCAACAGGGATACTACCCTTCTCTGCCAGCCTTAAAAGCTCCGGAGCCGCCTTTCCCCTGAGCACGCCTCCGCCTGCGTATATTACCGGCCTGTTAGCATTTTTTATCATATCTGCTGCCGATTCGATGTCCCCTTCATCAAGGCGGCCCGACTCGTAATTAAGTCCGCAGCTTTGCATTTTACATTCGCATTCGACATCACTTAGGAAAATATCCCTTGGTATGTCTATGAGCACAGGCCCAGGTCTGCCCGTTCTAGCTATAAGGAACGCCTCCCTCAGCGACTGGACAAGCTTTTTAGCATCGCTTATGACATAATTGTGCTTTGTTATAGGAAAAGTCATCCCTGCTATGTCTATCTCCTGGAACGAGTCTTTTCCAAGCAGCGGTGATGCCACCTGCCCTGTTATTATAACCATTGGCACCGAATCCATGTACGCCCCGGCTATACCTGTTATAAGGTTTGTCGCGCCTGGCCCTGACGTGGCTATGCATACACCCACATTGCCTGTGGCCCTTGCATAGCCGTCGGCTGCAAACGATGCGCCCTGCTCATGAGAAGTCCTTATATGCCTTATTTCATCTTTTCTGCTGTATAGTGCATCATAAAGCGGGACGACGGCTCCTCCTGGATATCCAAATACAGTGTCAACACCCATTTCTATCAATACATCTATTATCGCATTAGCCCCGTTCTTCATTTCTGCACATCCTTTCTTGCAATCCTCTATACTTATTTACTATTATTCTTTTATCCAGGACATCATGCCTCTTAGCTCTTTGCCCACCTCTACTATTGGATGCTCAAGCTCTTTTTGCTTTGTGGCGTTGAACATTGGCCTGCCAAGCATGTTCTCAAGCAGCCAGTTCCTTGCGAACTCGCCTGATTGTATGTCTTCAAGCACTCTTTTCATCTCTTTTCTTGTTTCCTCGTTTACTACTCTCTTGCCTGTCACGTAGTCTCCGTACTCCGCTGTGTCTGATATGCTGTATCTCATCTTCTCGAAGCCTCCTTCGTATAGAAGGTCTACTATTAGCTTTAGCTCGTGAAGGCACTCAAAGTATGCAACTTCCTTTTGGTAGCCAGCCGCCACAAGAGTGTCGAAGCCCGCCTTTATAAGCTCTGTCGCGCCTCCGCAAAGCACTGCCTGCTCTCCGAAAAGGTCTGTTTCAGTCTCTTCCTTGAATGTAGTCTCAAGCACTCCCGCTCTTGCAGATCCTATGGCCATTGCATATGCCATTGCCATGTCTCTTGCCTTGCCGCTCGCGTCATTATGCACCGCGAAAAGCGCAGGAACTCCCTTGCCCTCTTGGTATACCCTTCTTACAAGGTGCCCTGGTCCCTTTGGCGCAACCATGAATACGTCCACGTCTGATGGAGGGTTTATCTGTCCAAAGTGTATGTTGAAGCCGTGTGCGAACGCAAGCGCCTTGCCCGCTTTCAGGTTCGGAGCTATTTCACTTTCATACACGCTCTTTTGCTTCTCGTCAGGTATTAATATCATTATTACGTCGCTTGCCTTTGCTGCATCTGCTACGCTCATAACCTCAAGTCCTGCCGCCTTTGCCTTCTGCGCCGACTTGCTGCCTGCATGCAGTCCTATTACAACGTCAAGCCCGCTCTCCTTCATGTTGAGCGAATGGGCGTGACCCTGGCTGCCGTAGCCTATAACTGCAACCTTCTTGCCCTTTAATAGATTCATATCTGCGTCCTTTTCATAGTACATTTTTGCCATTTTACTTTTCCTCCCTGAGTTCTGTTATTTTTTTTATTCCAAAAAGCTTTTTCACATGATTCATTACATCTCCTGCGCTGCACCCTGCAATTTCGTTTATTGAAATTATAAGATTTGAGCCGCAGCTCGCTTCAGATGGTTGCATGTTTATGCTTTTGATATCGAATTTCTTTCTTCTGAGCATTCCTACTATCCTAAGAAGCGATTCCGCTCCGTCTTCAGCCATTATGCAATATGTCCTGCACACTACAATCCCTCCTTCAAAACCCTACCGCTTCTAAATAAGCTTGGCTATTTCTTCTCCCATTTGGACTGTATCCACGAGAGTCATGCCCTGGCTCATTATGTCCGGCGTTCTAAGGCCCTTTTCCAAAACGCCTTCGACCGCCTTTTCTATTGCCTGCGCCTCGTCACTCAGATTGAATGAACTCCTTAGCATCATGGCACACGATAGTATTGTTGCTATTGGATTTGCCTTTCTAGTTCCGGCTATGTCCGGAGCCGAGCCGTGTATAGGCTCATACATGTGCACGCCTTCTGTGCCAAGGCTTGCCGAAGGTAGCATTCCTATGGAGCCCGTTATCATGCTTGCCTCGTCCGAGAGTATGTCTCCGAACATGTTCGTGGTAAGCAGCACATCAAAGCCTGACGGATTTTTTATAAGCTGCATTGATGCATTGTCCACATACATATGCTCAAGCTCGATGTCCGGGAACTCCGCTGCAACCTTCTCGACAACCCTTCTCCAGAGTCTCGAGCTTTCAAGCACATTGGCCTTGTCTACGCTTGTTACCTTGTTCCTTCTTTTTCTTGCCATTTCAAAGGCTGATCTGGCAATCCTTTCAACCTCGTATTCGCTGTAGCATTCCTCGTCGAACGCCTCGGCTCCGTATTTGCCCTGCCTCTGGCCTCTTTCGCCAAAATATATTCCGCCCATAAGCTCCCTTACTACGCATATATCAATTCCGTCTTTTATGATGCTTTCTTTAAGCGGGCACGCATCGGCCAGCTCCTTGTAGAGCACCGCCGGCCTTATGTTTGCATAAAGGCCAAGCGATTGTCTTAATCTAAGCAGCCCTTTTTCAGGCCTTTTGGCATTCTCGAGGGAGTCCCATTTAGGTCCTCCTACAGCTCCAAGAAGCACTGCATCGCTTCTTTTGCATACCTCAAGGCTCTCTTCCGGAAGCGGATCGCCACAGCAGTCTATGGCCGCTCCGCCGACTGCCACATTTTCATATGTGAATTTGTGTCCGAATTTTTCTCCTATCCGCTCAAGCACGCTGATTGCCTGCTCCACTATCTCCGGCCCTATTCCGTCTCCGGCTGCAACTGCTATTTTATATTCCATTGGCTCCTCCTAATTTATGTTTTTCTTGATATAGTTTATAAGACCATCAGCATCTATTATCCCTCTCATGAACTCAGGCAGAGGCTGGGCCTGATATTTCTCGCCCCTTGTGATATTCGTTATCTCTCCCGTTTCAAAGTCAACACTCACTTCGTCACCCATTTGTATGCCTTCTGAAGCCTCCTTTGACTCGAATATAGGAAGCCCTATGTTGAACGAATTCCTGTAGAAAATCCTTGCAAATGAAGAAGCTATTACGCACGTTATTCCACTCGCCTTTATAGCTATAGGTGCGTGCTCCCTTGATGAGCCGCAGCCAAAATTTTCTCCGGCAACCATGACATCGCCCGGCTGCACATTCTTTACAAAGTCCTTGTCTATGTCCTCCATGCAGAATTTTGCAAGCTCCGAAGGCTCAGAGGTGTTAAGATGCCTTGCGGGGATTATGACGTCCGTATCAACGTTGTCTCCGTACTTGAATGCCTTTCCCATTAAAACTCCCCCCCTGCACCGCAACCAAAGAAATTGATGCCGCTGCAAGGCATGTGCATCTGGTCCTTAACTATTCCATTTGCTGAAAACTCGGCTGCCTGACTGCTCTCTAAAGCCGCTCCGCCCATGTCATCTATAGCGTTGAATTTATTTTCATTTTCCATGTTTTTCATCGTTATCTCTCCTTTATATCCTAATAGTCTAATCTCAGTTTATTTGGATTTTCATTTATAATTATCTTCATTTAATCTAGCTTTCTAGTCCAAATCCTCAGGTCCCGCTATTTTGCCTGCAACCGCAGATGCCGCTGCCACCGCCGGACTTGCAAGGTATACCTCGGATTCCACATGGCCCATTCTTCCTACGAAGTTCCTGTTGGTAGTGGCCACACAGCGCTCGCCCTCCGCAAGCACTCCCATATGCCCTCCAAGGCACGGACCGCACGTTGGCGGGCTTATTATGGCTCCTGCATTTATGAATATCTCCATAAGGCCTTCCTTCATGGCCTGAAGGTATATGCTTTGAGTTGCCGGGAATATTATGACCCTCACGCCCTTCTTGACCTTCCTGCCCTTTAGCACCTCTGCCGCCGCCCTGAGGTCGCTTATTCTTCCGTTTGTGCACGAACCTATTACAACCTGGTCTATTGGAATGTCTCCCACCTCGTCTATTGTCCTGGTATTTTCAGGAAGATGTGGAAATGCTACCGTAGGCCTTATGCTTGCAAGATCTATGTCGTACACCTCGTCGTATGCGGCGTCCTCGTCAGCCTCATAAGCTACATATTCTCTTTTTGAGTGCTCTCTGATATATTCAACCGTCTGCTCGTCCACCGGGAATATCCCATTCTTGGCTCCTGCCTCTATTGCCATGTTGGCTATAGTGAAGCGGTCATCCATTGTAAGGTTCTTGATTCCATCTCCCGAAAACTCCATCGACTTGTATAGTGCTCCGTCGACTCCTATCATTCCGATTATGTGGAGTATTACATCCTTGCCGCTCACCCATTTTTGAAGGCTGCCTGTGACGTTGAATTTGATTGCGCTTGGCACCTTGAACCAGGCCTTGCCTGTCGCCATTCCCGCCGCCATGTCGGTGCTGCCCACTCCTGTAGAGAAGGCTCCGAGTGCTCCGTATGTGCATGTGTGCGAGTCTGCTCCGATGACTACATCTCCTGCAACCACAAGACCCTTTTCAGGAAGCAACGCATGCTCAATTCCCACTTCGCCTATTTCGAAATAGTTTTCAATACCCTTCTCCATCGAAAACTCCCTTATAAACTTGCACTGCTGCGCAGTCTTAATATCCTTGTTTGGTGTGAAGTGATCCGGCACTATCGAAACCTTCGATTTGTCGAACACATCCTTTGCGCCCATCTTCTCGAATTCCTTTATGGCAACAGGTGCTGTGATGTCGTTTCCAAGCACCATATCAAGATCTGCCTCTATGAACTGTCCCGATGCTACACTTTCAATTCCGGCATGCTTTGCAAGAATCTTTTGAGTCATAGTCATTCCCATTTATTCTTCCTCCAGTCGTTTACTTAAAATTTCAAATTTTCTGCATTTTCAGATTGCACCTTTTTTGTTATGCTGTCTCGCTGCCGCCCAGCGCATTGTCATATTCCATCTTGTTTACGCAGTTTATATAAGCCCTTATGCTCGCCTCGAGTATGTCCGTGCTAAGCCCCTTGCCCTTGTACACCCTTTCCTTGTGCGAGAGCTTTACGCTGGCTTCTCCCTGGGCATCTTTGCCGCTTGTGACGGAATGTATTGTGTAGTCATGAAGATTAAGCTTCTTGCCTATTATCTTCTCTATGGCTTTGAAGGATGCGTCTACCGGCCCGTCTCCCGCAGCCACCTCTTCGAGAATCTCGCCATCATGTCTAAGGGCGATTGTAGCAGTAGAAGTTATAGCGTTGCCGCTGTTTATTATGAAGCTTTCAAGCTGATAAGCCTCGCTAACTTCCGTTGCAAAATCCTCGGCTATTATGGCTTCGATATCCTTGTCGAATATGGTTTTTTTCTTGTCGGCAAGCGTCTTGAATTTTTCAAATGCCTTTTCAAGCTCTTCCTTTGTAAGCTCATAGCCCATATCCCTTAGCTTGTCTTCGAAGGCATGTCTTCCCGAGTGCTTTCCAAGCACCATCTTGTTCTTGTTTAATCCTATGGATTCAGGAGTCATTATCTCATACGTGCTTTGCTCTTGAAGCATTCCATGCTGATGTATGCCCGATTCGTGTGCAAATGCATTTGCTCCGACTATAGCCTTGTTAGGCTGAACCTTGACCCCTGTTATTGAAGTCAAAAGGCTGCTGGATCTCATTATCTGAGTAGTATCGATGTTGCAAACTGCGCCGTATATGTCTTTTCTTGTGTTCAGCGCCATTGCGACTTCTTCAAGAGCCGCATTGCCCGCCCTCTCGCCTATTCCGTTTATAGTGCACTCAAGCTGTGTCGCACCGGCTCTTGCTGCCGCAAGAGTGTTGGCCACGGCCATTCCAAGGTCGTTGTGACAGTGAACCGATATATCCGCCTTGTGAATGTTCGGCACGTTTTCTCTTATCCCCGTTATAAGATTGAAGTATTCCTCCGGCGTTGTGTAGCCGACGGTGTCTGGAATATTTACTACTGTAGCACCGGCGTCTATTACCTTTGTTATTATCCTGTATAAAAACTCTTTGTCGCTTCTTGTGGCATCCTCTGCCGAGAACTCTATGTCCTCGCAGTAGGCTTTTGCGTATTTTACCATTTCAACAGCCTGCGCCATTACATCCTCAGGCTTCATCTTGAGCTTGTATTTCATGTGTATATCTGATGTGGCTATGAAGGTGTGTATCCTTGGAAGCCTTGCATGCTTTACCGCATCCCATGCACAGTCTATGTCTTTTTTAAGCGCTCTCGAAAGGCTCGCCACCCTCGCTTCCTTTATATTTCTTGCTATTTCGCTTACAGACTCGAAGTCACCCTTTGACGCTATTGCAAATCCGGCCTCTATTACGTCTACCTTCATCTTCTCTATTTGCTTTGCCATTTGTATCTTCTCATTAAGATTCATGCTGCAGCCCGGAGACTGCTCTCCGTCCCTAAGAGTCGTGTCGAATATCTTTATTTGCTTTGCCATTGTTATCCCCCTCATGTCTTTTGTATTCCGAATATAAAATACATCCCTTTTGAGTAATAAAAAACGCCCCAGAACTCAATGTTCAGGGACGAGTATGCTCGCGGTACCACCCTAATTGCCTGTGAAGGCCTCTCTTTAATGGACACTCTATGTCCCGGTCTTTAACGGTACCATCCGCCGCTTCCTACTGCTATTTCAAAAGCGGTGCTCTGGAGCTAGTAGCATTTTCTCTGAAGCATCGGCTTGCACCATCCGCCGACTCTCTTTAGCTTGCCTGTAAAATGCGCTCTCCTTCGTTGCATATATTATATATATATGTTTGAATTTTTCATTTACTTTTTCTTTATGGGAATAAAAAACGTCCCTGAACTCAATGTTCAGGGACGAATATGCTCGCGGTACCACCCTAATTGCCTGTGAAAGCCTCTCTTTAACGGACATTCTCTATGTCCCGGTCTTTAACGGTACCATCCGCCGCTTCCTACTGCTATTTCAAAAGCGGTGCTCTGGAGCTAGTAGCATCTTCTCTGAAGCATCGGCTTGCACCATCCGCCGACTCTCTTTAGCTTGCCTGTAAAATGCGCTCTCCTTCGTTGCATGTTATGGAATTGACTTGTTGATAAGTATTCTATCAGCCTTTACCAGACTTGTCTATGCTTTTTTCTAAAAAAAATGAATTTTCTGATAAGTTTTTAAGCGCTCATTTTCGGAAATCGTTTCTTCCAAAGGTCCTGCCACTTCATCTCTTATGCTATTATTTTTGAATAATATGCCCCCCTATATATTTAATTTATTTTCAGAAAATTCTAAAATATTTTTCAAAAACCTGTTGACATTGTTTTGGGTCTCATTATATAATAACAATTGTAAGATAAACGTGCAGAATATTCAGAAAAGTTATGACGGAGACAAAAATGCCTCGGCAAGACTATAGAGAGCTAATGGTTGGTGGAAATTAGCGTCAAGCGGCATACAATAATCACTCCAGAACTTCCATTTCGAAATCTAGTAGATTTGGACGTACGCCAGCGTTATATGGCTAGGGTTAATTTGACCTGAACGGCGAGGCGGATTTTCAATCCGCAAAGTAGGGTGGTACCGCGAAGCATAAGCTTTCGTCCCTATGGATGTCTTATACACGTTCATAGAGTCGAGTGCTTTTTTTTATCTCCAAATTATCAGAATATTCTGTGTATTCGCAATGTCAATCATATTTAATTACTTGGGAGGAATATTATTATGGAAAAGAAATTCGATATGTACTCAGACGAAAAATGTTTCGAGCCTGCTTCTTACAGCGTGGACTTCAGCTCACTTTTTACAAGCGGCAAATCATTCGAGGAAGAGCTTAGAAACGATGTTGTAAACGCACCTGTTAACTTCTTTGGCTGCGGAAACTTCGAGCTTTACTAGTATCCCGCTTTAGCAAACTTGCAAGGTTAACCATCTATTTAAAATCTGGGAGGAATAATTTTATGGAAAACTCAAAAAAACACTCAAACGAAAATGCATACGATGTATACTCACCTGCTGTAGACTATAGCTCTCTTGAAAACGAATCTAGCAATACTTCTGAATTCAGACACGAGGTTTCTCAAAACAACTGCAATTATTTTGGATGCGGCAGCTTTGAATTCTAATAAATAAAAAGGGTGGTGCATTATGGAATCAGATATTGACCTAGACATTAACATTAATATTTCGAACTAAAAAAGACATCTCACGTGGAACATTGGAGATGTCTTTTTTTAATGCCCTTATTTGTTTGCTTTATTCTTCGGGTTTCTTCTCTAGCTTAGCAAGCGCCTTTGCTGCAACTTCCTTTCCGCCTATTCCAAAAGCTATCGCTGCTGCCACTGCGACTGCTCCTATTGTAAATCCAAATGCCATGTTTATGATCTCATTGGCTATCCCCATCTGTCTGAGTCCCATTGCTATTGCAAGCACTATTATCGATATCCTTGCTATCGCTGAAAGCATGTCAGAGGATGCGGATTTTTTACTGCTTATAATAGACGCAACCATCTGTGCTATATAAAGACCTACGCCTATTATCACAAGCCCAAGTATAATATGTCCAACAAGTACAATGAACTGATCTACAAGCCCTGCAAGCATGTCTAGTCCGAGTATGTTTGCGGCTTCTAGTGCTGCGAAGAACACTATTGCTATCTTAACAAAATTTCCTGCCATTGCAGAAATTGTTGTTTTGGCGCCTTCGGTTGTTATGAGCCCCATGTCTGCAAGCAGCTTTTCTATCCCCATCTTGCCTAGAAGTCTTGTGACAAGGTCTCCAAGAAGACGACCTATGAAATATGCCACATATATTATTACAAATGCAGAGAACAGGTTTGGAATGAATGCAAGCACTCTGTCAAGCATGTTTGTGGCCGGTCTTGTTACAGCCGAAAGGCCTATCATGTCAAGTCCCGCTACAAGCACAGGTATGAGTATGAGCACATACACTATGTTCGCTATTATCTCTGATAGCCTGTTCTTTTCTTCCTCTTCTTCCTTGCCTATTCTATCTATTCCAACAGATTTCAGTATTTGCGCTGCGGCTTCCCTTATCTTTCCGGCTATGAACCAACCTATAGCTATTATTAACCCTGCTCCTATAAGGTTTGGAAGCACCGCCAGAATCTTGTTGAGCATGTTCTGAACTGGCTGGAGTATACCTCCAAGCGAAAGCGCGCTTAAGATTCCTGGAAGGAATATCAGGAATACAAACCAATATGCAATTTCAGCTATAGCCTGGGATATTGGGGTTCTGCCCTCAGCCACCGCCATTTTCTCATCAAATTTTACAAGCGCCAGTCCCTTCAGCACAAAAAATTTGACTATCCTTGCAAAAATCCACGCTACTGCAAGCAGTATTACGGCTCCGATTATTTGAGGTATGAAGCTGGATATATTGCCCAGGAACTTGTTGAGGGGCTCTGTCAAAATTGTGAATCCCAGCGCTTCAAATACGGCAGTTATTACAAATATCATAAGGATATAGTAGATAGTCTTGACTACAATTTTGCCGAATTTGATTTCCCGTTCAGTTTCCCCAAAAAACTTGTTTACCCATTCGTTTATTTTGGGACTTTTTTCAATCAGCTTGCCAATGCCTGATGCTATATATTTAGCCAGCAAAAGGCCTATGACAAGTATGGCTACCGCCCCTAGTATCTTTGTGAAATAGAGTGACATGAACTGACTGATAGCAAATGAATCCATACAAATTCCCCCTTTTCTTTTCGATTATTCCCCTTATCGTGTATTATTCACGCATACTTTTATTAAAAAAGCATGCATTTGTTTAAAGTATACCCCTATAATATTTTTTAAAAGCATTTTTTATTGAAATAAAAAACGCACCAGAGAAAATCACTCTGATGCGCGTTTTATTCATGCCTAATCCCTAATGCAGCAAATTTGTTGCTTCTGCTCTCTATCAATGCCAGCTTTTGCTTCCTGCTGAACTTTTTTATCTCCCATTCGCGTTTTTGCGCCTCTATCCTGCATTCTATTTCCTCGAAATAGACAAGCCTTACCGGGAGCCGGGCCCTGGTATACTTTGACGCTTTCCCATCGCTGTGCATCTTAAATCTTCTTTCGAGGTCGCTTGTCCAGCCTGTATAGAGGCTGCCATCACTGCATAAAAGCATATATACATAGCACATATTCGTTCCTTTCGCAGCCATAAATGATATAACTAAAAAAGCCTCCAAAAGATTACCATCCTTTGAAAGCCTTGTCTTATTGGTTTATTGGTGCGCCCACAGGGACTCGAACCCCGAACCTTCTGATTCGTAGTCAGACACTCTATCCAGTTGAGCTATGAGCGCAAAAACCTTAAAAATAAAAAAATGGTGCGGGTGGAGGGACTTGAACCCCCACGTACTGGACACTAGATCCTAAGTCTAGCGCGTCTGCCAATTCCGCCACACCCGCACATTAAGTTGTTAATTGGAGGCGGCATCCAGATTCGAACTGGAGGTTAAGGAGTTGCAGTCCTCTGCCTTACCACTTGGCTATGCCGCCTCATCAATTGGTGATCCATCCGCGACTCGAACGCGGGACACCCTGATTAAAAGTCAGATGCTCTACCGACTGAGCTAATGGATCGTGTAAATATGGGGTGGATAATGGGACTCGAACCCATGGCCTCCAGAGCCACAATCTGGCGCTCTAACCACCTGAGCTATACCCACCATATTTGTTGGTCGAGGTGGAGGGACTCGAACCCCCGGCCCCATGGTCCCAAACCACGTGCGCTACCAAACTGCGCTACACCTCGAATTTGAATCAAGCAAGCTTACAATAAGATGGTGGGCCTTCAGGGACTCGAACCCCGGACCTACCGGTTATGAGCCGGGCGCTCTAACCAACTGAGCTAAAGGCCCATCTTGGTAGCGGCAACAAGGATCGAACTTGTGACCTTTCGGGTATGAACCGAACGCTCTAGCCAGCTGAGCTATGCCGCCAAGATTGCTTTGCTTGATTTTAAAATGGTGCCCAGAGGCGGAATCGAACCACCGACACGGGGATTTTCAGTCCCCTGCTCTACCGACTGAGCTATCTGGGCTTGCTTATGGCGGAGGGGGTGGGATTCGAACCCACGTGGGCTTGCACCCTAACGGTTTTCAAGACCGCCCCGTTATGACCGCTTCGGTACCCCTCCGTACATTTCAATTGTTTGTTGCCAATTTTGAAACTGGTGACCCATCCGCGACTCGAACGCGGGACACCCTGATTAAAAGTCAGATGCTCTACCGACTGAGCTAATGGGTCATATTAGTTGGCTGGGGATGCTGGACTCGAACCAGCGCATGCAGGAGTCAAAGTCCTGTGCCTTACCGACTTGGCGAATCCCCAACACCTAAAGTGGCGCGCCTGCAGGGATTCGAACCCCGGACACACGGCTTAGAAGGCCGTTGCTCTATCCTACTGAGCTACAAGCGCATCTTAATATGGAGCGGGTGAAGGGGATCGAACCCTCGCAACCGGCTTGGAAGGCCGGGGCTCTACCACTGAGCTACACCCGCATATTTTTGGTGGAGGGAGCTGGATTCGAACCAGCGAAGGCGGTGCCAACAGATTTACAGTCTGCCCCCTTTAGCCACTCGGGAATCCCTCCGACTATGGAGCTGGTGATGGGACTTGAACCCGCAACCTACTGATTACAAGTCAGTTGCTCTGCCAATTGAGCTACACCAGCAAATTTAAATGGCGATCCGGAAGGGGCTCGAACCCTCGACCTCCAGCGTGACAGGCTGGCATTCTAACCAACTGAACTACCGGACCGAATTTGGTGGGAGCAACAGGGCTCGAACCTGTGACCCCCTGCTTGTAAGGCAGATGCTCTCCCAGCTGAGCTATGCTCCCACGAAATGTGAAACTAATGGTGACCCTACCGGGGTTCGAACCCGGGTTACCGCCGTGAAAGGGCGGTGTCTTAACCGCTTGACCATAGGGCCTTGATTTTGGTTGCGGGGGTAGGACTCGAACCTACGACCTTCGGGTTATGAGCCCGACGAGCTGCCAACTGCTCCACCCCGCGTCATTGCAGTGACTTTGTGGCTCCGGAGGTGGGATTCGAACCCACAACCTCTCGGTTAACAGCCGATTGCTCCGCCATTGAGCTACTCCGGAATATCATCTGGCTGCGTCCTACTCTCCCGGGACCCTTCGATCCAAGTACCATCAGCGCTGAAGAGCTTAACTTCTGTGTTCGGCATGGGAACAGGTGTAGCCTCTTCGCTGTTGCAACCAGATTGTCCTTGCGGACTTTTACTATTTTAGCACGGCACACCGTGTTTGTCAATAGCTTTTTGAAGGTTTGCACCCTCAAAACTGCATGCTTTAGACTTGGTCAAGTCCTCGATCTATTAGTACCCATCAGCTGAATGCATTGCTGCACTTACACCCTGGGCCTATCAACCAGGTAGTCTTCCTGGGATCTTACCTATAAAAGTGGGAAATCTTATCTTAAGGTTGGCTTCGCGCTTAGATGCCTTCAGCGCTTATCCATTCCATACATAGCTACCCAGCTGTGCCGTTGGCACGACAACTGGTACACCAGCGGTACGTCCATCCCGGTCCTCTCGTACTAGGGACAGCTCCCTTCAAATTTCCTGCGCCTGCGACGGATAGGGACCGAACTGTCTCACGACGTTCTGAACCCAGCTCGCGTGCCTCTTTAATGGGCGAACAGCCCAACCCTTGGGACCTACTCCAGCCCCAGGATGAGACGAGCCGACATCGAGGTGCCAAACCTCCCCGTCGATGTGGACTCTTGGGGGAGATAAGCCTGTTATCCCCGGGGTAGCTTTTATCCGTTGAGCGATGGCCCTTCCACTCGGAACCACCGGATCACTAAGCCCGACTTTCGTCCTTGCTCGACCTGTATGTCTCGCAATCAAGCTCCCTTTTGCCTTTACACTCTTCGCACGATTTCCGACCGTGCTGAGGGAACCTTTGGGCGCCTCCGTTACACTTTGGGAGGCGACCGCCCCAGTCAAACTGCCCGTCTGACAGTGTCCCAGTACCGGATTCACGGTACATGGTTAGAACCTCAATACTGCAAGGGTGGTATCCCAACGTCGGCTCCAACGAAACTTGCGTTCCATCTTCCAAGCCTCCCACCTATCCTGTACATGCAGCATCGAAATCCAATGCCAAACTGCAGTAAAGCTCCACGGGGTCTTTCCGTCCTGTCGCAGGTAGTGAGCATCTTCACTCACATTACAATTTCACCGAGTCTATTGTTGAGACAGCGCCCAAATCGTTACGCCTTTCGTGCGGGTCGGAACTTACCCGACAAGGAATTTCGCTACCTTAGGACCGTTATAGTTACGGCCGCCGTTTACTGGGGCTTAAGTTCAGTGCTTCGATTGCTCTAACACATCCCCTTAACCTTCCAGCACCGGGCAGGCGTCAGCCCCTATACTTCGTCTTGCGACTTAGCAGAGACCTGTGTTTTTGGTAAACAGTCGCTTGGGCCTATTCTCTGCGGCCCCCTCATGCTTGCACACTAACGGGGCACCCCTTCTCCCTAAGTTACGGGGTAATTTTGCCGAGTTCCTTAACAATAGTTCTCTCGCTAGCCTTAGGATTCTCTCCTCACCCACCTGTGTCGGTTTGCGGTACGGGCACCTTCCACCTCGCTAGAGGCTTTTCCTGACAGTGTGAAATCAACCACTTCGCTACTAAATTTCGCTCCCCGTCACGCCTCAGAATTGCCACGGCGGATTTGCCTACCATGACTCCCTTGACGCTTGGACCTTCAAAACCAGCTGAAGGATGGCCTATCCTACTGTGTCACCCCATCACTCAAATGGTGGTTGGTGGTACGGGAATATCAACCCGTTGTCCATCGCCTACGCCTTTCGGCCTCGGCTTAGGCCCCGACTAACCCAGAGAGGACGAACCTTCCTCTGGAAACCTTGGGTTTTCGGCCGGTGGGATTCTCACCCACCTCTCGCTACTCATGCCAACATTCTCACTTGTATAAAGTCCACTGCTCCTTTCGGTACAGCTTCGCCCCTTATACAACGCTCCCCTACCATCCTTTCGGATCCATAGCTTCGGTGGTGGATTTTAGCCCCGAGAATATTTCGGCGCAGGATCACTCGACCAGTGAGCTATTACGCACTCTTTGAATGAGTGGCTGCTTCTAAGCCAACATCCTGGTTGTCTGTGCAATCCCACATCCTTTTCCACTTAATCCACACTTTGGGACCTTAGCTGATGGTCTGGGCTGTTGCCCTCTTGTCTATGGACCTTATCACCCACAGACTGACTCCCGGATAAAAGTTCATGGCATTCGGAGTTTGATAGCCTTCGGTAACCCATAGGGCCCCTAGGGCATTCAGTGCTCTACCTCCATGTCTCTACGTCCGAGGCTAGCCCTAAAGCTATTTCGGGGAGAACCAGCTATCTCCGGGCTCGATTGGAATTTCACCGCTATCCACAGCTCATCCCCGCACTTTTCAACGTGCGTGGGTTCGGACCTCCGCGAAATTTTACTTTCGTTTCATCCTGTCCATGGATAGGTCGCCCGGTTTCGGGTCTACAGCATGTAACTAAACGCCCATTTAAGACTCGCTTTCGCTGCGGCTCCAGGCCTCAAAGCCCTTAACCTTGCTACATACCGTAACTCGTTGGCCCGTTCTACAAAAAGTACGCGGTCACACTAATAATGTGCTTCCACAGTTTGTAGGCATAAGGTTTCAGGTTCTATTTCACTCCCCTCCCGGGGTTCTTTTCACCTTTCCCTCACGGTACTATGCGCTATCGGTCACTAGGTAGTATTTAGCCTTGGGGGGTGGTCCCCCCAGCTTCCCACAGGGTTTCACGTGTCCCGTGGTACTCTGGAGTATGCCTGTGGCCTTCTTGTTTCATCTACAGGACTGTTACCTTCTATGGTGGGCCTTTCCAGACCTCTTCGATTACAATAGCCGCCACGTGATGGCATATCCGCAACCCCGACAAGGTAAACCTCGTCGGTTTGGGCTCTTCCCTTTTCGCTCGCCGCTACTTAGGGAATCGATTTTTCTTTCTCTTCCTCCGGGTACTTAGATGTTTCAGTTCCCCGGGTTCCCCTCATTAGACTATGTATTCATCTAATGATACATGGACATTACTCCATGTGGGTTTCCCCATTCGGAAATCTTCGGATCAATGACTGCTTGCGTCTCCCCGAAGCTTATCGCAGCTTACCGCGTCCTTCATCGGCTCCTAGTGCCAAGGCATCCGCCTTATGCCCTTAATAACTTGACCATTTTATCTAAAGCTATGCAGTTTTCAAGGTACAAATGGTGGAGATAATGAGATTCGAACTCATGACCCCCTGCTTGCAAGGCAGGTGCTCTCCCAACTGAGCTATACCCCCACGCATAAAAAAAGCTGTTCAATTTTGAAGGCTTGAGCCCTCAAGACTAAACAGCAGGCTATTTCTCCTTAGAAAGGAGGTGATCCAGCCGCACCTTCCGATACGGCTACCTTGTTACGACTTCACCCCAGTCATCAGTTTCACCTTCGGCAGCCTCCCCCTTGCGGTTGGACAGCTGACTTCGGGCGCCCCCGACTCCCATGGTGTGACGGGCGGTGTGTACAAGACCCGGGAACGCATTCACCGCGGCATTCTGATCCGCGATTACTAGCAACTCCGACTTCATGCAGGCGAGTTTCAGCCTGCAATCCGAACTGAGAACGGCTTTAAGGGATTGGCTTGCTCTCGCGAGCTCGCAACCCGTTGTACCGCCCATTGTAGCACGTGTGTAGCCCTGAACATAAGGGGCATGATGATTTGACGTCATCCCCACCTTCCTCCGAGTTGTCCTCGGCAGTCTCTCTAGAGTGCCCACCCTAAGTGCTGGCAACTAAAGATAGGGGTTGCGCTCGTTGCGGGACTTAACCCAACATCTCACGACACGAGCTGACGACAACCATGCACCACCTGTCACCTTTGTCTCCGAAGAGAAAGCTTCCGTTACGAAGCGGTCAAAGGGATGTCAAGTCCAGGTAAGGTTCTTCGCGTTGCTTCGAATTAAACCACATGCTCCGCTGCTTGTGCGGGTCCCCGTCAATTCCTTTGAGTTTTACTCTTGCGAGCGTACTCCCCAGGCGGAGTGCTTAATGCGTTAGCTGCGGCACCGAGGTTTGACCCCCGACACCTAGCACTCATCGTTTACGGCGTGGACTACCAGGGTATCTAATCCTGTTCGCTCCCCACGCTTTCGTGCCTCAGCGTCAGTAACAGTCCAGAAAGTCGCCTTCGCCACTGGTGTTCCTCCTAATATCTACGCATTTCACCGCTACACTAGGAATTCCACTTTCCTCTCCTGTACTCAAGTCCGGCAGTTCCAAAGGCTCACTATGGTTGAGCCATAGCCTTTCACCTCTGGCTTGCAAGACCGCCTACGCACCCTTTACGCCCAGTGATTCCGGATAACGCTTGCCCCCTACGTATTACCGCGGCTGCTGGCACGTAGTTAGCCGGGGCTTCCTCCCAAGGTACCGTCATTATCTTCCCTTGGGACAGAGCTTTACGACCCGAAGGCCTTCATCGCTCACGCGGCGTTGCTGCATCAGGCTTTCGCCCATTGTGCAATATTCCCCACTGCTGCCTCCCGTAGGAGTCTGGACCGTGTCTCAGTTCCAGTGTGGCCGATCACCCTCTCAGGTCGGCTACCCATCGCAGCCTTGGTGAGCCGTTACCTCACCAACTAGCTAATGGGACGCGGGCCCATCCTATGCCGCAAAAGCTTTGGCGAGTCGTCCATGCGGACATCTCGCTTTATCCGGTATTAGCACACCTTTCGGTGCGTTATCCCTGTGCATAGGGCAGGTTGCCCACGTGTTACTCACCCGTCCGCCGCTCACGCAGCGGGGCTTCGTCCGAAGACTCCCTCCCGCTTTGTTCGCTCGACTTGCATGTGTTAAGCACGCCGCCAGCGTTCATCCTGAGCCAGGATCAAACTCTTAAAAAGAAATCCTTGGGACTATGTCCCTTTAGCTCACTTTGACATCTTGCGATGTCTCACTGACTTTAAATAATTTCGATGGCTTTGCCATCTTTAAAAAATAAGCCTGCTGTTTAGTTTTCAAGGTTCAATTTGCGATGTGACTTAATTATTTTATCACCGAACTCGACTTCCGTCAAGCCCTTTTTTCTGTTCTCTTTTCACTGTCTGTGCTCTCGCATTCCCCGACAGCAAAAATTATTTTATCAGCTTATGCTCCACAAGTCAATGGTTTTTATATTTTTTGCTGCCTGTAAATATAAAAACCTGGATTCAAAAGCTCTTATCCACTCTAAATCCAGGCTTTGCTCTGTTTATCTATTTAACGTCTGCGCTTTCTTGCTTTATCATTCTTGCCTTTAGTTCTTGAATTCACATCGCCTGACTTTCCCGTCTTGCTCTTACGCTCGCCTTGTTTTGAATCGCCGGCTTCCTCCCTTAGAGGCCTCACAAGGCATTCCCTGCCATACCCTATAAGGTCAAACCTCCCTGCAGTCTTCAAAGCCTTGACCACAATATTGTGGTTTCTGGGGTTTCTATACTGGAGAAGCGCCCTCTGCATAGCCTTTTCTTCATAGCTTTTAGCTACATAAACCTTCTCCATTGTCATTGGGTCTATCCCCGTATGATACATGGCAGTCGATAGGGTTCCCGGCGTAGGGTAAAAATCCTGTACCTGCTCTGGATAGAGTCCGGAGTCATGAAGGTATACAGCCAGCTCTATGGCATCACTCAGAGTTGCTCCAGGATGTGACGACATCAGATACGGCACCATATACTGGTTTTTTCCCAACTCCTTGTTGACCTTTTCATATTCATCGACGAATTTTTTGAATATATCTCCGCCCGGCTTTCTCATGCGCTTTAGAACATTCTGGCTTATGTGCTCAGGCGCAACCTTGAGCTGCCCGCTCACATGGTGGCTGCATATCTCTTTTAGTATGCCTTTTCTGTCCTTGTCAGCCATAAGATAGTCGTACCTTATCCCGGATCTTATGAACACCTTCTTCACGCCTTTTACTGCGCGCAGCTTTCTCAGCAAGCTCAGGTAGTCACTGTGATCCACAGTAATATTTTTGCAGGGCTTCGGATAAAGGCACTGCATGTTTTTACATGTGCCCACTCTTAGCTGTTTTTTGCATGAAGGCTCACGAAAGTTGGCTGTTGCGCCTCCCACGTCATGTATATACCCCTTGAAGTCCTTGTCGCCGGCCATAAGCTCAGCTTCCTCGAGTATCGATTCATGGCTCCTTGACTGGACTATGCGGCCCTGGTGGAATCCTATGGCACAAAAAGAGCACGAACCGAAGCAGCCCCTTTCAGAGAGAATGCTGAACTTGACCTCCGCAATAGCCGGCACCCCGCCCATTTTTTCATACGACGGGTGATATGTCCTTGCAAAGGGCAACCTGTACACTTCATCGAGCTCTTCCCTGCTTAAGGGCATCGCCGGCGTATTTTGCACAACGTAGGTTGAGCCGTGCTTTTGAACAAGCACCTTTCCCCTTATGGGGTCCTGGTTATCGTACTGAAGCTTGAAAGCCTGCGCGTATTTTTCATGGCTTTCACAAACCTGCTCATACGAGGGCACCTCTATGCACTCCCCTGACAGATAGCCTATGTCGCTTATTTTACATACGGTTCCAGCCATATAGTTTATATATTTTGCTTCTATACCCGAGGCCAGGGCTTCAGCCACCTCTACAATCTGCTTTTCAGCCATGCCGTATACGATAATGTCCGCACCGCTGTCTAAAAGCACCGAGCTCCTAACCTTGTCATCCCAGTAATCATAGTGGGCAAATCTTCTAAGGCTCGCCTCTATGCCGCCCGCTACTATGGCAACATCCTTGTATACTTTCCTTATCATGTTGCAATACGTTATAAGGGCGCGGTCAGGCCTTAAGCCGGCCTTTCCGCCCGGAGAGTAGCTGTCCTGGCTCCTTCTTTTCTTGGCAGCCGTATAGTGGCTTACCATAGAGTCTATGTTGCCGGTTCCGACAAGAAATGCGTATTTAGGCCTTCCCAGCGCCTTGAAAGCCTCTTCGCTTCTCCAGTCCGGCTGGGCAAGAATACCCACCCTGTAGCCTCTGCTTTCAAGCACCCTTCCAATAATTGCCGTTCCAAACGAGGGATGGTCTACGTATGCATCTCCGCTGACTATTATAAAATCCAGCTCGTCCCACCCTCTGGCTCTTGCGTCTTCAATTGATATCGGTAAAAACTCATTCATATATTTCACACCTTTTGATTTTATCTGTGTTAGGGCGAGAATACTCCCACCTCTTTAGGTGGGGGATGAATCGCCTAATGTTTTCAAATTATGTTTTTTGTATCCGCTTCAGGGTATACATATAATAGTAGCAATCAGCCTTATATGTCACACACGGAGGTGAAAAACAATGCTAATTAACAAAGCATACAAGTTCCGCATATATCCAAGTAGCAAGCAAAGAGAACTGATAGCCAAAACAATAGGCTGTAGCCGCTTTGTGTTCAACCACTTCCTGAATGCTTGGAATAACGAATACAGACAAACAGGCAAGGGCTTGACATATAATTCTTGCTCTGTGCAAATGACCCAACTCAAAAAAGAACTTGTGTGGCTCAAGGAAGTAGACAGCATAGCCCTACAATCTTCCCTAAGGAATCTTGGCGATGCTTTCGACCGTTTCTTCAAGAAGCAGAATGACGCTCCGCGTTTCAAATCCAAAAAAAACAAAGTGCAGTCGTATACTACAAAATGTACCAATGGCAACATAGCCATTGCAGGCGACAAAATCAAACTGCCTAAGCTTGGTCTAATCAAATTTGCCAAGTCCAAAGAAGTCGATGGCAGGATTCTAAGTGCAACCATAAGACTCAATCCATCCGGCAAATATTTTGTATCTGTGCTTGTCGAAGCAGAAGTGCAAGAGCTGCCCAAGTCGAATTCTTCATGCGGAATAGACGTAGGGCTGAAAGATTTCGCCATACTTTCAGATGGCACAGCATACGAGAATCCCAAGTTCTTCAGAACGCTTGAAGCAAGGCTTGCAAGAGAGCAACGCATACTGTCAAGGCGTATTAAGTTCTCAAACAACTGGCACAAGCAAAGAGTAAAGGTTGCCAGAATACATGAGCATATAGCTAGTGCCAGAGCAGATTATCTGCACAAAATTTCTGCCGAGATAGTCAAAAACCACGACATCATCGGAATTGAGGATTTGCAGGTATCCAACATGCTCAAAAACGGCAAGCTGGCCAAAGCCATATCCGAGGTGTCTTGGTCGGAGTTCAGGACAATGCTTGAATACAAAGCCAATTGGTACGGCAAGCAAGTCGTCATCGTAGCCAAGAACTTTGCCTCAAGCCAATTGTGTTCTGATTGCGGTTACAAGAACAAAGACGTTAAGAATCTCTCTGTCAGAGAGTGGACTTGTCCTGAGTGCGGAGCAAACCATGACAGAGATATTAACGCAAGCATAAATCTTAAAAACGAAGCCCTAAGGCTTCTAACCGTAGGAACTACGGGGTTAGCCTAATAATAAACTGCTCGTTGGAGCGGTATTCTTAGGAATCCGTCCACCTCTAAGCTTTAGCACAGGTGGCGGTAGTTCAAAGGCAAAATTACAAAACAATCTATTTTAATATTTTTTAAAAAAGATTAGTATTATATTATAATCTATTTTACATCATAATAGCTAATACATAACAAAAATAATCCACAAGCAGTTCAACTCCAATATGCACATTTACAGTTGGAGCGAAGGCAATCTATTTATCACGAGGACGGGTGTCAAATGGAGAAACTTGCAATATCGCTGATTATAATATCAATCTCAATATTTTTCAAAACGCCCGTGTATATTGCACTGGCGCTTTCGCTTGCGTATATATACATTTCAGCACTGCTTGGGGGAGCCCGCCCAAGGGATCTCAACCGCGCAATAGTCTATGGCGCTCTCTCTGCAAAAAATGTGCTTATAATACTTTCACTCATAGGCGTCCTGACGTCTGTCTGGATAAAATCAGGAACAATACCATATCTTATGTATATTGGCCTTAATGTCCTTAAAAATTACAACTTCATACTCGCTTCATTTTTGATAATGACCATTATTTCAATGAGCCTTGGAAGCTCAATGGGCAGCCTCTCTACCATGGGCGTGGTGCTGATGGCGATTGGAAGAAGCCTTGGCATAGACACGACAATTCTTGCAGGAGCCATAATATCAGGATCCTATATAGGTGACCGATCTTCTCCCATATCGAGCGCCTTCAATTTGGTGACGGAAATGACCGATACAGACCCTGTGCTCAATATAAAGAGTATGAACTCGAGTCTGATTCCGGCATTCCTAATCTCCTGCGCAGCATTTTACGCTCTGGGCTTAAGCCAAATTCCAAGGGACTATGATAAAATCAAAGACTCTCTTGATTTTTTAAGCGCCAATTTCAGCCTGGGTCTATTTTGCATTATCCCCGTAATCCTTCTTTTTGCACTCATATTCCTAAGGCTTAAGACTAGCACGGCGCTTGCATGTTCAATAGCTTCGGCCTTTATCGTGGCAATGGCATTCCAGCACGCAACTCCGCTTGAGCTTGTCAAAGCCAGCCTTGTGGGCTTTTCGGCTTCAGGCACTTCAATGACTCTTGCCGGAGGGGGATTCATCTCGATGCTTAAGGTGCTCGCCACTATAATCCTTGCCACAGCTTATGTGGGCCTCCTAAGCAGGCTTGAGCTTTTTGAAAACGCAATAGATATGTTTTCAAAGACTATAAACACAAAATACGGCCTTGTTGTCCAAAGCGGAATGATAAGCTTTCTTATAAATGTTATTACCTGCAACCAGACAATAGGCATAATAGTTCCCAGCCAGTTTCTAAAAAACAATTATGAAAAACTTCGGGTCAGGCTTGAATGCCTGGTGCATGCCATATCGGACCTTGGAACATTCACCGTAGCCCTAATACCTTGGAACATAAACTCCATACTCGCCTGCTCGCTCCTTGGCATTAGCTATGGCCAGCTCGCTCCATATGCTCTTATGTGCTATATACTGCCTGCAGTTTTTTTGATTCGCTACAAACTGATTCCGCCTAAATAGTATATTGTTTCGCTGCGGGTTAAAGGGTTAATAATAGAATATAACTTAATTGGAGGTGCTTCATCATGAAACTAACTTATCTTGGCCACTCCGCCTTCTACATTGAGACCAGCGGCTGCAAACTTCTTATAGATCCATTCCTCAAAAACAATCCTCAGTGCTCAATGGAGCCTGAGAATCTCCCGCATATAGACTATATCCTTGTGACTCACGGCCACTCTGACCACCTGGGCGATACAATAGAAATAGCCCGGATGTTCAACTCCACAGTCATATGCAACTTTGAAATATCGCTGTATCTGGACAGATACAACATAAAATGCCACTCCATGCATATAGGCGGAAGCTTTGAATTCGAATTCGGAAAAGTCAAGATGACCCCTGCCCTTCACGGTTCATCCATACTCGATGGCAACCATGTCATTCCGGGCGGGAATCCGGGCGGGTTTCTTATCTCGGCAGAGGGCAAGAATATATACCATGCAGGTGATACTGGACTTTCAATGGAGATGCAGCTTCTAAAGGATGCCTTCATAGACTACGCGCTGCTGCCAATAGGCGGCAACTTCACAATGGATGTACACGATGCTTCAAAGGCAGTAGAATTCATACAGCCAAAGACTGTAATTCCTATGCACTACGACACATTCCCGCTTATACAGTCCGAGCCCGAGCGCTTCGCTGAAGCTGTCAGCGGAATTTGCGAAGTTGAAATACTAAAACCCATGCAGCAGCTCGAAATCTAGATATTCAAAAACAGACAAAATCCGGATGACTTAAATCATCCGGATTTCCATTTATTCAACCTATTTCAGAAGACTCTCAATCTTTTGCTTGTCAAAACCTACGATAGTCTCGCCGTCTATTATTATGACAGGCACTGACATATAACCCATCTTCATAAGCTCTTTTTTCGCCTCAACATCTTTTGTGACATTTCTCTCATCGAAGGCTATGCCGTTTTCCCTGAAATACTCCTTGGCCATGTGGCAGTAGCCACACGTATCACTCGTGTATATCTTTACATTTTTCATACCTGCACCCTCCCTGTAAATGTTTTAATTCTTTTTTCTATTTCTAGTATTACCCGATTTCTATGTCTCTTAACTTTAATTTTTTATCCATATACCTCTCAAGCAGATTTTTTATAACCGCAAAAGTAGGCACCGCCAGGAACATTCCCAGCACGCCCATTATACCTCCGCCTATTATTATGGCTAATATTATCCAAAACGGACTCATGCCCACCTTGTCTCCCAAAATCTTCGGCCCCAGTATCAAGCCGTCAAACTGCTGCAGGATAAGAATGAAAACAAAAAGCCAAAGTGCCTTTATTGGATCATTAAAGAGCACAATTATTACAGACGGTATTATTCCTATGAACGGTCCAAAGTACGGTATCATATTTGTTATTCCCACTATGAGTGCAATCAAAAATGCATATGGCATCTTAAGCAGTAAAGCTCCGGCAAGGCATATGAGACCTATTATAAGTGAGTCTATGAATTTTCCCACGATAAACTTTGAAAATACGCTGTCTATTTCACTTGCAAGCTCAAAAAACGAATCACCCCGCGCCTTGCCTGCAAACGAATACACGAATCTTTTGGAATTTCGAGCAAACCCTTCTTTGTCTGCAAGTATGTATACAGATATAAGTATGCCTATCAGTATGCTAAAAAATGTAGATGTAAACCCGATTGCAAAATTAACAATCTTGTTGAGTATGATATTCAAAAAATCTCCTGCCTGCGCCACTATTGCATTAAGATTTTTCTGAATATAGTCATTTATCTCGTATTTTCGAGCCCAGTCTGACGATATTATGTTAGTCTGTATCCAATTTTGCGTAGTCTGCAGATACTGAGGTATCTGAAGCACTATTTCCGATATGCTGTTTATTACCCTAGGGGATACAATTGTGAAAAACAGCACTATAACACCCACTACAACAGAATACAGTATGGCTACGGATGCTATTCTGTTAAGCTTGAATCTGCTCTCAAGCAGCTTCATTGCCGGATTCAGCAAATATGCCACTGCAAAAGCCCACATAAATGGAGCTAGCAACGAGACTATGTATTTTGCGCCTGCGAATATCTCTTCCAAACTGTCTACCATTTTATACATTGCGAATGCAATGAAAAGTATTGTCGTCCATTGAATAATTTTTTTGTCGAGAACCATCAGTGCGCCTCCTGCTTAATCTATGTTTAATATATACCTTAACATATAACGCCACCCTTTTAAATCAGTTTACTTTATCTTTGCCTTTTTTTATAGTAGAATTTATTTTAGGTCACTACAACATATTTTTTTGAAATTCAACTAGACCAGCTAATAAAAGTCAATAAATCTGATTGATTTTCTTTAGAAATTTTCAATCTTAAAAAAGAGTATGAGAAACCAAGCCATTGAAAAATCCGAACAATGACCTTGGAGAAGCTACATTTTAGCAATTTTTAAGCAACATGTTTTGGTGCAGTTTGAAGCTTGTTGTTTCTCCATGCTTGGTGCTCCTGCGGGCTTCTAAATTCAAACGGTTTTAAGTCACGAAGAACCGCAAAAATGTAGTGGAGCAACTTATGCATAACGGCTATAAGGGCCACCTTTTTCTTCTTGCTGACACATTTTTTCAAATAGTAGTCGCGAAGAATCGGATTTATGGAATCGCCGTTTCTGGTGGTTCTTATTGAGGACAGAGCCATTGTGAAGAGAACTCTTCTGCCAATGCGGGTGCCTCGTTTAGAAATCCTGTTGCGGTCGCCAGTGAACTTGCCCGACTGATTGACTGATGGATCTATGCCAAAGAAAGCTGTAAAGGCCTTTGGAGACTTGAATAGGCTGAAATCGTTGATTTCCGCGATCAGAGTGACCGCACTGATAAAGCCTACGCCAGGCATTTGATCCAAAAGCTCGATGTGCTTTCGAGCGGTGTCAGGAAAGTCGCTTGAGTCGATGATAGTGTGCAACTGTGATTCTATAGCATTAAGACACTTTTTAAAGCTGTCGATTCCATCAAGATGGAATCTTATTTTGGAGTCAAGCAGAGCGAATTCATTTGGCATACTCAAAGAAAGCTGTGCTGTTTCAAGAAGTTGCAGAGCTTTTTTGGCTGACCACTTCTCGCCTTTTCTGCCGCTTTTGGAAATGAGCTCAAGCAACTGCTGAGGGTCTGCATTTAGAACATCCTTAGGCGAAGGATAAGCGCTTAAAACAGCCAACGCGGTCTTTCCAAAAGGATTGGAAAACACATCAAGAAAGCCCGGGAACAGCAAGTAAAGATCCGTGCAGAGCCTGTTTTTCATCTCAGTGAGCATGTCACAGCGGGAGTAATATTCCCTCACCATCATGCGAAGTGCGAGAATTTGAGGCTCGGGCATCATGGAAAACTTTACATCCTGGTATTTTGCAAGCCTTGCGATAGCCTCGGCATCTTTATTATCATTTTTCACTTTTCTAATGTCGAAATTCTTGGTAGAATGGACACATAAAGGGTTTAGGACAAAACCTTTGAGGTCATTCGATCTCAGAAAGAAGAAGAGTGGTAAATGAAAGATACCCGTAGATTCTACGAAGTAGATGGGCTTTCGTTTTAACCGCTCTTCTTCTTTTTTGAGAATCTCGAGCAGCTTGTTAAATCCAGCAGGATTATGGTCAATCCTGAAAGGCTTGCGGATGAGCTCTCCGGAAGGTGCTATCATTGCAACTACAGAAAACTCTGATGAAACATCAATTCCGACAACAAAATCGTTTAAAAATTGGGACAAAGTAACACAACCTTTCTGCTTAGAATGAATCAGAGTATCCACTTTGTTTGAGGACGCCAAACAACCTTGCATTTGAAACGGGTAACACCAGAAGGTGGCCCAACCAGCTAAACATCGAATCGTCCTTGTGGAGTGACACGCTAATTTACGGATAAGACCTCATGATGTGAGGGATCCAGGAGGAACGCACATCTATCTCTCTGACAAGTGAGATTATAGCACGAAGTTTAGTGATTTTCATTCAAGAGTGTCGCTGGTTCATCTGAACAATAAATGTTAAGTTATCAAGGAACATTCGGACGGGTTTTTGAACCCTAACCCTATATTTATCTTACAAGGAGGAAGCTATGAAAAAAGGAATCATCCTTTCAGCGTCTACAGGCGCCGGACACAACAAGGCTGCCAAGGCCATAAAAGACGCGCTTGCCGAAAGAAACATAGATGCTCAGATAGTAGACAGCCTCAAGTTCACAAGTAGGGCTATAGATCTTATAATATCCAGGGGCTATGAAAAGAGCGCACTCTACACGCCAGGAGCATACGGCAAAGTATACCGGATTTACGACGACTATAAAATAATGACTAGCGCCGAAAAAAAAGTAAACATTTTCTTTGCATACATGGTAAAACGCCTCAAGAAACTTATTGACGATAAAAAGCCTTCTTTTATTGTTGGCACTCACCCCTTCCCTCTCATGGCAGTTTCAAAGCTAAAGGAAAAGGGTGAAATAGACATTCCTATAATATCAGTGCTCACCGACTATACTACGCACTCTACATGGATACAAAGCCACGTTGACAAATATATAGTGGGCGATGAATTCGTCAAATGCATCATGGCCGAGGAGGGCGTTCCACCCGAGAAGATATTCCCTTACGGTATTCCTATTGAAAAGTCATTCATACAGCATAAAAGCACAGATATAAGAACTGCGCTCAAATTAAGCGACAAATTCACAATACTCATGATGGGCGGAAGCTTCGGCGCCGGCAACGTAAAAAAAGCCCTGCAAGAGCTTCTCGTTTCAGATTCGGATTTTCAGATAGTTGTCGTTGCAGGCAAAAACCTTGCCCTGAAGGAAAAGCTCGACAAGATGACTGCCTCTAGTGAAAAGCGAAAAGACATACGCATACTGGGCTTTACAGACAAGATAAGCGAGCTGATGGCTTGCTCGGATGTGCTCATAACAAAGCCTGGCGGACTTACTACCACCGAAGCCTTGGCTGCCGGAATACCGCTTGTAATCCCTTACTACATACCCGGCCAGGAAGAGGAAAACCTGAGCTTCCTTCTAAACAACGGCCTTTGCGTAAGGACATCTGAAAAATGCAGCCTCAAGATGATTATAGATTTTCTAATCCAAAATCCTGAAAGGCTCCAGCGCATAAGAGAAAACATAAAGCTTGTATACAAGGCGGATTCCGCCAAGAATATTGCCCAACTTGTTGAAAAATCGTTGTAAAACATAAAACCGGCCAAACGGCCGGTTTTTTATCTAACATCAATAGTATGTATCATGCCGACTAATACTGATAGTCTTCATGCTCATCATAATAGCTATCGAAATCTGTATTCCTAAGGCTTGAATATTTTTCCTTCTTGCTTGGCTGTGTCTTCTTCTTTTTTGACATAGCCATAATATCATCAAATGAACCGGTTCTTTCCCTGTCCCTGAACTTCATTTTTTTAGTTCTTTTTTCCTTGTTTGCTTCGTGTTTTTGAAAATCCATAACGACTTCCTGATTATTGTTTGATGACATCTCTTCCGAACGCTCTGAAAAATCCGCGATTCTTCTCATACAGCTTCCATTTCGGCCTCTGTACTTAATACGAGCTCCCTACACTCATATAGCTTGAGCAAAGCTTGATCTATCCCTCCCCTTTAAAATCTGAAAAGTCAATTTGATCGTGCAAATGTAGGGTGACCTCCAGATATTTTTATGATTTTAGCGTTTTTATTATACCCTTGCCAGGGCTCTAAAAACACTTTTGCAATTTACTAATGAAATTATACAATAGGGAGGGGTAGTCAAACAACACTTTTTACAGCAGTTTCGATGAAATTTTTAAAGTTCCCTTCGTCCCTCTAAAGCCTTAGAAATAGTGACCTCGTCAGCGTATTCTATGTCGGCTCCAACAGGAAGTCCGTGGGCTATACGGCTGACCTTGACACCCATTGGCTTTATGAGCTTCGCTACATACATGGCCGTTGCCTCGCCTTCTATCGTCGGGTTGGTGGCCATTATTATCTCTTTGACGTTTCCGTCGGCAACTCTGTGCAGCAGCTCCCTTATCTTTATCATGTCAGGAGTGACTCCGTCCATTGGCGATATAACACCGTGCAAAACGTGATATTTGCCTTTGAAATCTTTTGCCCTCTCCATGGCAGCCACATCCCTTGGGTCCGCTACCACGCATATTATCTCGTCGCTTCTTTTCTCATCCATGCATATGCTGCATTTTTCACTTTCAGATATGTTGCAGCATACGCTGCAATATTTGATATTCAGCTTGGCCTGCGCAATAGAATCAGACAGCGCCATGACTTCGGCTTCGGACAGGTTTATTATATGAAATGCAAGTCTTTGGGCTGTTTTCCTGCCTATGCCCGGCAGTCTTCCAAGCTGGTCTATGAGACGATCTAGCGCCCCTGTATAATGCTGCATACGGCCCTCCATTAAAACATACCAGGTATGTTCATTCCTCCTGTGAGCTTTGACATCGAAGAATTTACCATCTCATCCGCAAGCCTAAGTGCCTCGTTTACGGCGCTTAGCACAAGATCTTCTAGCATCTCTACATCGTCAGGATCTACAACCTCCGGCTTTATACTCACGCTTAGTATCTCCTTCTTGCCGTTTGCCTTGACTATTACAGCGCCTCCGCCAACCGATGCTTCAACCTCTTTGCTTTCAAGCTCGCCTTGCATCTTTTCCATTTCCTGTTGCATTTTCTGTGCCTGCTTTAGTATATTGTTCATATTTCCAGGCATCATTCCCGGGAAACCTTTCTTAGCCATTTTCATACCTCCTGAATATATTTTCTAAAGCCTAATTATACCATAAATAACCCGCATATGAATATCACTACTCCAGCGAATCTTTTATCTGGAGCACCTCCGGCGGAAATATTTCTTCCAGGCGCCTTATCTCGTCGAGAGCATCCTCCTGTGGAGATTTTTCACTCGATATCTCAGACTCAATGACAAGGTTTATATACATGTCTTCACCTGTAACTCGCTTTACTACACTTCTCAGATATGCGGCATTTTCATCCTTGCTAAGCGCTTTTCTGTGAAAATCAAAGCTGTCCTTGAACATCACCTTGAAAACACCTTTGCCTATTTCAAGCGGAGTGCCTTCCTTTAGCATGGCTTGCACTGGAATTCTTCTGTCGTCTTTTATAAGTCCCAGTATGTCCTTCCAGAGCTTGTCTATATCGTCATTTTGTCTTTCAATTCGCTTCTTCTCACTTGCATTTTTGCAGACCTCGGGCTCATCTTCCGTAAGCTTTGTCGCTTCTTTTGGCTTTTCAAACTCCTTGGGCTGGCTCTGAGCCTCAGCAGTATGCGCTCCCGCCTTGACGCCGGAGAGCAGCCTCTCTAGTCTTGATATCCTTGCAATTAGAGCTTCGCTCTTTGAATCCTCCTCTATGCTGCATATTTTCATTATGGCCACTTCAAGCACTATCCTTGGATTTGAAGCATACCTCATGTCATTTTGCAGCGCCGAGAGCTGTTTAATTATCCTTATGAGTTCATCACCGCTTATGCCCTGCGACTGCCTGCTTATTTCAGCAGCCATCTCACCGGTGACTCCGAGTATTCCATCGCCCCTGCCGTCGAGCTTTGCTATAATAATGTTTCTGAAATGCTCGGTGAGCTCCTGAGTGAAATTCTTTATGTCTTTGCCCCACACTACAAGCTCGTTTATCATTTCAAGGCAAGCTTTGACATCCTGCCTTATGATAGCATCGCTCAGCCTCGAAAGCGCTTCAAAATTAACAGTGCCAAGCAGGCTGACCACATCTTCGTAGCTTATGCACTCGCTGCTGTATGACATGCACTGGTCTAGTATGCTCAGCGCATCCCTCATGGCTCCCTGCGAGCTCATTCCTATTAGATTTAGAGCCTCTTCGTCTGCGCACACGCCCACTTCCGCGCATATGCCCTTCATCCTTCCTACAATTTCTCCCACGCCAAGTCTTTTAAAATCAAATCTTTGACATCTTGAGAGTATTGTTGCCGGAAGCTTGTGCGGCTCTGTCGTGGCCAAGATGAAAACAACATAGGAAGGAGGCTCCTCGAGCGTCTTTAGGAGTGCGTTGAAGGCCCCCTGCGAAAGCATGTGAACCTCATCTACTATATACACCTTGTATTTGCCTCTTGCCGGGGGATACTTGACATTTTCCCGCAGCTCCCTGATGTCGTCCACTCCGTTGTTTGAAGCTGCATCTATCTCAACTACATCCATTATGTTCTCGTCTATTATCGCCCTGCACATCTCGCAACTGTTGCACGGCTCCGCATCAGCCGGCGAAAGGCAGTTTATGCTTCTTGCAAATATCTTTGCAGTTGAAGTCTTGCCCGTTCCTCTTGTCCCGGAAAAAAGATACGCATGGGCTACGTTGCCGCCTGATATCTGATTTTTAAGTGTTCTTATTATGTGGTCCTGTCCGACCACATCGCCAAACTTCATGGGCCGGAACGTTCTATAAAGAGCCTTGTGCATCTTCTCACCCCTGGTATAGTCTTTACACTACAAATATTATAACATAAATAATGCTAGTCCATTAAAATCAAAAAGGACCTTAAGGTCCTTTGATTTTAATATTCAATACTCTTTGCCAACCGCCCTACCTCTTCACTTGGACTATTGGATTTCATGACAAGGCTCATCACCGCCACGCCGTCTGCTCCCGCCGAAATGGCCTCCCTTGCATTTCCAGGCATTATTCCCCCTATGGCAACAAGCTTAACTCCAGGAACTGCCCTCCTTATTTGCTTTAGGAATTCGACTCCTCTTGGCCTTAATCCGTGCTTGCATTCTGTTTCGAATATATGGCCTGCCAGGATATAGTCGGCACCTTTTTTGAAGGCAGCCTCAGCCTCCTGCAGCGAATGCACCGATACGCCTATCTTTAGCCTCTGCCTTACAGCCTCCCCACCGCATTCCATGAAATCGCCAAATGACAAATGAATTCCATATGCTCCTGCATTCCTTGCAACATTCAAATTTGCATTTATGATGAGCCTTGCACCGCTGCCCGAGATTGCCTTCTTGACTTCATGCGCCAGCTTCTCGAGCTCACACTCCTCCATATCCTTTTCCCTTAGCATTATAAAGTTGGCGCCTGACTTTGCGGCCGCTTCAACCACTCCTATGAAACCCGCTCCCGCCTGCTTCCTGTTTGTAACTACATATATCATTCCCATAGCCTATATACTCATCCAGTTTTTGAAAAGCGGCTGATAGCCTCTTGCCAGTATAGCCTCACAGACATCGCCTACACTCCTGCCATCTGATATTTCAAACTGCGCCTCCGTGGCCTGAGCTCCCGAGTAACCTCCAACTTCAGTGCAGCTGCCCGCCGAGAACTTGTTTATTCCAAGCGGTATGAGATTATCTCGAAAAGTTGCGGTCTCCCTTGTCGATATGTTCTGCGATACATGCGGCATGAAAAGCCTCATTGCGAGTATAGTCTGCACAAGCTGTATATCACTCACTCCGCTCACCTTCTCAAACACTCCAGCGTGCGGCCTTATCCTTGGAAAAGAGACGGAAATCTCAGTGCTGGGATACTTATCCTGCAGGTAATTAGCGTGCATACCCGTCATGAAGGCCTCCCTGCGCCAGTCTGAAAGGCCAAGGAGCGCCCCCACGTTTACAGACCTCATATTGGCCCTGCAAGCCCTCTCAGGCGTGTCCAGCCTGAATCTGTAGTCCTTTTTAGGTCCGCTCAGGTGCACCTCGTCATATACCTCCTCATCGTATGCTTCCTGGTATACTGTGACTCCGTCTATGCCCGATTTTGCAGCATGCACATATTCCTCAAGCGTCAGCGGGCTCACTTCTATTGTAACCGAATCGAAGTGCCTTCTTAGAACTCGTGAAGCCTCTATTATATAATCCGCCGGCGAATGCTTCTTTGACTCCCCCGTAAGGAGCAGCACATGCCTTATACCCGTCTTTGAAAGCTCTATGGCCTCCTGCTCTATCTCCTCCATCGTAAGCCTCTTTCTACTTATGCTGTTGTCATGGTTGAAGCCGCAGTAGGCACACCTGTTTATGCAGTAGTTTGAAATGTATATCGGCGCATAAAGCAGCACGGCTTTTCCAAAATGATTCAGCGATAGCCTCCTGGCCTTCTCGGCCATATGCTCCAGGTGGCCCTGGGCCGCAGGCGAGAGCAGCGCCAGGAAGTCCATGTCGCTTATTTTATCATTTGAAAGTATGACCCTCACTCGCTCGCTGTTTACGCTCGAAAGAAATCCATTGAAGTCGAAATCCTTGTAGCCGCTTACCACCTCGTAGAAACTCATTAAAATCCCTCCTCATGCAGGAAGCCCGTCAGAGGCGACGACGCGCTTGCAACTTCACTCTTGGCTCCAAGCCTTGCAGTGCATGCATACCTTCCGGCCTTTACAGCGAGCGAGAAGGCCTTCGCCATTTTCACCGGATCATCAGAAGTTGCTATGGCCGTGTTAACAAGCACCGCATCAGCGCCCATCTCCATGGCCTCGGCCGCATGCGAAGGCGCTCCAATTCCGGCGTCAACTATTACAGGCAGCTTAATCTCCTCTATTATTATGCCAATAAGCTCCTTCATCCTTAATCCCCTGTTGGTGCCTATAGGCGCTCCAAGAGGCATTACGCCCACAGCGCCTGCATCCACTAGCTTTTTTGCACTCATAAGGTCGGGGTTCATGTATGGCAGTACCTTAAAGCCCTCATTTGCCAAAATATCTGTGGCCTTTAGCGTCTCCTCGTTGTCTGGCAAGAGGTACTTGTTGTCTGATATGACCTCGATTTTCACCCAATCGCCACAGCCCATGGCCCTTGCCAGCCTTGCAATCCTCACGGCCTCGTCTGCATTCCTGGCGCCGGAAGTATTCGGAAGAAGTATTGTGTCCTTGGGTATATAGCTGAGTATGTTGTTTTCATTCCTGGTGGCATCAACCCTTCTAAGAGCTATTGTCACCATCTGAGTCCCGCTGCTTTCAATCACCTTTGGAAGCGTGTCCTTGCTGGGATACTTGCCCGTACCTATAAACAGCCTGCTGCCTAGTTCAATTCCGCCTATTTTAAGCTTTCCCATGATAATTCCTCCCTTATATTTCCTCACCAATAAGTAACCTTACAGCCAGATTGGCCTGATGGTTAGCTGCTATTGCAACTCTCGATGCAAGCAGCTTCTCTCCCTCAGACAGTCCGCTTACGCCGTCTCCTACTATATATAGCCTTTCTGTTACCCTGCGCGTAACTATTGAGTTTGCAGGGCCGTACCCGGCTAGTCCCGAAGCTGCAATCACCTTCTTGCCTGTGTTTCCCAGAATTGAATTTACAAATTCCGCCTTGCAGCTTGCCACGTCAAACGCCTCAATAACAATATCCGCATCCTTAAAAATCTCAGGCGCATTGCATCCGTCTACGTATATATCATGCGATTCGATATGCACCTGCGGATTTATCTCCCCTATGATCTGCTTTATTGCATGCACCTTTTTCATGCCCAGGTGCCTTATCATGTAATGCTGCCTGTTTAAATTGCTCTCGTCTACTATGTCGTAGTCTGCAAGCACAAGTCTTCCAATTCCCATCCTGGCAAGCGCGACCGCAGCATTTGAGCCAAGCCCTCCTATTCCTGCTATACCTGCAACTGCATCCTTAAGTATTCCATTAATATCTCGATCCATATTAACCTCCGCCTACAAATGCTACAATCTCAACTCGTGACGCCTCATCCAGCAGCCACTCGTTATACTTATCCCTGGGAACTATCCTGCAGTCAGCCTCTACAACAACCGCCGAATCGTCAATACCCATAAGGTCCAGCAGCTGCTTCACGCTTATTGAGCCCTTGGTTTCCATATCATTTCCGTTTACGAGCACGCTTTCACCTCCTAGTATAATAATGATATAGCCATTACAGCTATACAGTTTATAAGTTTCCATATCAGATAACAGAAGAAGGTGTTCTTCCTTCATCAGATGTTATCCATAAATATTTGTCATGTTTGATGGCTCCCTAATAGACTCCAGACTTTCCATAAAGTATAATTCTCTAGGGTAGGACAAATAATGTTCGTCTCCTTGGGAAGTCAGTTCCTGCTGACTCATACCTATTAATAAGTCAATTAGTCCATTCAATGAGGTTTTATGATTCGGCTGGTTGGGAGCCTCAGGCTATACCTGTATAACATGCTAGGTTGTGTACTCATTTAATGGAAATGGATTCCTATCAGAAAGGAGCTTTTGCTCATGTCAAACAATCTTTTTGAAAATTTATTTATCTCGGTCGGTATTGATGTTGGTGCGGACTTCAGTTGGATGTCTATCGCACTGCCTAACCAGACCTTTGTGGGAAAGCCTTTTAAAATCATGCATTCCGACCTTAATTCCTTAAGCTTAGTTGTTTCTAAAATAAAAGAAGCAGAAGAGCTGTATTCCTTAGAAAGTCGCATCTTTCTGGAATCCACGGGAATTTATCATTACCCACTCTTCTGCTATCTTCGTGATAAGGGTTTTAACATTGCGGTTATCAATCCTATCATCACTAAGAATAGCACAAACATCAACATTAGAAAAGTACATAATGACCGTTTTGATTCAAGAAAGGTTGCATTGGTAGGTCTTAAACCTGATTTAAAGGTATCACTAATGCCATCTGATCTTGCTCTTGATTTGCGAAATCTTTCAAGAGAGTATTACGATCTGATGGATAATCGCTCTGCCTATGTGAATAAGCTACAGGGAGAATTGCGCATGGTATTTCCACAGTATTTAAAAATATTTTCCAAGATAACCACAAATACAGCTCTGACCTTACTGGAAAAATACACATCTCCTGAAGCATTTCTAAGTGCCTCAAAAGAAGAGATTGTTGATTCTATAAGGTCTACTGCCAGGTTTGGACTTACATATGCTGAAAACAAGTATAATGCCATAATCCAGGCTGCAAATGATGCAAATACCTTTGGGTATTCTGTAAGCAGTAATTTCAAGCGAATACTTCTATATATCCGTTTTATCAGAAACTATGATATTGAAGTGGCCTCTGTTCTTTCTGATATGCATGAACTTGTTGATACGAATGAAACTACTGATTTTGTGAAACAAGTCCGCTTAGTTGAATCCTATAAAGGAGCTGGCTTCTTATCCGCAGTGAGTCTAATGGGTGAGATTGGCGATTTTTCATCTTTTCGTTCACCAAAGCAACTCTTTGCTTATTTTGGGCTAGATCCAGCTGTAAAGCAGTCTGGGCAATTTGAAGGCACAAAGATCTCCATGTCAAAGCGAGGTTCCCGCATTGCCAGAAGAGTTATTCATACAATGGCTCTTATCAGTATCAGTAAGAACAGAGATGGCTCTGCCAAAAATCCGGTCTTGCGTGATTACTATTTAAAGAAATGCCAATCAAAGCCTAAAATGGTTGCTCTTGGAGCTGTTATGCATAAAGTCTGTAACATTGTGTTTGCAATACTTCGTGATGAAAAAGAATTCGCTATCATCACCCCAGAAGATCATCAAATGAATTACTTAAGAGCTAAATGCGATAAAGCTGCGTAAGTAAATCCATGGTCTGATTTTTCACTTTTTGAGATATGCTCAAAAGGCTTATTAAAGTTACTCTTTTTTATCTGAAGAAATATCAAGCATTTTTAAATTTAACTGTAGACATTTCTTAGCTGGACTTTTTCTCAATAAAAAAAAGCAGACTCGATAGGGTCTGCTTTGAAAACACGTCACTCAAAAAAAATTCAGCAGAAACATCCCTACGTTGGCATTAACCAAATCAGGTCATAGGGGTAAGCAATAACATCGCACTCTCAGCCTGTCGCTACAGGCTCCCCCAGCTTCTTTTGCAAATATTCAATTTTTCAAATAAAAAAGGCTTGCCAAAAGGCAAGCCAGTTTATCTATGAATTA
This sequence comes from Peptoclostridium acidaminophilum DSM 3953, assembly GCF_000597865.1. Taxonomy (GTDB): domain Bacteria; phylum Bacillota; class Clostridia; order Peptostreptococcales; family Peptostreptococcaceae; genus Peptoclostridium_A; species Peptoclostridium_A acidaminophilum. The sequence continues at coordinate 29,609 of NZ_CP007452.1, read as the reverse complement.
AAATAAACCTGCAGCTTCCCTACGCCGGCATTAACCGTATCAGGTTGTAAGGGTAAGCGATAACATCGCACTCTCAGCCTGTCGCCACAGGCTCCCCCAGCTTAAAATTCTGGATATTTATATTTTATAATTAAATGCTGTGCAGCCATAATTCGACTCAAAGCCACAGACGCCTCCCAAAGAGTTAACTCATATCAGGCGCTCCCGCGGCACATAGAGGGGATCACTTACCGCTGCTTCCTTCCGGATCTGACGGGGTTCATGAATCTCTATTGCGCAGGACCCGACAATCATCATCACTTTTTTGGAGCTGCTCTACAGCTAGTGAGCCTCAATATGGCATTCGACCCTGCTACAGCGGATTGCAGGTACAGGGCACCGCTAACTCCCCATCTAGCACAGCAAACTTTATGACTTTTTAATGGCGGAGAGAGGGGGATTCGAACCCCCGATACAGTTTCCTGTATACACGCTTTCCAGGCGAGCACCTTCAACCGCTCGGTCATCTCTCCGCGATAAATTTATTTTCAACACACTTGCTTTCTCTCAATAACTTAAAAAAACCTACAAGTATCCCGGAGCACTCGCTTTCGAGCACGCCATCGACTATTTCAACATTGTGGTTGAAAAGGTCGTGTTGAAGTAGGTTTACTTTGGAGCCACATGCTCCCGCTTTTTCATCCTTTGTGCCAAACACAAGTCTTCTCATTCTGCTTTGAAGTATGGCTCCCGCACACATGCTGCAGGGCTCCATAGTCACGTACAGCGTACAATCGCTAAGCCTCCAGCCTTTAAGCGCCTCTGAGGCCTTCTTTATAGCAATCATCTCTGCATGCGCTGTGGGATCTGCCAAAGACTCCTTCATGTTGTGCGCCTTTGATATTATCCTGCCGTCCTTGACTACGACAGCGCCAACTGGAACCTCTCCCATCAAATATGCCACTTTCGCCTGTTTCAAGGCCTCCTGCATATAATCGATGTCTTGCATTTTTCCTCCAAATAAAAAAATGGTGCACCCGGCAGGAATCGAACCTGCGACGCACGGTTTAGGAAACCGACGCTCTATCCCCTGAGCTACGGGTGCTCAACTTGCAAAATATATATTATCACACATCGCCATGTATTTCAATACTTTCAATAAATATTATCTGGCTGCAGGTGCGCCGTTAAGTTCAGCTCCTGCAGCCACGATGTATTATGCCCTTTACTTGTATCCATTTATCACTTCGATTCCGCCCATATACGGCTTCAAAACCTCAGGCACTCTTACAGAACCGTCTTTCTGCTGGAAATTTTCGAGTATAGCCGCAACAGTCCTTCCTATTGCAACGCCGGAGCCGTTGAGTGTATGTACATACTCAACCCTGGTGTTCTTGTCCCTCTTGAATCTTATGTTGGCTCTTCTGGCCTGAAAATCCTCAAAGTTTGAGCAGGAGGAGATCTCCACATATCTTCCGTAGCTTGGCATCCAAACCTCTATATCGTATTTGAATGCCGCGGTAAAACCAAGATCTCCGCTGCATATCTTCACAACCCTGTAGGGTATCCCAAGCTTTTGAAGAACAGCTTCTGCATTCTTCACAAGCTTTTCAAGCTCATCATACGACTCCTCAGGCTTTGTTAACTTCACAAGCTCGACCTTGTTGAACTGATGCTGCCTTATCAGACCTCTTGTATCCCTTCCCGCAGAACCCACCTCGGCCCTGAAACATGGAGTGTATGCGCAATAGCTGAGCGGGAGGCATTCACCGTCTATAATGTCGTTCATATGTATGTTTGTAACAGGAACCTCTGCTGTCGGCACAAGATAATAGTCCCTGCCCTCGAGCTTGAACATGTCTTCACCGAATTTTGGAAGCTGGCCAGTTCCAATCATGCTGCTTTCGTTGGCTATGAACGGGGGAAGTATCTCCGTGTAGCCGTGCTCGCTTGTGTGAGTGTCCAGATAGAAGTTTATCAATGACCGCTCAAGCCTGGCTCCAAGACCTTTGTAGAGAGTAAATCTTGAACCTGTAATCTTTCCGGCCGTTTCAAAATCGAGTATCCCAAGATTTGTGCCTATATCCCAGTGGGCCTTTGGCTCATAGTCGAATTTTGAAGGCTCCGACCACCTCCAGACCTCTATGTTGTCATCGTCTGTATCGCCTATTGGGACATCTGGATTGGGAATGTTGGGTATCCTAAGCAGCATATATCTTATCTGTTCGTCCACAGCCTTGACTTTCTCGTCCAGCTCCCTTATATTGTCCGCAGACGCCTTCAGCCTCTCGGCGATTTCAGCAATGTCTTTGCCCTCTTTTTTTAGCTTTGGAATCTCCTTGGAAGCATTGTTTTGTTCCATCTTCAAAACTTCAACCTCCAACAGCAGCTTCCTTCTCTTGTCGTCAAGCTCCAAAACGCTTTCAAGGCTGAATTCAGCCTCGCCACGCTTTGACATGGCTTTTTTTATGGAGTCGAGCTCCTTCCTTATCTTCTTTATGTCTAACATGGGTCCTATTGTCTCCTCCTGTCTATTATTTTTCATAAAAAGAAAAGGCAATCGCCCTTGAACGGACGAAAGCCTCTTGTCTTAAGCTTTTTTGTATTATATCAACAGGATTTGAATATTTCAACAACCTGCCTATTAATAATTTTCACAGAATTTTTCGAAGTAACCTTGCTCAACCTTGCAAACCGGACATATCTTAGGAGCCGACTTGCCTGAATGTATATATCCGCAAACTCTGCACTTCCAAGCAGTGTCTTCCTCATCCTTTTCAAAAACCTTGCACTTGTCTACGTTTTCAGCTAGCTTTTCATATCTTTTTTCATGCCTTTCTTCAACCTTCGATATCATTCTGAACGAAGCCGCAACCTCTGGGAAACCTTCGCTTTCAGCTATTTGAGCAAACTCAGGGTAAAGCTGTGTCCACTCTTCATTTTCTCCCATTGCTGCCGCTTTGAGGTTATCATATGTGCAGCCAAGCACAGCCGGATAAGATGCCTCTATGTTGACCGTGAATGGAGTCTGCTCGTCCTCCATTCCATCTAGCATATGGTTATAGAATATATCAGCATGCACAAGCTCGTTTTCTGCAGTTTCAATAAAAATCTCCGCTATATGATCGTATCCCTCTTCAGATGCCACATCCGCAAAATATGTGTATCTGCTTCTTGCCTGTGACTCTCCGGCAAACGCCTTCATAAGGTTTTCAAGTGTTTTAGTACCCTTTAGACTTTTCATTTATTTACCTCCTGTATTTTTAGCTATAATTTTTCTATTCAACATTTTTTGTTTTACCCGTTTAAGCGCTGCTGTAAACAATTTCTGAAGCTTTGAATATTTAAATACCTAAGCCTGCTTATTAAAGTATGCAAGATTTTGTGCAACAGGCAGCTCTATGCATTTCTTTTCAAATTCTTCCCTTATGTGCTCCATAGCACTGAAATAAACATCCCAATAATGCTCATTGTCAGTCCATACCCTCAAGGACATGTTGATTGCAGCGGGCGAAAAATCGGCAATCACAACCTCCGGCTGCGGCTCCAAATCAACCCGGCTATCGCTGGAAGCTATGCCAAGCAGCACTTCCCTCGTGTTTTTTATATCGCTTTGGTAGGATATTCCCACCTTTATTTCAAGTCTTCTCTTTTTCGCCTTGCTGTAGTTTATGACATTTTCATTAATCAGCTTTGAATTTGGAACTATTATCGATTCGTTACCGAAAGCCTTAAGCACCGTGCTTAAGAGCTGTATTTCATAAACAGTCCCCTTAGCTCCTGAACCCTCAATATAATCACCCACCGCAAACGGCTTGAAAATCAGTATAAGCACGCCGGCGGCAAAATTTGAAAGTGAGCCTTGGAGCGCAAGGCCTATGGCAAGGCCTGCTGCTCCAAGCACAGTTATGAATGATGTGGTCTTTAGTCCCATCTTTTCAAGCACAATCACGGCCACAAAAATTATCATTAGCACGTATATGAGCTGTGAAAAAAATCCTATAAGCGACGGCTCCATCTTTGTCTTAGTGAAAAATCGTTTGGCTATCTTTTTTGTCTTTCTTGCAGCATATATTCCAATCACGAGGATTATAAATGAATATAGAAAATCTATGCCGTTTTGCTTGAGAAAAGCGTCTATTGCTCTGATATAATCCACATTACATCCCCCTTACTAAATAAACTGTTCTATTGATTCTCCTCGTACTGCTTTATCTTCTCAATTACGCCGCCGAGCTCTTCTATATATCTTCCATAATCTGCCCAGCTTCCCTCTTTGAGCGCATTTTGCGCAGCCTCATAAAGCTCTGCCGCCTTGCCTGCCAGGCTGGCAAGATCGCCTGATATTTCATCTCCGGCAGCCTCAGTAGGCTGGCGCTCTTCTGCGCCTGCCTGCTCTGCTCCTTCAATGCCGAACATCTGGCTAAGCGCCTTTTCAAGTGTTTCCGCCATTACAACCTTGTCACCATACGCCACAATTATCCGCTTAACCTCTGGTATGCTGTCTTGCGTGTCTGACTTGATGTAAAGTGGCTCCACATATAATATTGAGTTTTCGATAGGTATTGTACTCAGGTGTCCTCTTATTACCTTGGAACCGCCTGTACCCCATTGCGTGAGTTTTTCTGATATCTCAGGCTGGTTTTCTATCTTCGATTCAACCTGGTAGGGTCCAAGTATATTCTTGTTTTTAGGGAAACTGTAGTCTATAATCTCGCCGTAACTGTCCCCGTCGTTCTTGACAACAAGCAGCGAAACCATGTTTTGCTTCTGCTTTGGAGTGTACGGTATACTCAGCAGAAATTCAGCCTTTTCATCTCCCGGCAGCTTGAATGTTGTATACGATGGTTCCATAATTACAGGCTCTTCTTGATTTTCAAAGGTCTCTCTGGCTATTTGCCATCTGTCCTCCTTGTTGTAGAACACCTCGGCATCATTCATATGGTAGTCCTGATACATTGTGGCCTGGATATTGAAGTATGTCTTTGGATATCTTACGTGCGCCCTCAAATCAGCAGGCATATCGTCAAAGCTCTTAAAAAGCCCCTTGAATATCTTTGAATAAGTGTTAACAATGGGGTCACTCTCATCTACAATGTAGAAGTCAACATCGCCATTATATGCGTCAACTACTACCTTGCACGAGTTTCTGATGTAGTTAAGGCGACTCTTGTCAAAAGGCTCTGAGTACGGATATCTGTCTGACAGCGTATAACCGTCCATTATCCAGTAAAGCCTGCCCTCATCAGAAAGCACCATGTACGGATCCTGATCAAACTGCATGAAAGGTGCTATCTTGTTGACCCTGTCTGCTATGTTTCTATGGAGTATTATTTTGCTGTTGGAATCGATACCTGCAGATACAAGCAGCTTAAAGCTCTTTTGATCTATCGAGTACAGCAGCCTCCTGAAAAAACCAAGGTTTATCCCCGCCTTGCCTTCATATTCAGTAAATGCGTTAGTATCGCCTTTAGGATAGTCGAATTCCTTTTCTGATGTGCCCACAACTATATATCCGCTGGCCACCTCTCCAAAGTATATCTCCGGCCTTTTAACTTCGATTCCTCCCACAGAAGACACAGGTGGTATGTTTTTGAGAAAAAGATTCGGCTGGCCGCTTGGAGTCACCTCATTCACTGGCGCCATTACTATGCCATAGCCATGCGTATACTTTATATGCTCATTAAGCCACGTCTTTGACTGAAGGCTTTCGCTGTCAAGCTCCCTTGCCGCTATGAAAACCTGCCGCGTTTCATTTCCTATGGTGTATCTGTCCACGTCTATATCATTAAACTTGTAGTACGTCCTTATTCCCTGTATCTGCTTAAAAACATCCTTTACAGGGCCTTGGTCGTTTACGCTTATATTTTTTATAGTCTGATTGTTGTCGGTTATCTTTTGCGCATCCAGATTCTGCTCAGCCGCAAAGTCCTTTTCAACTATCTTGTCAAGGCTGTATGCAAGCTGTGTATACTTTATGCTGTGCTTTATATACTCCCTTTCCTTGGCGAGCTCATTCGGGGACACTATGAAATTTTGAACCAGATTCTCAACCCCTGCTGATACAAGAGCTACAGCTATCATTATCACCGGAGCTACAAGCGCAAGCTTTAATTTTTTCTTCATATATGCATAGACAATTACTCCGGCAGACACAAGAGCAAGAATCATCTGCACCCTATAGACCCAAAGCGTGATTTTTATGTCAGTATAGCTGGCGCCGTATGCCGCACCTCTTGAAGAATACAGCAAATTGAACGTATCAAGGTAATTCCTTAAAGCAACAATCATGAAGAATACAACCGCTATTGTTACAATCTGGTTCATAGCAAGCGTGAAAAGCTGCATTGGAGTTGAAGCTATGTTCCTGAACCTTCTAACATCCAGATCTATGTCCTTTTCAAACGTCCTTTGACCCTTGCTTGCCTCATCGCTTACGAGTATGAAGTAGAATATCACTGTTATAAACAGCAGGAAAACCAAAAATCCTATAAGCGAATTAAATATTTCATTTATGAGCGGAAGCTTGAATACATAAAAACCCACATCCTTTGAAAATATTGGGTCTTTAATATTGAATGAAGTTGAGTTTGTAAACCTTAGCATCTCAATCCAAAACTTCGAGGCCAGGCTGAAGCTGTATGCAAATCCCATAGCTCCAGAAAAAAGCAGTATGATGCCATTTATTTTCTTTTCATGGCTGTTTTCCGGCACTATATTCATGTGGCTATAATAGCTCTTTTTTATGCCAATAAGATACAAAAATATGAACGCCATAAGCACTGCAAATATTGGGGTTCCCACTATAAGCTTTGCAAACACCTGCCTTAAGTATACCGAGGTGTATCCTACCTCCTTGAACCAGTTGTAATCAGCCAGAAATCCGATTACATTTGAAAAGGAAAGCACTATAACTACGGCTAATACAACTGCAACTGCAACTACTGTCTTTTTTATGCCACCATTCACTGCAAGCCCTCCTTATATTTATTTAAGCTTTTAATTGTATCTATATAAATTTAAAATATATCAATATATATTATTATACCACTTTAACTCTAATCTAATAAAAAAACTATATATAAAAAAACCCTGATTTCTCAGGGTTTTTCACTAAAGCTTCAGTGATATGTCCAAAGACTTGAATGAGTGAGTAAGACCTCCAACCGATATTACGTCCACACCTGTGGCAGCATATGCAGCCACATTGCTCTCGTCGACATTCCCGGATGCCTCTATTACAGCTCTTCTTGCCGCGGCCTTGTTCAAATCTACTGCTGCCTTCATATCATCTGTTCCCATGTTGTCGAGCATTATTATGTCAGCGCAGGCTTCAAGCGCCTCCCTCATCTCCTCTAGATTTCTGACTTCGACTTCTATCTTTTCAGTATGGCCTATTTTTCTTTTTATCATTTCTACGGCCTGCTTTATCCCGCCGCAAGCGTCTATGTGGTTATCCTTTAGCATCACTGAATGAGACAGGTTGTATCTGTGGTTGTAGCCTCCGCCGCATCTTACTGCATACTTTTCCAAGAATCTGAGCGTAGGTGTTGTTTTTCTGGTATCTACTATTTTAACGTCATAGCCTTTAACCTTTTCTGCAAAGCCATAAGTCTTAGTAGCTATGCCTGAAAGTCTCTGCACGATATTTAACGCCGTTCTCTCGCCTTTTAGTATGGCTCTTGTGCTTCCGCTTATCCTGGCTATTATATCGCCCCTGCAGACCTTATCACCATCCTGCTTTAGCTTTTCAAACACCACGTTTTCATCGAGAATACCAAATACTCTGGCGGCTATTCCCATGCCGCAAATCACGCCATCTTCTTTCGCGAGCATTATGGCTTCAGACACTTGCTGCTCGCCTATAAGATTGTCCGTGGTTATGTCAAAGTAGTTTATATCCTCTTCAATTGCCGCCTTTATGAGTCTCTCCACCATTATCATATTAAGCTTGTCCATTTTTTTGTATATCCTCCAGAACCATTTTTGAAACGCATGCCATGTTGAAAGTTTCGTAATATTCCTTGTCCTTGATGTAGCTTGACGCTTCAATACCCTTTATCATTTCTCCGAGTCTTGAAAGCCCTTTGGCTATCATTCCCATATCGGGCACAACAAAATACGCCTTCTGCATTATATCCCTTATCTCTTCTTTTATTGACGGTTCAATCAGAGAGGTCCCCTCGCGCCTTATATCGGCATCTATCATCTTGTAGCTGTGGTTTTGTATGTCTATGTTTATCGCAGCCCTTCTTGAAAATACCATTGCCTCAAGAAGCGAATTGCTCGCAAGCCTGTTTTTGCCGTGGACTCCAGTATTCGAGCACTCTCCTGCAGCGTAAAGACCCTTAATTCCCGTATTGGAATTGAAGTCTACATGTATACCACCCATTAGATAGTGCTGACAAGGGAAAACCGGTATCCGGTCTTTTGTTATGTCTATTCCGGCCTCCATGCATTTTTCATATATATAAGGGAATCTGTTCCTGACAAAATCAGAGTCCTTGTAGGTTATGTCAAGGTATATGTTCTCGCTTCCCTGGATTTTCACTTCCTCGAGTATGCCCCTGCACACCACGTCTCTAGGAGCAAGCTCCCCCATATCATGGTACTTGTGCATGAACCTCTCGCCTTTTTCATTGAGCAAATATGCTCCTTCGCCCCTTACTGCCTCGGAAACCAGCACCCTCTCGCCTTCTCCTATAGCAAGCGCCGTAGGATGGAACTGTATATAACTTAAGTTTTTGATATTTGCCCCTAGCCTTTTTGCCAGCACTATTCCATCACCCGTTGCTATGGATGAATTTGTCGTGTATTTATATATCTTGCCTATGCCTCCAGTGGCTAGCACCACATTAGACGCAAAGTATGCATCTCGCTTGCCATTCTTGCCCAGCACAAAGACCGCGAACATGTCGTCTATCTTTTTTATATCATAGACAAATGTGTTCTCGGCAAGCGAAATATTGATTTCCTTTCTGGCACTCTCCAGGAGTTTTTCAGCTATCTCTCTGCCTGTGGAGTCGCTGTGGTGGACTATCCTTCTTGCAGAGTGCCCTCCCTCGAGAGTCATTTTGAGTTCACCGCCGTCTTCCTTGTCAAACTCAACCCCCATGGTGCTGAGTCTTTTTACATCCAGCGGCCCTTCAGTAACCATAAGCTTGACTGCCTCTATGTCGTTTTCATATCTGCCTGCCCTTACTGTATCGTCTATATGGCTTTTAAAACTGTCCTTCTCCGAAAGCACGCAGGCAATGCCTCCCTGGGCCAGATATGTGTTGCTGTTTAAAAAGTCCGATTTTGATATGAGCAGAACACTCGTATCCTTTGGCGCATTTATGCAAGAGTATAACCCTGCAATCCCACTTCCAACCACTATAATATCGTAATACACAAAATGTCACCTCGGTTACTATATATTCAACTGCTGATATTACTAATTACAAGCGAGCCTTACCATCTCGTCCAGACTTCTTTTCGCATTTTCTGCAAGCTCCTTATCAAGTTCAATTACAAGCCCGCCTTTTCCCGTAACAGCATTGTAAACGTCCCTAAGAGTAGTTTTTTTCATATTGTAGCATATGAGCGAAGGTGAAAGCAGCTCATATTCCTTTTTCGGATTTTCTGCCTTTAGCGTATGGAGCACTCCAGTTTCTGTTCCTATTATAAATCCAGGTGCAGCTGAATTCTTGGCGTAATTTATTATTGCAGATGTTGAGCCAACAAAATCAGCCTCCTGCAGCACCTCTCTCCTACATTCCGGATGTACGAGCACCTCGTAGCCGCTATACTCTTTTCTCATAGCGAATATTTCATCTTTTCTTACCTTGTCATGCACCGGGCAGTATCCGTTCCATGAAATTATGTTTTTGCCTTTAACTCTCTTAGATACATAATCTGCGAGGTTCATATCCGGTATAAAAAGTATATTTTGTGCATCCATGTTGTTTATAACTATTTCAGCTATAGATGATGTTACACATACATCGCTTACAGCCTTGAGCTCTGTAGTCGTATTCACATAAGACACCACTTTAAATTCAGGATGCTCCTTCTTGAATGCCAGAACCTCTTGAGGCTTAACCATGTGTGCCATAGGACATTCTGCATCCTCTACCGGAAGGACAACCTTCTTGTCACTACACATAATCTTGGCTGTCTCTGCCATGAATCTGACTCCGCAAAAAATTATCTCGTCACAGTCAACCTCGCCTGCAAGCTTACTTAAATAGAAGGAATCCCCGAGATAGTCAGCAACCCTCTGCACCTCTAAATTTTGGTAATTGTGAGCAAATATTTTAATGTTCTTTTCCTTTTTTATTTTTTCTATCTCCTTAATCATTTGCATGTCATTCATTTTTTTCCCTCCTGTAATATCATCTGTCATGACACCTTCGTTTAAAAAAAATCAAACTAATAAGTATCCTTTTGTTTTTAGTTTTTCCACTATCCCATTAAAAGTATTCTCGTCCTTCGTTTCTATTGTGTGGAGATGGATGCCGTTTGTAAGCGATGACATCGGCAAGGCCTTATTTCCTTTAAGCCTCTCAATAAATTCCTCGGCATCTTTCCTTGAGGATATGTTAATTACAGCCCGAAGCTCTCCATATACGGAGTGGTCTACTATCACATCCAAAATCTTACCGCCGTTGTCAACTATAGTTAAAAGCTCATCCTCAAGCTCATCAAAAGTAAAATGTCTTGAAACAATAATATCTCTGAATATATCTTCCTCATTTTTTTCGGGTATAAAATACCCTTGAGGCGTAGCTATTATATTAAGACCCCTTGCCCTAAGTATAGCTATGTCTCCAACTATTATTTGCCTGCTGACATCAAATATACTGGCAAGTCTGGAACCGGTTATGGGCTCATTCGACTCCTTGAGCAGCATTTCAAGCCGCTCTCTCCTCATATGGGTATCCAATCCAAACACCTCCAGTCAATTAAATTATATATAACTTTTTCATATTCGGCAAATAAAATACAAAAATGTGTCTCACTTGAAACACAGCTATATCCCAAGGCCATGTATTACTTCCCTAAGCCTGCTTAAATCATCTATATACACTTGTCTTAAATCCCTGTTATATATTATCGACGCCGGATGGTATAGCGGAAACAGCATATATGTCTTATCCCCCACCTCTACATACATAAGCATGCCATGCACATCTCCTATCCTGACATCTCTTTGCAGAAGCTGCTTAAGCGGTGTATTCCCAAGCGTTACTATTATCTTAGGAGTAATAAGCTTAATCTCCTCTAATACCAATTCTCTGAATTTATCAACCTCTGCCTTGCTTGGGCTCCTGTTTATCCTTTTGCCGGTTTTTAGGCTAAGTTTGTGAGGCCTTATTTTCACGGCATTCGTTATATACATGTCATCTCTCTCAATTCCAAGCATACTTATGAACTCGTCCAGATTCTTGCCAGCTTTTCCCACGAAAGGTCTTTTGAGTTTTACCTCGTTTTCACCAGGAGCCTCGCCTATTAGCATTATGCTCGAATCCATTCTCCCATCAGAAAACACAAACTCTTCTCCATCTGATAATTCCATGCATCTTTCAAGAAGCTTTTCCATTAAACTCTCCATTTCATTCTAACTGTGATTTGCTTTAATAATTTAGCCTTGTTTCTTTTTTTGTTTTATCTCCATCAATTATGGATATAATAATAAGGCATATTATAATCTAATTGTTTGAATTTACTAATTAAAGGGGGATTTTATTATGGCTTACATTATTACCGATGCGTGCATATACTGTGGAGCTTGTGAACCAGAATGTCCAGTTGACGCAATAAGCCCAGGAGACGGCAAATATGTCATAGACGCATCTAAATGCATAGACTGCGGCGCATGTGCCAATGTTTGTCCTGTGGATGCTCCTCAACCTGAATAAATCAATGTATAAAATAAAACTGCTATATTTTTAGCAGTTTTTTATTTGCTCGTATATTTTAATAGCAAGCTTCAAATCACTCCAAAAATCAGCTTTCTTCATGTCGTCCCTGAGCACCGCTGCCGGGTGATATGTCGGAACTATCTTGAATTTGCCAAGCTCGAATAAAGTTCCTCTTTGCCTTGTTATCCTAAAGTCTTGTCCCAGAATATTTCTTCCGGCTGTCGAACCCAGCAGTACTATAACCTTGGGATCTATTAGCTTGACCTGCCATCTTAGATACTCAATACAGCTATCTGCCTCGTCTTTCTCTGGAACTCTATTCCCTGGTGGCCTGCATTTTACTATGTTAGCTATATATATGCTCTCCCGCGAAAGCCCAAGCGCTTCAATTCCCTTGTCAAGCAACTTCCCTGCCTTGCCAACAAAAGGCCTTCCAAGCATATCCTCCTGCTCGCCAGGTCCTTCTCCTATGAACATTATATCAGCGTTCTTAGCGCCTTCTCCAAAAACTACATTCTTTCTGGTTGTCCACAGTCTGCATTTTTTACACTTCCTACACAGCTGTTCAAGCTCACTCAATGAATACATTTTCTGTGCCTGATCCTCTCACATTCAAATACTTTAAAACAAGTATACCATACATTACTGAAGCTGCATTTGTTTTTTTGTATGAACAGGGGTTGGCTTTTGACTCTGCAATATGCGATGGTTTTCCCTCTCCACCCCAGCTGCGTAAATTTTTTTTATATAAAAAAAGCCAGACTACGCTTAGTCGGCTGAATATATGTTGCTTTAGATTGATCCGTGGCAAGAATCCAAACGGAATAAAGCAGGCCTGATTTAATGAGTTTGGATTGATTTCCTGGAGAAATGCATGAATGAAATCGTTGGAATTTTGAGTGTCTGAGCGCAGCGAGTTCTCAAAATTCCAGATTTCAGAGTGCATAAGCCAATTGGAAATCACAAAACGAAATTTAAAGGCCAATTATTCCTTTGGATTCGATCCAAAACGAGACATAAGACCGGCTTTTCATTGTTTTATTTGATGCCTCTAAATTCTTCAAAAAATAAAAAAAAGACTACGCAGCCACGTCCTACTCTCCCGGGACCCTTCGATCCAAGTACCATCGGCGCTAAGGAGCTTAACTTCTGTGTTCGGAATGGGAACAGGTGTATCCTCCTTGCTATTGTGACTGCATTGTCTTTTCTTTGAAGGTTTGCACCCTCAAAACTGCATGCTTTAGACTTGGTCAAGTCCTCGATCTATTAGTACCCATCAGCTGAATGCATTGCTGCACTTACACCCTGGGCCTATCAACCAGGTAGTCTTCCTGGGATCTTACCTATAAAAGTGGGAAATCTTATCTTAAGGTTGGCTTCGCGCTTAGATGCCTTCAGCGCTTATCCATTCCATACATAGCTACCCAGCTGTGCCGTTGGCACGACAACTGGTACACCAGCGGTACGTCCATCCCGGTCCTCTCGTACTAGGGACAGCTCCCTTCAAATTTCCTGCGCCTGCGACGGATAGGGACCGAACTGTCTCACGACGTTCTGAACCCAGCTCGCGTGCCTCTTTAATGGGCGAACAGCCCAACCCTTGGGACCTACTCCAGCCCCAGGATGAGACGAGCCGACATCGAGGTGCCAAACCTCCCCGTCGATGTGGACTCTTGGGGGAGATAAGCCTGTTATCCCCGGGGTAGCTTTTATCCGTTGAGCGATGGCCCTTCCACTCGGAACCACCGGATCACTAAGCCCGACTTTCGTCCTTGCTCGACCTGTATGTCTCGCAATCAAGCTCCCTTCTGCCTTTACACTCTTCGCACGATTTCCGACCGTGCTGAGGGAACCTTTGGGCGCCTCCGTTACACTTTGGGAGGCGACCGCCCCAGTCAAACTGCCCGTCTGACAGTGTCCCAGTACCGGATTCACGGTACATGGTTAGAACCTCAATACTGCAAGGGTGGTATCCCAACGTCGGCTCCAACGAAACTTGCGTTCCATCTTCCAAGCCTCCCACCTATCCTGTACATGCAGCATCGAAATCCAATGCCAAACTGCAGTAAAGCTCCACGGGGTCTTTCCGTCCTGTCGCAGGTAGTGAGCATCTTCACTCACATTACAATTTCACCGAGTCTATTGTTGAGACAGCGCCCAAATCGTTACGCCTTTCGTGCGGGTCGGAACTTACCCGACAAGGAATTTCGCTACCTTAGGACCGTTATAGTTACGGCCGCCGTTTACTGGGGCTTAAGTTCAGTGCTTCGATTGCTCTAACACATCCCCTTAACCTTCCAGCACCGGGCAGGCGTCAGCCCCTATACTTCGTCTTGCGACTTAGCAGAGACCTGTGTTTTTGGTAAACAGTCGCTTGGGCCTATTCTCTGCGGCCCCCTCATGCTTGCACACTAACGGGGCACCCCTTCTCCCTAAGTTACGGGGTAATTTTGCCGAGTTCCTTAACAATAGTTCTCTCGCTAGCCTTAGGATTCTCTCCTCACCCACCTGTGTCGGTTTGCGGTACGGGCACCTTCCACCTCGCTAGAGGCTTTTCCTGACAGTGTGAAATCAACCACTTCGCTACTAAATTTCGCTCCCCATCACGCCTCAGAATTGCCACGGCGGATTTGCCTACCATGACTCCCTTGACGCTTGGACCTTCAAAACCAGCTGAAGGATGGCCTATCCTACTGTGTCACCCCATCACTCAAATGGTGGTTGGTGGTACGGGAATATCAACCCGTTGTCCATCGCCTACGCCTTTCGGCCTCGGCTTAGGCCCCGACTAACCCAGAGAGGACGAACCTTCCTCTGGAAACCTTGGGTTTTCGGCCGGTGGGATTCTCACCCACCTCTCGCTACTCATGCCAACATTCTCACTTGTATAAAGTCCACTGCTCCTTTCGGTACAGCTTCGCCCCTTATACAACGCTCCCCTACCATCCTTTCGGATCCATAGCTTCGGTGGTGGATTTTAGCCCCGAGAATATTTCGGCGCAGGATCACTCGACCAGTGAGCTATTACGCACTCTTTGAATGAGTGGCTGCTTCTAAGCCAACATCCTGGTTGTCTGTGCAATCCCACATCCTTTTCCACTTAATCCACACTTTGGGACCTTAGCTGATGGTCTGGGCTGTTGCCCTCTTGTCTATGGACCTTATCACCCACAGACTGACTCCCGGATAAAAGTTCATGGCATTCGGAGTTTGATAGCCTTCGGTAACCCATAGGGCCCCTAGGGCATTCAGTGCTCTACCTCCATGTCTCTACGTCCGAGGCTAGCCCTAAAGCTATTTCGGGGAGAACCAGCTATCTCCGGGCTCGATTGGAATTTCACCGCTATCCACAGCTCATCCCCGCACTTTTCAACGTGCGTGGGTTCGGACCTCCGCGAAATTTTACTTTCGTTTCATCCTGTCCATGGATAGGTCGCCCGGTTTCGGGTCTACAGCATGTAACTAAACGCCCATTTAAGACTCGCTTTCGCTGCGGCTCCAGGCCTCAAAGCCCTTAACCTTGCTACATACCGTAACTCGTTGGCCCGTTCTACAAAAAGTACGCGGTCACACTAATAATGTGCTTCCACAGTTTGTAGGCATAAGGTTTCAGGTTCTATTTCACTCCCCTCCCGGGGTTCTTTTCACCTTTCCCTCACGGTACTATGCGCTATCGGTCACTAGGTAGTATTTAGCCTTGGGGGGTGGTCCCCCCAGCTTCCCACAGGGTTTCACGTGTCCCGTGGTACTCTGGAATACACTCTAAAGATCGCCGTTTCGTTTACAGGACTGTTACCTTCTATGGTGGGCCTTTCCAGACCTCTTCAACTACAGTGATTACTTCATTGTGAATGCATCCGCAACCCCGACAAGGTAAACCTCGTCGGTTTGGGCTCTTCCCTTTTCGCTCGCCGCTACTCCGGGAATCGATTTTTCTTTCTCTTCCTCCGGGTACTTAGATGTTTCAGTTCCCCGGGTTCCCCTCATTAGACTATGTATTCATCTAATGATACATGGACATTACTCCATGTGGGTTTCCCCATTCGGAAATCTTCGGATCAATGACTGCTTGCGTCTCCCCGAAGCTTATCGCAGCTTACCGCGTCCTTCATCGGCTCCTAGTGCCAAGGCATCCGCCTTATGCCCTTAATAACTTGACCATTTTATCTAAAGCTATGCAGTTTTCAAGGTACAAATGGTGGAGATAATGAGATTCGAACTCATGACCCCCTGCTTGCAAGGCAGGTGCTCTCCCAACTGAGCTATACCCCCACGCATAAAAAAAGCTGTTCAATTTTGAAGGCTTGAGCCCTCAAGACTAAACAGCAGGCTATTTCTCCTTAGAAAGGAGGTGATCCAGCCGCACCTTCCGATACGGCTACCTTGTTACGACTTCACCCCAGTCATCAGTTTCACCTTCGGCAGCCTCCCCCTTGCGGTTGGACAGCTGACTTCGGGCGCCCCCGACTCCCATGGTGTGACGGGCGGTGTGTACAAGACCCGGGAACGCATTCACCGCGGCATTCTGATCCGCGATTACTAGCAACTCCGACTTCATGCAGGCGAGTTTCAGCCTGCAATCCGAACTGAGAACGGCTTTAAGGGATTGGCTTGCTCTCGCGAGCTCGCAACCCGTTGTACCGCCCATTGTAGCACGTGTGTAGCCCTGAACATAAGGGGCATGATGATTTGACGTCATCCCCACCTTCCTCCGAGTTGTCCTCGGCAGTCTCTCTAGAGTGCCCACCCTAAGTGCTGGCAACTAAAGATAGGGGTTGCGCTCGTTGCGGGACTTAACCCAACATCTCACGACACGAGCTGACGACAACCATGCACCACCTGTCACCTTTGTCTCCGAAGAGAAAGCTTCCGTTACGAAGCGGTCAAAGGGATGTCAAGTCCAGGTAAGGTTCTTCGCGTTGCTTCGAATTAAACCACATGCTCCGCTGCTTGTGCGGGTCCCCGTCAATTCCTTTGAGTTTTACTCTTGCGAGCGTACTCCCCAGGCGGAGTGCTTAATGCGTTAGCTGCGGCACCGAGGTTTGACCCCCGACACCTAGCACTCATCGTTTACGGCGTGGACTACCAGGGTATCTAATCCTGTTCGCTCCCCACGCTTTCGTGCCTCAGCGTCAGTAACAGTCCAGAAAGTCGCCTTCGCCACTGGTGTTCCTCCTAATATCTACGCATTTCACCGCTACACTAGGAATTCCACTTTCCTCTCCTGTACTCAAGTCCGGCAGTTCCAAAGGCTCACTATGGTTGAGCCATAGCCTTTCACCTCTGGCTTGCAAGACCGCCTACGCACCCTTTACGCCCAGTGATTCCGGATAACGCTTGCCCCCTACGTATTACCGCGGCTGCTGGCACGTAGTTAGCCGGGGCTTCCTCCCAAGGTACCGTCATTATCTTCCCTTGGGACAGAGCTTTACGACCCGAAGGCCTTCATCGCTCACGCGGCGTTGCTGCATCAGGCTTTCGCCCATTGTGCAATATTCCCCACTGCTGCCTCCCGTAGGAGTCTGGACCGTGTCTCAGTTCCAGTGTGGCCGATCACCCTCTCAGGTCGGCTACCCATCGCAGCCTTGGTGAGCCGTTACCTCACCAACTAGCTAATGGGACGCGGGTCCATCCTATGCCGCAAAAGCTTTGGCGAGTCGTCCATGCGGACATCTCGCTTTATCCGGTATTAGCACACCTTTCGGTGCGTTATCCCTGTGCATAGGGCAGGTTGCCCACGTGTTACTCACCCGTCCGCCGCTCACGCAGCGGGGCTTTGTCCGAAGACTCCCTCCCGCTTTGTTCGCTCGACTTGCATGTGTTAAGCACGCCGCCAGCGTTCATCCTGAGCCAGGATCAAACTCTTAAAAAGAAATCCTTGGGACTATGTCCCTTTAGCTCACTTTGACATCTTACGATGTCTCACTGACTTTAAATAATTTCGATGGCTTTGCCATCTTTAAAAAATAAGCCTGCTGTTTAGTTTTCAAGGTTCAATTTGCGATGTGACTAATATATCTTATCACTCCAAGACTCCAAAGTCAACATCTTTTTGTTTGTTTTTAATTTATTCTCTGTTCCAATTCTCTGCCGCTCTCGGCGACATAGACTAATATAACAGCTTTCAAGCCTTCAGTCAATACTTTTTACCTGAAAACTTTAATTACCATCCCCTGCCATTCAAGGCTATGTTATGAAACAGCTGAAACATAGCCCTATGCAATTACAATGACATCTTCTCATATTCTTTCTTTAGTTTTGACAGCACTTTTTTTTCTATCCTCGAAACTGTCATCTGCGAAACACCAAGCTCGTTTGCTATGGCCATTTGGGTCTTGTTGCTGAAGAACCTGTCATTTATTATCTTTAGCTCTATCTCATTGAGCTTTGACATGGCCCTTTCAAGAAAATCCTTATTTTCTATATTCGTGAAGCTTTTGTCCTCGCTTCCCACAAGATCCATAAGCTGTATGTCTTTGTCGTCTCCGTCGTTATCATATGAAAGATCAAGCGATTTTGGCTTATATACATATGAGGCATCTATTGCTTCAAGCACATCTTCCTGGCTGCAGCCAAGATAGTTGGCTATATCCTCAACCTTGGGCACTCTGTGGAGCTGCTGCTGAAGAAATACACTTGCAGTATTGACCTTTTTCGAGAGCTCCTGTATCCTTCGTGGGACTCTTATAGACCAGCCCTTATCCCTGAAATATTTTTTGATTTCCCCTATTATGGTTGGAGTTGCAAAGCTGGAAAATTCAAAACCCTTGTCTGTATCGAACCTTTCTATTGCATATATTAGCCCAAGTGAAGCCACCTGGTATATATCTTCATATTCGATGCCCTTGTTTATGAATTTCTTTGAAAGTATTTCGACTATATACAAATTTCTGTTTATAAGCTCATTTCTTATATCGACATCCTTGTTTTCGCGGTATAGTAAAAAAAGCTCTTTGTCACTCTTGTCAGCATAAAAAGAATCCCTTGGGCCAGTTTTTTTATTAGATTTTTTTGCCATCAAATATCACTCCTAATAATTCTCATGCAAAAACTTGACCATCTTTATTTCTGTCCCTTTTTCAATTTCACAGCTGAAGCTAACTTCATCCATAAGACTTTTTATTATGAATATTCCTAAGCCGCCTTCTTTAAGTTCTCCTAGCTGAGGCTCTTTTACATCCTCAACTTTTATGCCTGTTCCTTCATCCTTTACTATTATGCCCAAGCTGTCTATGCCGACCTCAAATCCAACATAAAAATTCTTTGCATTTTTATAACTGTGCTGAATAGCGTTTGTGCACGCTTCGGCAACCGCAACTTTAATATCCTCTATATCTTCAATGTTAAATCCTATTCTATTTGCAATAGCTGAAACAGTCAGTCTTATTACGCCTACATATTCTGGTCTGCTTGGGATCGTCATTGATATGACATCAACTTCAGAAGCCAACTCCTTATCTAGTGTCTGATTCTTTATAACATCCAAAATCTATCCCTCCAACTTAAATATTTTATCAAGTCCTGTTATGTTGAATATCTTTCTTACGTTTACCTTTGTTTCCCTAATATATATATCCTTGTCGTGCTGCTTTAATCTCTTTAACGCTCCTATTAGAACGCCCAGACCTGTTGAATCTATATACTCAAGACTTGACGCATCTATTAGTATATCCTGTGGCTTTTCTGAAACCATGTCTATAAGAGTTTCCTTAAGCTTGTTTGCAGTATATATATCTACTTCTCCCTTTAGTGCTACATCCCAAACATTTTTTTCCTCGTCGAAATTCTTATTGATTACAAGTGACATAAAGTATCTCCCTCCCTGGCTGCTATTTGTTTTTTGACTTTGACATGAAACCTGTAATAATTGATGAAACATTGGTTACTAATTTGACATTTTCAACTATTCCACTAGTACTTTCAACTATTTTATCTATTTTGGGTTCATTTTTTTCAAGCATCTCTGTAGTTTTTCTTACAATCTTGTCAGTGCTTCTTACAGCATACGACAGGTTTATACATAAAACAAAAAAACCAAGTGCAGATATGA
This sequence comes from Peptoclostridium acidaminophilum DSM 3953, assembly GCF_000597865.1. GTDB lineage: Bacteria > Bacillota > Clostridia > Peptostreptococcales > Peptostreptococcaceae > Peptoclostridium_A > Peptoclostridium_A acidaminophilum. The sequence goes on along the minus strand of NZ_CP007452.1, from coordinate 9,674 downwards.
AAAGGCTTACTTCCCACAAACTAACCTTCATTTTCAATGTTCTCCTTTATGGTGTAGTCCTTGCTTATTATAATCTCTTCTTCCGGCTGAACTATATCTGCTGACATATTTTTATTTAAAACAAACTCCTTTATAACTTCAATGATGTTATCTGACCCGCCTGCTATTTTTTTTGCTGCAGCAACAGTTTGAACTCTAAGCTGTTTGCCTGTCTTAGGAGTCAGCAATGCCGCGGCAACAGCTCCAAGCACAGCTCCAATTGCAACGTATTTAGCCTTTTTCAAATTTACCTCCCCCCAACCAATTTATAAAATTGAATGGAATTCCATTTTTAAATTTTATTTTTGCATTCACAAAATATGCAGACAAATATATTTATACACATTTCAATCAGTCATTAAACATTTTTTTATTGACAGTTTTATTTGTTTTGTTTAAATCCAAAATATGAAATTCCCTTGTTGTCATTATACAATAAAAAAGGCTCCATTTTGCAAAAAGCGTTCAATCAAAATTCTATTTTATATAAAAAAATCTTAGAACCATACTAAGGACAAATATCCATGTATAGCTCTAAGATTCTATTTGAAAACTAACATGACAAGAACAAGCTGAATTTTAAAATATAATTCTTATTCTTCATCCTCGTCCGCGAGTATCTTGGCTATTGAAACTATATGTGCATCCTCTTCAGTTTTCATAAGCTTGACTCCGCTTGTCGCCCTTCCAAACTGAGATATACCCTCAACCTTCAGTCTTATAAGTACTCCATCGGAGCTTATAATCATAAGTTCATCATCTGTGTTAACCGTCTTGGAACCCGCTATGAATCCCGTCTTTTCGTTTACATTATAGGTTTTTATTCCTTTTCCACCCCTGGACTGAAGCCTGTACTCGTCAAGAAGGGTTCTCTTCCCAAAGCCCTTTTCACTTACTACAAGCAGCTCATCACCTTCACCCACAAGACTTATTGACACAAGCTCGTCATCCTTTGGAATCGTCATGGCTTTTACACCCATGGCGCTTCTTCCCATAGGCCTTATATCCTGCTCGCTAAATCTTATAGACATTCCCTTTCTTGTAACGAGCATTATCTCCTGATACCCGTCTGTAAGCTTCACGCCTATAAGCTCATCGTCATCGCGAAGGTTTATTGCGATAAGTCCATTTCTCTTGCTCTTTCTGAACTCTGAAAGCAGAGTTTTTTTCATTATCCCTTTCTTTGTGCAAAGCAGGAGATATTTTTCAGCCTCTGCCTCAATATATGGAATTATAGCTGTGACTTTTTCATCTTTTTCAAGAGGTATTATGTTCACTAATGCCATGCCCTTTGCCTGTCTCTTGCCTTCAGGAATTTCATAAGCCTTTATCCTGTATACCCTGCCCTTGTTTGTGAAGAAGAGTACTCTGCTGTGAGTAGTTGTTGTCACGAGATGCTCGACAAAATCAGCTTCCCTTGTACTCAGGGCACTTATGCCTTTTCCTCCTCTTCTTTGGCTCTTGTAGGTATCTGATGTGACTCTTTTTATATATCCAAGGTGAGTTAGAGTTATTGCAATCTCCTCATCTTCAATAAGGTCTTCTATGTTTATTTCCTCTTCGACAGCCCTGATTTTTGTCCTTCTCTTGTCTGCAAATTTTTCTTTTACTGCATTAAGCTCGCCCTTTATTATACCCATGAGCGTTTGCTCGCTTGCTAGTATCTCTTGGAGAGATTTTATGAGGTCCATTAATTCATTGTATTCTGTTTCGATCTTTCCTCTCTCAAGCCCTGTAAGCCTTTGCAGCCTCATATCGAGTATCGCCTGGGCCTGAGGCTCTGAAAGTGCAAACCTGCCTATCAGCTCTTCCTTTGCTACCTGACCGTCCGAACTGCCTCTTATTATCTTTATAACTTCATCAAGATTGTCTAGGGCTATCTTAAGGCCTTCAAGTATGTGGGCCCTGTCCTGCGCCTTTTTAAGGTCGAATTTGGTCCTTCTTGTTATTATTTCCTTCTGGTGCTCCACATAGTGGTATATCATCTGCTTGAGGTTGAGTACCTTTGGTTCGCCGTTTACAAGCGAGAGCATTATTATGCTGTAGGTATCTTCCAGTTGGGTGTGCTTGTAGAGCTGGTTAAGCACCACACTTGAGTTTACATCCCTTTTGAGGTCTACAACTATCCTCATTCCCTGCCTGTTGCTCTCGTCCCTAAGGTCTGATATTCCTTCTATTCTCTTGTCCTTTACAAGGTCTGCTATCTTTTCTATAAGCCTGGCCTTGTTTACCTGGTAAGGTATCTCTGTTATTACTATCCTCTCTCTGCCCTTGTTTGTCTCCTCTATTTCAGCCTTGGCCCTAACCCTTACTCTGCCTCTGCCTTTTTGGTAAGCAGCCTCCATGTCATTTTTGCCTAGTATTATGCCCCCTGTTGGAAAATCAGGTCCTTTTATATGCTGTACCAGTTCAGGTACGCTTATTTCAGGATTGTCAATATATGACACTACTCCATCTATGACCTCCCCAAGATTATGCGGCGGAATAGATGTGGCCATGCCGACAGCTATTCCATTGGAGCCGTTTACAAGCAGATTCGGGTACTTTGCAGGGAGCACTGTAGGCTCCTCCCTGCTTTCATCGTAGTTTGGGGCAAAAGCCACAGTCTCCTTGTCTATGTCCCTTAGAAGCTCCATTGCAAGCTTCGAGAGCTTTGCCTCCGTATAACGCATAGCAGCGGCGCTGTCGCCATCCACAGAACCGAAGTTTCCGTGGCCGTCAACAAGTTGCTTTCTCATTGAAAAGTCCTGCGCCATTTTAACCATGGCGTCATATACAGATGCGTCACCGTGCGGATGGTATTTACCCAGAACTTCACCGACAACTGTTGCCGATTTCCTGTAGGCCTTTTCTGGATATAGCCCCAGGTCATTCATCGCATAAAGTATCCTCCTGTGTACCGGCTTTAGTCCGTCCCTTACATCAGGAAGCGCACGTCCTACTATTACAGACATTGCGTAGTCAATATACGATTTTTTCATCTCTTCTTCTATCTGTATTTCAATAACTTTATCTTTTTCTCCTGAATTCATCAAATCTTTTCTCCTCTCCGGACAAAATTTTTCCTGCAAGATATCCCATCTTATCTACTAGAAATCCAGATTGCTTACATATCTTGCATTTTGCTCTATGAATTCTCTCCTTGGCTCAACCTTGTCTCCCATGAGCATCGAGAATATTTCATCTGAATGAGCTGCATCATCTATACTAACCTGGAGAAGCGTCCTGTGATCAGGATTCATAGTAGTCTCCCAAAGCTGCTCTGGATTCATCTCTCCAAGACCTTTGTATCTCTGTATTCCTATACCTTTTCTACCTATCTCTTCAAGCAATTTCTCGAGCTCCTTGTCATTGTATACATAATGCTCTTTTCTGCCCTTTTTAACCTGGTAAAGGGGCGGCTGGGCTATATATATATATCCGTTTTCAATAAGGTCCCTCATATATCTGAAGAAGAAGGTAAGCAGAAGCGTCCTGATGTGAGCTCCGTCAACGTCGGCATCCGTCATTATTACTATCTTGTGGTATCTGAGCCTTGCAAGGTCAAGCTCATTGCCTATGCCGCAGCCGAATGCAGTTATCATATTTTTTATCTCGTCAGACGAGAGTATCTTGTCTAGCCTTGACTTTTCAACATTAAGTATTTTACCCCTTATAGGCAGTATCGCCTGTGTGTTTCTGTCCCTGCCCTGCTTTGCAGAGCCTCCCGCAGAGTCTCCCTCGACTATATATACCTCTGATTTTGCAGGGTCCTTTTCCGAACAGTCGGCCAGCTTTCCAGGAAGTGATGTGCTCTCAAGAGCGCTTTTTCTCCTTGCAAGCTCTCTTGCCTTTTTTGCTGCATTTCTGGCTCTTTGAGCCCTGAGACATTTTTCGACTATTATCTTGGCCGAATTCGGTGTTTCCTCAAGGAACGCCTCGAGATTCTCAGATGTAACTCCCTCGACTATTCCCCTTACCTCAGTGTTCCCGAGCTTAGTCTTTGTCTGTCCCTCATACTGAGGATTTGTGAGCTTTACGGAGATAATGGCTGTAAGACCTTCCCTTATGTCTTCACCCGTGAAGTTTTCTTCCTTTTCCTTTAGCGAGCCGTACTTTCTTGCATAGTCATTCAGCACCTTAGTAAGCGAAGCCTTGAAACCAGTAAGATGGCTTCCGCCTTCATGGGTGTTTATGTTGTTTGCAAATGAATATATGTTTTCCGTGAAACCATCCGTATACTGCATAGCCACTTCGACAGTGCAATCCTCGACTTGCTTTTCAAAATATATAACGTCCTCTTGTATTGACGTTCTGTTCTTGTTCAGGTGTTTTACAAACTCAACAATTCCGCCCCTGTACATGAATTCTTTCTTTTGTTCCCTCTCAAACCTTTTGTCCTCAAGTATTATCTTGATCCCCTTGTTAAGGAAAGCCAGCTCCCTCAGCCTGTGCTCGAGTGTGTCAAATTTATATTCTATATCTTCGAATATTTCCTTGTCAGGCTTGAATTTGATTGTTGTTCCGGTTTCGCTTGTTTCGCCTACAACCGCAAGATCCCCTTGTGATGCTCCCCTCATAAAAGTCTGGGAATATATCTTGCCTTCCCTTTTCACTATGACTTCAAGCTTTTCTGAAAGGGCGTTTACAACAGACACACCTACGCCGTGAAGTCCTCCTGAAACCTTATATCCGCCTTCCCCAAACTTGCCTCCTGCGTGCAGCACAGTAAGCACTGTCTCCACTGCAGACTTGCCTGTTTTTGGGTGTTTACCCGTAGGTATTCCCCTTCCATTGTCGATTACTACTATCGAGTTGTCAGGCTCTATTGAAACGTATATGTCACTGCAGTATCCTGCAAGCGCCTCGTCTATACTGTTGTCAACCACCTCATACACAAGATGGTGAAGCCCCCTTGGCCCTGTTGAACCTATATACATTCCCGGCCTTTTTCTGACCGGCTCAAGCCCTTCTAGAACCTGAATCTGTTGTGCTCCGTATTCTTGCATTATATAACCTCCATTTCAAAAGAAGAAAAATCATATTGGTAAGACCTTTTAAGCAGAGTGGTTGAAGATATTGAAGAATAATATGCTTTTATAACATATCCCTTTGAAATCTTCTTTCTTGCAACAATTATTGACTTTGGCTTGCCGCTGCTTAGCATTACGCTGTTTCCAGAGTTTTTTGCCTTTTCAATAAAATCTCTAGTTATTTTAGAGCTAAGAGCCGACTTGATATCTATAATCATAAGTATTTCCTTAGCATCAATGTAATGATTCTCTCCCAGGTGAAAAAACATAAACTACCTCCGCCTATAATACTTTTCCCCCATCTATGTTGAATACTGCATACTCCTTGCCCTCGAAAATATCTATATGTGCATTTTCTGCGGTAGTGACGAATGTTTGAATGCCGCTGATACTATCTATGAGCAGTTTTTGTCTTTTTTCATCAAGCTCGCTGAAGACATCATCAAGAAGCAGCACCGGATATTCTCCTGTTTCCGCCTTCATAAGCTCAAGCTCGGAAAGTTTAATAGCTATCGAGGCAGTCCTTTGCTGGCCTTGCGAGCCGTATATCTTTACATCCAAAGAATCCACTATAACTTGAATATCATCCCTGTGAGGGCCATACCCCGTGTTCCTTTTTCTTATGTCATCTTCCCTTTTTCTGGAGAGAAGTTCAAAAAGAGCAGACTCCGCACTCTGGGGCGTGTCATCCATGCCTATATTCAGCTGGTTTATATAGTTTATCCTGAATTCCTCTCTCCTGCCCACTATGCTTGAGTGAAATTCGAGTGCGTATTCAGACAGCTTGCTTATGAAATCTCTTCTTGCCATATATATTGCTCCGGCGCAATGGCAAAGCTGCCTGTCAAATATTTCCACAAGCGGCATGTCCAGCTTGTCATTTTTTAGATAGTTGTTCCTTTGGCTAAGTATCTTGTTGTAATCAGATAAATTGGCATAATACCTGGGTGATATCTGCGATATCTCCCTGTCAATAAATCTTCGCCTTTCTGAAGGAGAATCCTTTAGTATCCTTATGTCCTCAGGTGAAAATACAACAACATTGAGGTTGCCCAGAAGCTCGGACATTCTAAGGAGTGCTAATCCATTTTTCTTTACAGCCTTCGAACTGCTGCCTATTAAAAACTCCAGCGTATTTTTGCGGCCGTTTTTTATAAAATTTGATGCTATATACGCGTTTTTGCAGCCGAATTTAACTGCTTCCCTGTCTTTGCTTGTTCGAAAAGACTTGCCTACAGCCAGAAAATATATCGACTCGAGTATGTTCGTCTTTCCCTGTCCGTTTTTTCCGACTATTATGTTTATGTTGGGATTAAATGAAATCTCAACGTCCGAATAATTCCTGTAATTTACAAGCCTAAGACTGTCAAGATGCATCTAACAAAAGCTCCTTCTTATCCCTGTATCTCGATTTTTTCACCGCCGACTTCCACTATATCTCCAGGGAAGATCTTCTTTCCTCTCCTGGTTTCAACCTCACCATTTACCTTAACCTCTCCGTTTTGAATCATAATCTTGGATTCGCCGCCCGAAGATGTCACTTCTGCATATTTTAAAAGCTGGTCCAGCTTTATATATTCAGAGGTTATGTCTATTTTCAATATTATCCCCCCTTAGTATCCTATTACCAAAAAGCTAATCATTATATTATAGCACAAAAATATTTGTGTCTGTTTTTATAAAATATAAAAACAGAGCCTGTGAATGCTCCAATATCCTAATGGATGCCGGAAAATATCCATAAGCCCTGTTTGAATTATAAAATCGCCGTCTTAATATTGCCTTAGCTGCCTGAAGATATTCTAACCGGCAAAAGCATGTATGTGTATCCTGGATTGTCTGCAGGCTTTATCACGCACGGACTTACACTGCTTGAAAAATACATGTTCATCTCTTCACTTTCAAGAACCTTAAGAGAATCGAGCAGATATCTTGAATTAAATGCTATTTCAAGGTTTCCACCCTCTAGTGTTACATTTACCTCTTCGTACACATTTCCAACCTCCGAATTAGAGGTTATAATCATTAGCCCGTCTGTTATTGAAAATTTTATGAGATTGTTTCTGCCTTCCCTTGCAAGCAGCGATGCCCTTTCTATGCTGTCCTGAAGCTCTCTTCTGCTTGAGGTTACAACGAGAGAGTTATCCTTTGGAATTATTTGCTTGTAGTTGATAAACTCCCCCTCAAGAAGTCTCGTTATTATCCTTGTGCTTCCGAGCTTAAACAGTGCGTGCTTTTGAGTGAATGACATACTCATGCTTTCTTCTTCGCCGCTTATTGTTCTATTTATTTCCATCAGAGCTTTGCCCGGTATTATTACGCTTATATCTCCTATGGTGTTTTCTATGGTAGAAGTGCTTATTGCAAGTCTGTAGCCATCAAGTGCAACCAAGCTCATGCTGTTACCTTGTATTTCAAATAGCTCTCCCATGAGCAAAGGTTTAGTCTCATCCTGTGATATTGCAAAAACAGTCTGTCTTATCATATCCTTTAATTTTTGAGGCTCTATATCATAGAGTAAACCTTCATCCAATTCCGGAAGCTGTGGATATTCAACAGGAGAATGTCCCTTGAGCGTAAATTCAGAATGCTCACATTTTATTGTTATGTTATTTTGCTCATCACTTTCTATATGTATATATGATTCTGGCAATTTCCTTACTATTTCACCAAAAAGCTTCGAGTCAATTATAACGGATCCCTCTTCAATAGTCTGGGCATCAACATATGTTTCTATCCCCAGTTCAAGGTCATTTCCTATAAGCTTGAGTTTGTCACCGCTTGTTTCAAGGAGTATGCCTTTTAGTATAGGCATAGTTGTTCTTTGAGATACTGCTCTTTGTACTGTGTTAATGGCTTGAGACAAATCTTTTTGACTGCACAACAATTTCATTGTGGACAACCTCCTTAATATAAAAAAAGTAATATAAATATGCTAGTAGTAACAGTAGGCGCTGTTGATATGTGGAAAACTCCTGTATACATTGAAAAATGAAATGATTGCTGGAATTGAAAGTGTGTGGATAAAAAAAATCAAAAACGAGCAGTTTTTTTGATTGAATTCTGATTAGAATATGTTATCAACAAATCGCTGTAGATATCAACTGCATATGTTAGTAAATATAAAAAGCAAAAAAAAGTGAGTAAAGGCTTGTTCTATTCAACAAGCCTTATTTTAATACTACTCTTTGAGGTCAGCTATTATTTTTTTTATTTTTTCGCCAGCGCTGTTGTCCTGCTTGACATCATCCGAGATCTTGTCGTATGCGTGTATCACTGTGGTATGGTCGCGGCCTCCAAATTCTTCTCCTATCTTTGGAAGAGACATCTCTGTCAGCTCGCGGCATAGATACATAGCAACTTGTCTTGGATATGCAATAGAGCGTGTTCTTTTTTTAGAGCTGAAATCATCCATTTTTATATTGAAATTTTCAGCAACCTTTTGTTTTATGATTTCGACGGTTATTTCCTTAGGTCTGGATGGTGTTATTATATCCTTTAAGGCTTCGCCAGCCAGCTCAAGGGTTACCTCCCTATTTGCGAGTGATGAATACGCAACAACTCTTATAAGTGCGCCTTCAAGCTCTCTTATGTTAGATTTAATATTCTTGGCTATATATGACATGACTTCATTGTGAATCTCGATATTTTCTGTCTGGGCTTTTTTCCGAAGTATAGCTACTCTCGTTTCAAAATCTGGAGGCTGTATATCTGCTATAAGTCCCATTTCAAATCTGGATCTCAAGCGGTCCTCGAGTGTTGGTATTTCCTTTGGGGTGCGGTCACTTGAGATTATAATTTGTTTGTTTGCACCGTGAAGGTCGTTGAACGTATGGAAAAACTCCTCCTGAGTCCTTTCCTTGCCGGCTATGAACTGTATATCGTCAACTAGAAGCACGTCTACGTTCCGGTATCTGTTTCTGAACTGTTCGTTGCGGTCGTCCTTTATGGAGTTGATAAGCTCGTTTGTAAACTTTTCCGATGAAACGTACATAACTTTTGCAAGTGGATTTTGAGAAACCACGTGATGTCCTATGGCATGCATGAGGTGGGTTTTGCCAAGTCCGACGCCTCCGTATATGAAAAGAGGGTTGTATGCTTTTGAAGGAGCTTCTGAAACTGCAACGCAGGCGGCATGGGCAAATCTGTTGTTATTGCCTATTACAAATGTATCAAACGTATATTTGGGATTAAGATTGGAATATACCAAGGCTTCAGATTTTGTAGAATCAGAGGTTTCATCCGGGCATACATCATCATCGTCATCTTCTTCCTTTTCAATTGTGAATTTAACAGTATATTTTTCTGACGATAGCTGGTTTATTGATTTTTCAATGATATTCATATACCTTGCTTCCAAAATACCCTTCATGAAATCATTTGGAACATTCAAAATAACAGAGCCCTTGCTTATTTTAACGGGTTCTATAGTGGAAAAAAATGCGTTGTAGCTTGCGGGAGTGAGTTCTGTTTTTATTATTTTTAGGGCGTTTTCCCAAAGGTTGTTTAAATTCATTATAAAATCCTCCCAAATAAAGATAAAGTGCAGCTGAAACTTATTCACATATATATGAACAATAATGAAACTTGGAATTAAATTGATAAAAACAGTAACCTCAATAA